>CAWEJF010000017.1:0-141389 GCA_963809345.1 Candidatus Aminicenantota bacterium | reverse complement strand
AAGCCCTTCATGACGTCGTCAGGTGCGGACGTTTCGCCAGGCGCGAGAATATAGAAGGTCCTCTGCATGTCCGAGCAATAGCCTTCGATCTTGACGCCGAAGTCCATGTTGAGGACGTGACCGGGCTCGACCGTCCGGCCGGTCGGCGAGTAGTGGGCTTGGGCCGTGTCGGGGCCGGTGAAGACGGCCGGACACGTGGCCTGGCCCCAGGCCGTGGGCAGCTTGCGGCGCTCGGCTTCGGCCAGGATGAAGGCCGCTATCTCGCTCTCGGTCCGGCCCGGGGCGATGAACCGGCCGACGAGGCCGAAGATCTCCTCGGTCGCCCGGACGGCCTGCTTCATCCAGCCGATCTCGGCCGCGGACTTGCGCTCGCGGAGGGCCGAGACGATCTTCTCGGCCGGAACGAGGCGCCCGGCCATCCCGGCCTCGGTCAGGAATTCGAGGAGCGTCAGGTACATGCCGTGCGTCAGGCCGTCGCAGATCTCGCTCCCCTGGGAGTAGTTGACGGCGATCGTCTTCGGATCGAGCTCCTTTAGGTACTCGAGGAGCGGTTCCTTGATGCCCGTGACATAGCCGACGACTTTGTCGTAGGCCCCGGTTTCCTCGATCCCCCTCTGGTCGTAGAGCCCGACGATGGCCCGGGTCCGGCCGTCGGCCGAGACGATGAAAGCCGAATGCCAGGTTACATGTCCGGGGGCGAGAAAGACGAGCGTGGGGTCGCCGCAGATCTCGCTCTCACGGGTGAAGGTGATCCAGCAATCCACGCCAAACTCCTTGAGGAGCCCGGCGGCCTGTTTGACCTTTTCTTGGATGAGGGTCATGCGTCTCCTCCGGTGATCAGTTGGCGAAGCGCTTCAGCTTTCTGAGAAAGAGAGTGACAAGGACGGCGGCCGCAAGCATGAGCGCCGCGAGAATAAGGAAGAACTCGTGATGGGCCAGGCTGCTGTAGGACTTGCCGAGCAGGCCGCTGCCGTAGCTCCCGACGGCCGTCGCCGCGAACCAGCCGCCCATCATCAGCCCGGCGATCCGCGGCGGGGCGACCTTGGAGACGAACGACTGGCCCATGGGCGAGATGAGGATCTCGGCCAGCGTGACGATGAAGTACGTCCCGATGAGCCAACTCGGGGACATAATGTTCTGGTCGCGGTTCCCGCCGGCGAGCGAGGCCCAGACCATGATGAACATGGCCAGGCTCATGATGAGCATGCCGAGGAGGATCTTGACTGGCGTCGAGGGCTCCCGGCCTTTCCGGTTCAGGCGGCTGAAGAGGGCGAGGAGGAGCGGGGTCAGGGCCAGGATAAAGAAGGGCTCGAAGAACTGGTAGGTCTCGGGCCGGAGCCATTTCAGGACGACGGTCGATCGCTCGGCGAAGAGGGTCAAACCGAAGAAGTTCTGGTAGAAGGCGACCCAGAAGAAGATGACGATGAGGAAGAGGATGACCAGCGTGGCGACGCGCTGGCGCTCCTCACGCTTGTCCACGGCGGGGCAGGCGGCGGGGGGAGCGGCTTCGCCCGCAGCGAGCGGCGCTGTCGTGGCGGCTGCGCCGGCACCCAGCTTGCAGTCAACGGGTCGGAGCTCCGATTCGCCCGCGCGGAAGATGATCAGGGCGAAGACCATCCCCACTGCGGCAACCCAAAAGGAAAGGTTATAGCTGTGGAAGACGGCGTTATTCAGCGTCGCGACGAGCGGGGCGACCATGGCCCCCAGGTTGACGCCCATATAGAAGATGTTGTACCCGGCGTCCTTGAGCTGCGGCCTGCCGGCGTAGAGATTGCCGACGAGGACGGCCATGTTGACCTTGAAGATGCCCGTGCCCAGGCCGATGAGGAGGAGACCGATGTAGAACGGGAGCACGCGGCCGGGGCCGGACATGGCCAGCCCGACATAGCCGAGGGCCATGAGGAAGGCGCCGGCCCGGACCGTCCGGATCTGGCCGATGACTTTGTCGCCGAGCCAGCCGCCGAGAAGCGGCACGAAATAGCAGAGGGCCAGGAAGAGGCCGTAGTAGTCGCCCTTGCGGGCGTCGGACCAACCCAGGACCTTGTCCATGTAGAGGACGAGGATGGCCATGAGCGTGTAGAAACCGACGCGTTCCCACATCTCGGTGAAGAAGATGAAGGCCAGAGCGCGCGGGTGTTTCTTCAGCATGCGGCCGCCTTTCGGCCGTATGCTAACGGAAAAAATAGAGAGGGTCAAACCTACTTTTTTCGGGAAAAAGTAGGTTTGACCCTCTCCTGTTTGACTTCGGTTGGGGGCGCGGCATATATTCCGGAACTCATGGAGGCGCGATGAGTCCCAATCCCTTCCTCGGGGTGTTGCTCCACGCTCTCGGCGGGTTTGCCGCCGGGAGCTTCTACATCCCCTATAAGAAGGTCCGCGGCTGGGCCTGGGAGATCTACTGGCTCGTCGGCGGCTTCTTCAGTTGGATCATCGTGCCGTGGGTCGTGGGGCTTCTCACCTGTCCGGATCTCCTGGGGGTCCTGAGGTCAGCCTCCTCCAAGACCCTGCTTTGGACCTATCTCTTCGGCGTGCTGTGGGGGATCGGCGGACTGACGTTCGGCCTGAGCATGCGCTACCTGGGGCTTTCGCTCGGGATGGCCCTGTCGCTCGGCTTCTGCGCCGTCTTCGGCACGCTCGTCCCGCCCGTTTTCGAAGGGCGCATCGCCGGGCTCGTCGCGACGACGTCCGGGCAGATCGTCATCCTCGGCATCCTCGTCTGTCTCACCGGCATCGCCATGTGCGGCCGGGCCGGGATGAGGAAGGAGAAGGAGCTCTCGGACGCCGAGAAGAAGGCCTCGATCGCCGAGTTCAGCTTCGTCAAAGGCGCCTGGGTGGCCGTGTTCGCCGGGATCATGAGCTCGTGCATGGCCTTCGCCTTCGCCGCGGGCAAGCCCATCGCCGAGGCGGCTGTCAGCGCGGGGCGAGACCGATCTTCCAGAACTTCCCGGTCATGATCATCGCCCTCATCGGCGGATTCACAACCAACTTCATCTGGTGCGTGGCCCTGAGCTTCAAGAACAAGTCGGGGCGCGATTATCTCCGGGTCAAAACAATCCTGCCTTCCAAGATGACGTCGCCGGTTGCTCAAACCCGCGCCGTCGCTTCTCTCCAATTACATCTGGGCGGCGCTGGCCGGGACGACCTGGTACTTCCAGTTCTTCTTCTACGGCATGGGCACGACCCAGATGGGGAAATATGACTTCTCGAGCTGGACGATCCACATGGCCTTCATCATCACCTTCAGCAGCCTGTGGGGGATCTATTTCCACGAGTGGCGGGCGACGGGGAAGCCGACGCGGCGGCTCGTCGTGGCCGGCATCGTCGTTCTCATCCTATCGACGGTCGTGGTCGGGGCAGGGAACTATCTTGCGGCGCGGGCCTCGGCCGCCGAGCCGGTCTCGGAGAAGCAGACGTCGGTGCTCGTCCTCAGCGAGGACATCTTCGAGACGGCGCCGTTCGCCCATTGCCACGCGTCGACCCTCGCGGAGACAGGCTCGGGCCTTGTCGCGGCCTGGTTCGGAGGGAGCGGCGAGGGCGATCCCGACGTCGGCATCTGGCTCTCCCGGAAGGTAGGCGATCGATGGTCGCGCCCTGTCGAGGTCGCAAGGGGGATCGCGGCCGACGGCGCGGTCGAGCCGTGCTGGAATCCCGTTCTCTTCCGTCCGACCGGCAGCCCGCTGCTCCTTTTCTACAAGGTCGGTCCATCACCGGCCCGGTGGCGCGGGATGCTGACCCGGTCCTCCGACGACGGCCGGACCTGGGCGGCGCCGGAGCCGTTGCCCGAGGGGATCATCGGACCGGCCAAGAACCATCCGATTGAGATGGCCTCCGGGACGATCCTGTCCGGCAGTTCTACGGAGGATGACGGCTGGCGCGTCCACATCGAGAAGACGAAGGACAGAGGTTCGACCTGGACTAGGACGACGCCGATCAATGACGGCAAGGCTGTCGGGCTCATTCAGCCCGCCCTCCTGAGGACCGGAAGGCGTAGCGTTATCGCCATGATGAGAAGCAACGCGGGCCGGATCTTCGTCTCGAGGAGCGAGGATGCTGGCGCGACTTGGTCCTCTCCCGAGCCCACTGTCTTCCCCAACCCCAACTCCGGCATAGACGCCGTGACCCTGCAGGACGGGCGGCATGTCCTCGTTTATAATCCCGTCACCGAAGGCCGGGGGATCCTGGCGGTCGCGGTTTCCAACGACGGAGGCGGATGGCAGAGGGTCCTGACGCTCGAGGAAGAGAAGGGGGTGGAGTTCTCTTATCCCGCTATCATCCAGGCCCGGGACCGGCTTGTCCACATCACCTACACCTGGAAACGACAACGGATCCGCCACGTCGTGTTGGACCCGGCCTTGTTCCCGCCGCCCCCGATGGGCACGCCGGCTTCGGGCGAAGGCCGTGAAGTTTGTGTCATGGAGACGAACTTGGGCACGATGGCCTTCGAGCTCTTCGAGGCCGATGCGCCCAAGACCGTCGCCCAATTCAAGGCGCTCGTTGTGAAGGGCTTCTATGACGGCAAGGATTTTTACCGGGTCGTCCGCGGCCACGTCATACAGGCCGGAGGCGGCGACGCGCTGCCGCTCCCGCCCGAGTTCAACACCCGGCCGCATGTCGTCGGCGCTCTGGGCCTCGGCCGCGTCGGCGACGAATGGAGCGGGGATTCCGAGATCTATATTTGCGTCGCGCCGCGGCCCCATCTCGACGGGCGGTACACGGTCTTTGGCCAGCTCATTGAAGGCCTCGATGTCCTCGAGCGCATCGCCGCCGTCCCGGTCGAAGAGAAATGGGAGGGGCCGGACCGCAAGATGGCCATGCATAAACCCCTCGAGCCGGTCATCATCCGCCGCGCCCTCATCGATAAGTAGCAAAAGAGAGGGTCAAACCTACTTTTTTTCGAAAAAAGTAGGTTTGACCCTCTCTTCTTTAGCGGGAGGCCTTGAGGCGGTCCCAGACCTTGATGTAGAGCGCGTTGGCGGCGCCGATGTCGGCGATCATCTCGCTCTTGGCCCGGATCCCGGGCGCGAGGAAGATGCCCGGGTTGTCGCGGATCTCGGCCGGCAGGAGCGGGTAGGAATCCTTGTTCGGGCACAGGTAATAGATAAAAGCCGTGTTCTCGGCCGCGACCGCGGGGTCCAGGAGAAAATCGATGAAGGCATGGGCTAGGGCGACCTCGCGGGCGTCGGCCGGGATGACCAGGTCGTCGCAGGAGATGACCGTGCCCTCTTCGGGGACGAAGAAACGGACGTCCGGGTTCTCCCGGCGCACCTGGAAGATGTCGCCGCTCCAGGCGTGGACGAGCAGGAACTCGCCCGACGCCAGGCCGATCTTGTATTGCTCGTTGTCGAACTTGGCCAGGTTCTTCTTCCATTCGAGGAGGAGCGTTTCCGCTTGGGCGAGCTCGGCCTCGCTCGTCGAGTTTATGGAGTGGCCGAGGGCCTTGAGGGCCGCCCCGATCGTCTCGCGCATGTCGTTGAACATCGTCATCCGGCCCCGGAGGTCCGTGCGGCCGAACATCCGCCATGAGGGGATGACGTCCTTGACCCTTCCCTCGAGGTAGGCGATGCCGGTGTTAGTGATCATGTAGGGCACGGAGTGGTCCATGGACTTATCGATGGCCATCTCGAGATATTCGGGATCGATATGGACGAGGTTGGGGAGGAGCGCGCGGTCGAGGCGCCGGACGAGCCCCTGGGCGTACATGAGGCTGACCATGTAGCTGGACGGGGTCAGGAGGTCATAGCCCGTCGCGCCGGCCCGGAGTTTGGCGTACATGGCCTCGTTCGACTCGAAGGTGTCCAAGACTACGCGGCAGCCCTGCTCGCGCTCGAACCGGCGGATGAGCTCTGGCTTGATGTAATCGGACCAGGTGTAGACGCTAAGAACGGGCTTCGCTTTACCGCAGGACGCGAAGACGAAGGACAGCGCGGCGATGCCGACGCCGGCGAAGAGGACCGCCCGCGCGGCCCGAAGGACTCCGTTCGTATTCTTCATCTGCGTTTCCAGAATCCACGTTATAATCCAGTTCCGCCGTCATTTCAACACGTCACGAATTGGTGACATACAACCAAATACACCTAATTCCCCTTAGGGCCGCCTGGCCCGGCCATCACGCGATGGGATAGTTAAGTGAGTTTAGTTGTGCGTCACCGAATTGGCGCGGCGGTTGGCCAGCCGCTGGCTCAGGATGACGGCCGTCAGCGTCACCGCCAGCAGCAGGGTCGAAAGGGCGTTGATCATCGGCGGCGCGCCGTACTTGATCATGCTGTAGATACGGAGGGGCAGGGTCGTCGAGCCGGGTCCGGCGACGAAGAAGGTGATGACGAAATCGTCCACCGAGAGCGTGAAGGCAAGCAGGGCGCCGGCGACGATCCCCGGCATGAGCATGGGGATGAGGACCTTCCGCGCGCTCTGCCAGGGACTGGCTCCGAGGTCGCGCGCCGCCTCGATCACCGAGAAATCGAAATCCTGGAGCCGGCCGAGCACGGTCATGGCCACGTAGCTCACACAGAAAGTGACATGGGCCAGGAAGATCGTGAACAGGCCGAGCGGGACGCCGACGGCGACAAAGGCCATGAGCAGGCTGATGCCCATCAGGATCTCGGGCACGACGAGCGGCTGATAGATCAGCGTGTAATGGACGCGCTGGAGCCGGCTCGCGCCCCAGCGGTGGAGGGCGTAGGCCGCCGCCGTGCCCAGGATGATCGAGACCGCCGTGACCGAGACGGCAATGATGAGCGTGTTCTTCACGGCCTGCCAGATCTCAGGCGACTGGAAGAGCTTGGCGTACCACGTGAGCGAGAACCCCTCCCAACGGCTGGAGAAGCGGGCCGGGTTGAACGAGTTGACGATGAGGATGAGGATCGGCAGGTAGAGAAAGGCCATGACGAGAAGCGTGACCACGATCGGGAAGCGGCTCCGCCTCATGGCGCTTCCCCCATGATGATGTCGGACTTCTTGCCTTTGCGCTGGAGGGCGAGCACCGCGATGAGCGGGGCGAGGACGGCTAGGACGAGGACGGCCGAGAGGGCGCTCGCATGCGGCAGGTTGCGGTCGGTAAAGACCCGCTGGGCGATCTTGTTGCCGAGCATCTCCCCGGACGGGCCGCCGACGAGGTCGGGGATGATGTAGGACCCGAGGGCGGGAATGAAGACGACGAGGACCGCGGTCACGAGGCCGCGCCGGATGCCGGGCAGGAAGACCTTACGGAAGGACTGGAACGGCCGGGCGCCGAGGTCGCGGGCGGCTTCGACGAGCCGGAAGTCGAATTTCTCCGCGGCCGCGTAGATAGGGAGGATGGTGAACGGCAGGAACGTGTAGACCATGACCAGGACGACCGCCGCCGGATGGTAGAGGAGGGTCGTCTCCGGTCCGACGAGGCCGAGCGCCTCGAGCACCCTCTTGACCGGGCCTTCAGGGTGAAGGAGCGATTTCCAGGCGAAGACGCGGACGAGAAAGCTCGTCCAGAAGGGAATGATGACGAGCAGAAGAAGCCGGTTCCGCCAGCGCGCCGGGGCCCGGGCGATCGTGTAACCGGCGGGCAGGGCCAGGAGGATGCAGATCGCGGTCGTCAGCAGGCTGATCCAGAGCGTCCGCCAGGCGATCAGGAGGTAGCTCGGCGTGGCCAGGGCGCGGATCGTATCCAGGGTCCAGCCGCGGCCGATGCCGCCGTAGGGGTTCGCGGGCCGGAAGGCGATGACAAAGACGAGCAGCGTGGGGATGACGACGAAGAGGCTCAGCCAGATGAGCGTCGGTAGGGAGACGAGCCACTCGGTGCGCCGCCGCCTCAAGAAGGGGTCAAACCTACGCGATGCCAGTTTTATCACCCTTAGTCATCTCCCCACGGGTTTTTTTGGCATCGCGTAGGTTTGACCCCTTCTTATTTCCCATTGAGAGGTTCGCCGACGCTCTGCGGGGGCACGGCCAGCAGACTCTCGTCGGCCTTGCGGAAGTGGTCGAGCATGAAGCCGTCATCAGCGTGCCACCAGATCCAGCATTCGTCCTTCCAGCGGATGGGCTTTTCGTCGAGGAAGTAGCGGTCATGCTGGCGGAGGACCTGGATCCTGTAGCCCCCGGCCCGGACCCAGTACTTCGTATTCGATCCGAGGTAGATGACGTCCTCGATGACGCCCGGGACGTAATTCCGCTGCGACTTCTCCTCGGGCCGCTCGTGCGAGATGTGGATCTTCTCTGGCCGGATGCTGAGGTAGATCGGCTGCCCGGGCTGGAGGACCTTATCGTTGAAGCAGAGGATCTCCGGCAGGTCGGCGATCGTGAGCCGGCAGTAATCGCGATCGAGGCAGTCCTGAACGCGCCCCTCGAGGAAATTCGTGTCGCCGATGAAGGCCGCGACAAAGCTCGACCGCGGCGACTCGTAGATCTCGGCCGGTGCGCCGACCTGTTCGATTCGTCCGCTGTTCATGACAGCGATGCGGTCGCTCAGGCTCATGGCCTCGGCCTGGTCGTGCGTGACGTAGAGAAAGGTGATGCCGACCTCGTCGTGGATGAGGTCGAGCTCGATGAGCATCTTCTGCCGGAGCTTGAGGTCGAGCGCGGCCAGAGGCTCGTCGAGGAGCAGCACGTCGGGCTTGTTGACGAGGGCGCGGGCCACGGCGACCCGCTGCCTCTGCCCGCCGGAGAGCTGATCGGGCTTCTTATCGGCCTGGTCGGCCATGCGGATGAGCTCGAGCATGCGGTCGACCTCGGCCCGAATCTCCGCTTTCGGGCGCTTGGCGATGGCCAGGCCGAAGCCGATGTTGTCGCGCACGGTCATGTGGGGGAAGAGGGCGTAGCTCTGGAAGATCGTATTGACCTTGCGCTTGTTCGGGGGGAGGTCCGTGATGTCCTGGCCGTCGAGGAAGACGCGGCCCCTGTCCGGCTCCTCGAAACCGGCCGCCACGCGCAGCATGGTCGTCTTGCCGCAGCCGCTCGGCCCGAGGAGCGAGAAGAACTCGCCCTTCTTGATCCCGAGGGAGACATCGGTGACGGCCTGGATCGCTCCGAAGCGCTTGGAGACCCCGCGGAACTCGAGGAATTCGCTGTTCAATGCTGCCCTATTATGGGAAAAACCGGGCGGGAATTCAATGAAAAGAAAATGGAATTATTGACGGGATCACGGGCGTGGCATAGAATAGGCCCCAAGGGCGAGAAACGATGATCGCAAGGTTCACGGTCCCATTCTTGATCCTGGCCGTCCTCTTCCTGCCCCTGCCTTTCGTCCTCAGCTCTCTCGTTTTCGGCGTCCTCTTGGCCGTCCAGCCTCGTGGGGAGCCGTGCCCTGAACGGTTCGTCATCCCCTGCGTCGCCGGGCCGCCCCTTCTTAGAAGCCCCCCTCGTTGACCTCCTCGCTCATTCGCGTTTCCACAGAGAGACCCCTGTTGTGAACGGAGGAGGATCACCATGAATCTTAAAACGGCCTTCAACCGGTTCCGCGGCCATCCTGTCGAAACGGACCTCGCCGGGTACGCGAGGATGGTCCGGAAGATCCGGGCGTTCCATGAGGAGAAGGGGCTCGTCAGCGTATCCGACGCGGAGATCGGCCGCCTTTCTGCCTCCTTGCGTTCGCGCCTTGCCGACGCGCCGCCGAAGCCGAAGACCGAAGACGGCGGGGACGCGCGGATCGAAGCCTTCGCCCTCGCCCTTGAAGCCACGCGCCGTGCGACGGGTCTGGAGGCCCATGATGTTCAGATCATCGCCGCCCTGGCCATGGCCGACGCGAGGATCGCCGAGCTGCCCACCGGCGAGGGTAAGACGCTCGCGGCCGTGTTCACCGCCTCGTACTTCGCCCTCTCCGGCCGGCCCGTCCACGTGCTGACCTTCAACGACTACCTGGCCCGACGCGACGCCGCCTGGATGGGACCGGCCTACCGGCTTCTCGGCCTGTCCGTTGGCGCAGTCCAGGAAGGCCTGGGCAAGCCGGCCAAGAAGGCGGCTTATGCCCGCGACGTGACCTATGCGACCGCCAAGGAGGCCGGGTTTGATTACTTGCGCGACCGCCTGGCCTACGAGCCCGATGAGCTCGTGCACCGTCCTTTCGCGGCCGCGCTCGTCGACGAGGCCGACTCCATCCTCATCGATGAAGCGCGCATCCCGCTCGTCATCTCCGGGACGGCCGGGGCGAGCGGCGTCGACGCCATCCGGCTGGCGTCCGTCGTGCGCCAGCTCGAGCGGGGCCGCGACTACGACACGGACGACGAGAACGCCAACGTCTTCCCCACGGATGCTGGGATCCGCCGGATCGAAGCGCTTCTCGGGAGCGGCAACCTCTTCGCCCCGGAGAACGAAACGCTCCTGGCCGCGGTCCACTGCGCCCTTCATGCCTATCTTCTCCTCGAGCGGGACGTCGATTACATCGTCCGCGACGGCCGGATCGAGATCGTCGACGAGTTCACCGGCCGGGTCATGGACAAGCGCCACTGGCCGGACGGGCTCCAGGCCGCCGTCGAGGCCAAGGAAGGGGTGCGGCGCGGGGCCGAGGGACGGATCCTGGGCTCCATCACCCTCCAGCATTTCTTCCGGCTCTATCCGACGCTCTGCGGCATGACGGCGACGGCCGCGCCGTCGGCACGCGAGATCAAGGAATTCTACGGCCTCGTCGTGGTTGTCGTCCCATCGCACCGGCCGTGCCTGCGCCAGGACCTCCCTGACGTCGTTTTCACGCATAAAGGCGCCAAGTCCGCGGCGCTCGTCCGGGAGATCGCCGCCGTCCACGCCACGGGCCGCCCCGTCCTCGTCGGCACGGCGAGCGTCAGGGAATCGGAGGAGCTCACCGCGGCCCTCGCCAGGGCCGGCATCGCCTGCGAAATCCTCAACGCCAGGAACGACGAGCTTGAAGCGGTCCTCATCGCCCGGGCCGGCGCCCCGGGCGCGCTGACGATCTCGACGAACATGGCTGGCCGCGGCACGGACATCAAGCTCGGCGGCGCGAACGAAGAGGAGCGGGACTTCGTGGCCGGCCTGGGCGGCCTCTACGTCATCGGCACGAACCGGCACGAGAGCCTGCGCATCGATAACCAGCTCCGCGGCCGGGCGGGCCGGCAGGGGGATCCCGGATCGTCGCGGTTCTTCATCAGCCTCGAAGACGACATCTTCGAGCGCTACGGCCTGACGCGCCGGCTCTTCGCCCGCTACCGGCTCGAACGGCAGGACACCGCCGTCGACAATGACCTCCTGCGCAAGGAGATCCTCCACGGGCAGCGCGTCATCGAAGGGCGCAACCTGGACATCCGGCGGGCGCTCTGGGATTATTCGACCCTGATCGAGACGCAGAGAGGGATCGTGGCCGACTGGCGCGATGCCGTTTTCAGTTCGGATGGGGGAGAGGGCTCTCCGTTCGGTCCCTCAGAGGCGCTTCTCCAGGCCGGGACGTCCCGATTCGGAGGCGAGGCGTTCGGTCGCTTCGCCCGGCGGTCAGCGCTCTTCCATGTCGACAAGGCCTGGGCCGATCACCTCGCCTGGCTGGCCGACCTCCGCGAGGGCATCCACCTCGTCTCGCTGGGCCGAAAAGAGCCGCTCCAGGAATTCCAAAAGGCCGCGACAGATTCCTTTCTCGAGCTCGAGGAGCGGATCGGCGGCCCGATCGAGGAGTCCCTCCGATCGCTCATTTCCCGCGAGGGTCGGGTCGACCTCGAGGCCGAAGGACTGAAAGGACCGTCCTCGACCTGGACCTATCTCGTCAACGAGGACCAGCTCGGCTGGGGCGTCGAGCTCCTCAAAGGGACGAACATCGGCTTCGCCGCCGGCGCCGCGGCCTTCTACGGGCCGCTCTTTATTTTCGCCCTCGTCGTGAACCGTCTTAAGAAAAGAAAAAGAAGGGGTCAAACCCAAAGAAAAGAGGGGGTCAAACCTTAATTCTTATAATTTCACATTTATGGACCTTGCTTATGGTGACCGAGCCGCTCTGGGAAATTATAAGAATTAAGGTTTGACCCCCTCTGGTTTGACAGGGTGCGCGGCGGTGGATAGAGTAGAGCTTCCGCACTCCCGGGAGGCGAAGTCGTTGAAGAACGAGCCGAATGTGACTACAGGGGCCGCCGCGAACGGCCTGGAGCGCAAGCTCGGCCTCTTTCCGCTCACCAACATCGTCATCGCCAACATGATCGGCGCCGGCATCTTCACGACGTCGGGCCTGCTGATGCAGGATCTCCACAACCCGATCGTCATGCTTTCCCTCTGGCTCGTCGGCGGCCTGGTCGCCCTCTGCGGCGCCCTGAGCTATGGCGAGCTCGGGGCGGCCATCCCCCGCGCCGGCGGGGAGTACGCTTTTCTCTCCCGCCTCTACCACCCCGTCCTCGGCTTCCTCTCCGGCTGGGTCTCGTTCTTCGTCGGCTTCTCCGCGCCCATCGCCGCGTCGGCCATCGGCTTCTCCGAATACTTGACCCGGGCCTTCCCGGCCCTTCTCCACCCGGGCCTCTTCCCCGGCGCCGGCGAAGCCTCGGTCATGAAGAAGCTCTATGCCATTCTCATCATCGCCGCCTTCACGTTCCTCCACACCCGCGGCCTCGAAGCCGGGGCCCGCGTCCAGAACGCCCTGACCGGGCTGAAGATCCTCCTCATCGTCGGCCTCGTCGCCGCCGGCTTCGCCTTCGGGAAGGGCAGCTTGGCCCACCTCACGGCCGCGGCGCCCTTCCGCTTCGACTTCGGCGGGATCAAGACGATGGGACTGTCGCTGATGTGGATCATGTTCGCCTACAGCGGCTGGAACGCCTCGGCCTACGTCGGCTCCGAGGTCCGCGACCCTTCGCGCAACCTGCCCCGCTCGCTCCTCCTCGGGACGGCTGTGGTCATCGTCCTGTACGCCGCCCTCAATCTCTTCTACGTCTATGCCATCCCTCCAACCCAGATGGAAGGCGTCATTTCGGTCGCCGGGCTCGCCGCGGGGAACCTCTTCGGCAAATCCGCTGAGACGGTCCTCTCGCTCCTGATTTCCTTCGCCCTCTTTTCCTCCCTTAGCGCCTATCTCATCCTCGGGCCGCGCGTCTACTATTCGATGGCCCGGGACGGCATCTTCTTCAAGACCATCGCCCGCGTCGACCCGAAACGCAGCGTCCCGACCCGGTCGATCATCCTCCAGGGCGGCATCGCGGTCGTCATGGTCTTCCTCGGGACCTTCGAGCAGCTCCTGACCTACATGGGTTTTTCCCTGGGCATCTTTCCCCTTCTCGCTGTCCTCGGCGTGTTCAAGCTGAGGCGTTCGGGCCGGAGCGCGGTGAAGCTCCCGGGCTACCCTGTCGCCTCGGCCGTCTACATCATCGTTGGGGCGGCCATCCTCGTGCTGGCCTTCCTGCGCGCCCCGGTCGAGTCCCTCGTGGCCATCGCCACGGCCCTGATCGGGATACCCGTCTACTTCTTTTTCAAGCGGACCGCGCACCGGGGGAGCTGAGCCGTCCGGCTCCCCGCTATGAGCCTTCCCGCCGTACCGGCCTCATTTGACTAAAGTCCGGCTTGGGCCTATCCTAAAAAAGGTAGGGACGGGGTGGATCAAACGAATATGCACCAAGAGTTCTGTGTGCCGAGCGCGCTGACGATGCCGAAAAAGAGGGCCCTTGCCGCGGCCGCGGTCGCCCTGACCCTGATCCTCTCCCTCGGGGGCTGCTCCATCGAGAAGCTGGCCATGAAAAAAGTGGCCGGCATGCTCTCCGGGTCGTCCTCCGCGGACGTCTTCAGCTCCGACAACGACCCCGACTTCGTCGGCCAGGCCCTGCCCTTCGCCATCAAGCTCTACGAGTCGCTCCTCGCCTCGCTCCCGGACCACGCCGGCCTGCGGCTCCGCACCGGCAGCCTGTACATCATGTACGCCAACGCCTTCGTCGAGACGCCGGCCGACATGACGCCCCGCCGCGAGGCCGAAACGAAGGAGGTCCTGCTGGCCCGGGCCAAGAACCTCTACCTTCGCGGCCGGGACATGCTCTTCGTCGCCGTCGAGAAGAAGAACCCCGCCATCCGCCGGCAGCTCAAGGAGCGAAAATACCAGGAGGCCATGGCCCCCTTCGGCAAGGAGGACGCGGACCTCCTCTACTGGACCGCGCTCGGCTGGCTGGCTGCCTTTTCGGTCGATCCCTTCGACATGACCCTCGGCCAGACAGTTCCCCAGACCCGGGCCATGATCGAGCGGGTCGAGGCGCTCGTCCCCGGATACGGCAAAGGCTCTCTCGATTCGTTTTACGTCGGCTATTACGGATCGCTTCCCGACTATCTCGGCGGCGACCCGGCCAAGGCCCGCGAGCATTTCGCCAAGGCGCAGGCCCTGGCCGGCGAGTCGAACACGTCGTCCCTCATGGCCCTGGCCACGACGGTCGCCGTCAGCGAACAGAACGTCGCGGAATTCAAGGAGCTCCTCGGGCGTGTCCTCGCGTTCGACGCGGACAGCAGCCCGGAGAACCGCCTGGTCAACATCCTCAACAAGCGCAAGGCCCGCTGGCTCCTCGATCACATCGACGACTTCTTTATCGAGTTGGAACGCCCATGATCAAGAGAATATCCGCGGCCCTCGTCCTTGCCGGGGTGGCCGTGTCCGCGACGCTTCTCACCGCGTCCGTGTCGGGCGCGCCCGCCGTCCCGACGGCGCCCTCCCCCTCGACCTCCTCCGGCGCGGTTGTGATCAAGATCGCCAGCATCGCCCCGGTCCGGTCCCCGTGGGACAAGGCCCTGCAGAAGGTGGCCAACGACTGGGAGCGTCTCTCGAACGGCTCCGTCCAGGTCAAGATCTATCCGGGCAGCAGCGCCGGGGGCGAGCAGGACATGATCCGCAAGATGCGGCTGGGCACCCTCCAAGGCGGCGTTTTCTCGACGATGGGGCTGGCCAAGATCGACCACTCCCTGACGGTCCTTTGCATCCCCTTCTTGTTCCATTCACGGGAGGAGTTCAACGCCGTCTTCGAACAGATGCAGCCCTCCTTCGAGAAACTCTTCACGGAGAAGGGCTTCAAGACGGTCATGTGGACGCTCGCCGGCTGGGTCAACTTCTTCTCCAAGAAACCTGTCATCACCCCCGAAGATTTGAAGACGCTCAAGATCAGCGTGACCGCCGACTTCCCGGAGATCGAGCAGGTCTGGAAACGGATGGGCTACGAAGCCGTCTCAGGCGATCCGGGTGACCTGATGATCCAGCTCCAGAGCGGCGCGGTGACGGCCCTCTACTTACCGGCCCTCGTGGCCGGAGCGGGCCAGTACTTCGCTCTGGCCCCCCACATGCTCACGGTGCCGCTCGCCCCGCTCGTCGGGGGATTGATCTTCAGCGAGAAGGCTTGGGCGTCCATCCCCGCCGACCTGCACCAGCCGTTCCTCGACGCCGTCGCCGGCGCCGCCAAGGGGCTCTACGAAGAGACGATGGGACTGGAGGCCGACGCCGTGAAGATGATGAAGGACAACGGACTCATCACCCATGACGCCCCGGCCGCGGCGCTGGCCAAGTGGCGCGAAGCCGCCGACAAGGCCGTCAGCCAGCTCCTCGGCCCGGTCTTCTCCAAGGAGATCTACGACCAGATCTTGGGGCGTCTCCGGGAATACCGCAAAGCCCATGGCCAATAGGCTCGTCCGGGGCGCCCGCACCGTCGAAGATACGATCGCTGTCATCGCCATCTTCGCCCTCGCGGCCATGCTCCTCGCCGAGGCCGTGGCCCGTAAGGTCTTCAATACCGGGATCCCCGATTCGGGGGCTTATGTCGAGCACCTCGTGCTCGCGGCTACGTTTATCGCCGCGGCGATCACGTCGCGCGAGAAGAAGCACCTCGCCCTGGCCACCGGGATGTTCCTGCCGGCGCGTCTGAAAGGACCCATTGAGGCGGTCAACGCCGCCCTCGCGTCGGGAATGACGCTGGCGTTCGGATCGAGCGCGCTGTCGTTCGCCGTGAACGCCTTTACGGCGACGGACAAGGTCGGGTTCCTGCCGAAGCGGCTCGTCGTCATGATCATGGCGGCGGGCTTCCTGGCCATGAGCGTCCGCTTCATCACCGGCATCGAGAAGAGGGGGGCGAGGCTCACGGCGGCCGCCGCGGCCGTCGTCCTGGGGCTATTCTTTGGCTTCGACCCGATCGTGCAGCTTGTCACCGCCGGGGGGTCCGTCCCGGCGCCGGCCTTGACAGCCATCGGGGAGTTCCTGCGGCCCCTGAGCGCGGCGGCGTCCGGTCCGCTGATCATCGTCCTCATCGCCGCGGCCCTCCTCGGCTTGCCCATCTTCACGGTCCTCGGCGGGGTCGGCTTCCTCCTCTTCGCCAAGGCCGGCCAGCCGCTCGAGATCATCCCGAACCAGGCCTACGGGGTCCTGACGGGGAGCGCCATCCCGGCCATCCCGCTCTTCGCCGCGGTCGGGTTCTTCCTGTCCGAGAGCAAGGCGGGGGAGCGGATGGTCCGGTTCTTCCAAGCCGTCTTCGGCTGGTTCCCGGGTGGGCTGACCGTGATGGCCGTCATCGTCTGCGCGTTCTTCACGACGTTCACCGGCGCTTCCGGCGTGACCATCCTGGCCCTGGGGGGCCTGCTCGCCATCATCCTGGAGAAGGCCGGCTATCCCAAGCGCTTCACGGTCGGGCTCCTGACGGCCTCGGGCAGCATCGGACTGCTTTTCCCGCCGAGCCTGCCCATCATCATCTATGGCGTAACCGCACAAACGAGCATCAAGGACATGTTCGTCGGCGGTCTCGTGCCGGGGATCTTCATGGTTGTCTCCGTCATGGCCATCGGCATCGGCTATTCATGGAAGCGCGGCATGCCGCGGCACCCGCTGAGGGCCAGGGAGGCCGTCGCGGCGTTCCGTGGCTCGTTTTGGGAGCTCCTGCTGCCGTTTATTGTCTTCGGCCTCTATTTCGGGGGGATCGTTAGCCTGCAGGAAAGCGCGGCGGCGGCCCTGCTCTACGTCTGGATCGTCGAGACCTTCATCAAGCGGGACCTGAAGATCCGCGACCTGCCGCGCGTCTTCCTCAACGCCGTGCCCATCATCGGTGGCGTGCTCATCATCCTGGCTCTCGCCAACGGCCTGTCCTATTACATCATCGACGCCCAGATCCCCCAGAAGCTCAGCGAGTGGGTCGCGGCGAAAATCTCATCGCCGTACGTCTTCTTACTCCTCCTCAACCTGGCCCTGCTCGTCGTCGGCTGTTTCATGGATATTTACTCGGCGATCCTTGTCGTCGCGCCGCTCATCATCCCGCTGGGGAACCTCTTCCACATCCATCCGGTCCACCTCGGCATCATCTTCCTGGCCAACCTGGAGCTCGGATATTTGACACCGCCCGTCGGATTGAACCTGTATCTGGCATCCTATAGGTTCAACGAGCCCATCAACCGGGTGTATCGGGACGTGTTGATCTTCCTCGCGGTCGGGCTGGCCGCCGTCCTGCTCATCACCTACGTTCCGCTGCTGACGACGGCGTTGCTGTAAAGAGCAAGAAGGGGTCAAACCTACGCGATGCCAGTCTTTCACTGGCATCGCGTAGGTTTGACCCCTTCTTATTTGTCCCGGTTGAAGTGGGGGAGGTCCCAGGGGATCTCGAGGGAAAGCTCGACGAAGCCGGCATAGACGCCGTTCTTGTACCAGGGCGTCTGATAAATGAGCTTCTTCTTGCCGTTCTTCTGGATCGTATAGACGTTCGTCCGTTGCTCCTTCATCATGCTCTCGAGCTGCGACCGGCCCGGCTCGGGGTGGCAGTCGAGGACGTTCTGGCCGATGAGCTTCCCGCCCCCGTCCGCCGCGAACACTTCGCGCGACTTCACGTTCATCTCGACGATTTGCCCCTCCGTATCGCAGACCGTGACGGCGCCCGGAAATTCCTTGTGCCACTCGATAGCGCTCATGACCGCTCCTTCCTTCCCACTCTATACCATAGCGACTTCGGCCCTGGCAATTTGGTAGAATACCCGGCAAGAGGTTGACATGACCGACGAGAACGGTTTTTCCGGCTTCACCAAAGAGACGGTGCGCTTTTTCACGGCGCTCCGCAAGAACAACAACCGCGCCTGGTTCGAGATGAACCGCACGACGTACGAAACCCATGTCATGGCCCCGGCCAAGCTCTTCGTCGTGGCCGTGGGGGACAGACTCAAGAGGATCGCGCCCGGCATCGTCGCCGTCCCCGCGGTGAACAAGTCCATCTTCCGCATCTATCGCGACACCCGTTTCACCCTGGATCCGTCGCCGTACAAGACCCACTTGGGCATCTACTTCTGGGACGGCTCCCGGCCTAAGATGGAATCGTCCGGCTTCTACTTCCAGATCGAACCGCCCGATCTCTATCTCGGCGGCGGCATGTACATGATCCCCGATAACCTCCTCGGCCGCTTCAGGAAGGATGTCGTCGACAAGAAGCGCGGGACGGAGCTCGGCAAGATCGTGGCCGCGCTCAGGGCGCGGGAGGGCTTTTCGGTCGAGGGCGAGCACTACAAGCGCGTCCCGGCGGGCTTCGATCCCGGCCATCCCAATGCCGGGCTCCTCAAGCATAAAGGGCTTTACGCCAGCTTCGAGACGAAGGTGCCCGAGGAGTTCTTCTCGGCGCGCCTCGTGGATTATTGTCTCGAGCGCTTCGAGCCAACCGTGCCTCTCCATCGCTGGCTGATGAAACTCTTCAAGTGAATCTGACCCGGGCAGAGCTAGATAGCAACCATGAGTGAGAACGGGAGAAAGAACGCGCGGCGCGTGCTTTTCGCGTTGACCGCCGTCTGTGCGATGTCGTTCTGTGCCAAGCGGACGCCCCCGCCCGGACCCGTTTCTCGTGGCTATTCGGTCCCGCTCATCGACCTGGCCGCTCAGACGGAACGACAAGTCGTGGTCGACCGCGAGCCCGGCCAGTACCTGGGCCACCCCACGACCGTCCTTCTCGAAGACGGCAGGACGATCGTCACCGTCTATCCTAAGGGCCACGGCCGCGGCGCTATCGTCATGAAGCGCAGCCTCGACGGAGGTCTGACGTGGAGCGAACGCCTGCCCGTGCCGGAGAACTGGGCCACCTCGCTCGAGACGCCAACCATTCACCGCGTCGTCGGGCCGGACGGAAAGAAGCGGCTCATCGTCTGGTCCGGCCTCTACCCGGCGCGCCTGGCCGTCTCGGAAGACGACGGAGCGACCTGGACGCCGCTCGCGCCGGCCGGTGATTGGGGCGGCATCGTTGTTATGTCGGCCCTCGTCGAGCTCCGCCCCTTCGGCCGTGGCCGCACCATGGCCATGTTCCACGACGATGGCCGCTTCTTCACCAAGGAGCCGCACCAGGAGGACCCGGTCGTCTGCACGCTTTATTCGACGTTCTCGGATGACGGAGGCCTGACCTGGTCGTTTCCACAGGCGGTCTATGCGGCGTCCGAGATCCACCTCTGCGAGGCGGGCATCATCCGCTCGCCCGACGGCAGGATCTTGGCGGCGCTCCTCCGCGAGAACACCCGCACGCGTAACTCGTTCGTCATCTTTTCAAAGGACGAGGGCGAGACCTGGACCGCGCCGCGCGAGCTTCCGGGCTCGCTCACCGGGGACCGCCACACCGGAAAATACGCGCCCGACGGCCGGCTCCTCGTCTCCTTCCGCGACATGACCCACGAAAGCCCGACGCACGGAGATTGGGTCGCCTGGGTCGGCACGTTCGACGATATCGCCGATGGCCGGGAAGGACAATACCGCGTCCGGCTCATGGACAACACGAAGGACGCCGACTGCGCCTATCCGGGCGTCGAGGCCCTGTCGGACGGCACATTCGTCGTGACGACCTACGGGCATTGGACCGAGGGGGAGCAGCCTTACATCGCGAGCGTCCGCCTCAAACTGGACGAGCTCGACCGCCTCGCCCGGTAATTTGGGGGCGCGATAGGAATCTACGGATAAATTCCCTTCTGGGGCCGATTCTTTTGACCGTGTTGACAACGTTTTCCCCAGGGCCTGGCGCATTCTCGATGTCTTCTCGCCGGAAGGCGTCTACCTGAGGCGGGTCCGCGTGCCCGAGGCGCTCTCTCTCGTCCGGGGCGACAAGGCTTACAGCATCATCCGCCAGGAAGACGAGTTCCTCGTCGTCAAGCGCTTCAGGATGGTCCTCGAACTAGCGGAGAAGTAACAGCCAGCCTTTGCCGGGCTCGACGCGGACCGGATCGCCGGGCTTGAATTCCGCCGCATCCTGGAACTTGTCGATGGCCGGGGCCCTGAGAACGGCCGTATGGGGATCGATCCCGAGCTTCTTCCAGTCGATCGTCAGCCGGACATCGGCCGGCTCCTTGGCCCAGCTGGCCAGGGCGACGAGCACCGCCGGCTTGCTTCCTTTTGTATCGCCCCGTCGGACATAGCTCGTGGCCAGAACGTCCTTGCTGCCGGCCTTGACCGGATTCGTTTCGACCCACCAGCCGATCATCTCGCTCTCCGAGATCCCGAACTCGTCCCACACTTGCCAGAGCGGCCGCGGGTCGCCGGCCCATGGAAGTCGGGCCGTCATGCCGAAGACCATGCCGCGCCAAGGATTGCCGCCGTCCTGGAGCATCTCGCCCATCAAGCCGAAGGGGATGCCCGACACTTCGACGAGCCAATAGTCCGCGCCGCTCCCGTTATAGTCGAAGTACTCGCCGAACCAGAGGCGGTTGAGAAAGGGGAAGTGCTCGAGGTAGAGGTTGGCGCTCGAAGCGAAGCCGTCGCGGACGTTGTATTGGTTGGCGCTGTGAAGATCGATGAGCGCTCCCGGACGGTCCCGGTCGAGGACCCTGCGGACGCGCTTCATGGTCGTCCGGTCGAAGGCGACGTCGTCGAGGTAGAGGCCGTCGATCCCGACGTTCTTGGCCACCCAGTCGAGACCCTCGATGTAATAGTTGTGCCAGCGCGACATGCCGCTGTTGATGACCGCGGCGTCCTTGAGCTCGGGGACGAACCAGGCGGCGATGTAGTCGCTCCCCAGGTGCTCTTGGAGCCAGGAGGTCCCGCCGCCCGGGCCCGGCGAAAAGATCTCGTGCCCCAGGCTGCGCAGGGCGAAGAGCTCGGGGGCGCGGTTGGAGAGCTCGCGGATGGTGTCGTAGATCTTGACCTTGAACCCCCGCCTGTGGGCCTCGTCGATGTAGGCCTTCATCTCGGCGACGCGCAGGAAGGGGTAATTGATGTAGGGATTGATGGCGTTGGCGTGGTGGACGTTGATGACATTGGCGCCGGTCGCCGCGACCTCGTCGAGCGGCTTGAAGGCGTGATAGTACCGCTCGCCGAAATGAGCCCGCGGATCGAGGGGCTTAAAAGGCGTGATGAGAAGGGTGAAGTCGAAGTGGAGCGCCTCGCCCGACCGGATCAGGCGCTCTCCGGAACTGGCGCTCAGGACGACGGCCCGCGCCTTCGAGCCGGACCTGCCGGCGCCCGCGGCCTTCACGGTCACCCGGCCTTTGCCGTCGTTCCACCAGGACGGGGGCATGGCCAGGGGCTTCGATAAATAGAAGTTCGTGTTGAGCGGACGAGAATAGTTCTCGGCCCGAAGGGCGACCTGCATCCCGGCGTTGACCGTCCCGATCCAGAGCGCGTCCTGGTTCTTCTTCTGGTCCCAGGCCCAATCGAACGACGCGGGCCGGAGCCCGCCCTTGAAGCCGAGGCCCATCATATACTTGGCGGCTCCTTCGCTCCAGGGGACCTCGAGCCGGATATCCGAGACGGCGATGTCGCGCCTCGCCGTGACGGCGACCTTACAGGCGACAAAGCCGTCGAACTCCATGCGGGCCTCGAGGCGCATAAGGAAATCGCCGTTGCAGTTGTCGGCCTCCCAAAGAACGGTCCCGGGTCCGCGCCGGGCCACCCGGGGGCCGGTGACGCTCGGGGTCCAGTCGAGCTCGCGTGAATCGCTATCGAAGATACGGAGCCTGATAGGGGAGGAGGTCACGTCGGTAGGCTTCGCCTCGAGCTGGGTCATCTCGGGCGCGAAGAAGCTCCGGATGCGGGCCGGAAAGCCGTCTCGGCCGATCGTCAGGGACCGCCCGAGGCAGCCGACCGTGAAGTGGTCGACCGTGAGGGCTTTGAAGGGCGGAACGATCTCGTCGTCCTGGGCCAGGGTCGAATCGAGCCAGCGGAGGCGGCTCATGCGGAACGGATCGCTGTCCCCCGCATCATCGAGGATGTCTTCGGTAACGGCCAGCTCGACGGCCAGGATCGTTTCGGGCAGGCCGGCCGGGGCGACCGTCAGCGTGCCCTTGAAGGTGCCCGGCGGGATCGAGCGTGGCAACCGGACGCCGCACCAGAGGGCTTGGATCTTCCCTTTCTCGACGGGGACAGCCTTCTTGACGGGGGAGCCGTCCCAGTCGGTGCCTCTTTTATTGAAGCAGGTCAGGTCTTTCGCTGGGATGAGAGTTGGCGAGGTGGGCGAGCCGCTCGCGGCCTTAGATATCGTCAGGATGAGGTCCGAGAATCTGATGTCGAGATCGGCGATGGCTTCGCGGGCCGCCCACACGCCGACCTGGAAGGTGAAGTACTCGCCGCGCGCGGCCTGGCCGGTGATGGCTCCGGCGGGTCCGGCCGCGGCCCAGGCGTATGGCAGGAAGTCGGCCGTGCGGATGGAGCGCGTCCGATCCTCGGGGAAGAGGAGATAGCGCGCGCCTGGGTGGGCCGCGAGAAGGGCCTTTGTTTCCGCGATCGTGGCCGTCCTTTCCATCGGCGTGAAGGCGCTGAACTCGTCCACCGATTGGATCTCGATGACCTCGGCCCGGGGGATATTGGCCAGGGGGACATCGCCCGCCGCGTATTCTTCGCGCAGGAGGACGGCCTTGGCCGCGTCCATCCAGCCCGGGTCCTCCGTGGCTTGGGGCGGATCGTACGTGATGTTCGGATAGTTCTTCCGGCCCTCGGATTTGTAGGGCATGAAATAGACGTAATAATCACCAGGAACGGTCTTCGGCTCAAAAAGGAGGAAACCGATTTCCCTGGTGACGGCGAGCGGCAGGACGTTCGTGACGCGCTCGCCGGTCGAAGCGTCTATCACGATGAGGTTCTTTTTTTCCGGCTCGAGGTCGCGACGGCGCCACGGGATGCGGACCTGGACGACCGCCGGTTTCGCTGTCACGGGAGCGGCGGCGGTTCTTGCTGAGCGCTTGTTCGGGAGGGGAGCGGCCGGCGGGGCCAGGGCCTCGACCCTGATGATGACCCGGTGATTCCCCAATCCCGATTCCGAGTCCCATGTCCCGACGCCGTGCTTGATGTCCTGACCACCGCCCGTGCCAGCCGCGAACGCAACGCCGCAAACCGCCATCATTGTGAGCGCGGTCCCGATGCCGCGGACCGCCAGGTTTATCAGCGTTTCGATATCCCTCATCTGTGCCGCCTTATCGGGGGACACAATACCATTTTCCGGTTTATTTGGGGAGAATTTCGGAATTGGCATCGTCTCCCTGAATTAATGAATAAGAATTAATTAATAAATAACTTGACAAACATACTACTATGTATTACATTGTATTAGGTTATAATATGGAAAACAAAATCACCCAGTTACGCAAAGGTATCCTGGAGCTGGCCATCCTGGGAGCGCTCTCCCGGGGCCGGCACTACGGATACTCCCTGGTAAGGACGATCGCCGGAGATTCGGACATCGACCTCACCGAAGGGACGATCTATCCCATCCTCGGCCGATTGGCCAAGGAAGGGCTCGTCCAGTCCGAGTGGGTCGAATCGAGCCAAGGGCCGCCGCGAAAATATTACACCCTGACCCTCAAGGGGGGAGAGGCCTTCCGCGTCCTCGAGGGGGAATTTCGAAAGCTGGCCGCGATCGTGTCCAACGCGCAGAACGGGGCCGTCCCCGACGATCGGGGCGAACATCTCAATGTCCTTGATGTTGCGAAGGAGTCGAACAATGGCTAACGGTTTCAGCGGGCCCGTCGCCCAGATCGTCGACAATTATCTCGAACGGATGAAGAAAGGCCTCAAAGGCATCCCCGCCAAGGACCAGGACGAGCTGATCAAAGAGATCACGTCCCACATTTACGAGTCCTTCCGCAATGATGCGAACGGCGACGAGGTCTCCCGGATCCTCCGGGTCCTCGATAAGCTGGGCGAGCCGGCCGAGGTCATCTCGGCCCGCATGCCCGAAGCCATGGTGACCGTCGGCAAGAAGAGGAAGCTGCCTTTCCTCATCCTGGCCGGGGTCCTCATCGCCTTCTTCGGCGTGCCGCTCGGCCTGGGAGGATTGGGCGCGGCCATCGGCCTGATCATCGGTCTCCTGGCCATCATCGTCTCGTTCTATGTCGTGGCCTTCAGCTTGATCCTGGCCGGCTGGCTGAGCGCCGTGGTCATGATCGTCCGCATCTTCAGTCCGGGGTTCCTCGATCCCTGGATCGATATCTACCCCCTGGTCTCCGATCCGACCTTCAACACGGTCATCTATATCTTCGGTGCTCTTCTGATCGCGGCCGTCGGCTTCGGGCTGCTCTGGTTGGGCTCGCGCATGATGAGGGGGGTCCGGTTCGTCTTCCGGTTCCTGTTTAATAAAGTGAAGACCTGGCGCAAGCGCGCGCCTGCCCCGCCCGCCGGCGCCCAACAATAGACGACAGATAGACGGGGACGTTTCTGTTTTTCAGATAAAAAACAGAAACGTCCCCTCCAGATTCCGGGAAGCTTCTCTCTCCGGCTTTGCTCGGGATATGCCTCTAGCTCCCCGGCCCCCCGGCGGCGGGGAGCGGACTCTCTGGAAGCGACCGCTGAGCCGGTCCCCCCGCACGGACGGGGAACTTCGAAGCAACTCCCTCGCTGCCTCGAGAGAATTCCTGGAAAAAGAAGAAAGAAAAAAAAGGGACACAACATCAATACCCCATTCATATTCGGGGAATTGTATTGTGCCCCGATTTAGTTCGATTTAGCTATTTCTTGCCCGGACCTGCCTGGTCCTCGACAAAGAGTGACGGGGCCTCTCGCTTGCTCTTCCAGATGGCCCAGACGGTCGCTCCCAGCAGGACGGCCACGATCACGGCCAGCCCCGGCGTCATCTTGTTGTACTTGACGATGATGGGCGCCGCGAGCAGGCTGACGATGTTCGTCACCTTGATCATCGGGTTGAGCGCCGGCCCCGCCGTATCCTTGAGCGGGTCGCCGACCGTGTCGCCGACGACGCCGGCCTTATGCCTGTCCGAGCCCTTGCCGGTGCAGGCCACGATATCCTTGGGCTCGTCCTCGATCGATTTCTTGGCGTTGTCCCAGGCGCCGCCCGCGTTGGCCATGAACACGGCCAGGAGTTGGCCGCTCAGAATGATCCCGGCGAGGAAGCCGCCCAGGGCCTCGACCTGGAGGACCAGGCCGATGATGAGCGGCATGAAGACCGAAATCAGGGCCAGCGGCACGAGCTCCTTTTGGGCCGCGACCGTCGAGATGCCGACGACCCGGGCGTAATCCGGCTTGACCGTGCCTTCCATGATACCCGGGAGCTTGAACTGCCGCCGGACCTCCTCGACGATGAGACCGGCCGCCCGGGTGACCGCCCGGAGCGACAGCGAGCTGAATAGCCACGGCAGGGCGCCGCCGAGGAGCAGCCCGATGAAGACCTTGGTCTCGGACAGCCGAATCGCTGTCATGACGTTCTGGATGCCGAGCTGGATCTGGACCCGGCCGACGTCGGTGATGTAGGACGCGAACAGGCTGACCGCCGCGATGACCGCCGAGGCGATGGCCACCCCTTTGGTGATGGCTTTGGTCGTATTCCCGACGGCGTCGAGGTCGGCCATGATCTGGCGGGCCTTGACCGTCTCCTCGTCGCACTGATCGTGCCAGGCCATCTCGGCGATGCCGTTGGCGTTGTCGGAGATCGGGCCATAGGAGTCCATGGCCACGTTGTTGCCGGTGTGGCTGAGCATGCCGATACCGATCATGGCCACGCCGTAGAGGACGTAGAGCGCCCCGGCCGAGCTGTAAAGCGCGAGCGCGACCATGAAGCTGATGGCGATGATGACGACCGCCCAGACGCTCGATTCCATGCCGACCGCCAGGCCCGACAGGATGGTCGTCGCCGGACCGGTCTTGGTCGATTTGACGATCTCCTTGACCGGGCCCTTCCGCGTCGAGGTGAAGTAGGAGGTCAGGGGGTTGAAGGCCACGGCCAGCCCGACGCCGACCGAGGTCAGCATGGCCAGCCGCCAGTCGTGGGCATAATTGACGGCCACGACGAAGGACCATGCGATGGTGTTGACGCTCGAGACCTCGTAGGACCGGAACATGGCCTCCTCGGCGTCCTTGGCCCGCATGAACTTGATCGGGAAGCGCTCCCAGATGGGTACCGTGAACGTCCCCAGGATCGACGAGATGACGCCGATGGCCCGGATGATCAGGGGATAGACGATCCACTTCAGGGCATGGCTCGGGTCGATGGCCATCAGGGCCAACCCCAGGATCAGGCCGGAGACGATGGTCACCTCGTAGGATTCGAAGATGTCGGCGGCCATGCCGGCGCAGTCGCCGACGTTGTCGCCGACGAGGTCGGCCACGACGGCCGCGTTCCGGGGATCGTCCTCGGGAATGTCCTTCTCGACCTTGCCGACGAGGTCGGCCCCGACGTCGGCGGCCTTGGTGAAGATGCCGCCGCCGACCCGCATGAACAGGGCCAGCAGCGTGCCGCCGAACCCGAATCCGAGCAGGGCGTCGGGCGCGGCCGTGCCGAAGACCATGAAGATCAGCGTGCCGCCGAACAGGCCCAGGCCGTCGGTCAGCATGCCGGTGATCGTCCCGGCGTAATAGGCGATCGACAGGGACTCGTTGAAGCCACGCCGGGCCGCTGACGCCGCCCGCACGTTGGCCTGGATGGCCATGCGCATGCCCAGCTGGCCGACGAGGAGCGAAAAGCCCGCGCCCATGATGAAGGCGATCGTCCGGCCGATGGCGACGATGATCTGCGCGCTCTTCTGCCCGAACTCGGCCACGGCCTCGCGGCTGGCCGGCACGACGTAGACGCTGAGGAACAGGGCCACCGTCAGGAGGCCGATGATGGGCAGGATCTTGCGCAGCTGCGTCTTCAGGTAGCTGTCGGCGCCGACGCGGATGGCGTTCCAGATCTCCTGCATTTTCGGCGTGCCCTTGTCTTTCTTGAGCACGACCTTGCGCAGCATCCAGGCGTACCAGAGGCTGATAAAGGCCGTCACCATGACGCTGCAGATGGCGATCTGTTCGAACGAGTTCAGCCCGTGACGGGCGAGACCCAGGATGTTCATGCGTGTCTCCTCTGAAAAGCGGAATGGAGCGGCGCCCGGGGCTTTCTGACGGCCCCCTGACGCCCGGGAAAGCGCTTATTTTACACAAGTCGGCGCAAAAATCAACCCCGCCTTTGTGCTATAATGCCCCTTCTGTCCCAGAGGACGCGCCGTGCCCATGAGCGATTATCGATTCATCTTCAAGCCGTTCGCCGAGATGACCGACGCGGACTACGCCGAGGTCGGCTTCCGCTCCGGCCTCGAGATCCACCAGCAGCTCCTGACCGAGAAGAAGCTCTTCTGCCGCTGCCCGGCCGGACGTTACAGCGACAAGTACGACGCCGAGATCCTCCGCCACATGCGGCCGACCCTGTCCGAGCTCGGCGAGTACGACGGCACGGCCCTCATGGAGTTCAAGACGAAGAAGGAGATCATCTACCGGATCAACCGGGAGACGGTCTGCACCTACGAGATGGACGACACGCCCCCGTTCATGATCAACGAGCAGGCCCTGGACATCGCCCTCGGCATCGCCATGCTCACCAACCTCGCCCTCGTCGACGAGCTCCACATCGCCCGCAAGCAGTACCTCGACGGCAGCATTCCGACCGGCTTCCAGCGGACGACGATCGTGGGCGTCTCCGGCTGGGTCCCCTACAAGGACCGTCGCATCTCCATTGTCCAGCTCGGCCTCGAGGAGGACGCCTGCCGCGAGGTCAGCGACATCGGCCACCGCCGCATCTACCTGACCGACCGCCTGGGCATGCCCCTCATCGAGACCGTAACGGGGCCCGACATGCGCACGCCTCAAGAGGTGGCCGAGGTCGCCCAGATCCTGAGGCGGCTCGTGCGCAGCACCGGTCAGATGCGCACCGGGATCGGCGCCGCCCGCGAGGACGTCAACGTCAGCGTCCGCGGCGGCACGCGCATCGAGATCAAGGGTGTGCCGCGCATCCCCCGCATCCCGCTCCTGACCTACCATGAGGCCCTGCGGCAGTGGAACCTGCTCCGCCTCCGCGAGGAGCTCCGGGGCCGGGGGATCACGACCGAGGCGTTCAAGTCCGAATCGGAGGACGTCACCCGGATCCTCCTCAAGACGAGCTACCAACCCATTCACGACGCGCTCGACGGCGGCGCCGTCGCTTCGGCGGTCGTGCTGCGCGGTTTCCGCGACATCCTCAATTGGCAGACGCAGACGAACACGCGCTTTTCCCGCGAAATCTCGGACCGGGTCCGCGTCGTCGCCTGCTTGACCAAGCTCCCGAACATCATCCACTCCGACAGCCTTTCAGAAACCCTCTCGAGCGCGAGGTGGGATTCCGTCCGCAAGGCCGTCAAGGCGACCGGCGACGACGCCGTCGTCGTCGTCTGGGGACCGCCGGCGGACGTCAAGACCGGCGTCCAGGAGATCGTTATCCGGGCCCGCGAGGCCACGGTCGGCATCCCCTCCGAGACGCGCCAAGCCCTCCGCGACGGCACGAACGGCTTCGAGCGCATCCTGCCGGGCGCGGACCGGATGTACCCCGATACCGACCTGCCGCCGAAGCAGGTCAGCGAGGAGCGCCTCGCACGGATCCGCCGAGGGCTGCCTGTCCCGATCTGGACGCGCGAAGCGTGGTACCGCGAGCTCAGTCTTCCCGCCGACGTCATCGAGCCCCTCGCCGTCTCCCGGCTGGCCGGCCTTTTCGAGATCCTGGTCAAAGAGTGGAATATCGCCCCCGTCACCGCCGCCGTCGCCCTCGTCCAGTTTCTCAAGCGTCTGAAAAAGAAGGGGCTGGACCCGAGCGTCCTGAATGAAGAGACCCTTCGCAAGATCTTCGCCCTGTTCCGCGACCGGAAGATCTCCCGGGACGGAATCTTCGCCCTGATGGAAAAGGCCGCCCACGGCCAGCCACTGCCCGGGACCGGGGAGGTCCGCCCGGCCTCCGAAGAGGAGATCTACGCCCAAGTCGTCGCCTCCAATGGCGCGCTCCGCGAGATGAGGGTCGCCAACGCGGACAAGAAGGCCCATGTTTTGATGGGCCTCGTCATGTCTGCTCTCCGCGGCCGCGTCGAAGGCGCCGCGATCGTCGAACGCGTCCGGTCCGCCGCCGAAGGGGCATGCTGATGGCCGATAACGACGCCTACAAAGGCTACCGGGGCGAGGCCCTGGCGACCCTCAAGAATTTCGGGGCCATGGTCTGGAGCGACGTCGAGGTCACGACCTCGCGCGGCACGTACACCGGCATCATCCTGCCCCGTTCCGAGACCGCCGACCCCCACTATATCGTCATCAAGCTCCGCTCGGGCTACAACATCGGCCTCCTGGCCAGTTCGATCGAGGCCGTCACCATCAGCGGCCGCAAGGAGGCCCACTACAAGATCCCCGAAAAGGAATTCCCCTTCGACCCGGCCAAGCCCAAGGTCAAGCTGCTCGGCACGGGTGGGACGATCGCCAGCCGCCTCGACTACCGGACCGGCGCGGTCATCCCGGCCTTCTCGCCGGGCGAGCTCTACGGCTCCGTGCCCGAGCTGGCCGACATCTGCAACCTGGAGACCGAGAAGCTCTTCGGTGTCTTTAGCGAGAACATGGGCCCGGAGCAGTACATCGCCACGGCCCAGGCCATCGGCCGGGAGATCGAGAAGGGCGTCCAGGGCATCGTCATCGGCCACGGCACGGACACGATGCACCACACCGCGGCCATCCTGTCGTTCATGGTCCAGGATCCGCCCGTGCCCATCGTCATGGTCGGCTCGCAGCGCTCCTCGGACCGGCCCTCCTCCGACGCCGCGCTCAACCTCATGCACAGCGTCAAGACCGCGGCCGAGAGCGACATCGCCGAGGTCATGGTCTGCATGTTCGGGCCGACTTCGGACACTTACGGCCTGCTTCACCGGGGGACGCGCGTCCGGAAGATGCACTCGAGCTACCGCTCGACCTTCCGGACGGTCAGCGACATCCCCATCGCCATGGTCAGCCGCGAGAAGATCACCCCGATACGCCAGGACTACAAGCGCCGCCGCGCCGATCGGACGGTCAAGATCGACACCGCGTTCGATGAGCGCGTCTCCATCGTCTACTACTACCCGAACATGAAGCCGGACATCATCGATTCGCTCATCGACAACGGCTACCGCGGCATCGTCATCGCCGGAACGGGCCTCGGCCACGTCAACAAGCCCCTCTATCCCGCGCTCAAGAGGGCCAAGGACAAGGGCGTCGCCGTCTACATGACGGTCCAGACGCTCTGGGGCTACGTCCAGATGTACGTCTACGACACGGGCCGCGACATGATGGAGCTCGGCGTCATCCCGGCCGCGAACATGTTGCCTGAGGTCGCCTACGTCAAGCTGGCCTGGGCGCTGGGGAAGAGCTCGGACGTCGAGGAGGTCCGCAAGATCATGCTGACGCCCATCGCCGGCGAGATCACCGAGCGCGAGCCCTCCAATGGCTACCTCATCTTCCAGGGCGGCATCCCCGAGGTCGAAGAGTTCATCTCGACCATCAAGAAATAGCCAGTTCGCCACCGCCCTCCTGACAGGATGGAGAGCATTGTCAATTCGTATGCTCTTCTCACGACTAAACTTATGACGGTATGAAAGGAGTTTATATGAAAAAGATAACTGCATTCCTTGGGATCCTGCTTTTCTTGGGGGCCACTTTTGCCGTAAGCCAGCCAATCCCCGGCAAGATGTTTGAGTTCAGCACCGCGTTTTCCTTCTCGAGTTACAAGTTCAGCGATTCCACGGGATCGGACAGTCTCCTGAGTCTGCCGCTCAGGTTCGGCTATTTCTTCTGGCAAGGCTTGGAGATCGAGCCGGAGTTCACGCTCATGAAGTTCAGCGGCAGTGACACGGCCTACCAGGTGAGCGGGAACCTGGCCTACAATTTCAAGCTCCCCGGGAAGATCGTTCCCTTCGTTCTTGGCGGGGCCGGGTTCGGCAACGGGTTTTCGATCGGACCGCTCGTCGAGGGCGGTGCGGACGTCAAGTCGTTCCTTCTCAATGCCGGCGCGGGCCTCAAGTTCCGAATGGGCGATTCGGCCGCGATCCGGATGGAGTACAGATTCACGCGCAACCGCCTGACAGAAACGGGGTATGAACCGTACTACATCAACGCCCACCAGGTCTTCATCGGCGTATCCCTCTTCTTCTAAGGCCGAGAAGAGTCCTCACGCACAAAAGGCCCGTCCCGGTTTCGGCCGGGGCGGGCTTTTTTATTTTCTACGGCCGCTTAGAACTCGAAGCGGAGGCCGAACCGCCAAACGCGCGGGTTGAGGATCTCGTTGTAGAGCCGGTTGAAAGGGTTCGCCGAGAATTCCTCGGTATCCACGTAGTAGGTTCCCAGGTAGGCGTCGTAGGCCCGGTTGACCACGGCTGTGTTCAGCGCGTTGAAGACGTCGGCCATGAGGTACATCCGGCTGGCGCCGAGCGAGATCTTCTTCTCGATCCGGAAGCTCAGATTTCTGAAGACCGGCAGGCTGTCCTTGGCCACTCCCTGGAGATAGACGGTGTTCGACCGGTACAGACCGGGCCATGAGGCGCTGTTGGCATAGGCCAAGGTGATGTAGTGGGGGATCTTCCAGCCTTCCCGGGCGTCGAAGGTCATCGCGACGTCGAAACCCCAGGGCAGCTGGTAGAGGGCGATGAGCTTGCCCAGCCAGCGGGAGGACATCAGGACGGACACCTTGTCTCCGGACCCGCTCCCCCTATTGCCGTAGGGCTTGCCGTCCACGGCCCACTTGTTCGTTGCGTCGACGTAGGAGTCGCCCCAATGGGCGCGCTGGTCCTGCAGAGTGAGCGAGGCGTTCAGGAGCCAGCGGTGGGACAGCCGCTTGGTCACGGCCAGGTCGAGACCGATGTAGGTCCGGAAGGACGTGCTCTTGTCGACCATCCGGTACGGGGTGTCGCCCGGGAACGTCGCGACGGGCAAGTACCAGGACCGGCCTCCCGCCTCCCCCAGGTCGATGGTCTTGTCGCCGACGGTGATCGATTCCGGGACCGTTCCGGCGATCGTGTACCATGTCGCCGTGTTGTCGATGACCAGGTCCGGCGTCGACGGGAAGATGTTGGCGGGGTAGTAGAGCTTCTCCCAATCGAAGTTGTCATAGCGCCGGAACGTGGCCGTGGCCGAGGCGGCGAGATCGGGGGCGAGCTCCTTCTCGAGGCCGAGCATGATCTCGCGCGTCCGAGGCGACGTCTTGACATTTTTCGCGTTGGGATCGATATCGCTGCGGTAGAACGTCGTCAGGTTGTCGTAGTTGACGGCGCTGCGGTTGCTCCAATCGAAGCCCTGATAGTTCCCGGCGAGGAAGGCGTCGCTCTCGAACCCGCCCACGAGCGCCGCCGCCGCTTCAGCCGTGAGGCCCCCGGCCGATTTGAAGAGCGCGTACAGCTGGTTCGGCGTATCGGGATGGATCGGGGAGTACTTCCAGAGCATCTCCGTGAGGTCGACCATCGAGTCGGCGTCCGTGTCGTTCCACCAGAAGGCGAGGTTCCCGGTGAGGCCGAGAGGCCGCGGGACGGTGGCCCCGGCGGCGAGGACGTCCCCGTACTGGGCCAGCGCGAGCTTGACAACGGTCCGCCCGTCCCCCTTGAGGTCCCAGCTCAGGCCGAGGCGGGGCGACCAGGTGCTCCACTGATATTTCGTATTGACGGCGTTCACAGTGAGGGAAGGAAAAACCGTGTCCAGGTTGGACAAGGAGTCAGACGCGAAGATGTTCGCCCAGCTCGAACGGACCGTGGATAGATCGAGAGCGCCCGTCGAGGGCTTCTGGAGGTCGTAGCGCAGGCCCAGCTGCACGATGAGCCGGCCCTTGGTGATCGTGTCCTGGAGGTAGCCGGAGGTCTGGGAGGTCAGATCGGCCCGGCTGTTCTCGCGGTTCAGCACGAACAGCTGGTAGCCTGACGGGGGAACGATGAGGCCTTCGCCGAGGTCGATGAGGGGATCGGTGAAGTCCCTGGAGACCTCATAGTTCTGGGGGAATCCCGAGACGCTCGTCGCTCTTTTCTTCGAGAACTCGAGGCCGCCCTTGATCTCGTGGGCCATGCCGAAGAGCTCATCCCTGTAGAGGGTGGCGGAGAGCTGGAAGTTCTTCTTCGCCCGGACGACCCTGCTGTGGTCCCACGAGGCGTTGGTGGCCGCCGAGAAGGGGACGTAGACGCCCTTGGCGATATCGTAGGTCACGGGGTCTTGCATTTCCTCGTCGAGCATGGGCTTCGTTATGGTGCCCGCGTTCATCCAGGTCATCTTTGCCGAGACGTAAAAGTTGTTCCCGATGACCTGCTCGTCCTGGATCTTGAAGATCGGGCTGCCCAGGCGGAAACGGCCCGTCTGGTGGTCGCCTTCCGGCTTGGCGATGTTGGCGTTCGCGCCGAACCTCTCATTCTGGCTTGTCGTGAAGAGCGCCTCGAGCGTGTTCCCGGAGAAGGGCTCCGCGTTGAGCTTGAAGCTGTAGTTGCTGAATTGCGTCCTGTCCGGCTGTTCGTAGATGGTGTAGGTGAACAGGTCCTGAACGCCGTAGGATCCCCAGAGCCAGACCCGGTTCTTGACGATGGGCCCGCCGACATTGGCCCCGAAATCCTTGGCCTGCTGGATCCTGTTGGTGTTGGGAACGCCCGCAGACTGGAGGGTCGAGGTCAGGTTGTTGCTCTGGAAGGCGTTGTCGGTCCAGAAGAAACGGGCCGCGCCGCCGATCTTGTTGCCGCCGCGGCGGGTCAGCAGGTTCACCGCGATGCCACCCGTCTGCTGCGAGACATCCCGGGCGCCGCCCGTGGTAATGGCGATCGTGTCGATCGTGTCGAAGTCGAAGTTGACGCCGGACATGCCGAGCTCGAGGGGATCGCTGACGTCGATGCCGTCGACAGACCAGGTGTTGTCGAGGCCGTTCGAGTTGTCGCCCCGGGCGACGAAGTGGGCCTGCTGGCTCGATTCGTTGCCGCCGACGTTCTCGCGGTCGAGCATGACCGAGGGGACGAGCTGGACGATGGCCCAGGGATCGCGCGCCGTCGGCAGGATCTGGAGCTCCGCCCAGGCGAACGAAGCCCCGGTCGTGAATGTTGTCCGGTCGATGATAGGGGAGGGGGCGGTCACGCTGACCGTCTCCTCGGCCTTGCCGGGCTCGAGGACGAGGTCGACGGCGACCGTGCCGCCGAGGGTGACGATGACGCCCGACCGGGTGGTCGTTTTGAAGTCCGCCAGCTCGGCCTTGAGGCTGTAGTCCGCGGCCGGGAAGACGGCGGGAAACCGAAAGACGCCCATCGGGCCGGTGACCGTCCTCTGATCGGCGGCCTGCGGCCTCGAGAGCGTGACCGCGACGCCGCCGAGGGGCTTGCCCTCTTTGTTGACGACCTTGCCCTGAACGTTGCCCGTCCTGAGCTGTGCCGACAGGGACAGCGCGAAGGCGAGAACAGCCAGTATCCGCACAGCTTGCTTCAATGGAGCCTCCTCAGTCGTTCCGTGACCGCTATCATGAAAACTGCATGTCGTTCGGCTTTGTTCCACTAATTATAGCAAAATCCGGGTCACTTCGCCTTGAGGAAATGCAGGGTCCGCGGCTCCCGGTCCATGTGATAGACGATCATGGCCTGGAGCGTCTTCCGGATCGCGGCGATCTCGTCGGCCGGGAACGGCGGGGCGCAGCCGCCGGAGGCCGGCGGGTTCTTGCGGACCCATATGAGGAAATCCCGGATCGCGGGCGGGACCGGGTCCTTCTTGAGCGGGGCGCAATGGGAGCAGTACGCGCCGTCCCTCTTGGGGGCGAGCCAGCCCGGGGCGAGGGATTTTCGGCACATCCGGCAGCCGGAGAGGTCGGGAAGGAGGCCGTTCGCCTGGAGGAACCAGGCTTCGAAGTAGGCCGCCGCGAACTCCCGGTCGCCGCCTTCCTTGAGACAGCGGAGGACGGACAGGAGGAGGCGGTACAGGACCTCCTCGCGGGCCCGGGTCGGGGCGAACTCTTCGACGAGCTCGCCGAAGTAGGTCACGAGGAACGCGGTGGAGGGATCGGCTTGGACCTCGAAAAATGACTCGATGAGGTCGCAGCCGGAGACCGTGATGAGATCGCGTCGTTCCTTCTCATAGTAGAATACGCGGACGACGGACATGGGCTCGAGCGCGCTGCCGAAGCGGTTGCCGAACTTGCGGGCGCCCTTGGCCACGCCCCGGATGACGCCCTTCTCGCGGCAGAAGAAGACGGCGATCTTGTCCTGCTCGCCGACGTTCGTTGTCCGCAGGACGATGGCTTCCGCCTGGTCGGTGGGCATGGGGTCAATCGCTCGGGGGCATGGGGCGGAGCGTCACCCCGCCGACGGGCCGGACTTCGGGTCGGATGTTGGGCCCTCGAGGAAATCGCTGAGATTATCCGGCCTGATCTTGATGTCCGTCAGGACCTGACCGATGCGGCCGAGGGGCTTGGCCTGCCGGCCGTTCAGACGGAAGGTGAACCCTCCGGCGTTTCCAGTGTGGATGAGGAGCTCCTTGTCAGCCTGGGCGCGGGCCGTGGCCCCGGCCGGAAAGAGGCCGTCGACCTTGAGCTCGCGGTCAGTGTAGACCTGGATCCAGGTCTCGGCCTGGAACGAGATCTCGATCGTGACGCCCTTCCAGACCTCCTGGGCGACGGGCGGGGGTTCGGGCTTGGAGGGGGCGGGCTCGGCGATAGGCTCCGTGGCCGGCTTCGAAGCGGGCTCGGAAGCGGCTTCCGTCCGGGACGGAGAAACGGGCGCGGGCCCGGGGTCGGTCTTTTGCGCCGGGGGGAGCGCTTCCCGGGTGACGACGGTCTCAGACCGGGATTGCGGCGGGCGGGGACGTCGGGACGACCACAGGTAAAAGAGGCCAGCGATGATGACCAGGACCGCAAGCGAGCGCCAGGCCCAAGCGATGATCCGCTTCCGGGCGACCGGCGAGAGCCCCGGCTTGGGGGCTTCTTCTACGAAGAGGTCGGTGACGGTCTTTTTTTCGGCAACGGGGGCCGCCTCGGCCGGGGGCGCCGGCTCTTCCGGGACGGTCGGAACGTACTGAGGGACCTGTTCGGCGGCGGGCCGGGGGGCGGCGGTCCGCCCGGGCTCAAGGCCCCCGACGAGCCCGGCGGCCTTATACCTGGCCAGGACCTCGTCCGCATCGAGCCCGATGGCGCGGGCATACGAGCGGATGATCCCCTTGACGAAAAACCCCCCGGGCATCTGGTCCAGGTGGTCGGCCTCGAGCGCTTCGAGATAGCGGGGGACGATCTTGGTGGCCGCGGCGATCTCATCGATAGAGATGTTGCGCGCTTCGCGCTCTTCCCTGAGTTTCTGACCCAGCGCCGCCATTTGCCCTGATTCTAGCAAAGACAAAGGGGTCAAACAAGCTTAAACCTTCAGGAACTTCGAGACCGAGGTGGCGCTGCCGATGAAACCGGTCGCTGCGCCGCCGCACAGGAGGACGATCGCCTGGGTCAGGTCCGGGTAGCGGAAGCGGAGGAGTTCCTGGAGCGCGCCGAGCTGGGCTCCGAGATAGACCGGGAAGAGGCTGATGACGACAAAGAGCAGCACGAGCGAGAGCAGGCTCCCGAGGAGCCCCAAGGTGATGCCTTCGAGCCAGAACGGAATGCGGATGAACATGTTCGTCCCGCCGACGAGCCGCAGGATCTCGATCTCGTTCTTGCGGGCGAAGACGTTGAGCTTGACGACGTTGGAAATGATGAAAAACGATGTCAGGATGAGGATGCCGCCGAGGAAGGCCCCGATGGCCCCGGCCAGCCGGCTGAAGCCCTGCATCTTCTCGACCCAATCCTGGTTGAACATCACGTCGGTGACGCCGGGGCGCTTCTTCATCCCCTCGACGAAGGCGACGACCTCCTTCGATGCCGAGGCCTTGGCGTTGACGCGCAGCTCGAACGACGAGGGAAAGGGATTGCCCTTGAGCCCGGCCACGATATCGGCGAGCTCGGGGAAGCTCGCCCGGAACCGCTCCAGGGCTTCGGCCGGGGTCACGAGCTTGACGCTCTCGACGAACGACGGCAGGGCGATCTCGCGCCGGATCTGGTCGACGGCGTCCTCGGACAGGCCCGGGTCGAGGTAGAAGGCGATGCTCATGTTGCTCGAGAGCTCCCGGGCCGTGGCCCGCAGGTTGTTGGAGAGCGACATGAAGATGCCGACGGTGAGGAAGGACAGGCAGATGATGGTCACCGAGAAGAGGTTCCGGGTCCGGAACTGCCACAGGTTGTTCCCCGTGACGTTCAGGAAGAACCTCAGCTTCTCGATCACGCGTGGCCTTCTTTCCCGACGATCTTGCCTTTCTGGAGGAAGAGGATGTTATCCCCGAAATGGCGGATGAGCTCGCGGTCGTGGCTGCCGATGATGACGGTCGCGCCCCGCTTGTTGATCTCCTTGAACAGGGTGATGATCTCGAAGGCCAGCTCGGGGTCGAGGTTGCCGGTCGGCTCGTCGGCCAGGATGATATCGGGGTTGTTGACGACGGCCCGGGCGATGGCCACTCGCTGCTGCTCGCCGTAGGACAGGCGCCCCGGCAGCTCCCACATCTTCTGGTGGAGGTTGACCTTCTGGAGGGTACCGAAGACGCGGCGCCGGATCTCCTTGCGGCCAACTCCGATGACCTGGAGGGAGACGGCGACGTTCTCGAAGACCGACTTGTGGAACATGAGCCGGAAGTCCTGGAAGACGATGCCCATCGTCCGTCGCAGCGTACAGATCCGGTTGTCGTGGATCTTGAGGATGTTGACGCCGTTGATGAGGATCTGGCCCTCGGTCGGCAGGACCTCGCGGAAGATCGTTCTGAGGAGGGTCGTCTTGCCCGAACCGCTCGGCCCGGTGATGAAATAGAAATCGCCGTCGTTGATCTGGAGGGTGACGTCGGACAGGGCCCAGTACGGCTTCTGATACTGCTTCCAGATGTGAAAGAGCTCGATCATGGTCTTGGCGTCCCCGTCGGCCCGGGCCGCGCGGCGGCCTCCTATTTCTTGATGAACAGGAACATGAGCCAGCCGAAGGCCAGGGCGCCGGCCGTCATGACGGCGAACAGGAGCAGGCCGTAGCGGAAACGGCTCTTGAGGTCCGGGCGGCGGACGAGGGCCAGGACAAGGGCGACGAAGAACGCGTAGACGATCATCGACAGAAGGTGGCTCTCGAAGATCATGATTTCTTCCCCGCTCCGATGTCGTAGGCGTCGAGGGCGATGAGGAAGTTGAGGAGCCCCGCCCCGGCGATGTAGGCGGTCCCGAACTCGAACGTGGCCCGTGCGAGATCCCCGCCGCCCCAGTGGAAGGTGCGTGTCAGGCCGTAAAAGAGCCCGTTACCGAGGTCGGCGAAGAAGGCCAGGATGGTCAGTGGGTTGTCGGTCTGGAAGGGGTAGACGCGGCCGCCCATGGCCAAGCCGAGGCCGGTCATGGCGAAGATCGAGATGAAGAACAGGACCGCCCTGCCGTACTTCTTTTGGATCGCGTGGCCGAGGCCGGGGACGGCCCAGCCCAGGATCATGGCGATGATGCCTTTGATTTTCATTAGAAAGCATCTTAAAGGAATCTCGGGGCGAAATCAAGTTGGGCCCGACCCCTTCTTGGATTTGATAGAATGGCTTCATGCCCGAGCTCCCCGAAGTCGAGACGATCGCCCGAACGCTCGCGCCCCGGATCGTCGGCCACATGATCGCCGGGATCGATCTCATCTACCCTCCGCTCGTCCGGACGGGCCGCAAACGGCTCGACACCATGCGGGGGCGTCGCGTCCTCAGAGTCCGGCGACGGGGCAAGATGCTCCTCATCGAGTGCGAAGGCGTCCGTACTCTCGTCTTTCATCTCAAGATGACCGGCCAGTTCCGTCTTGCCGCCCCCTCGGAAAAGCGCGACAAGCACACGCGCCTGATCATCCGCCTCGATGACGGGAAGAACGAGCTCCGTTTCAGCGACGTCCGGAAATTCGGGTTCCTTCTCTGCCTTGAAGGCGAGCCGGAGTCGGCCTGCGGCGAGCTCGCTGGCCTCGGTCCCGAGCCCCTCGAGGTCACGCTTCCGGAGTTCGGGGGCCTCCTTAGAGGACGCCGGGGCCGGATCAAGAGCCTGCTCCTTGACCAGACTCGGATTGCCGGCATCGGCAACATCTATGCCGACGAGATGCTCTTCGATGCCCGCATCCATCCGCAAACGGCAGTCGATCTCCTCTCCAGACAAGCCGTCGAGCACCTTTATATGTCCATGAGGAAGATCCTGGCCCAAGCCATCGCGTCGAGCGGCTCAACCATACAGAACTACCGTGACGCGGACGGCAACGCAGGAAGCTTCCAAGAATCCCACCAGGCCTACGACCGGACAGGGGAGCCCTGCGTCGTCTGCGGGACGCCGATCCGGATGACGCGTGTCGGAGGACGGTCGAGCCATTTCTGCCCTAAGTGCCAGAGGAAGAAAGCCCGACGCGCCTCAAATTGAAAACAGGGGCCGATTCGGCTATAGTAAGCGCAATTCCTCTGAGTGCCCCTGTAGCTCAGTATGGATAGAGCAGCGGATTCCTAATCCGTTTGTCGCCTGTTCGAGTCAGGCCAGGGGCACGGCTTCCCCCTAGCCTCAATCCTAAAACCGATTGGAGAGGGCTTGCCGATCCCGAAAGCGAGGGCCTGGAAGCGGACGCCCGGCTGATATATAATGATACGGAATCGATCTCGAAGCAGAGATAGCGGCTCCCGGAGCCGCGGGGAGGCCGGAATGAATCATTCGCGTGCGATCTCCTGTCTCGTCCTCTCGGGCATCCTGGGGCTCGTCCTGGCCGCGTCGGCGGCCGAAAAGATCGTCCAAAGCCAGTGGGCGGAGGCTCCCGTCCCCATCGATGGCGCGATCCAGGAATGGCAGGACGCCGCCATTCATGAGGACAAGGTTTCGCAGGCCGAATATGCCCTCCGCAACGACGGCGAATACCTCTACATCGTGTTCGTCTTCAAGACCCTGCCGGCCCTGAGCACCTATGAGATGTCGGGCATGAAGGTCTATTACAGCCTGGCCGGGAAGAAGAACAAGAGCGCCGGCTTCCATTTCGTCAAGAAATCGAGAACGGCCGACGAACTCATCGCCAGTCTGGAGCAGTCAGGTAACGTCCTGACGGAAGAGAAAAAAGCGGAGTTACGAAAGCAAAAAGGTTATCTAACCTACGAAGCCGTGCCGATCATCCCCAAGCGTGGGGGTTCCCAGCCCCCTGCGAGCGAGGGCGAGTTCGCGACCTTCCGCGACAGGCTTTCGCGGCAGAACAGTGTCGTCGAATTCCGCATCCCGCTGGCCCGGCTGGTCGAGGCCGGAGCAACGGTGGGCCCCGGGGCGTCGCTCAAGCTCGGCTTCGAGTGGGGCGGCGCGACGGGCGCGACTCGTTCGGCCCAGATGGCCCGTCAAGCCGACGCCGCGTCGCAGGGCCGCGACACCGGCGGAGCAGATCTTGAGAGCCAGTTGAGGGGGGAGGTCGAGGGCACAGGAGGCGGGGGAGGCGGCCTAGGCGGACGGCCGGACCCCCTGACGCGCAAGCACTCCTTCTGGATCGACGTCCAGCTGGCGACATTGGCAAAATAACCTCCATGGGTCATTCGCTTCAACCTTAGACACGTGTGGTCGATTGAGCGGCGTCGGGTCGAAGCGGAGATCAAGCGGCGGACAGCCAAAGACAAGGGACCTGACATGGGACGGGTCCCATAGGAGCACCCCCGATGCGTAGAAATATCCAGGTGATACTGGCCTTCCTCCTTATGATGCACGGCCTTTGGGCCCCCGGCGCTGGCCAGGTCCCGAAGCCGGAATCCGTCCTGGGATTCAAGCCGGGCGCCGACATGAAGCTGGCGACCTACGACCAAGCCATCGACTATCTCAAGAAGCTGGCTGTATCGAGCCCGTCCATCAAGCTCCTGGAAGCCGGCAAGACGACTCAGGGCCGCGTCGTTTACTACGCCCTGATCTCGAGCCCGGAGAACTTGGCTGGGATCGACCGCCTGCGCGAGGTCTCCCGGAGTCTGGCCCACCCTCAAGGCCTGACCGACGATGAGGCCCGCGTCCTTGCCCGCGAAGGCAAGGCGTTCGTCCACATCGACGGCGGATGCCATGCGACCGAGGTGGCCGGCCCGCAGATGATCCCCCAGCTTGCCTACGACCTCTTGGCTCGCCCGGAGGCGCCCCAGGTCCGGGAGATCCTCGAGAACGTCGTCCTCATGCTCTGGCCTTCCATGAACCCGGACGGCCAGCAGATGGTCGGCGAGTGGTTCCAGAAGAACCTCGGCACACCGTACGAATCATCGGGACTGCCGCGCCTCTACCAGGAGTACGTCGGCCACGACAACAACCGTGACGGTTACATGATCAACATGATCGAGTCGCGGCTCGTGGAACACGTCTGGCGGCAATGGGAGCCGCATATCATCTACGTCCATCACCAGACCGCGCCTTTCCCGGCGCGGATCTGGCTGCCGCCGTTCTCTGAGCCCGTCGGGCTCGAGGCGCCTCCTGTCTCCGCGCGGGAAGTGAACATGATCGGCATGGCCATCGCCAAGGGCCTCGAGGAACACGGCCAGACCGGCGCAGTCAACATGGGCACGGCCTTCGATGCCTGGTATCCGGGCTATGTCGACTACGCCCCTATCTTCAAGAACATCCCGGCCTTCTGGACGGAGACGGCCGGGAACATGGCCGCCCCCCGCGAATACGCGGCCAAAGACTTGCCCCCGGCCTTCCGCGACCTGCGGCCGCAGAGCCTCTACTCCAGCCCGTGGCGGCCCGGTTGGTGGCGGCTGGAGGACGCCGTCTCTTACAATGAGACGGCCTCGCTGGCGGTGCTGGAGTACGCGGCGAAATACAAAGCGTCGCTGCTCTACAACCGCTATCAGGCCGGTCGCGATCAGATCGCCCGCGGGAGGAACGTGGCGCCTTTCGCCTACGTCTTCCCGCAGGACCAGCGCGACCCCGTCGCCGCCGTCGAACTCCTTCGCCGACTCGCTTTCGGGGGCGTGCGGGTCTTTCAATTGACGGCGCCCGTGACCCTGGACAACGTGCCTTATCCGGCCGGGACCTGGGTCGTCCCGACCGACCAGGAGTTCGCCGCGATGGCCCGCGAGGTCCTCGACGTCCAGAAGTACCCCGATCTGCGCCAGTATCCGGGCGGTCCCCCGATGCGGCCCTACGACGCGGCCGGATGGACACTGCCCCTGCAAATGGGCCTCCGATGGGCGGCCGTCTCGGCGCCTCTCGGCGATGATGTCCGGGCCAAGATGAAGCTCGTGGGCAACCCGGAGGAGCCGAAGGTCGAACTCGCGCCGTACAATATCGCACCGGAGACCGACCCGGCCCCGTTCGATAGCGTGCCGGGGATCGGTTTCGACTCGAACTCCGCCGCGGCGGCCATTGTCCCCCCGCCCGGAAAGATCTCAGGCCGAGGGGAGGCGCTCGCCGTCGATCCCGCCCAGAACAATGCCTTCCGGGCCATCAACCGGGCCTGGAAAGAAGGGGCTTCCGTTCAATACTCCGCGGGCGGGCCGGGCCGGAGCGGACGCTATTTGATCCGTGGACTTTCAAGATCGTCCCAAGCCGCGCTGGCGCGATCGCTGGCCCTCGTGGCCGAGCGCACGACTGAAGGGGGCGCGCCGCTGAAGAAGGCGCGCCTTGGCCTTTACCAGCCGTGGAGCGGCGCCATGGACGAAGGTTGGACCCGCTGGCTGCTCGAGCAATTCGGCTTTGAGTTCATAAGCCTTCATCCCGAGGATTTTCGGACGCCACTCCGCGACAAGGTCGATGTGATCATCCTTGCCGACGACGCCCGGGTCCCGCTGGCCGGTGCGGCCCAGGGCCGGGGCGAGAGGGGGACGGACGCTCCGACGGCTGGAACGCCGCCTTCGGGAGTCCCTCCGACGGGAGGAGCGCCTGCTCCTTCGGCCGGAAGCCGCGGCGGGGGAGCGGCCCGGGTGGTCCGTCCGGAATACGCCTATGCGCTCACGACCGACGATATCAAAGGATTTGAAGCGTTCATCCGTGGCGGGGGCACGCTCGTCTGCTTCAACTCGGCCTGCCGATTCGCCATCCAACAGTTCAAGCTTCCGGTCAAGAACGCCACGGAAGGCCTGAAGGCGGAGGAATTCTTCCTGCGCGGGTCGATCGTCGGAGTGAACGTGGATGTGTCCCATCCGGTGATGGCCGGCATGCCCGAGACGTCCGCGGTCTTTGTCGACGGAAGCCCGGTCTTCGACTTGCTCGAGGGATTTAAGGGCACCGTATTGGCCAAGTACGCCGATTCGGGCACGCCTTTGCTGTCGGGGTACCTGATCGGCGAAAAATACCTCAACGGGAAGGCGGCCGCGCTCGACGTCGAACTCGACCAAGGGCACGTCGTCCTCCTCGGGTTCCGTCCCGAGTGGCGGGCCCAGTCGTTCGGCACGTTCCGGATCGTCTTCAACGCGGCCCTCTACGGAAGGCCGTTTCGCCGTCCGCCCTCGCGCTGAGGCCATTTCGAGTCCGGCCGGCGCGGGTGGGCGGTCGGCTTCCCCGGACTCCGCCCGATCATGGCCAAGGAATGCTATGGCTTCGTCGACGGGACGAGATCGTATCTCGATATCTTCCGCGCGGTGCACGCCGAGGCCCTGTCTGCGGGTGAGTTCTATTATGGCAAGGTTACGCTTGCCGCCGCCGAGCGCTCCTCGACGCCGCCGTGGCCAAGGGCGTTTTGAAATTGAGGTAAATTAATCCGTCAGGGCCCCTTCGATCGAGCCCCGTGGTGGAACCCCGGGCGATCCCCCCCGCTATTCCCCCTTAAGCTTCTTGGTCAGTTCCGCGATCCTCTGGCCGCGCCGCTGGCATTGGCGCTTGACTCTGTCGTCGGGCTTACTGATGGAGACCGGCCCGTAGTGGTCGCCTTTCGGGTCGCCGTGAACGATCATGCCGGAGATGAGCATCGCCTCGAGGATGCCCAAGATCGTGGTCTCGTTGCCGCCGCCGATATTCATGGCGCTGCTGAAGGCCGCCCCGACCTTGCCGTCGAGCTGGCCATGAAAGCGGACGGTATCGTCGAACAGCTGCTTGATGGGGCCGGCCATGTGGCCGTAGTAGGTCGGCGAGCCGACGACGATCGCATCATATTCGAGCAGGTCTTTGGCCTTGACCTTTTCGACGGGCTCGCAGTCGGTTGGCAAACCGGCGTCATCCATCGACCTGGCGATGATCTCCGCCATTTCTTTTGTGTTTCCGCTCCTCGAATAATAAATGACGATCCCTTTGGGCATTTTCGCTATCTCCTTTGATCTAAGAGTCTATGGGCGCCTATTTGAGCCAGGCGTCGAGAAGGGCTCTCTGCCGGGCTGTCGGGTCTGCCACGAGCGTGATCTTGTAGGTCGGCTCGGTCTTGGCCCCAAGAACGATCTCGGCCTCGCGCACGCCTCCGCGCCTCGAGTAAAGGACCTTGACCTTGTCCCCCGGCTTGCGGGCGCCGAGCGTTGCCCCGAACGATCGCTGGGCGACGCGCGTCCCATCGATGGCCAGGATCTCGTCCCGGGCGCAGAGGCCGGAGAGCGAAGCGGGGGAGTCCGGTTCGACAGCCGAAATCACGACACGGCCGTTCTCGTCCTGGGTCGAGGCGCCCAACCAAGGGCCGGACACCGGGCGCGGCCGGACGTCGATGGCGAGCCCGGCATAGCCCAGATACCTGGCGTAGTCCCACGTCTCCACAGTCGGGACGTAGATGTCGAAGATCTCGCCGAGAGGGGCGCCGGCCGCGCGCTCGCAGACGTCGCGGAATTCGCGGTCGGTAAAACCGCGCTTCTTGTCCTTGGTGAAGGTCCGGTAAAGCGTCCGCATGACATCGTCGAGCGAAGAGCGCCCCCGCGAGGCCTCGCGGATCTTGAGGTCGAGCAGGAGCCCCAAGCCGCAGCCGATATCGTAATAGGAAATGGTCGTGTTGGCCGCGTGCTCGCTGCGGCCGAAAAAGCCCGTCCAGGTGTCGAAGCTCGAGAGACTCGCCGATTGGTGACGGCGCCCGGGGGCGTTCTCGTAGTCGGCGATGGTCGAGCCGAGCCGCTCGAGGACCTCGTCGCGGGTCATCAAACCGGCCCGGTTAAGGAGCAGGAATTCATAATAGACCGTGACCCCCTCTGAAAACCAGAGCATGTTGGTGTAATTCTCGCGGTCGTAGTCGAAGGGGCCGAGGGCGAAGGGCCGGATGGACTTGACGTTGAAGAGATGGAAATACTCGTGGGCGATGAAGCTCAGCCAGCCCTGGTAGCCCTGGGGGTTCCCGAGCGAGACGGGATCGAGGGTGACGGCCGTCGAGTTCAGGTGCTCGAGCCCGCCGCCGCCGGGGCCGATGATGAGGAAGGTGTAGTGACGGTAAGGGATCTCGCCCATGAGGGACGCCGCGGCCTCGACGATTCTCTTGAGGTCGCCCGTGAACTTCGCCCGGTCGAAGGAACCGAGGTCGTAGGCCGCCACGGTATGAGGCCGCCCGGCGGCTTCGAAGGTCAGGATCTCCTGATTTCCGATGAGGATGGGGCAGTCGTAGAGGGTGTCGAAATCGGGCGCGCTGAAGGTGTTGGGGTGGCCGGGGACGGGATCGAGGCCGGTCGAGACCTGCGTCCACTCGGGGCGGGGCACGACCATGACCGTCACCGGGTCCTTCAGGCGGCCGGCGACGTGCATGAAGACGCCTGCCGGCGTGATGAAGCCGCCGTCGTCGCCGAGATAGCTGTCGGCGACAAAACGGGTGAAAGCGTAGACGTCGTAGCTCACTACGATGGACGAAGCCCGGCCCGTCCGGACGCGCCAGGTGTTCTTGGCGGTTTTTTCGAAGGGGAGCGGCTGCCCCTTCCCATCTTCGGCGCGGAAGTCCCTGACGAACTTGGCGTAGTCCATGATCCGGTAGTAGCCGGGCGTCCAGGCGGGCATCTTGAAGTCCTGTGTCTCGCCTCTGAGACCGCCGGCGCGAAGGACGATGTGATAGTAATGAGACGTCGGCCGCTCCATGGAGACCGCGATGGACATGGCCGGTTCGGCCGATCGCGTCTGGGCCCGTCCGGCGGGCGGCGCCAAGGCAAGAACCAAGGCAAATAAAAGGACAACGGGACATGCGACCGCCCTGCGCGATGAGTTGCTCATGTTCGCTCCTCCAAGGATAGGCCGACCTTGGGTATACCCCAGGCTCGACAGGGAGTCAATTCAGCGGGGACCGGATATCGTCCCGCTGCTTGACATTCCCACCGACCGGACCCTATAAAGAGGTCAAGACGCGGTCCGCCCCCTGGTGAAAGGCAGGTTTTGCGTGTTCGAACGATCCAAGATCCGTTTCGAGCGTCCGATCGTCCTGGCCGTGATGGCGATCGCCCTCGCGGGCCTGCTCTCGGCCGCTCCTCAGGCCGCCTCGAGCGATCCGGGACAGGCCGCCGCCGTAGAGGCCAAATCCACGGACGAAGAAAAGCCCTCCTACTTTACCGACCTCTGGCAGCTGGACAGGAAAACGCGGGCCTCCAAACCCGGCATCACCTTCCATAGGTCCAACTACGCCCTCGCCGCCTCTTACAACTTCACGCCCAATCCGGCGCCATTGCAGGAGGTCGATCCGACCAAGACGCTCAAGAAGCCCGAAGTCACGTTCCAGCTCAGCTTCAAGGCCCGGCTCTGGCGGGACATATTCGGGAAGGACATGGTCCTCTGGATCGGCTACACACAGAGGTCGTTCTGGCAGCTCTACAACTTCGACGACAGCTCGCCCTTCCGCGAAACGAACTACGAACCGGAGGTCCTGCTCAGCATCGGCACCCGCTTCAGCCTCCTCGGCCTGAACGGCCGCTTCGTCCAACTCGGGGTCAACCACCAGTCGAACGGCCAATCGGAGCCCTTGTCCCGGAGTTGGAACCGGCTCGTCGCCAACGTCGGGATCGAACGGGGGGACCTCTCGATCCTCATCAAAGGCTGGTATCGCATCCCGGATGCCGAAGACGACAATCCCGGACTGACGCACTATACCGGCAACGGGGAGCTCTGGGCTTATTATTTCCTGAAGAGGCACCGGCTCAGCGTCATGGTCCGCGACAACCTGAATTTCCGGGAGAACCGGGGCGCCATCCAGCTCGAGTGGAGCTTCCCGATCTTCGACGTCATGGCCGGCCACGTCCAATACTTTCTGGGATACGGCGAGAGCCTTCTCGACTACAACCACCGTGTCCATCGCATCGGGTTCGGCTTCATCTTTTCCGATTGGTACTGACGGTCAAGAGCCGGCGGCCGCTAGAAGCTCAATCGCAGCCGTACGCCCCCGCCCTTGGGCGCGGCGAAGGGAGCCACGTCCACGCTCAATCCACGTTTGGCCAAACGGGTCTGATTTCTTTTGCGGACGGCCTTCTTGACGGTCGCCAAATCCCATATGATCGAGCCGACCGTGCCGGCCAGGTACGTCAACGCCAGCGTCCCGTTATCATCCTCATCATGTTCAAGGACATAGGCAACGACCAAATAGGTCGCGCCGAGGCGCAAACCCGCCGTCAGAAGCCCTCTTCCCCAACATCCGCCATAGAAGTAGCCCGCCGAGGAGCCGGCGAACAGGGTCAGGGCCATGGGAATGTAAAGCCCCGGGATCCCGAAGTCCTCGTCCGGGGACAGTGACATGAGGGCGATCAAGCCCACCGGGATCAGGCTTCCTATGAGAGACAGGGTCAACGCGGTTCTTTCCGAAGCCAGCCTCGGCTGAGGCCCAGCACTCTGACGCGGAGCGGGGCTCCCCGCGACGTCCTGGCTGATGGCCGGCACGACGATGAGGCCGAACGCGATCAGAGCGCAGGCCGCGCGACGGAGGAGGATCCTCGACGCCAGATCTTTTTCTCTCCTCGGACCTTCCATGGCGGGTCTCCTTCCCCGGAGAGGGGCTCCCTCATTTCCACCGAAATTGTAGATCCGGCTGTGGGAGGAGTTGTCAGGCTTATGTCAAGATTCTGTCAGTTTTCCCTTGGGCCGGAGGATCTTGGGGGAGCCTGCTGGCCCTGAGCTCGAAGAAAGAATGCGAGTCTTCCCTTTCACTGAAAGGTCACGGAGCGTCTGCCCCGATGGCCCGCCTCAGCGCCTCGAGGTTGGCCTCGGCGACCTTTTCGCCTTTCGTCGCGATGCGCTCGGGCTCCGAAAAGCTGAGGACGCTCTGGTCGACCGGGACCCTCAGGACGAGATCCGCGTGCCGCGCCCTCTCCTCAAACGACGAGGCAGAGGCCACTTCGATCGTCCTTTGGACGATCTGGAACGTGCTCTTGATCTTTTCCCTCGATATCCTCTTGAGGGGCCGGTGAACGTCGACGAGGACCGCGACCTCGGCCCCCGCGGCCCGGGCGGCTTCGACGGGGGCGCTGTTGAGGATCCCGCCGTCGAGAAGGAGCATGCCGCCCATCCGGACCGGGGCGAAGACGAGCGGCAGCGACATCGTCGCCCGGAGGGCGCGGTGGAGCTTGCCCCGGGTGAACAGGATCTCCCGGCCCGAGACGAGGTCGACGGCGTTGCACATGAACTTGATGGGCAGGTCCTCGATGAGGACGCTGCCGACGCAACCCTTGAGGTAGGCTTCGATCGCGTCGCCCTTGTCGACGCCGATCTTGCTGAAGATCCGGTTCCTGGTGTCCGAAAGTAGCAGATACTCGAACAGGTTCCGTGACCGTTTGAGAGGGCCCTTGCGCCGGGCCTTGTCGGCGGTCTCCTCGAGGCCCATGCCGTCCAGCATCTTTGTCAGTTTGCCCGCGGAGAGGCCGGCCGCGTAGAGCCCCCCGACGAGTGCCCCCATGGACGTTCCGGCGATGACGTCCGGTCGGAGGCCGTGTCTTTCGAGGACCCTGAGGACACCGATGTGCGCCAGACCACGGGCGCCGCCGCCCATGAGGACCAGGGCCCAGGTCTTGGTGGCTTTCATACGGAGTGGACTAAGGATATCACCGTGCCGGAGGCCCCGTCAACGCGAGCCGGCGAGGGGGGTGAGATATCACCGCCCGAATCACCCCCCGCGGTGATTGTCCGTGTCGGCCAGGCCCCGCAAAATGGGAGGCGAAGCGAGAACGATACCTCGGCAGGAGCCGGACATGTTCGAGAGACGCAAAAGAAACCGGTTCGTTGAACGGAACGAGGTCCTCCTCCGGACCTCTGTGGACAAGTACCAGGGCCCCGGCATCGCCGCCCACACCTTCGATCTGTCGACGGGCGGGGCGAGGATCGTCACGTCGAAGAGCTACCCCGTGGGGACCGTTATCAGGATCCGCCTCAATCTGGCCGGCTCGGACCAGGTCGTCAACCTCGACGGGGAAGTCAAGTGGCTCCGGCAGAAGGACAACGGGGATGCTTACGAGATCGGTGTCGAATTCGAGCGGCTGACGTCCCAGGCCGTGCTCGCCCTCATCCGGCATCTCTACGGCCGGCACGAGGGCATCCCCTCGACGGTCGCCTAGCTACTTCCCGCCCTTCAGATAGAATCCCGCCACCTTGAGCGCCATGCCTATGGCGTCGACGTCCGAGCGGTTGGCCAGGACGATGACCGTGAGCCCGTCGGCCGTGAACCGGTTTATGGCCGTCCGGAACCCGATCGTTTCCCCGTAGTGCCACATCCTGGAATGGCCCTGCCAGGCGTCGAGGAACCAGCCGAATCCGTAGTCGGCCGGCTTCCCGTCCGGACCGACGGGCCCTTTGCCGGGGACACGCACGGGAACCAGCGCCGGCGCCATGTCGGCCTCGCTGAGCAGGAGGCGCCGCCGCAGGGCCTCGTCCCAGAGGGTCAGATCGTAGAGGGAGGAATAGACCCCGCCGTCCCCCAAGGTCGCCGACGTCCGGCTCTGGTCGGTGAAGCGCCACCGACCGCCATCTTTCGTGTACCCGAAGGCGCGGTCGGAGACGCGGGTCCGGCCGCGGACGAGGGCCACGGTGTTGTCCATCTTGAGCGGGACGAAGATACGCTCGCGAAGGAATGTCGGGAATGACCGGCCCGAGATCTTCTCGATGATGAGGCCGAGCAGGACGTAGCCCGAGTTGCTATAGCGCCAGAGGGCCCCGGGCACGAACCAGCCGGCCTCCTGGGCTTTCAGGAGCTTGAGGACCCCGGCGTCGTCGATCTGGTCCTCCTCGACGGGAACGGAAGGATCGGCCGGCGGCATAAGATCCTCGTAGTCGGGGAGCCCCGACGTGTGATTGAGAAGGTGGCGGACGGTGATCCCCCGGCCGTATTCCGGGAAGTCCGGGAAGATGTCGGTCAGGGTGTCCTCGTAGCGGAGCTTGCCGTCGCGCACGAGCATCATCACCGCCATCGCGGTGAACTGCTTCGTGACCGAGGCCAGGCGGAAGGCCGTCCGGCCGTCGATCGGGCGCATGCCCTGCAGGTCCGCGACGCCGCGCGTGCCGATATAGACGACCTGCCCGTCCTTCAGCACGATGATCCCCGCGCCAGGCTCGCGCACGGAGCCGATGGCGGCGAGGACGGCCTCGGCGAGCTTGTGCGGCTTGTCCGCGCCCCCGGCCGCCCGTCCCGCCGCCGCGAAGGGCAGGGCGAGGGCGAAGATCGCGGCCACCTTCATGAAAGGTCCCATGGGAATGTTCATTGTGAGGGTCAGATCCTGAGCAGGTAAGAGACTTTGAGGGTGATCGAGTAGCCGCCCACCCGGACGAAGAACTCGTTCCTCTCGCTCTTCTTGAGGGCGAGCTGGACGACGTTGCCGGCCCCGAAATAGTAGCCGACGAGGAAATCGAGGCTGTACTGCTTATCCCGGGTCTCGCCGAAGTAGCGCGTGTTGAGGAACAAGCTCCGAGTCAGCTGGTAGTGGAGGGCCGTTTCGTAGGTCAAGCCGTTGAAGACCTCGCTCCCGGTGAGGTCTGAGGTCTGACGGATCCATCCTCCCTGGACCGACCACTCGAAGTTGGAGCGCGGCCGAAGGACGAGCTGGCCCTCGACGTTCGTCTCGGCGCCAGGGACGACGGCCGTATATTCCTCGTTGTAGACGCCCCGCTTTTCCCAGCCGGCCTCGACGCTGATCTCCTTGACGAAGCCGCCGCGGTCCCAGCCGAGGTCAAGGAAGTAACCCCGGGTCTTGAGATAGTCCGGCGTCCAGACGAGCTTGTCGTTGAGGTCAAGGACCTGGTACTTACTCCGGCCGAAGGTGAATCCGCCGTGGAAGTCGATCCGGTTGAAGAGCTCCGAGAAAACCATGAACTCCGCGTTTTCTCCGGTCGGGTGGCCGTAGGAATCCTGGCGGGACACCCCGCCGACGTCGAAGCTGAGGCGCTTGAAGAGCCCCTTGTTGTAGCGCCAGGCATGGCCGACCATGAGGTCGTAGGACTGAACGTCCTTCTGGTCGAGGAAGCCCGTGCTGATGCTGACGTTGTCCTCGATCCTCTGGAAGCCGCCCTGGACCTGAAGGCCCGCGTCCGGCTCCCGCTGGAAGCCGAGCTGGTAGATGCCGTTGCGGGAGCTGGGCACGCCCTCGTTGAAGGTGAACGCGCCCATGCCCCGGATATAATAGAAGTCCTTGAAATTGAAATTGAAGTCGACCGCGACGTTCTGGTTGCGGGCGTCGCCGTCGTGGACCCCGGCGTAATAGACCCCGACCTGCGAGTTCTTGAGGATGTCCTTCTGAACGCGCAAGACCCCGAAATAAGAGTCGCGCGGGTCCACGCCCGCGCCGACGTCGACCTTGTTGATGGCCCCGAGGATGCCGAAGCCGAAGCCGCCGGTCTTGCCCGAGATCTTGACGGCTCCCCGGGGGTTCCGGATGCGGCGGGAATAGAACAGGCTCACGCCGCCCTCGTCGTATTCGTCGTTCTCCCCGAGGCTGAAATAGCGGCTGCCCTCGGTGAAGAAGGGCCGGTGCTCCTGGAGGTAGCTTTCGTAAGGGGAGAGCTGATAGATGAATGGATCGGATTCGACCTCGCTGAAATCGGGGCTGGCCGTGACGTCGAGATAGAGATTGGGCTTGATGCCCCACTTGGCGTCGAGACCCACCGCGGCCTTGGTGTCCGTCTCGTGGCCCCCCTCGACGTCAAATCGGGATGTCCGCCCCCCGGCGTAGGGGAAGAATTCGAGGTTGTAGCCCGGCCTGAGGCCGGTGAGGCCCCGGAGCTCGCCGCTCTGCTGAAGCTCGGGCAGGTCGCGCTTGACGTCGGTCCAAAAGTCCGTTTCGTTAAGGCGGTTGATATAACGCAGGAAGTTGACCCCCCAGACGTCGAGCTTCTGAGCCGAGAAGCGGAGCGATTTGAACGGGATGGCCATCTCCGCGCTCCAGCCGTCAGGGCGAACGATGGCTTCGGATTTCCAGATCGTCTCGACGGAGTTCTTCTGGACGCCCCTGGGGTTGACCTCGAATTCGATGCTCGTCCGCTTGTCGTTGTAAGCGTCGAGGATGAGCTTGATCGAATCGTTGTTCTCGTACTCGTTCCTCGGCGTGAGCTCGGCCCAGATCTTGCCGGGCTGGGAATCCTTCATGAGGAAAGCGAAATAGAGATAGTCCTGGTCAAAGGCCGCCCAGACGAACGTCTCTTCTGAGGCCTTGGCGCCGTTGATGGGATCGTGCTGATAGAAATCATCGACAGGCTGGATCGCCTTCCAGCAGGCGTCGTCGACGACGCCGTCGATCTTCGGCGGCGCGGTGACGACCGGGCGCACATCGAGGATCTTGACGGGCTCCTGCGCGGCAAGCGGGACGGCCAGCAGGACCGTGAGGGCCAGCACGGAGAGTCGGGGCCGGGCACGGTGTCGGGGTTGAGGCATCCTGTGAGCTCCTAAAAAGAAAGCAGTATACCACATGCTCCTTTATTGGACGGACCGAACCGGGATTTCTTCCCGGGATCGGGAGGCGGAGAGGACTGTCGACGGCTATCCCTGCCCCTGCGGGTGGCAGGCGTAGCAGGCCTGAGAGTTGTATGAATATCCAGTGACTCCGCTGTGGCGACTGTTGGTCCCCGCCTGTTCATGGCAGCCGAGACAGCTGAAGACACGGAAATCGCTCGTCTGGTGGCATTCCGAACAGGCCAGGCCCGAGTGGCGCCCGGACTGGATGGGGAAGGGGTGGTCGAAGTTCGCGCTCGACCATCCGCTCGCCGAAGTCCCGTGGCACTGCTCGCAGTCGAGCGGGAAACCCGAAGCGCCGTGGTTGGGGTCGGTCGTGCTGTTGTAATCGGTGAGGTGGCAGGAGGCGCACTCCTGAGAAGTGCCCTGGTACACGCCGTTCTTGTGGCAGTCCGAGCACGCCGCCGCCGCGTGGCGCCCTTGGAGGGCGAAGCCGGTATGCTCGAAAGAGGCGTTGTGCCAGGCCCGTTGGTCGTGACACGCCGGGCAATTCGTCGGGAAACCGGCTTGGAGGTGGTTGGGGTCGCCGGTCCCGCGGTAATCGGCTTCGTGGCAGGCATAGCATTCCGTCGGCCGGGGCGCGAAGCCGCTGCTTCCATGACAGGCCTCGCAGTCGAGAGTCCGATGGACCCCCTCCAGCCGGTAACCAACGTTCGTCTCATGGCTCCAGAGCGCGGGATCGACCTTTTTCCAGGATTGGGGGCTGTGACAATCGGAGCAGCGCGTCCCGAGGCGCAGAGAGTAGCGATCGTCCTGGCGGCGCTGCCAGTGGCAGACCTCGCAATCGGTCGGCGTGCCCTCGAAAACGAGGTTGATATGGCATTCCCGGCAGGCGAGCGTCCGGTGCTTCCCGACGAGAGGGAAGTTCGTCCGGTCGTGGGATTCGATCGTTCCTTCCTGCCCGGCTTTCGAAGGCCTGACGGTCGCAGTGGCTTTTTCCTGGCTCGAGCCCTTTTGGGCCGTGAGGACAAGGAGTGACATCAGGGCGATCGCCGAGGCGGTGGCGAGCGCGGTTACGGAATTCCGGCGCGTGCGGCTCATGGCGTCCTCATCGGCTCCTATAGATCAGCCGGACGAACAAAAAGTGCTCGTTCTCGCCGGACCGGAGGAAGCCGCCGTATTCGACCGACGCCGAGAGGCCGCGGCCGATCCGCACGAGCGTCCCGAGGGAGACATTCCGATAGTCGGCGAGCGAGATCGGCTGGGGGTCTCCCGTGCCCGGGTCGAAACGAAGGCCCTTGAACGTGTTTGAGTAACCGGCGTTCAGCGAGAACCGGCCGAAGTCCTTGGTCAGAGACAGGTAATAAGAATCGGATTCCGAAAGGCTGCCCCGGTTGAGGGCGTAATTCGCGACGACGGAAAGCCCTTGGCCGAAGAGGTCCCAAGCGGAGGCGCCGAAGCGCCAGGTGTGGTTGCGGATGTCGAGGTCGTTCTGCGCGCTCTCCTGCCGGGCGACATAGAGGCGCAGGGTGCGGACCGGCTTGACGCTGAGCCGGACGCCGTAATAATTCGAATAGGTGAACCGCTCGATGTCCTGGTTGAGGACCGTCGGGTCCTGAGAGGCCTCGATGAGGTAGCGATGGAAATCGAGCCCCTTGCCCGAGCTGTAGCTCGCCGTCAGGTCGGCCCAGCGGCTGAGGTCCAGCCGGACGTTCCCGAACAGGCGTGACAGGCGGTTCCCGACCGCGACGTGGCCGCCGAGCTCGTATTCCGCGTCGCCGTAGACGACGAGGACCTTGCGGACGGGAAGAAAAATGTTGGCGTACGCGAAGCGGCGTTCGACGCCGCCGTCGAAGGTCAGCTGGCTGAGGGTCAGCCCGGCCGTGCGGCCCTGCGTCCCGAGCCAGCGGACGAAGGCCCCGGCCTTGAGATACTTCGCGTCGAGTCGGTTGATATAGGGCGTGGATTCCAGGCCGCCGAAGGCGCCGAAGAGGATGTCGCGACTGAGCTTGAAGCCGGCGACACCCCCGAGCAGCGAGCCGATCCCGGCCGTGTCGTAGAGGTTCATCTGGCCGAGGGAGAGGAAGAACCGCGACCCAGGCTTGTCGAAGGTCAGGCGGGCGCTGTAGAGGATGAGCTGGTTCGTCGCCGTGCCGCGGATGCCGACCCGGTCGCGGGCGTCCAGGGACAAGGTCCAGCCCTGGCCGGGGCGGTCGATGAGGTCGAACTTCAGCCTGACCGAGGCCTGGTTGAAGTACGCGCCGTCGGCATAGCGGGAGCCGTTCCAATCGAGGTAGACCGTCCCCCTCTGATAAAAGGAGGGCGCGATGGGCTGCGCGGGGAGCCGTGTCACGGCGAGGAAGAGTGCGGCCCCGGCGATAAGAAGGCGCGCGACCGCCGGACGACCCATGGGTCAGTCCTCCCCCGGCAGCCCGCTGACGACCCAGCTGTCCTGAGTGTGGCAGGCCAGGCAACTTTCCTGCCGGCCCGGATGGGGCGGGACATGACAGCCGCGGCAGCCCGGGACCTTGAGAAGGTAAGACCGTCCCGCGCTTCTCGGGAAGGAGCTGGCCGCCGTATGGCATACGCCGCATTGCTTGGTCCTCAGATGGGCACCTTGCAAGTCGGCGCCGGTCTCGGAGTGGTCGAAATCCGCCGGATCCAAGGGCACGATGTTGGCCTCCCGCCCCTGATGCTCGGCGTGGCAGACGGCGCAGTCATCGGCCTTGTCGCGGTGGAAGCCGGTTTGGGCGGCGATGCGGGAAGCGATCTCCGTGTGGCAGGCCAGGCATTTGGCCGGGGAGATCTTGCCGGGGGCCACATGGCAGGCCGCGCAATCGGTTTCGCCCGGCTTGGAGGCATGGAAAACGCTCAGGGGACCGGGGATCTCTTGGGAGGCGCCGATGCGTTCGGCGGCCGTGGCGACGGCCAGCGCCGAAGCCAGGATGAGGCCCAGGCCGAGGAGGGGAACCAGACGGGCCTTGGCTTCCATGTTTCCTATCGTGCCTATATATCCTATATATTTAATATAGAATTGTCAAACCCCTCTGAGGGCTATGCCCCGGGCGGGGGCGGGAATTCCTCCCGGTGTTCACCCTTAGGGGTGATTGACGGCCAGGGGTGGCTAATCCGATGATAGACCTGAATTTAAGGAAGGAGTCGGCCCATGGCCAAGATCCTGTTGCTCGATTTCACCCCCGCTGACAGAGACCACCTTGTCTCCGAGAAATATGACGTCGACGCCCGGACGACCGGCTGGACGACCGGACGGGATGAACCCCTCGACCTACCCGGCGACAGCGAGGTCGTGTTCTATCAAGTCGGCGGCGAGGCCGTGGCCGCCCGGCCCGACCTCCACGCCGAGGTCCACGAAGCGCTCACCGAGCGCGTCCGCGCCGGGGCGCGGGTCATTTGCTTCATCGGCGGCGGCGACATCCGCCGGCTGACGAACATCCTGGGCCCGCTCGACGGGCTCCAGATCAATGACGCGGCCCGCGCTGAGACCGTCATCTTCAATCCCCGGGCCCTCTACTTCGCCCCCTTTGAACGGTACAAGCCGTTCATCGCCAAGGCCTTCCGGCTCCTGCCCGAGACGTTCGGGGAGGGCATCTGGGAGAAGGAGTCTTCCGCGAACGGCAAGTTCGAATTTCTGGCCAAGACGACCGACGGCGCCCCCGTGGCCATGATCGTCCACAAGGGCAAGGGCTATTTCCTCCTCCTGCCCTCGTTCGGGCCGAAGAACATCGAGGTCGTCGAACATCTCCTCAAGGACAAGCTGCCCCTCACGCCCGATGTCCCGGCGGAAACGGCCAAGGACTGGCTCGAGGGCGACGATTACGTCTTCCCCGAGCTCAAGGGCCTCGTAGCCCGGCGTGAGGAAGAGAAAAAGAAGCTCGAAGAGGTCTTGGCCGACTACGACCGCCAGATCAAGGAGATGAAGGCCGGCGGCCAGGAGGAGTTCCACCGCCTGCTCAAAGGCGAGGGCGCCGAGCTCAAGAAGGCCGTTATCAGTTCACTTCGTTATCTCGGCTGGGGCCGCGTCGTGGACGTCGATCAGTACTGGAAGAACACGATCCGGAGCAAAGAAGAGGACGCCTGGATCATCGACCCGGCCGACATGCCCGTCGAGGCCGGCCTGCGCAAGGGCGAGCTCGTCATTTTCCTTGTCCGCGGCAGCAAGAACTGGGCGACCGACGACGAGTGCAGCCTGCTCCAGAAGTTCAAGGGCCGCCGCATGCAGGAGTTCGACAATACCCGTATGAAGGCCATCCTCATCGGCAACTATCACTCGGCGACCGAGGCCAAGGCCCGGCCCAACCCGTTCTCTGCGACCCAGATCGAGGAGGCCCAGAAGGACGGCAACGGGCTCCTTACGACCTACGAGCTGTTCAGGGCCATCAAGGCCGAGAAAGAGAGCCGCATCTCCAAGGACGCCATCCGCGAGCAGATCAAGCTCAAGACCGGTCTTATCACCTTCGACATTTAAACCGGGGACACAATACCAATTTCCCGATTCTGAGCCCTCGTTCCCTGGCCGCTCCCGGCCGCCGGTTTGACCCCTTCCTCTTTATATGCTAAAAAAGAGGGCTGAATTGGCCTGCGGGAGAGAAACATGAAGAGAACGGAAAGGCATCACCTCAAAGAAGACGAAATGGCCCACGGTGTCCATTGGGCCGTCGAGTTCTTCCAAAAATACAAGCGCGAGATCACCATCGTCGGCGCGGCGCTCGTCTTCGTGGCCGTTGTCTTTGCCGCCCTCCTCGCCGTCCGCTCTCACGCGCGGAGCCTCAGGAGCCAGGCCGTCGGCGAGGTCAGCGCCCTGGCCGCCGAAGTCTCCCAGAAGCCCGAGAAGCTGGCCGACCTCGAGAAACTCGCCGCGAAGGGCCGGACGACCCGCCAGGCCTCCGTCGAGCTGGCCCGGTACTGGGCCGAAAAAAGCGACTGGGCCAAGGCAGGATCCTATCTCGACAGGCTTCAGGGCGGCTCGAAGGACCTCCTCTATTACCAGGCCGAGGACCTCAAGGCCCAGATCGCCCTGGGCAAAAAGGATTTCGACAAGGCCATCGCCATCTACAAGAAGATGGCCGACGAGAAGCCCAAGGTCTACCCGATCGACGCCGTCCTCTTCCACCTCGCCGAATCCCATGAGCTCAAGGGCGACATCGCGGGGGCGATCGAGCTCTATAAGAAGCTCCAGGCCGATTACAGCCAGTCCTACTATGGCTATGAGGCCTCCCTCAAGGCCAGCAAGCTGGATGTCCGGAAGTAGGTGAGGGCTTTGCCAATTCTCCCGGAAGGGATATAATAACCCCTAATACTCCAAGGAGGGATTTCATGGCTTTCATCATCACCGAAGAGTGCATCAACTGCGGCGCCTGCGAACCCGAGTGCCCCAACCAGGCGATCACCGCCGGCGAAGAACGCTACGTCATCGACTTCAACAAGTGCACGGAGTGCGTCGGCCATTTCGACACCCAGCAGTGCGCGTCCGTCTGTCCCGTCGACGCCTGCGTCCAGGACCCCGACCGCAAGGAGACCAAGGACGAGCTGATGGCCCGGTTCCACAAGCTCACCGGGAAATAGCTCGCGCCGACAGGCCCGATTTGAAGGAGGAGTGAACCCGTTTCACTCCTCTTTTTTTTCGCGCGACCATGGGCGATAGGACGATATGACCGAAGGACGCAAGACCTGGCTGAACGGGCTGCTCTTCGGCCTGACGGTCCTGACGACCTGGTTCTCCGGGATGTTCTTTGCCGCGTCTTTCCTGTCCATCGAGGTGGCGTCCCCCCGTGCGCTCTTCGTCCCCCGCCTCATCGGGCTGGGCTTGCTCTATGCGGTGGCCGTGTTGATCATCCTTGTCGGCCATGAGCTCGGCCACTACCTGACCTGCCGCCGCTACGGGGTCCTGGCCACCCTGCCCTTCTTCATCCCCGGCCCGCCGTTCCTGGGGACTTTCGGGGCGTTCATCCGTATCAAGTCGCCCGTCCGCTTCAAGCGCCAGATCTTCGACGTCGGGGCGAACGGACCGCTGACCGGGTTCGCCCTGGCCCTGCCCGCCCTCGTCGTCGGGCTGGCGCTTTCGAGGGTCGGCCCGCTCCCGGAGACGCCGGCAGCGATCACGTTCGGCGAGCCGCTCGCGTTCAAACTCCTGAGCGGCCTTTTCTTCGGCCGGATCCCCGAGGGATCGTCCCTCGTCCTGCATCCGATCGGCTTCGCCGGCTGGGTCGGCCTGCTCGTTACGGCGTTCAACCTGATGCCGCTCGGCCAGCTCGACGGCGGGCACGTCGCCTACGCCCTGCTCGGAAGGCGGGCGCGTTCCCTCTCCTGGGTCATGGTCGGGTTCCTCGCCGTCATGGGCATCTTCTTCCACTTAAGCTGGCTCATTCTTGCCGCCGTCATGCTTTTTTTTGAATTCAAATCGAAGATGCGCCTGAGGCATCCGCCTGTTATCGACGAGGACGCCCCGCTCGGGCCGAAAAGGACGTTCTTGAGCGTCGTCGTCCTTGTCATTTTCGTCCTGTCCTTCATTCCCGACCCGATCAAAGGCGCCAGCCTGCTCGACATTCTCCGCGGCGGATGGGGAGCGGGCGGATGACGCGAACGCGTCGCCGGCCGGCCCGGATTTATGCACAGTTTTTGTGGAAAAGCTGTGGAAAAGGACGGCTTCCATCGAGCCAATATCCGGTCCTGCATGAACATAGCTCGGTTTGCACAACAATCTGTCACGACCGCAATTCACGCCTTTTCAGTGAGTTAATAACTCATTGAAATGATTGATGTTGTGGCGTTAAGATAAAGGAAGACCGAAAGAGGCAGTGATGACCGACCAATTCCGCGAAGCTGAGGCGACTTTCAGCCAGCTCCGCGAAAAATTCAAGGAAAAGAAGATATCCCAGCAGGAGTTCGCCGATTCCCTGAAACAGCTCCGCATCAAGGACGACGAAGGCCGCTTCTGGGTGATCGGCGCGCAGAGCGGCAAGTGGTACGCCTTCGAGAACGGCGAATGGATCGAGGCCAAGCCGCCCTCCCAGATGGAGAGAAAGGCGATCTGTATCGACTGCGGCTTCGAAAACGACATCGAGGCCGAATCCTGCGCCCGCTGCGGCAGCCGGCACGACGAAACGGTCCCTGGCACAGCGGCGGAGGCGGACCCGCCGGGGTCCGCGGACGTCGCCGCAGCGATGTCTTCGACGTCCTCCGGAGAAGTCATCGTCCGCTCGGTCGACGTCATGTCGTTCCTGTGGTTCTTCGGCGTCCTCGGCCTCTTCGCCGGGATCCTCTTCGGCCTGCTCGCTGGGGTGACCGGGCTCTTCTCCGGCCTCGTCTCCCGTCTTCCCCAGTTCTTCGTCGACCACCAGGGGGACCTCTGGGGCGGGCTGGCGTCGTCGGTCGTCGGCGGGATCCTGGGGTTCGCCATCGGCGCCGCGGCGGGGGCCGTCTCGGCCCTCGCTTCGAACGGGGTCCTGTCGCTCGTCGGCGGACTCAGGTTCCGCCGTTCCTGATCTTGGCCAGCCCCCACGCGATCTGCCCCAGCGACAGCGATTCGTCGTTGGGCGAATAGACGATCGGCCGAAGAACGCGGAACCCCTTCGCGGCCAGCCTCCGTTCCGTCGCTTCCGAGGAGCCGCCGGTTGAGAAAGACCCCACCCGCGAGCGACACGTCTTCCGTCCCGTGCGCTTGCCGGGCCATTTCGGCGACGCTCACGATGAGGCCGGCCAGGGAATCGTGGAATTTCGCCGCGATCGTTGCCACGGGCGATCCCTTTTCGACGTCGCGGACGAGAGAGCGGACGAGCGGGGCGAACGAGATCTCGATGGGCCGGCCGGCCTCCGGCCTCGACAGGGTGATGGGGTAGCGGCCGTGAGAGCCCCTGTCGGCGGCGGCCTCGAAGCGCATGGCCGCCTCGGCTTCGAACTCGAGGCGCTCGGGCGCTGTCCCGGCGATGAACGACACGGCGTCGAAGAGGCGGCCGCAGCTCGAAGTGAAGCGGACTGCGGAGGCCGCTTCGGATCATGGTCAGGACGGCAGCCCGGCGCTGACGCCCGATCCGCCGGAGCGGAGCGATGTCGACGGGGATGGCCGGGCCGCCGAAGGCCCGGTCGAGCCAGGCCAACGCCATCCGCCAGGGCTCGCGGGCGGCCAGGTCGCCGCCGGGAAGAGGGACCGTCTCGAACCGGGCGAAGCGCTCGAAGCCGTCGTAGTCCGCGAGCAGGAACTCCCCGCCCCAGGCCGTTCCGTCCTCGCCGTAGCCGTAGCCGTCGAGGGCCACGCCGAGGACGCGGCGCCGGGGAACGACCCCGTGCTCGAGGAGCGGGGCCAAGACGTGGGCGAAGTGGTGTTGGACGCGGAAGTGGGGGATACCCATCCGGGCGGCGTATCGCGTCGTCCGGAAATCGGGGTGGAGGTCGGAGATGACGGCCGACGGCCGGGCGTCGAAGAGACGCAGGATGTGGGCCAAGGTCTCCTCGAAATAGCCGAAGTTCCGGTAATCGTCGAGGTCGCCCAGGAACTGGCTGGTGACGACGTAGCCGTTCTTGTAGAGGGAGATCGTGTCCTTGAGCTCGCCGCCGAGGGCGACGATGACGCGGTCGGAGCGGAGCTCTTCCGGGACGGGCTGGGGATGGGGAACATAGCCGCGGGCGCGGCGGACGAAGAGCGGGCGGCCCGCGACGACCTTGACGACCGAGTCATCGGCCCGCATGGCGATCGGGCGGTCGTGGGTCGAGGACGGCATCGCAGAGCTTGCGCACGCCTTCGGCCTCGTCCTTGATGATCGGGGCGTCCTTGGCGTTGGAGCTCGTGGCCACGATGAGGTCGAGGTGCTCGAGGAGAAGGTGATGGAGCGGCGTGTACGGCAGCATGAAGCCGATCTCGTCGAGGCCCGGCGCGATGAGCGGAATGTCCTTCCTTTTCTTGAGCAGGACGATGGCCCGGCGCGGCGAGACGAGGAGCTCGCGCTCGGCCGCGGAAACGGCGGCGAAGCGGCGGACAACGGCGAGGTCTCGGGCCATCAAGGCGAGCGGCTTCGTCCGTCGGGCCTTCGTCCGGCGGAGTCGGGCGACCGCGGACTTGTTGAAGGGATCGCAGACGAGATGGAAGCCGCCGAGCCCCTTGACCGCCAGGACCTTCCCGGCCCGGATGAGCGCCGCGGCCTCGGGGATGCCGCCGCCGCGGATCTTGCGCCCGGAGGGGGCGTCGAGGAGCGTCAGGCGCGGCCCGCAGACCGGGCAGGCGATGGGCTGGGCGTGATGGCGCCGGTCCAGGGGGTCCTCGTACTCGCGCCGGCAATCCGGGCACATGGGGAAGCCGGCCATGGTCGTGCGCGGGCGGTCGTAGGGCAGGCCGCTGACGATCGTGTAGCGGGGGCCGCAGTTGGTGCAGTTCGTGAAGGCGTAGCGGTAGCGGCGCTCCCCGGGCGTGTCGATCTCCTCGAGGCATTCGTCGCACGTGGCGATGTCGGGCGAGATGAAGACGAAGCCGGAGCGGGCGCGCGTGGCGCGGATCTCGAAACCCCGGCAGCCTTCGAGGGTCGCCGGGCGCACGTCCAGCCGCTCGATGACGGCGAGAGGGGGAAGCTCGGCCCTCAGGGCGGCCGGGAAGACCGTTCCGACGACCGCGGCCGGGCCCTCGACGTGGATCTCGACGCCCGTTCCGGCGTTCTCGACCCAGCCGTCGACGCCCAGGCGGTGGGCCAGGCGGTAGACGAAAGGCCGGAAGCCGACGCCCTGGACGACGCCGAAGACCGTGATGCGGACGGCGGACTTCACTTCGCGGCCTTCCTGCGGACGGCCGCGGCCTCCCGGCTATAGACGCAGCCGCAATAATCCTGCCGGTAGAGACCGTGGGCCCGGCTGAGATCGACGCTCTTCTTGAAGCCGTCCCTCTTCTTGAAGTCGGCTTCGAGGAAGGCGATGCCGTGGCGGGCGGCGAACTGGCGGCCCATGCGGTTCATGACCGCGGCCTTCTTCCAGGGGCTCAGGCTCATGACCGTGGCGAAAGCGTCGAACGCCTCGCCCGCGGCCCGCGCCGCCGTCCGGCCGAGCCGCACGGCGTAACAGACGTCGCAGCGGCGGCCCTTTTCCGGTTCGTCCTTGAATTTCCGCGTCACGGCGATCCAGCCGTCCGGGTCGTAATCGTCCTCGAGGAGAGGGACGCCCGACGCGGCGGCGACGCGGCGGGCCTCGTCGAGGCGGAGGAGGTATTCGCCGCGCGGCTGGATGTTCGAGTTCGAAAAGAACCCGGCCACCTCGTACGCTTCCTTGAGCACCCCGAAGACGTAGAGGGCGTCCGGCGCGCAGCAGACGTGGACGAGGAGGCGCGGCTTCGGCAAGGGCTATTTCAGGCGTTCGAGGCGTTCTTCGAGATCGCCGATCGTCCTGTTGACGCCGTCGATCTGGAAATAGATGACGGACAGCTCCTCGTGGTCGAGGCGGGCGGCGTCGAGGATGCGGCCGACGTTCTCGAAGAGGGGTTCCATGAGGCGCTTGACGTCGACGATCTTGTCCTGGATGCGCTCCTTGGCCCGCTGCCACTCCCGGATCTCCTTTTCGCGGGCCATGAGCCGCTCACGGTACTCCTCCTCGATGCGGTGGATGGCGGCGTTGAAGACGCGGACCCGGGCTTCGACCTCCTCGAGCCGGCGATCGAGCCGGTAACGCTCCTCCTGGAGCAGGGGCGTCTTCTCGCGGAGGGCGCGGACGCGCGCGGCGAGCACGGCGGCCTTGTCGCGGACCTTGTCGAGGCGGGCGGTCCGGTCGCCCTCAGAGAGCTTCGTGTTCGACTCGGTCTGGCGCGTGTCCTTGTCGATCGATCGGAGCTGGGCCTCGTCGCCGTCGGCTTCGTGGAGCGACGATTCGAGAGCCTCGAGGATCTCCGTCTTCTTGTTGGCCAGGGCGAGCATCTCCTCCTCATGCGGCTTCCGGGCCTCCTCTTGCTCGGCGATGAGGGCCCGGAACCTCTCGACCGCGGCGTCGTGCTCGCGCCCGAGGACCTCGATGCGGGAGTAGACGTCGTGCCAGGTCTTCTGATGGCGGCCGATCTCCTCGTCGAGGGTGGCGAGCTTGGCGCACTCCTCCCCGATGCATGAGGCGCGGACGTCCTCGTCCCAGGCCTGTTTGCCGAGCTCCCTCCAGAGCGCCGCTTTCTTCTCCTTTCCCTTCTTCAGCTTGGCTTGGATCCTGAGGCGGGTCATGTGGCGGCGGGCGCCTGATAAGAACGCGCTGATGCGGCGGCGGAGGTCCTTGTCGCGGAGGAAGATGAAGACGGTGAGGAGCAGGATGACGCAGAGGAGGAACCACAGCAGCCAGAACGGAAGTCCTTCGGTGACGCCGGCGGGAAGCTGGGCCTGGATGATCGCGTCCACGCCCTAATTATGGCACCGTACAACAGAGGGGGTCAAACTTAAACTTTTCTACTTTTCTTGCCGCTGTCGTCGTGAAAGAGGCGTTCCCCTCGTGAAAAAGTAGAAAAGTCTAGGTTTGACCCCTTCGGACTCTTATTTGTACTGCCGGAAGAGGCGGACGAGCGTGTCCTTGGTCATGAGCTCCGACTGGCGGAAGCGGATGAAGCCCTTGCGGTCGATGATGATCGTGGCCGGGATGAAATCGCCGGGCTCATAAGCCGTGACGATCTCGGGCGTCGCCAGCGCGATCGGATAATTGACGCCGATCTTTTTCGTCCATTCGATGAGGGCCGGGGCGGTGGTCTCGTCGACGGAGAGGCCCAGGATCTCCAGCCCCTCGTCCTTGAGCTCCTTGTAGGCGGCGATGAAATCGGGGATCTCCCGACGGCAGGGCGGGCACCACGTCGCCCAGAAGTTGACGACCAGGACCTTGCCTTTATAGGCCGCCAAATTCAGCGTATGGCCCTGGAGGTCCTGGATCGAAAAATCAGGCGCGGGGACGGACGCGGTTTCCGCTTTGGGCTGGGCGCAGGCGACAGCTCCGGCCGCAAGCATAAAAATAGCTGTCAATGCCGAAACGGCGATAAGCTTCTTCATCAGGCGCTCCTCATTCTGGGTATCTGACAAGGACGCTATCAAGTATAGGGGAATGGCGGCGGGGCGTCTAGACGGCGCAGCCCTTGGTCAGGCGCTCCCAGCGGGCGTCGACTTCAGCCTGCACGGTCGCGATCTCGTTCGGCCCCAGGTGGCGGAAGCGGCCCTGGAGGCGCATATAGTCGTCGACCGGCTTCCTCTCCTTGAGCTTCAGGTTCAACGTGGTCTTTTCGCCGTTCTCGATCTCGAGGAGCGGGAAGTAGCCGTTCTGGACGGCCATCCGGGCCAGCTTGACCGTGTCCTCGGGGCGGCTCTTCCAGCCCGTCGGACAGGGGGCGTAGACGTGGAAGAAGCGCGTCCCCTTGATCTCCTTGGCCTTCTTCACCTTCTTGAAGAAATCTTCCGGGTGGGAGACGCTGGCCGTGGCGATGTAGGGGATGCGGTGCGCGGCCATGATGGCCACGATGTCCTTCTTCGGCCGCGTCTTGAAGTGCTTGACCGGCGTCGTCGTCGTCCAGGCCCCATAGGGCGTCGCCGACGAGCGCTGGATGCCCGTGTTCATGTAGGCTTCGTTATCGTAGCAGACGTAGATGATGTCCTCGTTCCGCTCGGCCGCCCCGGACAGGGCCTGGATGCCGATGTCGAACGTCCCGCCGTCGCCGGCCCAGGCGACGACCGTCGTCTCCGTGTCGCCCGTCATCTCCAGCCCGGCCTTGACGCCGGTCGCCGTCGACGCGGCGGTTTCGAACGCGCAGTGGTAGATCGGCACGTCCATGGACGAGTAGGGGTAGGGCCCGTCGATGACGGCCCAGCAGCAGGCCGGGATGCACAAGATGGTCTTCTTCCCGAGGGCCTTGAGCATATAGCGCATGGCCAGCGTCGCGCCGCAGCCCTGGCAGGCCAGATGGCCGCAGGCCATCAGCTCGTCGGCCGGCAGCGTCATCGTGAACTTCTTCTCTTTCTTCACTTCTTGGCTCATTTCTTGACTCCGATCCAGACGATCTCCTCTTCGGGCCTGTCCTTGGCCAGCGCGTCCGTCGCGATCTCCTTGAACGAATCCGTCGTGATGTCGCGCCCGCCGAGCCCCGCGATGTAGCCAAAGAGCGGCGGCATGCCCGGCTGGCCGTAGACCGCGGACTTGACCTCCTGGTAGAAGATGCCGCCCGCGCCGTAGGAGCAGTTCCTGTCGACGACGGCCGCCTTCTTGACCTTGCCGAGGACCTCGCGGACGCTGTCGAAGGGGAAGGGCCGGAAGACCTTGATGCGCAGGTTCCCGGCCTTGAGGCCGGCCTTCCGGAGCTCGTCGACGGCGACCCGGGCCGTGTAGCCCGCGGTCCCCGACGTGACGAAGACGAAATCGGCGTCGTCGCACGGTACGGATCGACGAGACCGAGGTTGCGCCCGAAGAGCTTCTCGTACTCGCGGCCGGTCTTCTCGATAAGGGCCGGCGCCTTTTCCATGTCCTTCTCGAGCTTGTAGCGGAGCTCCATGTAGTGCTCCGCGCCCGTCAGGCCGCCGAAGGCCCGCGGATCGGCGGTGCTGAGCTTGATGGCCGGCTTGAACGGTGGCAGGTACGTGTCGACCAGCGCCTGGTCCGGGACGTCGACGACCTCGTAGGTGTGCGACAGGGCGAAGGCGTCGAGGATGACCATGGCCGGGATCATCAGCGTTTCCGCGACCTTGAAGGCCTGGATGACCGTATCGACGACCTCCTGGTTCGAAGCGCAGTAGAACTGCATCCAACCCGTGTCCCGCTGCGACAGGCTGTCGTTCTGGTCCGTCCAGATCGACCAGCCGGGGGCCATGGACCGGTTGATGTTGCCCATGACGATGGGGTGCCGCCCGCCGCCCGCCCAGTGAAGCATCTCGTGCATCAAGGCCAGACCCTGGGATGAGGTCGCGGTGAATGTCCTCGCCCCGGCGACCGACGCGCCGATGCAGGAGGCCATGGCCGAGTGTTCGGACTCGACTTTGATGAACTGGGCGTCAAGCTTGCCGTCGGCGCACATCTCCGACAGGAGCTCGACAACCTGGGTCTGCGGCGTGATCGGGTAGGCGGAGATGACCTGCGCGCGGGACAGCATGGCGCCGTAGGACAGCGCGTGGTTCCCCATGATGACTTTCTTCATTTCCGCTCCTCCACCATGACGATGCACTTCGACGGGCATTCCTCGGCGCAGATGCCGCAGCCCTTGCAGTAGTCGTAGTCCACGACGGGCCACTCGTCGACGACCTCGATCGAGGGCTCGGGGCAGAACTTCCAGCAGATGCCGCACTTGATGCACTTGCCGAGATCGATCTCGGGCCGGATGTTCCGCCAGGCCCCGGTCAGGTTGTGGGTCTGGTGGCCGACCGAGCAGATCATGACCGGCATCTCTTCGGCCGACTTGAAGACGATCTTGTTCGCTTTCTTGGGTCTCATGGCGTCCTTCCCTCAGGCCATCTCGTAGGCTTCCGTGGCGGCCTTGACGTTGTCCTCGGCCTTGATGGGGACCCCGTCGCGGATGGCCGCGGCCAGGGACTCGAGCCGGGCCAGGCCGAGGATCTTGGTGACCGCTCCGGCGATGGCCGTATTGACGATAGGCGTGGCCAGGCTGCCGAGCTTGTGCTTGACGGCGATGGCCGTGGCGTCGATCGTCCGGACCTTGAATTTGCCGTGGAAGGGAAAGTCTTCGGGCCGGCGGTCGCTGTTGATGATGATCGTGCCCCCCGGCTTGAGGCCCTCGGTGATGTCGATGGCCTCGACGAGGGTCGGATCGACGACGACGACGTGATCGGGCGTGTAGATGCGGCTTTTATCGTAGATCTGCTTGTCGTCGATGCGGATGAAGGCGACGACGGGCGAGCCGCGCCGCTCGACGCCGAACTCCGGGTAGGCCTGGACCCACTTGTCCTCCTTGGCGATGGCGTCGGCCAGGATCTTGGAGGCGACGACTGTCCCTTGACCGCCGCGGCCGTGGAAACGGATTTCGACCATAGGCCTCTCCTTTATGGTGATGGACGAAGGGTTATTATATGCCCGAACCCGCCCAAAGGGAAGGGGCCTCGTCCGGCCGCGCCGGCGCCTTGACAACCCCGCTGAGGGGGCGATATATTCGGGGCGCTTCACCCGCCGGACGCCGCTAGAGAACGGCGGCGTTGAACGTGTCGCCTTGCCGGATGTCGCCGGTCTCGAGTCCCTTCTTGAACCAGCGGACCCGTTGCTCGGAGGTGCCGTGGGTGAACGCGTCCGGGACGACGTAGCCCTGGGACTGCTTCATGATCCGGTCGTCGCCGACGGCGCTGGCCGCGTTCATTCCTTCCTCGATGTCCCCGGCTCGAGGAAGCCCTTCTCCTGGTTGGCATAGTGGGCCCAGACTCCGGCCAGAAAATCGGCCTGGAGCTCCATGCGGACCGAGACCTTGTTGAATTCCTTCTCCGTCATCCGGCCCCGCTGGGCCATGACCTGGTCGTTGATGCCGAGCAGGTTCTGGACGTGGTGGCCGACCTCGTGGGCGATGACGTAGGCCAGGGCGAAATCGCCCGGCGCGCCGAGCTGTCGCTGCATCTGCTCGAAGAACGAGAGGTCGATGTAGACCTTCGAGTCCCGGGACAGTAGAACGGGCCCGAGGACGCGCCGGCGTAGCCGCAAGCCGAGTCGATCTGGCCCGAGAACAGAACGAGCTTCGGCTCCACGTAGGTCTGTCCCATCTGCTGGAACTGAACCCTCCAGACGTCTTCGATGCTGGCCAGGACGGTGGAGACGCATCTCGCCCATCTCCTTGTCCTTTGCGCTGAGCGGCTCTTCGGACCCCGTCGCGTAGGGCTGGTCGACCTGGAGACCCTGCGTGACATCGCCCGGGTTCCCGCCCAGGAGCATATACAGGATGGCGATGACGATGCCCAACCCGCCGATCCCGCCGCCGACCGCGAGACCCCGGCCGCTGACGCCGCGCCGGTCCTCGACGTTACTGCTCTGCCGTCTTCCTTGCCATCTCATAGTTAACCTCCCAAGAAGAAAGAAGGGGTCAAACCTTAATTATTATGCTTTTTTCATTCCGTTCAAGCGTTATGCGTGGGCCGAGGGCAAAAAGTATAATAATTAAGGTTTGACCCCCTCTTATTTCGCCGCCTGCGCCTGATAGAGCTTCTTCAGCATGACCGCGTCGCCCTCGAGGTTAGGGCTCTCGCAGATGACCAGGCCCTCGACGCCGAAGTCGCGCAGGGCCTGGAGCCACTCGTCGTAGCGGTATTCGGTTTCCTCGAGGTTGAGGTGCTTGATCTCGCCCCGGTCCCCGAAGTGGATCCCGGCGATGTGGATGTGGACGTTGCGCAGGGACCGCGGCCCGAGCTTCCTCGCGACCTTCGTCAGCACGCGCTCGAAATCCGTGTACGAATTGACCTTGCCCTCGCGGGCGTAGAGATGTGAAAAGTCTAGACAGGGCTGGAGCCCGTCGACGTCGCGGCAGAGGGCCAGGACCTCGTCGAGCGAACCGAACTGGGCCCGCTTGCCCATCGTCTCGACCCTCAGGGTGATCGCCAGGCGCTCGGACCGGAGGATGGATTGGACCGCGGCCAGCTCCTGCTTCACGGCGGCGTAGGTCATCTCGGCCGAGTCCTGTCCGTAGAACGCGGCGTGGAAGACGGCGCTCGCCGCGCCGCAGGCCGCCCCGACCCTCGCCGTCTTGAGCAGCCGCTCCCGGCTCTGCAGCCGGATGCCGGGGTTCTCCGAGTTGAAGTTGATGTGATAAGGGGCATGGACGCTCAGCCGGACGCCCAGCCGGGCCGCCTTCTCGCGGACCTTCGCGGCCGTGTCCAGGCCCATCTTGACGCCGTTGACGAACTCGATCTCGAGACAGTCGAGGCCGAGGCCGACGATGCGCTCGATCCCGGCCAGGCTGGAGTCGTCGGCCGAGGAAAAGGGAACGCCGGCCGTGCCGAAAAGGAGGCCCCTAGGCGCAGTCGCCACCCGACTTCCTTCCGGCGCCGAGGAACTCGCTGACGATGCGCATGGCGCAGAATTCGCCGCACATGGAGCACGCCTTGCTGCTCGTTTTCCGCCGCTTTCGCACGGCCGCGAACTTGACCGGGTCGATGGCCAGCCGCCGCTGGGTTTCCCAGTCGAGGCCCTTGCGCGCTTTGGCCAGCGCGAGGTCGCGCTCGAGGGCCCCGGGCACGCCTTTGACGATGTCGGCCGCGTGCGCGGCGATCTTCGAGGCGATGAGCCCTTCGCGGACGTCGTCGTCCGTGGGCAGTCCGAGGTGTTCCGCGGGCGTGACATAACAGAGGAAATCGGCCCCGGCCGCCGCCGCCACCGCGCCGCCGATGGCCGAGACGATATGATCGTAACCGGGGGCGATGTCGGTGACAAGAGGGCCGAGGACGTAGAACGGCGCGCCGTCGCAGACCCGCTTCTCCAAGCGCACGTTCATCTCGACCTGGTCGAGCGGGACGTGGCCCGGGCCCTCGACCATGACCTGAACCCCGGCCTCCCGGGAGCGCTTGACGAGCTCGCCGAGAGTCAGGAGCTCCTCGATCTGGGGCCGGTCCGTCGCGTCGATGACGGAGCCGGGCCTCAGTCCGTCGCCCAGGCTGAGAGTGACATCGTGGCGCCGGGCAATTTCGAGCAACCGGTCGAACCGGTCGTAGAAGGGATTTTCTTTTTCGTTGTGAAGCATCCAGGCCAGGAGGAACGCGCCTCCCCTCGAGACGATGTCGGCGACGCGGCCCTGCTTCTTCAGCCGATCGATGGCCTTGAGGGTCAGGCCGCTGTGGACGGTCATGAAGTCGACGCCCTCGCGCGCCTGGGACTCGACGGCCTCGAAGAGGTCCTCCTCGGCCATGTCGACGATGGATGTCCCGCGGTCGATGGCCTTGACCGCGGCCTGGTAGATGGGGACGGTCCCCAGCGGAATGGGCGTCTTGGCCAGGATGGCCTTGCGGATCTTCTTCAGGTCGCCGCCCGTGCTCAGGTCCATCAGCGCGTCGGCGCCGTACTCGAGACTGATCCGGACCTTCCGCAGCTCGTCGGCGAGGAGCGGAAAATCGCGGGACGTGCCGAGATTGACGTTGACCTTGGTCCGCAATCCCCGGCCGATGCCAGAAGGCCGGGCAGGGGAATGGTTCGGGTTGAAGGGGATGACTACGCGCCCGCTGGCGACGAGCTCGGCGAGCTTATCCGGCGCTACGCCCTCGGCGCGGGCGACCTTTTTCAAGGCCCCGCTGAGGACTCCTTTTCGTGCCTTTTCAGCCTGTGTCATGGTGGGCCGGATCCGTCCCGAACGAAGGAACTCAGAGTATAGAGGACGCCCTGGAGACTGTCAAGAAACCGGACGGCCGTGCCGGGGAGTAGCCGGGCCCCGTTTTCCCTCACCCCAAGGGGCTATCTCCGGGGGTGATTTATCACCCCCGGATTCATCCGGCCTGACGATTGTCCGTCAGGGGAGCGCCTCTTATCATGGACCCGACATGAGACGACAGGCCCCCGGTTCTCTCCGCGCCGAGCGTTCGGCTATAATGGGGCCATTTCGTCATTCGCAATAGCCGGAAAGACGCCCGAATTTCCTGCCGCGAGGTGCGGCGTTCTATCCAACGGCGGTAGCCTGCCGCCCAGAGTCTATCTTTCCGCCATGGACGTCCCTGATAAGCTCATCGCCCGGAACACGGCCCTGAACCTCGTCGGTCTCGCCGTTCCCCTGGCCGTCGGTTTCGTGACCATCCCCATGGTCGTCCGGGCCCTCGGGAACGAGCGCTTCGGCATCCTGGCCCTGGTCTGGGTCGTGTTCGGCTATTTCGGCCTGTTCGACCTGGGCCTGGGGCGGACGACCACCCGCTATGTCGCCGACTGCCTGGGCCGGAACGACTCCACGAAGCTCCCCGGCTATGTCTGGACGACCGTGGCCCTCCAAACGGCGATCGGGATCGCCGCCGCCCTGATCTCCCACCTGGCCGCGCCCTTCATCGTCGGGCGCATCCTCAACATTCCCGCGGGCTTCGAGGTCGAGACCATCCTGACCGTCCGCCTCGTCGGCTGGTCGCTCCCGATCATGTTCGTCAGCTCCTCCTTCCGCGGCGTCCTCGAGGCGGCCCAGCGCTTCGACCTCGTCAACGCCATCAAAGTCCCGGTGAACGTCCTGTTCTATGTCGTACCGCTCCTCGGTGTCGCCATGGGCTTCGCCCTCCCCGGCATCGTCGTCCTTCTCGTGATCTCCCGGGCCGCGGCCCTCCTCGCCTGGGGAGCGATGGCCCTCCGTGTCCTGCCGGCGCTTTCGACCCGGCCCGTCCTCCGGCGCGATCTCGTCCGGCCCTTGTTCTCGTTTAGCGGCTGGCTCGGCCTGTCGAGCATCCTCTGGGCCGTGACGACCTCGATCGACAGGCTCATCATCGGCGCGCTGATCACCGTCGAAGCCGTGACGTTCTACAGCGCGCCCTACGAGGCCATCAACCGGATCGGGGTCGTTCCCGGCAGCCTGTCGATGGTCCTTTTTCCCGCTTTCAGCTTCCTCGACGCCGGCGGGCGGACCGAAAGCACGGAGACGCTCTTCGCCCGATCGACGCGGTTCCTCCTCCTCTCGACCGGGCCCGTCTTTATCGTGCTGATGTTCTTCGCCGGGGACCTCCTCCGGCTCTGGCTGGGCCCCGAATTCGCGGCGCAGAGCGCGTTCGTCGTGCAGGTCCTCTCGGCCGGGTTTCTCGTCAACACCATCGTGGCCGTGCCCAACAACTACCTCATCGGGATCGGCCGGGTCGATGTCGCGCCGAAATACCAAGTCTTCGAGCTCGTCGTCTTCGCGACCCTGACCTGGTTGGGGGCGAAGCTTTGGGGCATCAAGGGCGTCGCCGTGGCCCAGGCCCTGCGCCTGGCCGCCTTCTCCGTCTTCCTCATGGCCGTCTCGTTCTCGGCCGGCCGGATCCGATTCTCGTACGTCTGGAAAAACGGTTTCGCCGGCGTGCTGGCGTTCCTGGCGCTGTTCGCCGGCGCTCTCGGGGCCAACGCGGTCCTCGGTTTCGGCCTCTGGGGCGGCCTCGTGCTGGCGCTCGCCTTCGCCGCCTTTGCCACCCTCAAGCTCCTCACGTCCGAAGAGAGGGCCCTCATCATGACGTTCCTCCATTCCCGGCGGGCCGCCCAGGCCGTGGCGGCCGGAACGGAGGGGCATTGATGGCCGCCGCCGCGGGCGCGGACCTCAGGATCGCCTTCGTCGTCGCGACCAAGGACCGTCCCGAGGAGCTCCGGCGGCTGTGGCAAAGCCTTCTTGCCCAGAGCCGCATCCCCGACGAGGTCGTCGTCATCGACGCCGGCGCGCGGCCGTCGTCATTGTCGGAAGGCGAAGGCCCGCGGCCCGGGCTGCGCTTCATCCGGACGGCCATCGCTTCGGCCTCGCGGCAACGGAACATCGGTCTCGATGCCATCATCCGGGATGTCGATCTCGTCGGCTTCCTCGACGACGATGCCGTCCTCGAAGCCGACGCCGTCGAAGAGATGCTCCGTTTCTGGAGCTTGGCCGGCGCGGACGTCGCCGGGGCCGCATTCAACATGACCAACCATCCCCCGCTCGATTGGCCGTTCCTCAAGCGCCTGCCTCTCGTCGAGCGCCTCGGCCTCTATTCCGGCCGCGGCGGGGCCGTAACGGTTTCGGGTTTCCAGACCATGATCGGACCCGTTGACTCGACCGTGTGGACCGACTGGCTGCCGAGCGGGGCCTCGGTCTGGCGGCACGAAGTCTTCTCGCGCGTCCGCTTCGATGAATGGTTCGCGGGCTACAGCTACCTCGAAGACCTTGACTTCAGCTATCGTGTCGGAAGGACGGCCCGGCTGGCCGTCGTCGCCCCCGCCCGCTACCGGCACCTGCCGGCGTCAGGCGGCCGCGGCTCGGGCTACGCTTTCGGCGTGCGGGAGGTCCTCAACCGGACGCATTTTGTCCAAAAGCACTCCGCGCTCTCCCTGGCCAGATGCCGGGCCGCGCTCGGCTTCAGGCTCCTCATGAGCCTCGCCTTTGCGGTCCGCGAGCAAGATCCGTCCTACGCCGCCCGGGCCTTCGGCAACGCCGTCGGCCTGGTGAGGTCCATGATATGAAGATGAGGTCCGTCTGATGCCGCGCCTCTCCGTCGTCATGCCGGTCAAGGACGGCGTTGCCTACCTCGAAGCGGCCGTGCGCAGTCTCCAGGGCCAAGGCCTCCGTGACTGGGAGCTCGTCGTCGTCGACGACCACTCCGCGGACGACACGGCCCGCCTGGCCGCGTCCCTCGCGGATGGCGATCCCCGGATCCGGCTCGTGGCCAATCCCGGCGCCGGGCAGGTCCAGGCGATCAACCACGGCGTCGGCTTCTGCGGTGGCGATCTCCTGAAGATCATGGACGCGGACGACCTCCTCGCCCCAGAATTTTCGGCGGCCGTTCCCAGGTTGGCCGAAGCGGGGGCCTCGTACCACGACGCCCTGCTCCTCGACGAGGGGACCGGAGAGCGGAAGCGATGGCGCGTTGGGCCACGCTTCCAAGACATGGACCTCGAGGCCTCGCTTCGCCGGATCATGGTCTCCCCGCCGCGGTGGTCCTGGACGATGAATCGCCAGGTGGCCGAAAGGATCTTCCCCCTGCCGGCCGGCCTTCCGTCGCCTCACGAGGATGTCTTTCTCGGGCTGTCGATCAAGAAATTCGCCCGCGTCACGCATGTCCCCCAGCCCCTCTACATCTACCGTCAGCACCGGGGACAGTTCTACGGCGGGCTGTTCAACTTCTCCGGCCCGGCCGTCGTCCGCAGGGCCCGGGCCATGCTGGGGATCATCGACCTCGTCGCTCGGAGCGAGATCGTCCACGGCATTGGCGACCCCGAAACTCTCCTGGCCTCCTCGAGGACATATTATTCCCTCCTCGGCCGTGACAGCTTGTCCTGGAGGGACATCCTTCGGGCCAGGCTGAACCCGGCCGACAAGGCCCGGGCCGCCGTCATCCGCAAGCTCCCGGCCATGGCCTCCCGGCTATCGCGGTTGAGGACGGCGAGAAGCAAGTCATGATCAGGGAACGACCCAAGGTCCTGGTGTCGGCCTACGCCTGCCACCCTCATCCCGTCGCGGCCCACTTCCCGGGAGAGGCCATCCTGGGCTGGTCGCTGGCGAGGGAGATCGCCCGCTTCGCCGACATGCACCTCATCACCTGGGCATTCAACCGAGACGGCGTCGAGGGGACGCTTCGTAGCGACGACGGCCGGCCGGCGGCCGTCCACTACGTCGAGCTCCCGCCCCGCATCCACAAGATGCTCCGCGACCGGCACTACTGCATGCGCTTTGACTATTTCCTGTGGCAGCGGCAGGCGGCCGTGTTCGCCAGGGAGCTGGCCGGCCGCGAGCGCTTCGACCTCTTCCACCAGATCACGTTCTCGAACGATTGGATGCCGAGCTTCATCGCGCCCGCGCTTCCCGTTCCCTTCATCTGGGGCCCCATCGGCGGGGGGCAGAGAGTGCCCGGCGGCCTGATGGGGACATTGGCCCGGCGCGAACGGCGGCAGGAACGGTCGAGGACCTTCCTTCAGAACGTCTGGCGCGTGACGCCCGCCCGCCGCCGCTGCGCCCGCAAGGCCTCGGCCATCCTCGTCTGCAACGAAGAGACCCGCGACGTCCTCGCCCCGTGGGCGGCGAAGATCGTCGGCTTTCCCGTCAACGGCATCCGCCCGGAGGACATCGCCGGCAGAGACTCCGGGGCCGTCCGGCGCGATGGCTTCCGTCTGCTCTACGTCGGCCGCTTCGACGCCATCAAGGGCCTGACGCTGGCGCTCGATGCCCTGCGCATCCTTCGCGTGATCGCGCCCGCGGTGACGCTCGAGCTGGTCGGCGAAGGCCCGGAACGGCCGCGCCTCGAAGCGCTGGCCTCGCGCCTCGGGGTCGCCGACATGATCGTTTGGACACCCTGGAGCACACGTCCCGAGGTCTTTCAAAAGATGCGGCAGAGCGATGTCTTCTTCTTCCCGTCCCTGCGCGACGGGGGAGGGGCCGTCGTCGTCGAGGCCATGGCCAGCGGCGTCCCCACGGTCTGCCTGGACGTCGGCGGGCCGGGCTTCCACGTCCGCGAACCCTGGGGCGTCAAAGTCGCGCCCGGACGCCCGGACGCCGTCGCGGCCGATCTGGCCGCCGCCCTCGGCCGGCTCTGGTGCGACCCCGGACTGAGGGACCGCATGGGCCGCGCCTCCCGTGAGCGGGCCGCGTCCTATTATGAATGGGGCCGCCTCGGAGAGAGACTTCGAGTCATCTACGAGGACGCCCTCGCCGGCCGGCCGCCGCGCCAGGAGGCGCTCCCGTGACCCTGTCCCTCCTTCTCTGGGGCATGGCCTGGGGCGGCGTCTTCACCGGGATCTACAACCTCGTGCCGCTGCCCTCGATCCATGACCGGTTCGCCCTTTTTCAGGGCGCCCGGGCGCTCCTGCCCGTGGTGGCCGCCTACGTCTGCATGCTCTGGGCCCTGGCCTCGCGGTCCCGCTTCCGTTTCGGCACGACGTCGCTCGGCTTCCTCGTCTTCTATGGGGCCTACGGCCTGGCCGCCTCGATCTTCTATTCTCCCGACATCGTCACGGCGCTTTATTGGGGATCGGCCTTTCTCTCTCCCCTCCTTGTCATGTGGTTTGTCATCGAGAGGCCCGACCCTCTGCCCATCCTCAGGGCCATCCTGCGCCTGAATGGCGCGGTCATCATCCTGCTCATGCTGGCCGTCCTGCCCGAGGCCTATCGCTTCGGCTTCGGCCGGTCGACTCGATACATGATCTACCTCATGCCCTTCGGCCTCGGCGAGGTCCGGGCCAACGGGGTGGGCCGCTACGCCCTCATCGTGCTCATCATCGTCGGCGTCGGCCTGGTGACCTCGACTTCGAAAAAGCGGCTCCTGTGGCTGCCGTTCATCCTTCCCGCCGCCTTCATCCTGATGCAGACGCAGTCCCGGTCAGCCCTCCTGGGCCTGGCCGTGGCCGGCATGCTCTTCGTCATGATCCGGGGCGTCGACCGGCGTCTCCTCGTCGCCGGTCCCGCGGCCGCCACTATCATCTGGGTCTCGGGCGTCACCTGGCGGGCCAAGGGCGCGCTGAGCTCGCTCGTCTTCCTCACCGGCCGTGAGACGACGTGGCAGAAGGGCCTCGAGCGGATCCGCGAATCGCCGATCTTCGGCTGGGGCTTCCACGCCGACCGGTTGCTGCTCAATGAAGAGCACATGCACAACTCCTATCTCCACGCCGGGATCCAGGCGGGCATCGTCGGCGCGCTCCTGTTCACCGCCGGCATCGTCGTCCTGTGGGCCTTCATCTTCAGGAGCGGGATCATCGGCCGCATCCGGACCGCCGCCGCGCCAGACCGTGCCCTGCTGACGCAGGCGGTCCTCATCCTCGGCTTCCTCTCGGCCCGCAGCGTCTTCGAGTCGACGGCCGCCTTCTACGGCGTCGACCTCCTGCTCTTCGTCCCGGCCGTCGCCTACATCTACCAGTGGGCTTTCGACAGCCCCCTTCCGGAACAATGAAGATCTTCATCCACACGATGTACTACCTCCCGGACTTCGGGAGCGCGCCCGTCCTCATGGACGAGCTCGCCCGCGCCCTGGCCGCGGCTGGGCACGAGGTCGAGGTCGTGACGACGCTGCCACGGACGCGCGGCGAGGAGTTCCGCGGACTCTTCCATTCCCGGCGGGTCGAAGGCGGCGTCGTTGTGAAGAGATTGTGGACAAACCGGTCTGCGCACCCGCTGGCACGCCTCCTGGCCTGGAACATCTACACGGCAGGGGCCCTGCTCAACCTGTTTTCCGTGCGCCAGGGCGATGTCTTTTTCCTCAGGACGCCGCCCCTCCAGCTGGGCGTCCCGGCGCTCTTCGCCAAAACCCTGCGCGGCGCGAAGGTCCTCGTCAATGTCCAGGACATCCACCCGGACCTGGCCATCGAATCCGGCATCCTGAAGAACCCGGCCGCGATCCGCTTCGCCAAGGCGCTCGAGAGATGGGTCTACGGCCTGGCCGACACGATCGTGGTCATCAGTGACGGCTTCGCCCGGAACCTCCGGGCGAAAGGCGTGCCGCAGGGGAAGCTGGCGGTCCTGCCGAACTGGGTCGATACGGATGTCCTGACGCCCGGGCCCAAGGACAACCCGGTCTCGCGCCGGCTCGGCCTCGACGGGAAATTCGTGGTGATGTATTCGGGCACGATCAGCATCAGCAGCAACGGGGCTCTGGAGCGGGCCCTCGAAGCGGCCGCCCTTCTCGCCGGGGACCGCGAGGTCGTCTTCGCCGTGGTCGGAGAAGGCTTGAAGAAGGGATCGCTCGTGGCCAAGGCGGCCGACATGGGTCTCACGAACGCCGTCTTCCTGCCGTTCGTGCCCTATGCCGAGCTCGCGGCCCTGCTCGCCTCGAGCGACGTCCTGCTCGTCCCGCTCGACCGGGACAAGTCGGACCTCTCCGTGCCTTCGAAGCTCTACACCTGCATGGCCGCCGGGCGGCCCATCCTCGGCCTGGCTTCTCCCGATTCCGAGGTGGCGCGGCTCCTTCACGAGAACGGCTGCGGCCTCGCCGCCCCGCCCGACGATCCGGCGGCGATCGCCGCCGCTGTGCGGGCGCTCAAGGCTTCGCCGGAGAGGCGGCAGGCCCTGGGCGGTCGGGCTCGCGATTATGTCGTGCGCCGCTTCGGCCGGGACGCCGTCCTTCGCTCTTATGACGCGCTCTTGAGGTCCGTGGTATCCTAATGGCCAAGATGTCGACCGGCAAGAAGTTCCTGACCTACGTCCTGCCGCTCCTGTTGTGGATGGCCTTCATCTTCCCGGTCTGGAACCGCGCCCTTGGATCGAGCCGGATCTACGAGATCTTCGCCGACGTCTTCCGCTGGCTCGCCCCGCACGCTTCGGCGCACGCTCTCGGTGTCTGGTACATCATCTTCCGCAAGACCCTCCATTTCATCGAATATGGCTTTCTGGCTTTCCTCTTCTACCGGGCCTTCCGCGCCGGGCGGGGGCCCTTCTGGTCGATGAAGGTCGGCCTTCTGGCCGGAGCGGCCGCCTCCGCCTATGGTTTTCTCGACGAGCTCCTCCAATCCTACGTCCCCAACCGGTTCGGGAGCCCGTTCGACTGGGCCGTGGACACCACGGGTGTCATCACGGCCATCGCTCTGGTGGCCTGGGTGGGCTCGCGGCGCGACGCGGACCCCGACTCGCGGGCCGGCCGGGCCCTGTTCCTCAAGCGGCCGTTCGACGTCGCCCTGGCGGGGATCGGACTCGTCTTGTCCTCGCCGCTCTGGCTCGTCATCGCTCTGGCCGTCCGGCTCGAGGACGGCGGGCCGCTTTTCTATGCCCAGGAGCGCGTCGGCCGGAACGGATTGATCTTCAAGGCCCTCAAGTTCCGGTCCATGGTCAAGGACGCGGAGACGAAGACCGGGCCGGTCCAAGCCGTCGCCGGCGATCCCCGCGTCACCCGGGTCGGCCGGCTTTTGCGGGCCACGGCCATGGACGAGCTGCCCCAGCTCATCAACATCTTCAAAGGCGATATGAGCTTCGTCGGTCCGCGCGCCCTCCGGCCGAACGAAAAGGAAGCGGGCGGCGCCGAGGCCGCCGTGTCGCTCACCGCCATCCCCGGCTACGCGGCGCGCCACGCCGTCCGGCCGGGATTGACGGGCCTGACCCAGGTCTTCCTTCCCGGCGAGACGCCGCGGCGGAGGAAATTCCGCTGCGACCTCCTCTATATCCGCAAACAGAGCTTCTGGCTCGACCTCGAGCTCATTGCCCTGTCGTTCTGGATCACCTTCCGCGGCAAGTGGGAATCACGGGAGCCGAAGGTCTGACCATGCGCAAAGCCGACGTCATCGTCGTCGGGGCGGGGCCGAGCGGCCTCCGCACGGCGGCGCGGCTGGCCGCGGCTGGCCTCGATGTCCGGGTCCTGGAGAAGAAGCCCCGAATCGGCGCGGGCGTCGTCTGCACCGGCATCGTCGGCAAAGAGATCTTCGACGACTTCGGCCTCGACCGGGGCTCGATCGTCGAGGAGCTCCGCAGGGTCCGGCTCGTCTCGCCGCGCGCGACCGAGCTCGTCTACGAGCATCCGCGGCCCTTCGCCTGCGTCGTCGACCGGGAGCGGTTCGATGGCGCCTTGTCCTTGACGGCCAAGGCGGCGGGCGCGTCCGTCGCCTGCGATGTCCGGGTCGAGGATATTGCCGTCGGCCCGGACGCCGTCACGGTGACCGTGAAGGACGCGGCCGGCGCCATCGGGCGCGAAAGCGCCGCCGTGGTTGTTCTGGCCACGGGCGTCGATTTCGGCCTGCAGAAGAGGCTCGGCCTGTCCTCGCCCCGGGATTTCCTGAGGGGGGCCCAGGTCGAGTGCGCCTTCCCCGGCGCGGATATGACGACGCTCTTCTTCGGACGGGACGTGGCCCCGGGCGCGTTCGCCTGGTCCGTGCCCGCCGGCGAGGGCCGGGCTCGGATCGGTCTGTTGACCGAGAAGGACCCCAAGGCCTGCCTTCGCCGGCTCCTCGAGCGCAGCTTTGACGGCGCGAGCGTCCTCGCCGAACAGAGCGCGATCCGGACCAAGCCCGTGGCCCAGGGACTGCTGGCCAAGACCTACAGCGACCGGGTCCTGGCCGTGGGCGAGGCGGCGGGACAGACGAAGACGACGACCGGCGGCGGGATCAGCTACGGCCTCACCTGCGCCGACCTGGCCGCCGACGTCATCCGGGAATGCTTCAGGCGGTCGTCCTTCGGCCCGGCCGGCCTGGCCGCCTACGAACGCCGCTGGAAGGCCCTCCTCCAGAAGGAGATCCTGGTCGGACAATGCACCCGCAGGATGTGCGCCCGGTTGAGCGACGGCCGTATCGAGAGCCTGTTCCAGCTGGCCCGCACGGACGGCATCGTGCCTATCATCCGCGACACGGCCGATTTCGATTGGCATAGCGGGCTCATCTTCGCCCTGCTGCAGCGGCTTTCTTTTATGAAGGTCTTCCGAGAGGTCAGGGACCGGCTCGGACCGATGAGCTATTCCTAAATCAAGAGGGACCGCCCTCTGCGGGGACCGCCCCCGTCAAACCGTCCAAAGACATCCGATGAAAAGACAGGCCGGCCTCATCGCCGCGGTCATCCTGCTCGCCCTGGGCCTCTCCGCGCAATCCTACCGGAGCTTCCGCGAGGACTACGACGCGATCCGGGAGCAGTCGAGGCTCCGCGTCGGACCGCTCCGGCTCGTGCCCATTTTCCGGCTGTCCGATGTGGGCTATGATTCGAACGTCTACTTCCGGGAAGACGGGGCCGGGGTCGTGCACGACGCCACGGCGACCTTGTCGCCCGAGCTCCGCGGCTACTGGCTCGCCGGGAGATCGATCATCCTGTCCGTGACGGAAAACCCCGAGGTCCTCGCCTTCGCCCGCGAAAAAGCCCTTCGGGCCTTCTCCAACAGCCTCTCCGCGGGCCTGCGCTGGCTCGTCCTCCGGAGCTTCTCCCTGTCCGCCGAATATCATTCCCTGAGCCACGTCCGGCGGGCCTTGAGCGACCTCGATCACCGCATCCGGGACACTTCGACCGGAGGGACGGCGGCCGTCTTCTTCGAGACGGCCCGCGGCACCGCCTTCGGCGTCACCGGCGCCGTGGACGATTTTCGCTACAAGGACATCGCCTCCGGCGCCCCGGACGACATCTACGGCCGGGCCCTCGACCGCCGCGAGACGTCGGCGGCCGTCGAGATCGACTATCGCGTCTTCTCCCGCAGCTATTTCTTTTCGACCGTCGGGTGGACGCGCTACGACTTCCTCCACCCCGAATCGACTTGGCGCGACGCCTCTTCGGTCGAGGCCGCGGCGGGCTTCCGCTTCCCGCTCGTCGGACGGGCCCGGGGCAAGGTCGTTATCGGCTGGAAATCCTTCCGGCCCGATTCCGCGGAGCGCCGGGCCTTCTCCGGCCTCGTCACCCAGACGGAAGTCACCCTCCGCGCCGGACGCCTCGGCCTGACCCTCGGATTCGATCGCGACAACGCGTTCTCCTACATCGAGACCGCTTACTATTATGTGGACGCCCGGGCCCGGGCCGGCCTGTCCCTCTATCTCTCCCGGGGTCTCCGGATCGACGGCGGCATCCAGTACGGGACGATGGCCTTTCCCGAGCCGCAGGAGATCTGGGTCGACGGCGCCATCGTGGTCATCGACGGCCGCCGGGACGTCCAGAGGAATTTCTCGGTCGGACCGGTTGCCCGCATCTCCGGGACCGTCGGTCTCGGGCTGACCTACAATTTCTACAGGCGCACGTCCAACGCCCCGGGCTTCGACGTCCGCCGGAATTTCGTCGGGGCTTTCATCACCTATGAGTTCTAGCCTGGTTATTCATAAAAACGCCGGTTTTCTCAGTAAGACAAGAAAACCCAAGACCGGCGTTTTTATGAATAGCCAGGCTAGCCTCGGCCAAAGGAGTTGCCCATGAAGAAGACCACGAAGGCCGTCCCGCTCGCCGTCATGGCCGTCATCGCCTTCACCCTCGCCTTCGCCGGTGCCGCCGCCGCTTTGCCGGCTTCCAGCACCGCACTCGGTGCGGGGCAGGACACGAGCGCCGAATACAAGATCGGGCCGAAGGACCTCCTCGAGATCACCGTCCTCGGCGTGCAGGAGATCAACAAGGTCGTCGTCCGGGTCTCCGAGGAGGGCCGCATCACCCTGCCCCTGCTCGGCGAGGTCGCGGTCGGCAACCTGACCAAGTTCGAGGTCGAGAAGAAGCTGGCCGGGTTGGCCGGAGAGAAGATCGTCCTTAGTCCCCAGGTGACAGTCCACATCCTGGAGTACATCAGTCGCCGCGTCTCCGTCATCGGGGCGGTCGAGAAGCCGGGCCCCTTCGAGCTCCTCGGGCGGCAGACCGTCTTGGCAGCGCTCTCCGCCGCGGGCGGATTGTCGCGGGACGCGGGGGAGGACATCATCATCATCCGGCAGCTGCCGGACGGCGCCAGCACGTCCCTGCGCATCTCCATCGACGGACTGTTCATCCAGGGCGACCCCAAGCTCAACGTCGTCCTCGAACCGGGCGACGTCATCAACGTCCCCGTCGACAAGCTCGTCCCCATCTACGTCTTCGGACAGGTCCGGAACCCGGGGGCCCTGCAGGTCAAGCGGTCGAGCCTGCCGACCCTGACCCAGGCTATCGCCCAGGCCGGGGGATTCACCGACCGGGCTAACCGCAAGCGGGTCCAGATCCGGCGCAAGGACGCCTCAGGCAAGGAGCTCGAGATCAACGTCAACGTCCGGAACATCCTCCGGGGGAAGGTCAAGGACGTGCCCCTCCAGGTCAACGACACGATCTACGTGCCGGAGAGTCTTCTCTAGTCCGGGCATTCGGGAGAACCGCCATGAAAGGTTTCACCAGCAAGACCGACGGGAAGGAGATCGATCTCCTCGAATACGTGAGGATCGTCCTCAAGCGCAAGTGGGTCCTCGTCACCTTCGCCGCGGTCCTCATCGCGCTCGCGGCCGTCCTCTCGTTCACCCGGACGCCGCTCTACCGCGCCACGGCTACCCTGCTCATCGACGAGCCGGGGGCGAGCATGATCAACATCCAGGACGTCCTCAACGCCGGGGCCTACTACCGCAGCGATTACCTGGGCACCTACTTCAACACCCAGCTCCGGCTCCTGACGAGCCGTTCGCTGGCCGAACGGGTGGCCAAAAAGCTCAACCTCGGGACCCGGCCCGAGTTCCGTGAGACGGGCAGATCGCAGGACGGCCTCCTGTCCGGATTGAAGTCGATCATCACGTTCCGCTGGCTCTCCGGCCGGGGCCGGGAGCCGGCCATGGGCCCGACGAAAACCGCCCCGGCCCAGGCCACCGCGAGCTACGCCTACGCCATCCTCGGCGGTCTGAGCATCGCTCCCATACCCGAGACGCGCCTCGTCTACGTCAGCTACATCTCGCCGCACGCGGCGCTCTCCGCCGACGTCGTCAACGCCCTCGTCGAGGAATTCGTCAGCTTCTCCGTCGAGACGCGCTACGAGGCGACCAAGCAGACCTCGGAGTTCCTGACCGAGCAGACGGCCCTCCTCCGCGAAGATCTCAAGCGCAAGGAGGAGGACCTCCAGAAATACGGGCAGGAGAAGGACCTCCTCTATCTCAGCGACAACGAGAGCACGGTCGTCAACAAGTTCTCGGACGTCAATACGGCCCTGACCATGGCCCAGATCGACCGATACGCCAAGGAGTCGGCCTACCTCGAGCTCAAGAACCTCAGCGTCGACAGTCTGCCCGAGGCCGTCAGCAACCCAACCATCCAGGCCCTGCGGACGACCTACTCCCAGGTCAAATCCGATTACGAGGAGAAGGGCCGGATCTACCGTCCCGAGTACCCGGAGATGGTCCAGCTCAGGGCCCGGCTCGACGCGACCCGCAACACCCTGCAGGATGAGCTCCGCAAGGCCGTCGAAGCGGCGGAGTCCGATTACCGCTCCGCCCTCAAGAAGGAAAGCTCCCTCCAGGGGCTCCTCAACGAGCAGCGGGGCGACGTCACCCGGATGAACAAGAACGCCATCTTCTACCACACGCTCCGGACCGAGGTCGAGAACATGCGGACGCTCCTCAGCACCCTTGTCGCCAAGCAGAACGAGATCCAGGTCTCGAGCCAGCTCGGCGGCCTGAGGACGAGCAACATCAAGGTCGTCGACCGGGCCCTCGTGCCGCCCGGCCCGTTCACCCCCAACGTCCCCCGGAACCTGCTCATGGCCCTCCTCGTCGGCCTCTTCGGCGGGCTGGGGCTCATCTTCCTCGTCGAGTACCTCGATAACACGGTCAAGGGACCGGAGGACGTCGAGAAGCTGGCCGGCCTGCCGTCGCTCGGCATCATCCCTTACCTCTCGGCCGAGGCGTCCCGGAAGAAGTCCGGCGTCTACAGCTCCTACCGCTCTTACGGGTCCGAGGACTCGAAAGCCGGCGATGCCCTGCCCGAGGTCCGGGAGATCGAGCTCATCAACCACCTCTACCCCAAGTTCTCCATCGCCGAGGACTACCGCACGGTCCGGACCTCGATCCTCTTCTCCCACGCCGACAGCACGCCGAAGACGATCGTTTTCACGAGCACCCTGCCCCAAGAGGGCAAGTCGGCCACGATCTCCAACCTGGCCGTCTCGTTCGCCCAGCTCGAGGGCAAGGTCCTGCTCATCGACGCCGACCTGCGGAAGCCGCGCCTGAGCAAGATCTTCAACCTGAGGAACACGAACGGCCTCAGCAGCTACCTCGCGGGAAAGAACTCCTTCGATGAGGTCCTCCAGAAGACGAGCATCGAGAATGTCTGGACGATCCCCAGCGGCCCCCATCCGCCCAATCCGGCCGAGCTGCTGAACTCGAGGCGGATGAAGGAGCTCCTGGCCCAGGCCAAGGACGCGTTCAACGTCGTCCTCCTCGACACGCCCCCGGTGCTAGCCGTCATCGACCCGGTCATCGTCAGCTCGCTCGCCGATTCGACGGTCTTCGTTGTGCGGGCCGGGAAGACGACCCGGCGCTCGCTCCAGCGGGCCGTCGAGGAGGTCCGCAAGTCCAAGGCGGACATCATCGGCGTCGTCTTCAACGAGGTCCGCATCGGACGGCAGGGGATCGGGACGCCCTTCTACCACTACTACGAGTACGAATATACGTCGACAGAAGCGGGTGCCGCGGGCGGCCAGGCGGCGGCGAACGGCGACCCGGCCGGAAAATCATGAAGAAGACCGTCGAATACGGGCTCGCGGCCCTGCTCCTGTGGAGCCCGCTGCCGGCCGCCTCGGTCGAGGAGTGGGCGGTCTTCGTTATCGAGCTGGCGGCGGCGGTCCTGGCCGCGGCCTACGTCCTCATGGACCCGAAGCCGGCCCTCAACCCCCATCTGCCGCGGGTCCTGAAGGTGATGAAGCCGGTCACGGCCGCCCTGTTCGCCTTTCTCGCCCTCCAGGTCCTGCCGCTCCCGGCCGGCCTCGTCAGGGTCCTCTCGCCCGCGAGCTACGGCTTCCGCGCGCAGTACGCGCCCGAGTTCGCCCGGATGAAGTTCATGACCTTGTCGATCGCCCCGGGGAAAACGCTCGCCGCGGGGCTCTTCCTCGCGGCACTCTTCATCCTCGGCTTCCTCGTCCTCCATACCATCGTCCGCGGCCGGCAGATCCGGACGATCCTCGCCGTTCTCGTCGGCTCCGGCGCCTTTCAAGCCCTTTACGGCCTCTTCGAGCTGACCCGCAGCGACCCGCGCATCCTCTTCTATAAGAAGGTCTTCAGTCCCGAGTCCGTGACCGGGACCTTCGTCAACCGCAATCATTTCTCGGGCTACCTCGAGATGATCATCCCCCTGGCCATCGGGCTGGCCGTCGCCCGGATGAACATGATGACCTTCGGGATCAAGGGCTTCCGGGAGAAGCTCCTGCTCTGGACGTCCAAGGGGATCCTGCTGAACGTCCTCATCCTGGCCGCCGCGGTCGTCATGTCGATCGCCGTCGTCCTCTCGAACTCGCGGTCGGGGCTTGTCACCCTGGCCTTCACCGTCTTCCTTTTCTTCGGCTTCTCGGTCGCCGCGTTCAGCCGGGCCGGCTTCCGCCAGCCCTGGGTCGGGAAGACCGTGCGGACAACGTTCCTCTGTGTCGCCATCCTGGCCCTGACGGTCGGCGTCGGGTCGACCATCCGGCGCTTCGCCCTCGACGATCTCCTCCATGAGGACCGCCCCCAGTACTGGGCCAACACCGTCCGTATCGTCGGGGATTTCCCGCTCTTCGGCACGGGGCTGGGGACGTTCGAGTCGGCCTACGGCGCCTACGAGGAGACGAGCTCGTCGGAGATGCGGCTCGTCCACGCCCACAACGATTTCCTCGAGTACGCCGCCGAGCTCGGCATCGTCGGGGCCCTTCTCCTCATTGGGGGCGTTCTCTATCTCGTCGTCTCGGCGTATCTCGCCTGGCGGCAAAGGCGTAACGCTCAGGCCCGCGCGCTCGCCCTCGGCGGCATCGTTTCCGTGGCCGGGATCGGCCTCCACGCCGTCACCGATTTCAACCTCCATATCCCGGCCAACATGGCCCTCTTTGCCGTCGTCCTGTGCCTGACCCTGGTCATGGCCTACTACCGGAAAACCTGAGGCTCACTTGAAGAAGAAGATCCTCCCGATCGCGGGGCTCGCGATCCTCGTCCTGCTCCAGGCCGCGGTGGCTTGGAACGCCCGGCTTTACTGGCGGGCGAAAGACGTCGCGACCGGCCCGGATACGAAGGCCCGCCTTTTCGGCCGGGCCAACGCCGTCTTTCCGTGGAACGCGGCCGTTCATTTCGAGCTCGGCAAGCTCGATTTCGGCCAGGCCGCCGAGGCCTTGGGCGCGCCGGCCGAGCGGGACGCGCTCTTCCGCCGCTCCGTCGGATCGTATCTCCGCTCGCTCCGGCTCGATCCTTCTTCGCCCGCCGCCCACTTCGAGCTGGCCCAAGCGCTCCTCTACATGAGCTACCTCGGCCTGCCCGAGCCGGTCGGCCACTTCGACGAGTACAGGCGGGCCGCCGAGCTCACCGGTCACAACAGCCAGATCCACTATGACGTGGGCAAGGTCCTGCTCGGACGGTGGGAGACGCTGGCGCCGGGGGAGAGGGACTTCACCGTCGGTATCCTGAAGAGGTCGCTGGCCGGCAAGGGCGAGGACCGCCTGCTCGACCTCCTCGAGACCTGGAGCCTCTCGGCCCCTGACCTCTCGATCATCGACGCCATCCTGCCCGACGACGCCGGGTCGCTCAGGACCTTCGCCCGCTTCCTCGGCGAGCGAGGCCTCGACCTCGAAGCCCGGCGGTCGGCGCTGGCCCGGGCCGAGGCCCTCGAGGTCCTCCGGGCCAAGTCCGAATTCGACCGGGGTCGGCGCGAAGCGGAGAACTTCCGGACGGCCGAGTCCACGGAGCATTGCGCCGCGGCCCTCCAGGCGCTCGGGTCCATCAAGTTCTACCAGAATATTTCAGGCCCGAAGCTCTTCGACCCCAAGAGCTATGCGGACATCCTCAAAGCCGTGCGCCGTCTCCTGGCCATGAACCGCATCGAAGAGACGCGTTCACTCGCGGACCAGGACGGGTCGATCGCCGCCTACCTCGCCCTCGAGGACGATTTCACCGCCCTGGGCGAGTTCGAAACGTTCATCAAAGAGCGGGGACTGCTGGACGAAGAGGAGCCGGGTTCCCCGTTCCGGGACCTCCAGACGCTGGCCTTCCGGATGGACCTGGATTTCGCGCTGAACCGGTACCGTGACATCGCCCGGGTCGGCGGGCTCCTCACGGCGAGCTCCCTCGTCATCGCCCCGTCGGGGCGGCCGAGCTACGTCCGCATTCTCCGCCTGATCGGCGAATCCAACCTCAAGCTCGATAACGTCTATGAGGCCGAAAGGTTCTACCGGATGGCCATCGACGACGCCCCGGACGACCTCGATGTCCTCCTGGGTCTCGAACGCTGCTACGGCCGTCTGAACGACGAGGCCAACGCGGCGCTCGTCAGGCGCGACATCGGCCGGCTGACGAGCCCGGCGGAGATCGATCTCGGCGGCCGCCTCGTCCGCAGGGGCGAGACGTTCGCGGTCGAACTCGTCACGGCCGGCGGGGCCCGGACGATGCGGCTCGACTTCGCCCCGGTGCCTCCGGGGGGTCGACCTCTCGTCTCCATCTATCTCGACGGCCGGGTCGTTTGGGAAAAAAATGGGGACACCGGCCTGGCCGAGTTCGCCGCCTCGCTCAAGCCGGGGCGGTCCACGATGGAGATCACCCCCGTCAACGGCGACATCATCCTGGTCCGATTGAGTCGGGAAACCCCGGCCGCCCCGGAAGCTCGCTGATCACCCTATCTCTCGGAATATGAAATATTTAGGGGCCTTGACAAACCCGGATCAAGACGCCTATCATATCAATCGCCAAGGAGGAAGCCCATGAGGCGACGTGCCAAGGTGGTCTCATGGGGATCGGCGATAGCGCTGGTCCTCGTCTTAACGTCATCGGTCGCGAGCCCGCAGGCTGCCGGCAAGGGAAATCTCGTCGGGTTCATCTTCGGACAGGACGGCTCGACCCCTATCGCGGGGGCGATCGTCATGGTCAAGAACCTGACCACGGGAGCCGTCACCGAGGCCGCGGGATCCGATGATCTGGGCGTGTTCAGGGTGCCCGGACTGAGCCCTGGGCTCTACGCCCTCGGCGTGAGGTCCGAAGCGGGAAGCTACAATTCCCAGGATTTCTTCGGCGTCACGGCCGAAAAGACAGCCAAGATCTCCATCGCCCTGAACCCCTACGACGCCGCCTCGGCCGCAGCGGCGGCCGCCGTCATCAAGGAACAGCGGGAGAAGGGCGAGGCCTACATCGGGAAGGTCGTCATGTACCACCCCGATACCAAAGAGGCCGCAGTCCTCATCGAGATCGGGCTCATCCAGGCGGAAGACCGCGTCCATATCAAGGGCCAGACCACGGATTTCTACCAGGACCTGCGCGGCCTGAAGGCCTATGGGGCCAAGACGAAGCGCGTCACCTCCGGCTATACCGCCCTCGTGCGGACATCCCGTCCCTGCCAAGAAGGCGACTTCGTCTACATCGTCTGCAAGCGCGGCGTCCCGCCGTTCTTTCTGGCCCCCCTCGGTATCGCCGCGATCGTGGCCGGGGCCGTCCCGCTCTCGGCGACCTTCGAGGACGAGCCCGTCTCGCCGTTCGGGATCCGATAGCGGCATCCCTCTCCGACGACTGATCCGCGTCATCCCCCGCGACGGGATCCTTCCATGAACGATCTTCACCTGTCCCGATTATTCGTCCTCTGCTCGCGCCCCGAGGCTGACGGCGATGGACGGGCGGAGGCCCTTCGCCTCGCCGCGGAGGTCCGGGATTGGGACACGGCCCTCGCGCAGGCCGAAGGCGAAGGCATTCTGGCCTTGCTCTACTGGAACCTCCGCGACGACCCCGGCGCCGTGCCGGGGCCCATTCTCGAAAAGCTCCGCTTGGCCTTCCTGAGGAACCTGGCCCGAACGACACAGCTCTACCGCGAGATGGAGCTCTTCCTCGCCTCTGTCCGCCGGTCCGGGCTCCGCGCCGCGCTTACCAAAGGCGGCCGGCTGGCCCTCGACGTCTACCCCGACATCGCCCTGCGCCCCTTCTGGGACGTCGATTTCATCGCCCATCCCGCGGATTGGCCCGAGCTGCGGCGGATCCTCGCCGGGCTCGGATTCATCGAGGCCTCCGCGACGACCGCGGTGGCATCGGACGCCTCCAGCCTTCCTCTTGACTGGACGTACTCGCCGTACTTCCGGAAGGGCCCGCTCGTTCTCGAGTTCCACGGGAGCCCCCTCGGCCTCCACTTCCCGAACCGCGGAGAGGAAGGCTTCTGGTCCTCCGCGGGCCGGCTGCAGGTCCGGGGCACGGAAGCGCTGGTCCTGCCGGCCGAGAACGAGCTCTGCTACCTCTGTGTCCACGCCCAGCAGCACTCTTATCAGCGGCTCATCTGGCTCGCCGACATCGCCCGCCTCGCCGGACGGCCCGGGCTCGACTGGAAGTGGATCGCCCGCATCGCCCGGGACGAGCGGATCAAAGGCCCCGTCTATTATGGGCTCCACCTCTCGCGGACCCTCTGGCCGGGGTCCGTCCCTTCCGGGCCGCTCGACGACCTGAGGCCCGGGCCCGCCGAAATGGCCGGGCTCAGATTTCTCTGGCCCGAGACCGTGACGGCCGCCCGCACCGCCGCCGCGGCCTGGCCTTATTACATGCCTTCCGTCTTTTCGCTTTGGGAGCGGCGCGACCCCGTCCTGGCAGCGCGGACGCTCGGCCAGATCTTCTTCCCGCCCCGGGACTGGCTGGCGTCGGCAACAGGCGTCGCCGCGGACTCTCCCCGGCTTTACGGCCGGTACGTCGAGCGGCTCCTCCGGCCGGCCGTCACCGCGGCGCGCCGGATGATGGAGAGGGGATGAGCGGACCCGCCGTCCTCGTCGCCGAGAACCTGGTCAAGAAGTATCCCGTCTTCCGCGGCTTCCGGGAGCTTCTCCTCCATCCCTTCGATAAGCGGACGGTGACCGCCCTCGACGGGCTCGACCTCGAGGTCGGGCGAGGGCACGTCTTCTGCCTGCTCGGGCCCAACGGCGCGGGCAAGACGACGCTTATCAAGGTCCTGGCCACGCTCGTCCTTCCGGACGGTGGCCGGGCTTCGGTCGCGGGCCATGACGTCGCCCGGGAGCCGGGGCCGGCCAAGAACGCCGTCGGCTACGCCGTGAGTGACGAGAGAAGCTTCTACTGGCGCCTGACCGGCCGTCAGAACCTGGAGTTCTTCGGCGCCCTCTACGGACTGCGTGGCCCGGACCGCGACCGCCGGGTCGGGGAGCTGTTGCGCCTGGCCGGACTCGTAGAGGCCGCCGACCTCCGCTTCAACGGTTACTCGACCGGAATGCGCCAGATGCTGGCCTTCGCCCGGGCCCTGCTCGCCGACGCGGCCATCCTGCTCGTCGACGAGCCGACGCGATCGCTCGACCCTCAGGCCGCCGAAAAGGTCAGGTCGTTCCTGCGCGGCGAGCTCGCCGGGCGGCAGGGCAAGACCATCCTCTGGGCCACCCACGACCTCGGCGAGGCCGCCGACTGCGCCGACGACATCGCCGTCATCAGCCGGGGGCGCATCCGGCTCTGCGGCCCGGCGGCCTCTATCGCCGCCGGCGGGCGAGCCTCCCTCCGGCAGGCCTACGAGCAAGCCGTCGGCGAGTCGGAGGAGAAGCCGTGAGCGGGACCCCGCGAAGCCGCGCTTCCGGGGCCGCGGTCATGGCCGCGTTCCTCCGCCGCGATCTCCGCGAGGCCCTGACCTACAAGTTCTCGTTCATCTCGTCCGTCACCGGCATCCTCCTGTCCTCGGCGACATTCTACTTCGTCGCCAAGCTCGTCCCGCCCGGGACACCCTCGCTCGGCCCGTTCGGCGGCGATTATTTCTCCTTTGCCGTTGTTGGCGTCGCTTTTGCCGGGCTCCTGGGCATGTTCCAGGAGGGACTGGCGGCCGTCGTCCGCAGCGCCCAGCTCTCCGGCACCCTCGAGGCCCTGCTCGTGACGCCCGTGCCGGTCCCGGTCATCTTATTCGGCTCCTCGCTCTACTCGCTTCTCTTCCAGGTCGTCCGCACGGCCCTCCATCTGGGCGTCGCCTTCGTTTTCTTCGGCCTGGCCCTCGGCCGCATCAACGTGGCCGGCGTCCTCGCGGTCGGCCTCTTGACGGTCCTCTGCTTTCTCAGCGTCGGCGTCCTCTCGGCGAGCTTCATCCTCGTCTACAAGACCGGCAATCCGTTCAGCTGGATCATGGGCACCGTCTCGGGCCTGCTCGGCGGGGTCGTCTTTCCCGTCGCTCTCCTGCCGGCCTGGATCCGCTGGATGTCCTCGCTCCTGCCCGTCACTTACGCCCTCGACGGCATGAGAAAAAGCCTCCTCGCCTCGGCCTCGTTCGCCGAGGTCCTCCCCGACGTCGCCGCCCTGGCGGCGTTCGACGCCCTTCTCCTTCCCGCAAGCCTCGTCGCCTTCCGTTTGGCCGTGCGCAAGGCCAAGAAGGACGGCACGCTGGCCCATTTCTAGCCGACCGTAGCGAACGGAAGTGAGCGGAGGGCAGAAATCCGCTGGAGCATACACGGAGGCGGGTTTCTGCGAACTATCTGAGAAGAAGACGCTTCTCCGCCCGTCCCCCCACTAATCCCGCCAGTTTCTTCCTCTCCCCCAATCTGCTAACATGGAGGCGGAAGCCCCGGATGATGACACGAACGCGCCTCCTTTGCCCGGCGATCTTTGCCGCCTCGGCCATCTTCGCGGTGGCCGCGGCCGCTGCCTTCGCCGAAGTGCCGCCCGAGGTCAGGGCCAAGGCGGCCGGGATCTTCGCCGCCCTCGAAAAGATCGAAGCGGAAACGGCCCGGCCGACCCCGACCCGGCCGCTCACGGCCCCTCCCGCCCCCAAGCCGGGTTCCCGCAGCCTCACCTTCTCCGAAGCCGAGCTCAACGCCTATGCCGCCTGCCGGGTCGAGGTCGAGGGCGGACCCTATGTCAAGGCGGCCGAATTCAAGCTCCTGGCCGGGAACCGGATCGAGGGCCGCATCGCCATCGATCTCGGCAAGCCCCAGGCCTCGGGCATCATGGCCCAGAAGCAGGACCTTCTTTTCGCGGCCCGCGTCGATGCCGAGGACGGCAAGATCCGCATCACCATGGACAAGCTGTATCTCGGCACCCAGGCCATCGCCCCGGCCTTCGTCGACGTCATCATCGGCGTCGTCTCCCGCCTGCAGGGCGTCGAGCCGACGAGCCTCAACGATTGGTACGATCTGCCACCCGGCGTCTTGCGCCTCGAGAGCCGTCCGGGGCAGGTCGTCGTCATTTATTGACATGATCAGGATCATCAGCGGCCTCACCAAAGGCCGCCGCCTCAAGCTCGTGCCCAGCACCTCGGTCCGGCCTATGCAGGACAAGGTCAAGGGGGCCCTGTTCAACATCCTCGGCGACCGGGTCCGCGGCAGCGTCTGCCTCGACGGCTTCGCGGGGACGGGTTCGATCGGCCTCGAGGCCCTGAGCCGCGGCGCCGAAACGTGCGTCTTCGTCGACGAATTCTATCCTTCGATCAAGGTCATCAAGCAGAACGTCGCCAATTGCGAGGCCGAGGAGAGGTCCGTCGTCCTCCATCGGGAGTTCAACCGGGCCGTCATCGACCTGGCCAAGCAAGGCGTGCGCTTCGACATCATCTTCCTTGACCCACCCTACCGGCTCCTCGAAGAGCGGAACCCGCTCAAGGTCATCCGCAAGCGCGGCGTGCTCAAGCCCGGCGGCCTCATCGTCCTGCGCCACTTCTTCAAGATCAAACCGAAGCTCGGCGACTTCAAGCTCGAGCGCCGGGTGGACCTGGGCGACGACATCCTGGAGTTCTTCTCGCCGTTCCCCGAAGGCGCGGGCGACGCCGAGGCCGGACCCGCCGCGAAGCGGTCCAAGCCGCGCTTGCCCGCGGCGCCGCGTTCCCTTAAAATGGGGTCATGAAAAAGACAGGGGGGGCGGATCCTTTCTGGAAGGACGCGCCGCTCGTCGACGAGAACGAGATCTTCTCCGAGCTCCACGTCAAGCGGGGCAGCTCCCTCTTCCTCGGCCGCTACTCGGTCAACGAGGTCATGGCCGTCCTCAACAAGAAGGGCTTCCTCAAGGAGGCCCGCAAGCGCTTTCTCTGGCCGCTCGCCTACGAGCTCGATTCGTCCGACTATCCGCTTCAGAGGCTCCAGATCTTCTTTCGCGAGCCCGGGCCCGAGAACCTCATCGTCGACGTCAAGGTCAAGGAGTGCGAGTTCGCGACCCGGGAGACCGTGGCGGGGCTGCCAGCGCTTCCGCCTCAGAAGGCCCTGGCTTTCGAGTGGCTGACGCTCCAGAATCCCCTGGCCAAGCGGGGCGAGCCGTTCTCGCCGCTGCCGGGCCAGATCCGTCCCGGCCTGAGCATGCGGCCGAAGATCATGGAGCTGTTCGTCTACCTCGGCCGGGTGACGCGCAAGGATTGCCTCCTGGCTTTTCCGGCCTTTTTCCACAACGGCGTCCTCTTCTCGCGCTACTTCCATTTCTGGGACCCGCGCAAGGAAGCCGAGGTCCTGGCCATCCGCAGGACGTTCCGTCATATGCCTTTCCGCCAGCTGGCCTGGGTCGTCCACCTGAACTGCCTGAGACGCGCGGACGGCTCCGTCTACGAGTGGCAGGCCCAGGAGCAGCTCTATCCCTTCACCCGCTTGCTCAAGGATTATTTCGATTCCCGGCGCTACCGGGAGGCCGTGAAAACGGGGCTCAAGACCCTGGAATTCTCCGTCGACCGGGACGAATTCGAGAGGCGATCGGCCGAGATCCCCACCTTTTGCGGCGGCGCCTAGATTCTGCTATAATACCGCGCTCAAGGAGATCGTCCCATGAAAAAAGACGTCCATCCCGGATACCAGGAATGCGTCGTGACCTGCGCCTGCGGCAACACGTTCACGACGAGGTCCACGAAGAAGGAGATCCGGGTCGAGATCTGCTCCATGTGCCATCCGTTCTTCACCGGCAAGCAGAAGTTCATCGACAGCGCCGGCCGGGTCGAGAAGTTCAAGAAGAAATTCGGCGACGCCAAGGACATCAAGGCCGCCAAGGACCTCCGGGCCCGGGACATGAAGAGCCAGGCGAAGAAGAAAAAATCGTCCCGATGATCCAGGAACTCCTGGCGATCGAAGACAAGTATCGCCAGCTGACGGCGACCCTCTCCGACCCCGCGATCGCTTCCAATCCCCAGAAGATCCGCGAGCTGTCCAAGGAACGGGCCGAGCTCGAGCCGGTCTTCCGGAAATACGAGGAGTGGAAGCGCGTCCGCAAAGACCGCGACGAGGCCCGCCACATCATGGCTGACGCGGGGACGGACCCGGACCTCCGGAACATGGCCGAGGTCGAGGCCGACGAGCTCGGGGCCCGGGAAGAGGTCCTCGCCGGCGAGCTCAGGACCATGCTCATCCCCAAGGACCCCAACGACGAGAAGGACGTCATCCTCGAGATCCGGGCCGGCGCGGGCGGCGACGAAGCCTCCCTGTTCGCCCAGGACCTCCTCCGGATGTACTCCCGGTTCGCCGAAAAGAAGGGCTGGAAGTTCGAGGTCATGGACACGAGCATCTCGCCGATCGGGGGGATCAAGGAGGCCATCGGCGAGATCCGCGGCCGGGGCGCCTACTCGGTGCTCAAATATGAGAGCGGCGTCCACCGCGTCCAGCGCGTGCCCAAGACCGAGGCCTCGGGCCGCATCCACACCTCGACCGCGACCGTGGCCGTCCTGCCGGAGGCCGAGGAGATCGATCTCAAGCTCGACCCCAAGGACCTCAAGATCGAGGCCTTTGGCTCGTCCGGGCCGGGCGGCCAGAACGTCAACCGGAACTACACCGCGATCCGCGTCACCCACAAGCCTTCGGGGCTCGTCGTCTCCTGCCAGGACGAGAAGTCCCAGCACCGGAACAAGGAGAAGGCCCTGAAGGTCCTGCGGTCGCGGCTCATGGACATCGCCCAGAGGGAGCAGCAGTCGAAGATCGCCGACCACCGCCGGTCCCAGGTCGGGACGGGGGAGCGGAGCGAGAAGATCCGGACTTACAACTTCCCCCAGTCCCGGATCACCGACCACCGGCTGAACGAGAACTTCCACAACATCGAGGGCGTCCTGGACGGGGACCTCGGCGAGATCCTGGACCATCTCGTCCGCCAGGCCCAGGCCCAGGCCCTGGGCGAGACCGGGCGCGATGCCGGCCAGGCCAAGGACGTTGGAAGCTAACACGACCCTCATCGAGCTCTTCCGCAATGGGGTCGCCCTCCTCGGCGACCGTCCCCAAGCCGTTCTCGAAGCGAAAGTCCTGCTGCTCAGGGCGGCCGGCCTGACCGAAGAGCGCTATTTGGCGGCGCCGACGCGGCCATGCCCGCCGAAAGCCGAGGCCTTCTTCCGGCGCCTCGTCGCGAGGCGGCTCTCCGGCGTGCCGCTCTCCCACCTCACCGGGACCAAGGAGTTCTGGTCCATCGCGTTCGAAGTGACGCCCTCGGTGCTCGTGCCGCGGCCCGAGACGGAAGGCCTGGTCGAAAAAGTCCTCGAGCTCTCGACCCGTGAGAACGAATCCATCCTCGACGTCGGGACGGGCAGCGGCTGCATCGCCATCGCCCTGGCCAAGGAGCTGCCCAAGGTCCGCATCCAGGCCGTCGACGTTTCCGAGCGGGCCCTGCGCGTCGCCCGGCGGAACGCCGCGCGCCAGAAGGTGAAACACATCGACTTCATGAAAAGCGACTTGTTCTCCGCCTTCCGGGGGACGGGGACCCGGTTCGACTTCATCGTTTCCAATCCACCGTACGTTTCGCGCGCGGAGTGGGACGGCTTGCCGCCGGACGTCAGGGATTTCGAGCCGCGGCGGGCGCTGCTCGCCGGCGAGTCCGGCGTCGAGCTCATCGAGCGGCTCGTCCGCCGGTCCAGGACGTTCCTCAAGCCGGGCGGCTATCTCATCTTCGAGATCGGCGAGGGACAGCGGGACAGGGTGCTCGGCCTCTTCAGCCGGCGCTGGACCGAGATCGAGACGGCCTGGGACCTGGCCGGCAAGCCCCGGGTCATCACGGCCCGCCGGGCCTGAACGGCTTTTCGGCCGGCCGAGCCCGGGGAGCCGGCCCTTATTATCTTAAGCGGTCAGGCCCCGCCGCCCGTCACCCACTCGTAGCCGCAGCCTTGGGCATAGTGGATGACCGGCCGCTCGGGATAGTGCTTTTTCAGGAACTCGGAGAGGCCGCGGACGCCGGCCTCTTCAGTTGCGCCGTGGTTGACGACGACCAGGGGATGGCCGTTGTCCCGGGCGTAGACCGTCTGGGTCCAGGTCCGGACGACGTCGTCGATGGCGACGAAAAGGTCGGGCGCGAGGCCCATGAACTCGATGGGGTCGCAGAAGCAGCCCGTCCCGACGCCGACGGATTTGACGATGCGGGCCGTGTCCCCGTAGAAGGCGACGCCCGGCTGGCGGACTTCCGCCATCTTCCCGGCGATCGCCCGGGCCACTTCGATGGCCGGCCGCGGCGCCGTGCGGTAGACATTGTAAAAGGGCTGGGAGCGGACGATATCGTCGCCGCTGAAACCGAGCAGCCGACCGAAGGCGAAGGGGATGCCGAACCCGCCGAGCTTGTCGAGGACGTCGTGGCAACGGATGATCACCAGCTTGTTCGTGAGGACCCAGTCCTTCTTTAGGCGAACGGCTTTGCCGTAGGCCTCCTTGCCGGCCGCAGAGGCCGCGAAAAGGTCCTGGCTCTTCTCGTCGAGGTCCCAGTGGGTGTAGAAGGTCGGCTCGTGGACGATGAGGAGGTTGACCCCATCGCGGACGGCCTGCCGGCAGGTTTCCCAATAGGGGAGCCAACAGGTCCCGATGCCGGTCACCTCGGTGTCGGGGTCGCCGATGACGATACGATCGACGGATGGCTCCTCGACCCCGGCGAGTGATCGCAGATACGCGGCGACATCTTTGGCCAGCAGGGGCTTGGCCCTGATGCGGGACGCGGCCGGGGCGCCGGCCAGCGAGGCCGCGCCCGTCCCTGCCATGAACGCTCCGGCCGACGCGGACCCGGCCAGCTCGATGAATCTGCGACGTCTCATTTCAGCCTCCTTTCCCGGCCTCGCGCCCGGACACGAAGATTCTATGACATCAGCCGCAGGAAAAGGAAGGCCGGCCTCCTCGAAGAGGCGGGCCCGATTGATTCAGGGCGCAAAAGATGCGATAAAGAGGCGGGAGGCGCAGATGAAGATCGACCGTCGGTTCCGCACGACTATCTTCGGAGTCATCTCTGCCGCGTTTGTGCTGACGATCGGTGCTCGGTCAGCCCCTTCGGCTGATGCCTTCGATCAGATCAAGCGGCTGGGCCGCGGGGTCAACGTCCTTGGCTATGACGCCATCTGGAAGAATCCCAAGAAGGCCCGCTTCGAAGTGAAGCATTTCAAGCTCATCCGGGAAGCCGGGTTCCAGACCGTGCGCATCAACTTGCACGCCCTCCAGCGCATGGGCAAAGCCCCTGATTACCGGCTGCCGGACGCCTGGCTCAAGACGCTCGATTGGGCCATAGAGAACGCCCTGGCCGAGGGCCTCAACGTCATCCTGGACCTCCACAACTACAACGATGTCGCCAAGGATCCGGCCTCGTTCAAGCCCCGCCTCATGGCCTTCTGGAAGCAGATCGGCGAGCGCTACATGGCCGCGCCTGACGGCCTGCTCTTCGAGATCCTCAACGAGCCGAACGGGAAACTCGACGCGCCGCTCTGGAACGCCTGGCTCGTGGATGTCCTGGCCGTCATCAGAACACAGAACCCGACGCGCACCGTGGTCATCGGTCCGCCGGAGTGGAACGGCATCGGCTTTCTCGATAAGCTCACGTTGCCCGAGTCCGACCGGAACATCGTCGTGACCGTCCATTATTACGAGCCCTTCCCCTTCACCCATCAGGGCGCGCCATGGATGCCCGAGACCGTCAAGCTGTCGGGGGTGACCTGGGGAAGTCCGCAGGAGATCAAGCGCCTGGAGGCCGACTTCGACCGCGTCCAGGCCTGGTCGGAGAAGAACCGCCGGCCCATCCTCCTCGGCGAATTTGGCGCCTACGAGAAAGGCCCGATGGAGTCGCGCGTCCGCTATACCCGCGCCCTCGCCCGCGCGGCCGAGGCGAGGGGTTGGGCCTGGGCCTACTGGCAGTTCGATTCGGATTTTATCGTCTACGACATCGACAAAGACCGGTGGGTGCAGCCTATCCTCGAGGCCCTGATTCCCCGACGTTGAACTGGGTCTCGTAGAGGGAGGCGTAGAGCCCGCCCTTGGCCAGAAGCTCCGCGTGCGTCCCCCGCTCGATGAGGCGGCCGGCCTCGAGGACGAGGATGACGTCGGCCGCCAGGATCGTGCTCAGACGGTGGGCGATGACGAGATTCGTCCGGTTCTTCATGATGCGCTCGAGGGCGTCCTGGATGAGCGCCTCGGACTGGCTGTCGAGCGAAGACGTGGCCTCGTCGAGGACGAGGATCCGCGGGTTCTTGAGGATCACACGGGCGATGGCGACGCGCTGCTTCTCGCCGCCCGAGAGCCGGTAGCCGCGGTTGCCGACGACGGTGTCGTAGCCTTCGGGGAGACCGGCGATGAAGTCGTGGATGTTGGCCGCCCGGCAGGCCGCCTCGATATCGGACGGCCCGGCCTCGGGCTTCGCGTAGAGGAGATTGGCCCGGATCGTGTCGTTGAACAGAAAGGTCTCCTGGGTCACCGTGCCGATCTGCTCCGACAGGGTGCCCAGGGTGAGGTCGCGAAGGTCGTGGCCGTCGATGCTGACCGTGCCCTCCGTCGGGTCGTAGAACCGCGGCAGCATGTAGGTGACGGTCGTCTTGCCGGACCCGCTCGGTCCGACAAGGGCGGCCAGCTGGCCCGGTTTGATCTCGAAGCTGATGTCTCGGAGGGCCCAGTTGCGGTCGGCGGGAGTCCGAAGCGTGGGGGTCGCTTTCGCGGCCTTCGCCCCGGCTTTTTTCAACTTGCCCCCCTCCTGCGACAGGGGAGGGGCCGTCATAGCCGGACTGCGGGGGCCGCCGAACCGGACGACCTCGGCCAGACCGGCTGAGCCGCGGCTTCCTCGGCGGCGTCGTCCGGCTCGTAGCTGAACGAGACGTTGTCGAAGCGGACATGGCCCCGGACGGTCTGGAGGGTCTTCGCGTCCGGCTTTTCCGCGATCTCGAGCGGCAGGTCGATGACCTCGAAGACCCGCTCGAAGCTGACCAGTGAGGTCGCCAGGTCCATGCGGGCGTTGGTCAGCGCCGAGAGCGGTCCGTAGAGCATCCCCAGGTAGGCCGTGAAGGCGACCATGGTGCCGATGGTGAAGCCGGCGCCGCGGAGGACGAGCAGGCCGCCGCCCCAGAAAACGACGACGGTGCCGACCGCGCTGATCAGGCTGACCGTGAGAAAGAACCAGCGCATCATGTAGGCCTGGCGCACGCCCGCCTGGCGGACGCGCTCGGCCCGGCCCCGGAACCGCGACACCTCGTCGGGCCCGCGGCCGAACAGCTTGACGAGAAGCGCCCCGCTGACGTTGAGCGTCTCGTCCATCATGGCGTTCATCTCGGCGTTGAGCGTCATCTGCTGGCGGACGATCGTCCGCAGCTTCTTGCCGAGGAGGCGGGCGGGGACGAGGAAGAGCGGCAGGACGGCGATGGCCAGGAGCGTCAGGCGCCACTCGAGCCGCAGCATAATGACGAGGGCGCTGACGAGCGTGACGGAGTTGGTGAAGACGTCGACGATCGTCCCGCTGACCGCCCGCTGCGCGCCGATGACGTCGTTGTTCAGCCGCGACATGAGCTCGCCCGTCTTGGTGTGAGTGAAGAAGCGTAGCGACATGCGGTGGAGGTGGTCGAAGAGCTCCGTCCTCAGGTCGCAGATGACCCCCTCGCCGACGGAGGCCCCGAGATAGCGCTGGGCGACCCCGAGCAGCCCGTTAATGAGGGGCACGGCCAGCATGCCCAGGGCGAGCAGGGTCAGGCGATGCATGTCGCCCCGCGGCAGGGCCTGGTCGATCAGGTTCCGTATGAGAAGCGGCGGGGCCAGCCCGAGCAGGGTGATGATCAGGATCAGGCCGAGCATGACCGCGATCCGCCCGAAGTAGGGGCGGCCGTAAGCCATGGCCCGCCGGACGAGCGCCCAGCTGAGCTGCGGCCGGTCCTGTTTTTCGTCGTAGCGGAGAAAGGGCCGCCAGCCGGCGCCGTTAGCCATTGCGACCGGCCTCGTCACGATGTGGTCTATCGATGAAGATCTTCTTGGCTTCCGGCAAGGCGGCTTATCTCGCGGAGGACGGGAAGCGGGCTTCGTCGAAGGGCGGCATGAGCCGTGTCGTCTCGAAGCGGATCTTCTCCCAGACGGCGAGGTTCATACCGCCGAAGAGGTCGACAATCCTAGGGTCAAACTGCGTGCCGGCGTTGGCCTCGAGCTCGAGCCGGGCGGCCTGGAAGTCCCTCGGCCCGCGATAGGGACGGTGGGAGGTGACGGCGTCGAGCGTGTCGGCCACAGCGAAGATCCGGGCTTCGATCGGGATCGCGTCGCCCTTGAGGCCCTTTGGATAGCCCGTGCCGTCGTAGCGCTCGTGATGGCAGAGGATGATGTCGCCGACCTCGCGCACGAGCTTGAGGTCCCGGACCAGGCCGTAGCCGAGGGCGGGATGGCGCTTGATGACCTCCCATTCCTTGGGAGCGAGCGGTCCGGGCTTCTTCAGGATGGAATCGGGGATGGCCATCTTGCCGGAATCGTGGAGAAGGGCGCCCTTGCGGATGCTCTCGAGCTTGCCCGGGGCGCGGATCCCCGCCGCTTCGGCCAGGACGTGGGTGTACCGGGCCACCGTCTTGGAATGACCGTACGTCTCGACGTCGCGCAGGTCGAGCGCGGCCATGAAATTCTCGAGCGTCGTGTCGTAGGCCTCTTCGAGCTCCCGGGATTTTTGCAGATGTCGGGCCAGCTCCTTCTTCAGCCGGCGCAGCTCGGACGCCTCGGGAGTCTTGGGAAGGCTCTTCCGGGCATCGACGTCGATGCCTTTTGCCGACAAAAATGCGCAAAGTTCTGCCCGTTTTTTGTCATCTTCGACGATCAAAAGGACCCCGGCTTCGCTCATTGAGCTTTTTTATACATCTTTTTATTGGGACGTTCAAGTTGGGCCATTTCACCCTTGACATTGGAGCGAGCGAGTCATCATAATAGTCGCGCTAAGGTTTAAGGAGCGGCCATGGAACACGATCCGAACATCTTCAGGGATTCCTCCCAAGTCATCCAGGAAGTCGAAGACCAGCTCGAGCGCATCCTCCAGAAGAAATTCCGCGACGTCGACTCCGATCTCGTCGAGCGCATCAACCGGGAAAAGGAAACGGCCCGCAAGCGCAAGGAAGAGATCGAGCACGAATTCGAAAAGGAGAAGACGGCCCTCAGCGACTACCGGATCATGGTCCGCGATTTCGAAGAGCAGCGGGCCGGCCTGCTCAACGAGGCCCGCGACCGCTTCCAGAAGGTCCTCAAGTTCCAGGCCGAGATCGAAAGCCTGGCCAAGTCCACCGTGGACGAGATCAAGCGCGTCAACGAGATCCAGGACCGGCTCGAAGTGCTGCGGACGAAGACCTCGGAGCGAGCCGCCTTCCTCAAGAACGACCTGCGCGAGCGCTTCGGCATCGTCGCCGAGGTCATGGAGGAGGAGCCCAAGCCCCTCAGCCTGGACCTCGACCTGGAGCTCGAGAAGCTCCGCAAGGTCAAAGAACTCCTGGCCATCGAGTCGGCCGCCGCGAGCCTCGGCCGCCTGGGCGGCCAGCCCGCCGCAGAAGACGACCTCGCGATGATGGACGCCGCCGCGAACAAGGCCGCCGCGGACTTCCCCGAGCTCCGCGATCTCATCGCCGCGTCTACGACCCCGGAGCGGACGGAAACCCGGCCCGAACCTGCGCCTCCCGAAGCGGCCGTCGAGGCCGCCGAGCCCGCTATTCCCCCCCACGCCGATGCGCCGGCCCCTGAGCTCCCGCCTCGTTCCGCTGAGGGCATCAGCGAGGACGAGGTCTCGGCCGTCATCGAATCCTACCGCCGCACGGAACCCGCGAACGGGAGCGGCGAGATCCACTACTTCCAGAAGGACAGGGCTATGGTCGCCGATCCTGAGAAGCTCCTGGTCGCCGTCGACAGGACGCTCGAGGAAGGCCAGCGGCTGTCCGCCAAGCTCGGTCTGACCGAATCGCCCAAGGACCAGTTCTTCATCAAGCAGGAGCTTATCAACTGGCAGGAAGGCCTGCGGGCCCTCTTCCTGCGGGTCGTCAAGATGTGCGAGAAGAATTCCTGGACGCTGCCCCGCTATACCGAGGACGTCATCAACACCCAGGTCCTGCGCCGGCTGCTCGAGCGGCTGAGCATGGAGAACTGGAGCAACCTCGAGGATTTCGGTTCCTTCTCGGCCAGCGTCGCCGAGATCCGCAAGGCCTTCAAGGCCCGGACCGAGCCGCGGCTGTCCTATCTCTTGGCGCTCAGACAGGAGATCGAAGAGGAATAGACCCCGGCCCTGCGGCCGGCGCCGCTCAGGGGAGGGTTTCCCCTCTTCGGAAGTGGGCGAGATAGCCCTCGAGGCGCTTGATCTCGCCCGCGCTCAGATCCCGGAACTTCACCCCCGTGTAGAAGAAGCCCGGCTCGCCACCGCCCTTTTCCGAATAGATGACCTGGCTCGTGACCGCCGCGGCCCTGTCCTCGATGAAGAGGATCGTGTCGAGGGCCGGGTCCGCGGGCAGGGGCGCGTCGGAAACGATGCGCGCCCCTTCGAGGCTGATGTTGACGGTCTTGGCGACCTTGAACCCGCGGTTCTCGCGGAAGAGGAACGGCGTCGAGACGTTGTAGCGGTCGTACTTGCGCTTCTCACGGAAGACGCGTCCCTCCCGGGCCGGCTCGCCGGGCTTGCAGGACTCGCCGATCTCCTGCCAGAAGAAACTGCAGACGCGGTTCTTGTCGCCGGGGGCCTCCGCGGCGGCTCCGCCGCGGGACACGAGGTCGGGGCGCTCCTTGCCCTTGGCCTCGGCCAGGGCCAGGTCGGCTTCGCCGGCCAGACGCTTGAGCTCTACCTTAGTCAGCACGGCGGAGGGGTCGCCGGACGCTTTCGGGAACACGGTGACGCCGAAGGACATGGTCAGGTTCCCGCGCGGCTGGAATTCCTGCAGTTCGAAATAGTGGTCCTCGACGCTTTTGCGGATGCGGTCCGTGAGCAGGGCCGCCTCCTCGACGTCCTTGACGCCCAGGAGGAAGAAGAGGAACTCCTCGCCGCCGTAGCGGCAGATGAGGTCCTCCTCGCGGATGGCCAGCTTGAGGACGTGGCCGAGCCCGCGGAGCAGCCGGTTCCCGGCCTCCTGCCCGTTGCGGTCGTTGTAGACCTTGAACCAGTCGACGTCGCCCATGACCAGGGCCATGGCGCCCTCCTCGCGGCGGCGCTTGCTCAGGGCGTTGACCTTCTGGAGGACCTTTTCGAAGAACGGCTCCGGCCGGAGGAGCCCGGTCAGGGGATCGTACTGGATGAGATTGAGCTTGGTCATGGCCATGGCCATGTGGTCGGACAGGCCGCGGAGGATCTGCTGGTCCTCGCGCGTGAAGCTCTCGGGCCGGCCCGCGACCGTCTTGTTGGTGACCTCGAGGACGCCGATGAGCTTGGGCCCGTGCATGATGGGCACGCCGAGCAGGCTTTGCGGCGGGGACTTGAGGAGGGACGTGTAGCGCTTGCTCAGGCGCCGGTCGAAGGTCAGGTTGGAGACGTTGATGTCGTGGCCGAAGCGGGCGACCGAGGCGGCGAAATCGTGGGCCTCGAGCGGGGCGATGTATTTCGAGAAATCCGAGTGCGTCAGGAAGGCGTTGTCCCAAACGAGGGGCTTCAGATAGCGGCCGAGGACGTCATTCTCCTCCATGATATAGACGGAGACGCTCCCGGCCTGGACGATATCGCGGATCTCGGGGACGATGTCGAGAAGGCTGCTGACGTCGTCCGCGCCGTAGATCCTGCGCAGGATCGTCTCGACGCGCTGCCGCTCCTTCTGGGACCCGACGTAGCGGGCTTCGATGGCCAGGCGCTTTTCGACCTCGCGGAGGAAGCCCGAATCGAGCAGGGTCTTGATCTCGCTGATCTCGCCCAGGACGTCCTTGACCTTGGCCTCCTGGAGACCGAGGGAGCGCCGCAGGGCTGCCGCTTCCTCCTTAAGCCGGGCGCGCTCAACGATATGGCCGAGGGCGCGGAGGAACGGGAGCTCCCGGGGCTCGTCGGGCGAGGTGCGGCAGAAGTCGGCGTCGACGGCCTGCGGCCACTCTTCGGCGGCGCGGGAGATCAGGGTCTCGTCCTCGCCCGTGATGAGAACGCCGGTCGGGGGGCGGATCATGGCCTTGAGGGCGTGCGAGGCGGAGAGAGAGGCGTCGATGACGACGGCGGCGATCCCGCCCCCGGCCAGGGAGGCAATGGCCTCTTCGGGGTCGGCCTCGACCCGGACGGGTCCATACTTCCGCGCCAGGCGGGCCAGACGATCGGCCTCAGCGGGCGACGGGTGCATGACGAGGACACGAGTTTGGATCATAGCCCTCTTTGCGTGCAGGCCGCGCAAGGCACGGCAAACTCTTCCTTTTCCCTCCACTACATACATCAGATTTCGGCCTCCGGTCAATCGTTTTTTTTGGTTTTGATAACCTCAATGCGGCTGTGGTATATTCCCGGCGCAAATCCCTTTTGAGGTGACAAATAATGGCAAAAACAGGCGATGATCCGGTCCTGAATATCCGGGCGCCAAGAGGATCGCGGCTGCTGACCAAGGGCTGGTCCCAGGAAGGCGCCCTGAGGATGCTCATGAACAACCTCGACCCCCAGGTCGCCGAGAAGCCCGCGGAGCTCATCGTTTATGGGGGCACCGGCAAGGCCGCCCGAAATTGGGCGGCCTACCGGGCTATCCTCGCCAGCCTGAAGAAGCTCGAGAACGACGAGACGCTCATCGTCCAGTCGGGCAAGCCCGTGGCGGTGTTCAAGACGCACGCCGACGCGCCGCGGGTGCTCATCTCCAACGCCATGATCGTCCCCCAGTGGGCCAACTGGGACGAGTTCCGCCGCCTCGAGGCGCTCGGCCTGACCATGTACGGTCAGATGACGGCCGGCAGCTGGATCTACATCGGGACTCAGGGCATCCTCCAGGGGACCTATGAGACCCTGTCGGCCGTGGGCCGGAAGCATTTCGGCGGCTCGCTCAAGGGCAAGCTGACCCTGACCGCGGGGCTCGGCGGCATGGGCGGGGCCCAGCCGCTGGCCGTGACGATGAACGACGGTGTCGCCATCGTCGTCGAGGTCGACCCCCACCGCATCGAGAGGCGGCTCGAAACGCGCTACGTCGACACCTCCACCGATAGCCTCGACGAGGCCCTGCGTCTGGCCAACGAGGCCATGCGGAAGGGGACGCCCCTGTCCATCGCCCTGCTCGGCAACGCGGCCGACGTTCTGCCGGAGTTCGTCCGCCGGGGCATCACGCCGGACGTCCTGACCGACCAGACCTCGGCTCACGACGAGCTCAACGGCTATGTTCCGAACGGCTCTTCTTACGAGGACGCCCTGGCGCTGCGGAAGAAGGACCCGGCCGATTATGTCCGCCGGTCCTATGCGGCGATGGCCGCCCACGTCGAAGCGATGCTCGAGCTGAAGCGGCGCGGGGCCAGGGCCTTCGACTATGGCAACAACATCCGCGGCCAGGCCAAGAAAGCGGGGGTCGCCAAGGCCTTCGACATCCCCGGGTTCGTGCCCGAATATATCCGGCCTCTCTTCTGTCTCGGCAAGGGGCCGTTCCGCTGGGCCGCGCTGTCCGGAAAGCCGCAGGACATCTATGCGACCGACGAGGCCGTGCTCAAGGAGTTCCCCGAGGACGAAGCCTTGGCCCGCTGGATCCGTAAGGCCCGGAGCCAGGTCAAGTTCCAGGGGCTGCCGTCGCGCATCTGCTGGCTCGGCTACGGCGAGCGGGCCCGCTTCGGCGCCGTCATCAACCGGTTGGTCAAGACGGGGAAGATCACCGCGCCCATCGTCATCGGGCGGGACCACCTCGACACGGGCTCGGTCGCCTCGCCCAACCGCGAGACAGAGGGCATGCGGGACGGCTCGGACGCCATCGCCGACTGGCCCATCCTCAACGCCCTGCTCAACGCGGTCAGCGGCGCCTCGTGGGTGTCGGTGCACCACGGCGGCGGCGTCGGCATCGGGCTGTCCATCCACGCCGGGATGGTCGTTGTCGCCGATGGCACGGCCGCGATGGGGCGGCGGATGGAGCGGGTGCTGACAGTTGATCCGGGATTGGGCGTTGCCCGCCATGCCGACGCCGGCTACCCCGAAGCCATCGCCTGCGCCAAGAGGAACGGCATCAAGATCCCGATGACTGCTGGCCGGCCTGTCAAAGGGGGGTGACGGGCCGGAGGCCGATCCGCCGGACAGTGTTAACTCCCGTTTCCGATCCCCTCGAGGTCTGACCCTCACTCTCTTTGTTTTGAGCGGCTTGGAGTCTGCCCGGGAGGGCCTCGGCTGGCATGCGCCTTGCTTTGAGGAAGGCGAAAGGAGAAAGCCGATGAGAAAGCTGGCGATCTTGGCCCTGGCCGGGCTCATCTTTGTTACCGCCGCCGTTCCCTTTGTGGCGGCCCGCGATCTGAACGACCAGACCGAGTGCAACATCAACCACATGAAATGCCGGGAGTACACTCTCAACATGGACGCTCCCTGGTACAAGGTCATGGTGCTGCTGACGGCGTGCGACATCGCGTTCGGCAAGTGCATGATGGGCATCTGATGGAGAAGCGGGAGGGGGTCCCCGTCACCGGGGGGCCTCCTCCACGACCCGCCGAAAGGGGGATGGGGGTGAATATATTCAAGCGCGGGCGCATCGTGGCCGTTGCCCTGGCCTTATTATTGGGGACCTTCCCTGAGAAGGGGCTGTCCCTCAATGGACCGCCCCGCCGGAAAGCGGCGGAAGTCCCCGTGGCCGTGAACGAAGCGGACGAAGCCGCGCTCGGCCGGCCCATCGCCCTCGCCGTCGACGCGGACAACTTGTACATCGCCGACGCCATGGAGGGTGCGATCAAGGTCTTTAGAAAGGACGGACGATATCTCAAATCCGTGGGACGGAAGGGCGCTGGCCCGGGCGAGCTGTCCTTCCCCTCCGGCGTCGCCGTTATCGGAGACTCGATCGTCGTCGCCGACAAGCTCAATCTCCGGATCCAGATGTTCGACGGACAGGGCGGGCTGAGGGGCGCCTTCAAGCTGCCTTTCGCCCCGGACAGGGTTTTCGCCTTGGGCGACGACAGAATTCTCGTCACGGCGAACCCTGCCGGTCGCACGGCCGGCGAGCGGCTTCTTCACATCTATGACCCGGCCGGCCGCCTTCTTTGGGAGGGATTCGATGCCCGCATCTCTTCCGACCCCATCGCCGACGCATTCCGGAACATGATCCTCGTTTGCCCAGGAAAGGGAGGCGAGTTCTGCGTCGTCTACCGGAGCGGCGAGAGGACGCTCTATCGATTCTCGGCCTCAGGATCCCTCCTGGCCAAGATCGACGTTGACGAGCGCCACACGTTCGTTTCTGTGGACATGGTCAGCGGGAGAGGAACGCTGCGGATCGCCGGCTTCTGCTGGGCCGCGTCGTCCGACGGGGATTTCTTTTATCTTTCGGCGCCCGTGGCTTTGGCCGGCAAGGATCTCGGGCCGGGCCGGACGGTCTCCGTCATCGACGGGCATGGCCGGCTTCAGGCCACGATCGAGCTGCCGTGCCCGGTCCATCGCTTTCTCGTCGACGAGGGGCGCATGTTCGCGGTCGACGACGAGGGCGACCTGCGGATCTTCGAGGTCGGCCGATGAGACCGGGCTTTCCGATCTTCACCGCGGCCGCGCTCATCGCGGCCGGACTCACGGGCGCGGCCGGAGCGCCCGTCGACGTCCGCATCTGCTCGAGCCTCGAGGAGGCGGCCCCGGCCGGCTCCGGCCCCGTCCTTCTCGTCTTCTTCTCGGAAGAGTGCTCCGTCTGCTACGAGGAGCTGTTCGAATCCCGTTATCTCATCGACAAGGGGCGCTGGCCCGTCGCCGTCGTCGGCGTCGCTCTCGCCCTTCGCGACGATCTCGAAGCCTTCCTGGAAAAGCACGCCTGGACTTCCCCGGTCGTTCTTGACCGCCGCAAGGTCCTGTTCCGGAAGTTCAATGTGGACGCCGTCCCTTTCAAGGCCCTCGTCGTGGGGTCGGAGACGGTCTATCGGGACGACCCTTACATCGGGTCCCACGCGCGGTGGGGGGAGCTGAAGAAATGCCTGACGCAGCACTTCTCGCGCTGACCTGGCGCGTCACTCGGCGGCGGCTCACCTCGTCGCCGCTCACGGCCGTCGCCGCGCTGGCCTTCCCGGCGTTCGTCGTCTGGATCGGTCTCACCAATGCGTACGGGACGGCGGCGAAGTTCTTCTTCTTTCTCCTGCCTCACGTGTTCCTCGTCGCCGCCCAGGACACGGTCAGGAGCGAGGTCGAAAGCGGAGCTCTCGAGAATGTCCTCTTCATCGGCGGACGCTTCCGGGGTTACCTGATGGCCAAGGGCCATGTCTTGGCTGTCACGGCAGGGGCGTATGCCGCCTTGCTTTTCGCCCTGTTCGCGGCCTGGGGCCTGGCGGCGGGCGCCTTCGAGCCCGTATTCGCCGTCCGCTTCGCCCTGGCGCTCCTCGCCGGTCTCTATTATGTCGCTCTCGCCGGCGTCCTGAGCCACTTCCTGCGCGCCGGGTCCAACGTGCTGGTGCTTCTTCTCGTCCAATCGGCCACCGTCATCGGGCTCATCTTCTCGGCGGATCCCCGGGCGGGCCTCCTCGACTACGCGGCCACCGGCAGATTTCCCGGGATCGGGCCCAAGGTCCTGTTCGGCGGGCTCACCGCTGTCCTTCCGAACGTCGTCGTTTCCGGCCGGCTGTCCATCTTTTCCGGGGAGGTCCTGGCCGGCCTCGGCCTGGCCCTCTTCGTCCAGGCCCGGCTCACCCGGAGGCTCGAGATCCGAAAATAGGAAGAGGCGGTCATGATCGAAGTCCACAAGCTGGCCAAAAGATTCGGCCCGACCGAAGCCCTCCGCAACGTCAGCTTCAAAACGCGGAAAGGGACGATCACGGCCATGCTCGGGGAGAACGGCGCCGGCAAGACGACGACGCTCAAGATCATCCTCGGCTTCCTGCGGCCCGATTCGGGCACGGTGGCCATCGCCCCGGGCCGGGTCGGGTACGTGCCGGACCGCCCGGTCTTCTTTCCCTGGCTCGACGGATGGGCGGTGCTCGGTCTGGCCCGGCTTCCGGCCGGTCGTCACGCCCGTGGGAACGGCCGCGACTTCGGGGCGTCCGTCCTCGCCGCCGCAAGGAGCCTCCTCTTCGATCCGAGCTTGCTCCGGCGGCGTCCCGGGTCCTATTCGGCCGGGAACGCCAAGAAGTTCGCCTACTTGCAGAGCCTCGTCCTGGCGCCCGATCTCCTCGTCGTCGACGAGCCCTTCTCCGCGCTCGACCCGCCGTCGATCAAGTGCGTCCGGGATATCTTCCTCGGCCTGCGGGAGTCGGGGACGACGATGCTTCTCAGCTCCCACATGCTGGCCGAGATGGAGAGGATCGCCGACGGCTTCGTCGTCTTGCGCCGGGGGGAGACGATCGCCCACGCGGGGCTACGGGAATGGCGGCTCCTGCGCTCGGCCCGGACCGCTCCGGACCTCGAATCCGTGTTCTTGCGACTGACCGCCCCATAGGCGCCGGGGAAAGGGGCGTTAGATGACCGTCCCGTCGGGGATGGCGGCGCCCTTGGGCACGACGATGATGCCGTCGACGATGGAGTAGCTCTCGGCCGTCGCGGCGGAGACCCCGTCGGCGTTGACGAGCCTGGCGCCGTGCCCGATCCGGGCGTTCTTGTCGACGATGGCGTTGCGGATCTCGCAATCGCGCCCGATGCCCACGTCGGGCGCGCCCCGGTCGCGGTTGCGGGCGATGTCGTCCCGGGATTCGTAGAGATCGGCGCCCATGATGACGGCCCGCTCGATCCGGCAGCCCTCGCCGATCCGCGAGCGGATGCCGATGATGGCGTCACGGATGCGCGAGCGGTCGACGATGCTGCCCTCGCAAAGGATGGCGTTCTCGACGTCGGAGGCCAGGATCTTGGAGCCGGGGAGGAACCGCGGGTAGGTGAAGATCGGCCGCTCCTCGTCGTAGAAGTCGAAGCGGGGCCGGGGCCGGGTCAGGTCCATATGGGCCTCGAAGAAGCTCCGGATGGTCCCGATGTCCTCCCAGTAGCCGTCGAAGAAATAGCCGCAGACCTTCCGTTCGCCGATGGCGTGGGGGATGACTTCCTTGCCGAAGTCCCGAAAATCCGAGTGGGCGAGGAGGTCGCGGAGGACGCTCTGGCTGAAAAGGTAGACGCCCATGGAGGCCAGGTGGGTCCGGCCGTTGGCCGGGGTGCCGAACCGCTCGAAGACGCTCTCCTCGACCCGCATGCCCTCGATGTCGGCCGCTTCCTTGGGCTTCTCCCGGAACTCGGTGATGCGGCCGCGGCTGTTGACCTTCATGACCCCGAATTCGTGGGCCTGATCGGCCCGGACGGGCGTCACGGCGATGCTGATCTCGGCGCCCGAGGTGATGTGGAAGTCGATGAACTTCCGGTAATCCATCCGGTAGAGGTGGTCGCCCGAGAGGACGAGGACGAGGGCCCCGGCGTCTTCGATGAAATCGAGGTTCTGGCGGACGGCGTCGGCCGTGCCCTGGTACCAGTTCCTGTTCTCGAGGGTCTGCTGGGCCGAGAGCAGGGTGATCGTGTCGCGGTGGAAATTGTCGAAGCGGTAGGTCGTGAAGATGTGGCGATGGAGGGACTCGCTGGCGAACTGGGTTAGGACGAAGATGCCGCGGACGTTCGAATGGATGCAGTTGGAGATGGAGATGTCGATGAGCCGGAACCGCCCGGCGACGGGCACGGCCGGCTTGCTCCGGACCTTGGTCAGGGGATAGAGCCGGCTGCCCTGGCCCCCGGCCATGATGATGCTGACGACGTTCATGCCGGCGCTACTTTGCGGCGTTTTGGACCGGGGCGAGGTCGTCGATGATCCACATGCCGCGGCCGTTCGTGGCGATGACGAGGGCGTTGTCGCGCGGGTGGACGGCGATGTCCCAGACGTAGCTCGTCGGCAGGCCGGAGCCGAGGACGTTCCAGGTCGCGCCGGCGTCCCGGCTGACATAGACGCCGGTGTCCGTGCCCGCGTAAAGCATGTCCTTGACCTTGGGGTCCTCACGGACGACATTGACCGGCCCGCCGGGGATGTTGTTCGCGATCGAGACCCAGGTCTTGCCGTTGTCCTTGGACTTGAAGATGTAGGGATTGAAGTCGTCGTCGTGGCGCCCGACCAGGGTGACGTAGACCGTGGCCGGGTCGTATTTCGACGCGACGACCTTCCAGACGTGCTTGGCGTAGGGGAGCCCGGCCGTGATCTCCGTCCAGCTGTCGCCGCTCGTCTTCGTCACCCAGACCCGGCCGTCGTCCGTGCCGGCGTAGATGAGGCCGAATTTGAACGGCGATTCGTCGACGGCGGTGATCGTGGCGAAGGGGATGGCGTACGGCCACTTCCCCTGCTGGTCGGGATTGTTGTAGGTCAGGTCGGGGCTGATCCTCTCCCAGGTCTCGCCCCTGTTCACGGACCGGAAAAGATGCTGGAAGCCGTGGTACACGATAAGCGGGTTCTGCGGCGACAGTGTCGTCGCGGCCAGCCACTGGCCGCGGTAGGCCGGCTCGCCCTCGGCGGCCTTGGGGTAGATCTCCTTGCTCGTCCACTGGCCGTCCTTATAGACCGAGCGCTCGATCCGGCCGTAGAAGGAGGACGAATACATCGTATTGGGGTCCTCCGGGTCGACGGCGATGATCGTCCCTTCGCCGCCCGGCGCGGTCTCCCACCTCGGCTGGGCCGGGGCGAAGCGCCTGCGGCCGGCCGTCGGGGCGCCCGGCGTCGGCTTCCTCAAAGGGATGAGGCCGCGGTACGTGCCCTGGTCCTGGACCGAGCCGTAGGCCCAGAACGGCGTCGAATTGTCGAGGGCGACGTTGTAGAACTGGACGGCCGGGATGCCGTCGTGGAAATCCCGCCAGGTCCGGCCGCCGTCATAGGAGATGTTGACGCCGCCATCGTTGTTGTTGATGAGGTGGTCGCTGTCGTTGGGGTCGATCCACAGGCCGTGATGGTCGCCGTGAAGACCGGCATAATTGAGGCCCTGATAGGTCTTGCCGCCGTCGGTCGACTTGGCGAGGCCCAGGCCCATGATGTAGATCGTCTCCGGCGTGTTGGGGTCGACGCGGATCTGGCCGAAGACCCAGCCGTAGGTGCCGCCGAAGCGCTCCATGCCCGGCGGGCTGACCTTGCGCCAGCTCGCGCCGGCGTCGTCGGAGCGGTAGACTTCGGCGCCGACGATGCCCCGCTGGAGCGGCCGGCCGTAGGCGTCCCTTTCCCCGGGCTTGGGCTCGGCGCCCGGCGTATGGTTGTCGACGTAGGCGTAGAGGGTGGCCGGTTTCGTCCGGCAGAGGTCGATGCCGATGCGGCCGGTGAAAGCCGTGTCGGGGAGGCCGGCGTTGATGGGCGTCCAGGTCCTGCCGCCGTCGGTCGTCTTGAACAGGCCGTCCTCGCCTCCGGGGACGGGGTCGCTCCAGCGCAAGCGGATGCGGTTCCAGGTCGCGGCGTAGAGCGTGTCGGGCGACTGCGGGTCCATGACGATATCGTTCGCTCCGACCCGGTCGTTGATGAAGAGGACCTTCTGCCAGGTGGCGCCGCCGTCGGCCGTCTTGAAGACGCCCCGATCAGGGTTCGTGGTCCACTCATGGCCCGTGGCGGCGACGTAGACGATGTCGGGGTTCTTGGGGTGGATGACGACGCGGGCGATCGTGTAAGTCCCTTCGAGGCCCATGCGCTTCCAGGTCTTTCCGGCGTCGGTCGACTTGTAGACGCCGATGCCGGCCTCGGAGGCCCGGAAGATGTTGGCTTCTCCCGTCCCGACCCAGACGATGTTCGGATCGGATTCGGCGACGGCCAGGTCGCCGATGGAGAGCGTCGGCATATCGTCAAAGATGGGCTCCCACGTCGTCCCGGCGTTCACGGTCTTAAAAACGCCGCCCGTGGCCGCCGCGGCGTAGAAGACCGTCCGGCTGCCCGCGGGAACGGCGACATCCGTGCAGCGGCCGCCGACGTCGAAGGGGCCGATGAACCGCCACCGGACGTCCTTGAAGGGCGATGACTGTTTCATCGCGACGTGCTCATCGAACGCCTTGAGCCGCAGCGCCGGATCGGTGTTCTCGATCTTCTTCTGGGCCTTGGCCGTCGCTCTTCCTTGAGGGGCCGCGGCGAGGGCGCCGGCGACGACGGCGGCGACGGCAAGGGCGAGGATCGAACGCTGGAACGAACGCATGGGGGACCTCCAGAAGGGAATCATGGCGAGACGCCAAAAGTATGTCATATCGAAGGCGGCTGTCAACCTTATATATGTCCCGGCCGCGGGCGGCCATTTCTTCGCCGGCCGGATCTCGAGGACCTCGACCTCATAAACGAGGAGGGTGTTCGGCGAGATGACGAAGCGCCTCTCGCCCGGCCTTTGCGGCCTGGGGGCCGCCCGGTCAGGACAGGACCTTGAGGAGGTGGTAATCGAATTCGATATCGGTCGTCTTCATGTCGCCTTCCGCGCCGAACGGCAGGAACGCGACCTCGTCGCCGACAAGATGGACGAGTCCTCCGGTCCGGCCATCGGCCAGCGTCTCGACCGCGGCGTGTCCGAGCCGGGCCGCCGTGATCCGGTCGATGGCCGTGGGCCGGCCGCCGCGCTGGATATGGCCGAGGACGGCGATGCGCGTCTCGAGGCCCGTCTTGGCGGTCACGGCGGAAGCGACGTCAGCGGCCGATGAGCGGCCCTCGGCGACGACGATGATCCAGCTCGCCTTTCCCCGCGCCCGTCCGGCCATGATCTCTTCGCAGAGGGCCTCGATCGGCACGTCCTTCTCGGGCAGGAGGACCTCTTCACAACCGCCGGCCAGGGCGACCTGCATGGCCAGCCAACCGCACTTGCGGCCCATCACTTCGACGACGAAGATACGCTCGAGCGACGTCGCCGTGTCCCTGATCTTGTCGAGCGCGTCGAGAGCGACGTTGACGGCCGTGTCGGTGCCGATGGAGTAGTCCACGCCGGGAACGTCGTTGTCGATCGTGGCCGGGATACCGACGACCGGGAAGCCGTACGTTTCGGCCAGGACCCGGGCCCCGGCGAGAGAGCCGTTGCCACCGATGACGATGAGTCCATCGACGCTCCGGGCGCGGAGGTTGGCCAGGGCGGCTTTCTGACCGGCCTCGGCGCAGAACTCCTCGGCCCGGGCCGTCTTGAGGATGGTCCCGCCGAGCCCGATGATGTTGGAGACCGAGCGGCGGTCGAGGGGGACGAAATCGCCGTCCATGAGCCCCGCGTAGCCGCGCATGACGCCCTCGACGGCCAGCCCCCGGGCCACGGCCGTCCGGACGACGGCCCGGATGGCCGCGTTGACGCCGCCACAATCCCTCGTCAGGAGCGCGATCCTCTTCATGGGCCGATTATATCAAAAAACCGGCCTGTCGAGCGCTCCGTATGATAGAATACCTATCAAAAGGAGAGTGACCACAATGGCCAATAAGAAATTCTTGGGTCTCGGCTGCCTCGCCGTCGTTATCCTGGGCGTCCTGATCATCGGACTGTACGTCTCGGGCGTCTACAACTCGCTCGTCGGACTCGACCAAAAGGTCCAGTCCCAGTGGGGCCAGGTCGAGAACACCTACCAGCGCCGGGCCGATCTCATCCCCAACCTCGTCGAGACGGTCAAGGGCGCGGCCGCCTTCGAGAAGGACACGTTCACGGCCGTGACCGAAGCCCGGGCCAAGGTCGGACAGGTCCAGGTCAACCCCGGACAGCTGACCCCCGGCGCCATGGCCCAGTTCCAGCAGGCCCAGGACGGTCTGTCATCGGCCCTGTCGCGGCTTCTCGTCGTCGTCGAGAAGTACCCCGAGCTCAAGGCCACCGAGAACTTCAAGGAGCTTCAGGCCCAGCTCGAGGGCACCGAGAACAGGATCACCGTCGAGCGCCAGCGCTTCAACGAAGCGGCCCAGGCCTTCAACACCCGACGCAACCGTTTCCCCGCCGCCATCGTGGCCGGGTTCTTCAGCAAGTTCGCCGAAAAGCCCTACTTCAAGTCCCAGGCCGGCGCGGAGACCGCTCCCAAGGTCAAGTTCTAGTCCGTCCAGGCTGATCCGACCGTGTCCCTAACGCGGGTTCGCCGACCGCTTCTTTTCCTGGCCCTGGCCGGGGCTCTTGCGGTGTCCTTCGCCGCGCCCTTGGCCGTGGCCCAGGAAAAGATCCCGCCGGCCCCCGACCGGTGGGCCACCGACGAAGCCGGCTTTCTCTCGAGACAGGCGGTCGAAGCCCTCGACACGCGCCTGGAGAATTACGAGCGCCAGACGGGTCACCAGCTCCTCGTCTGGATCGGCCGGACGATCGGTGAGAACGCCGTTCTCGAGGACTGGGCGGTCCGGGCCTTCGAGGCGTGGAAGGTCGGCCGCAAGGGCCTCGATGACGGCCTGGTCCTTTTCATCTTCTCCGAGGACAAGAAGATCCGTATCGAGGTCGGCTACGGCCTCGAGGACAAAGTCCCCGATATCTACGCCTACCGGGTCATCGACAACATCCTCGCTCCGGGCATTCGGGCTGGCCGTCCCGACGAAGCCGTGGACGCGGCCGTTACTGCGCTCATCGGCTATATCTCGGGAGACACCGGCGCCGCCGGGGAGGAGGCGCCAAGAGCGCCCCGGGGCGGATCCACGATCAAGAGCGTCTTTTCCGGGATCGTCATCCTCATCCTGATCATCATCTTCATCACCAATCCCTCGCTCGCGCTCTGGCTGCTCATCAACATCCTGAGCGGCGGCGGAAGGGGCGGCGGCGGAGGCTGGGGCGGTGGCGGAGGGGGAGGCGGATTCAGCGGCGGCGGCGGGCGCTCGGGAGGCGGTGGCGCCTCCGGGGGTTGGTAGGGGAGAACGAACCATGAGAGTTAACAGCCGGCCCAAGCTGATGAGGACGATCGACGTCGGGCGTGTCAAAGCCGCCATCGCCGAGGCCGAGCGGGAGACCTCGGGCGAAGTGCGCGTTTCCGTCTCCCGGTTCTTCTGGGGCAGCGTCCGTCACGCCGCCGAGCGCGCCTTCGCCCGGCTCGGCATGGCCAAGACCAAGGACCGCAACGCCATCCTCTTCTTCATCGTCCCGGCCCGCAAGAAGTTCGTCGTCCTCGGCGACGACGGCATCCACGCCAAGGTCGGCCAGGACTTCTGGGACTCCTTGGCCCGCCTGATGTCAGGCCATTTCCGGAAGGGGGAATTCACCGAGGGCCTGGTCGAGGCGATCGGCGAGTCGGGACGGCAGCTGGCCGCCCATTTCCCCTACGACGCCTCGATCGATGTCAATGAGCTTGCCGACGACGTTGATTTCGGCGAGAATTGACGTCACAGACGATCACACACGAGGAGAGGAAATGAGAAAAATGACATTGCTGTTCGCGCTTGCCTCGGTCGTATTCCTGGCCTTCGCGGCCTGTAAGAAGGAGGCCGCCCGGCTGGCCTATCCGGAGACTAAGAAGGTCGATCAGGTCGACGACTACTTCGGCACGAAGGTCGCCGACCCTTATCGCTGGCTCGAGGACGACAACGCCGAGGACGTCAAGGCCTGGGTCCAGGCCGAGAACGCCGTGACCTTCGGGTACCTCGACACGATCCCCTTCCGGCCCAAGATCAAGGCCCGGCTGACCGAGATCTTCAACTATCCACGCTATTCGTCACCGTTCCGGGTCGGGGAGTACTACTTCTTCACCAAGAACGACGGACTGCAGAACCAATCGGTTTATTACATCCAGAAGGGGCTCGACGGCGCGCCGGAGGTGTTCATCGACCCTAACGCCCTCTCCCCCGACGGCACGATCCGCATCGGGATCCTGGGCCCCTCGATGAACGACAAGTACCTCGCGATCAGCCGGGGCGAGGCCGGCTCCGACTGGTCCGAGATCCGGGTCGCGGAGATCGCCACGAAGCAGGAGCTCGCCGACAGGATCCTGTGGAACAAGTTCTCCGGCGCGGCCTGGCAGGGGGACGGCTTCTACTACAGCGGCTACGACAAGCCCGCGCCCGGCGAGGAGCTCAAGGCCAAGAACGAATACCAGAAGGTCTTCTTTCACAAGCTCGGCGACCCCCAGGAAAAGGACATGCTCGTCTGGGAGGACAAGGCGCATCCCCTCCGCTACGTCAGCGCCGGGACGACCGAGGACGAGAGGTGGCTCTTCCTCGTCCTCTCGGAAGGCACGAGCGGCTCCGAGGTCTGGGTCAGGGACCTGGCGAAGAAGGACGCCCCGCTGACCCTCCTCGTCAAGGGCTTCGCCTACGACAGCTATCCGGTCGAGGTCGTCGACGGCAAGATCCTCGTCTACACCAACGAGGACGCCCCGAACTTCCGGGTCGTCCTCGTCGATCCGAACGACCCGGGCAAGGAAAAGTGGGCGACAGTCATCCCCGAGAAGACCGAGGTCCTGAGCTGGGCCGGGACGGCCGGCGGCTATATCTTCTGCAACTATCTCAAGGACGCCAACTCCAAGATCACCCAGCACAAGCTCGACGGAACGCCCGTCCGTGAGATCGAGCTGCCGGCGCTGGGCACCGCCGGTGGCTTCGGCGGGAAGCGCGACGAGAAGACGCTCTTCTACACCTTCACATCCTTCACCTATCCGTCGACGATCTACAAGTTCGACCCGGCCACGGGCGCCTCCGAGGTCTTCCGGGCGAGCGAGGTCAAGTTCGACCCGTCCGCTTATGAAACGAAGCAGGTCTTCTACGCGAGCAAGGACGGGACCAGGATCCCCATGTTCATCGTCCACAAGAAGGGGCTCAAGCTCGACGGCCGGAACCCGACGTTCCTGACGGCCTACGGCGGCTTCAACATCAGCATCACGCCGTACTTCAGCCCGGATAATATCATCCTCCTCGAGAACGGCGGTGTCTTCGCCGAGCCCAACCTCAGGGGCGGCGGGGAATACGGCGAGGCCTGGCACAAGGCCGGCATGCTCGGCAAGAAACAGAACGTCTTCGACGATTTCATCGCCGCGGCCGAGTACCTGATCAAGGAAAAATACACCTCGACGGACCGGCTGGCCATCGAGGGCGGCTCCAACGGCGGCCTGCTCGTCGGCGCGGTCATGACCCAGCGGCCGGAGCTCTTCGGCGTCGCCTTTCCGGCGGTCGGCGTCATGGACATGCTCCGCTACCACAAGTTTACCGTCGGCTGGGGTTGGGCCGTCGAGTACGGCTCGAGCGATAACGCAAAGGATTTCCCCTATCTTTACGCATACTCTCCGCTCCACAACTTCAAGGACGGCGTCTGCTATCCGGCGACGATGGTGACCACGGCCGACCACGACGACCGGGTCGTACCGGCGCACTCGTTCAAGTTCGCGGCCACCCTTCAGGAAAAGCAAGCCTGCGCTAAGCCCGTCGTCATCCGCATCGAAACGCGCTCCGGCCATGGCTCGAGCAACCTGAGCAAGGCCATCGAAGAACAGGCGGACGAGTATTCCTTCATGTTCTTTAATATGGGGATCACACCGATCTATAAGTAAGGGATTTACTTGATCTCCAGCGCTTTTTCCAGGAGACCGCGGTACTTGTCCATCAGCTCCTTGTTGAGGTCGTTCGGGGGGTTCGCGTCGGCCGGCAAGAATGGCTTGTAAGGGTGGGTTTTGGCGTACTCGTCGAATTCTTTCTTGAGCTTGGCCAGCTCCTCGGGCCGCGTCAGGAGGTCGATCGTGGAGGCGGCGATGGCTTTGGCCCCGGCGTTCAGGCCCTTCCAGGCGGTTGAGCCATAGAAGCAGGCGACGTTCGACCAGTGATGGCCGATCGCCCCCGGGACCGAGCCGGGGAAATCGATCGAGGCGGTGGGCGCGATGAGGGTCACGTCGCCGACGTCGGACGAGCCGCCGCCGACGAATTCCCCGCCCCGCGGGGCCTCGAGCTTCTCGACGGTGAGGGGCATGCCTTTTTGCTCGGCTCCCAGCTCCTTTTGGAGGGCCTTGGCGAAGGCCTGCTCCTCTTCGCTCCAGGCGGGCATGCCGACGAGGTCGATGTTCTTCTGGAAAAGCTCGGCCGCCGCCTTGTTGGCATGACGCTGGTGGATGGCGCTGACGACCTGCATCGAGGAGAGCTCGACCCCCGCGGCCAGGGCCCCGGCCTTGGCGCAATCGACGACGCGCTTGTACATGTCCTCGAGCCGCTCGTCCGTGTTCCGAATGTAGTACCAGACCCGGGCCTTGTCGGGAACGACGTTGGGCGCTTCGCCGCCGTCGAGGATGACGTAGTGGAGGCGATGGGAGAGCGGCAGGTGCTCGCGGAGGAAGTTCGTGGCCACGTCCATGATCTCGACGGCGTCGAGGGCGCTCCGCCCGACCCAGGGCGCGCCGGCCGCGTGGGCCGTCTTGCCCGTGAAGGTGAAGATCGTCGAAAAGAGGGCGTTGCCCCCGACACCGTACTCGGTGCCGAAGCCGCTCGAGCTGTGGTTGTCGATGACGGCGTCGACGCCCTCGAAAAGGCCGGCCCGGATCATGTAGGGCCGGCTGGCCACGATCTCCTCGGCCGGCGAGCCGAAGACCTTGATCGTGCCCTTGATGTTGTGGGCCGCCATGGCCTCCTTGACCGCGATGGCCGCGGCCGCCGCCGCCGTGCACATCGTATTGTGGCCGCAGCCGTGTCCGGGCGCGCCCTCGACGACCGGGTCCTTTTTCGGAACGCGCCCCTTCTGCGACAGCATGGGCAAGGCGTCGAACTCCCCGAGGAGCCCGATGACCGGCTTGCCCGAGCCGTAGGTGGCCACGAAACAGGTCGGCATCCCGGCCAGGTCGCGCTCGACCGTGAATCCGGCCGCCTCGAGCGTGTCGGCCAGGAGTTTGGAGGACCGGAATTCCTGGAGCCCGAGCTCGGCGTATTCCCAGATCGAGTCGGAGATCTTGCCGAATTTCTCGAATGTCTCTGGCCGGGCCAGCCAGTCGAGGACCGCCTGCTTCTCTTTGGCGATCTTGACCTTGGCCGGTGCGCCGGCCGCCGGGCCGGGAACAAGACTCAAGGCCAGCAGGAATACCAGGGAAAGAGTGACGATCCTGTTTCTCATGTCGCCTCCTTCAAGATGGGGTCAAACCTACGCGATGCCAGTTTTGGCCCGATCTGACTTCTATCGCCTCAGTAAAAACTGGCATCGCGTAGGTTTGACCCCTTCTTTTTTTCATCTCTTATCGAATTTTTCGAGCAGCTCCGTGTAGCGATTGGAGAGGTCGGTTTCCCGGCCGTCGATATAGACCTTCTTGATATTCGTCCGGAGCTCGAGGATGTCCCCGTCGGCGAGGACAATATTGGCCGCTTTCCCTTGTTCCAGGCTGCCCATTGTCTTGTCCACGCCGAGGATCACGGCCGGATTGATGGTCACGGCCTTGAGGGCCTCGGCCCTGTCCAATCCGAAGGCGGCGGCCTTCGCGGCGTGATAGGGCAAGTCCTTGGCGACGCTCGCGCTCGACGATGAGAAAGCGATCTTGACCCCGGCCTTGGCCATGAGGCCGGGATTGCGGAAGAGCGCGTCGTAGCCGTCCTCCCATACGGAAGGCTGGTCGTAGAGCGAGCCGATGACGACGGGGATGCCGGCCTTGGCCAGTTCGTCGGCGGCTTTGAAGCCTTGTTCGACGCCGTAGAAAACGGCTTTGATCCCCTCGTCGCGGACGAACGGAATGGCCGCCCGGATGTCCCGCTCGCTGTGGACGGAGATCATGGCGGGGATCTCGCCTTTGATCAGGGGCAGAAGGGCTTCGTAGGTCTCGTTGAACTCGGGAAGCGCCAGCGTCTTGTCCTTCGCCGCCGCGTTCCTTCGTTTCTCATAAGCCCGGGCGGCGCCGAACAGTTGCTTGAGCTCGGCCAGGAGAGCCGGGCCTTCGACCCGGACCTGGGCCGCCCCGCGCCCTCCGCCGAAGCCGCCCCGCCCCGTGCGGAGCCCGGGCAGCTCGATGTGCATGGAGGCCGCCGGCTTGACGGCCATCTCGCGGTTGGTTCGACCGTCGAGGCGCAGCAGGCAGCTCACGCCGGAGATAACGCCGCCCGACGGGGCGACGACCGCGGCCGTGATGCCGTTCGAGCGGGCGATCGGGATGTGCATCGAATCGTAGCGGACGGCCTCTAGCGCCCGGACCTGAGGATTGATGCGCCCCGTTTCCCGGTTGTCGACCGTGGCGGAGACCCCGCTGATCTCGACCAGGCCGAGCGACGAATAGCCATCGATCATCCCGGGGTAAGCCCGGAGTCCGGCCGCGTCGACGATCTCGGCCCCGGCCGGCACAGCGACATCGGCGCCGACCGCGGCGATGAGACCGCCCTTGATGAGGATCGTCCCCTTCGGGATCTCGGCGCCCACGACGGGGATGATCCGGGCGTTGGTGATGGCGATGACCTTGTCCGGCTGGGCCTGGGCCGCCAGGAACGGCGCTGCGAGCACAAACACGAGGGCGATGAGGAGCGCGCGCTTCGTCATGACAGGCCTCCTTCGCCCCGCGCGGCCGCGGCTTTTTTGGCGGCCTCCTCCCGTTCCTTGACGAGCGCGTCCCGGTCGAAGTAGACGTCCCCGTCGATGATGGTCATATCGCACCGCGTGTAGGCGCTCATGGGGTGCTCCGAGAAGACGGCGATGTCGCCCTGCTTCCCGACCTCGAGGCTGCCGACGATCTTGTCGACGCCGAGCTGGATGGCCGGGTTGATGGTGACGAGCCGCAGGGCCTCGTCCTCGGTCAGGCCGCCGTACTTCATGGTCTTGGCGGCGTCGTTGAACAGGCGGCGGATGCGCTCGCCGCTGTCGGAATTGATGGAGACGAGGACGCCGCGCTTGGCGCAGTAGCCGGCGTCGTAGGCGATGCCCTCGGCCGCTTCCATCTTGTAGGCCCAGCTGTCGGCGAAGACCGATATGCCGATGCCGGCCGCGGCGAGCTCGTCGGCGATCTTGTAGCCTTCCCAGATGTGCTCGAAGCACTGGATCTTGAATCCGAACTCCTTCGCCAGCCCCATGAACTCGAGGGTCTCCGTCGCCTGGTAGCTGTGGCAGCGGGCGACCCTCTCGCCGCGGAGGACCTCGGCCAGGACCTCCATGCGCAGGTCCTTGCGGGGCGGGACGAGGTTGCGGGGCGGTGTCTTGGCCGCGGCCGCTCGCTTATAGCGGTCCCACTCGGCCATGTAGTTCCGGGCCTTCTCGAACTCGCGGCGGATGATGGCGTTGGCGCCCATGCGCGTCGACGGGTAGCGCTGGGTCTGCCCGGGCTGGACGGTCCGGCCCGACTGCTTGACGTTCTCGCCCAGGGCGAACTTGAGCGTCGGCAGGGCCTCCTTGACCACGAGCTCCTCGGACGGGCGGCCCCATTTCATCTTGAGGACGACGTTCGGCCCGCCGATCGGATTGGCGCTGCCGTGCATGGTGTGGACCATGGTCACCCCGCCGCTCAGGGCGGTCAGGATGGCCGTGTCGTCGGCGTTGATGACGGCGCCCACGTCGGCTTCGGGAGTGATGGCCTCCGAACCCTCGTTCGTGCCGGCCAGCGCGACATGGGTGTGCGAGTCGATGATGCCCGGCAGGACGAAGCGGCCCGTGGCGTCGACGATGCGGACGCCGGGCGGGGCCGCGAGGCCCTCGCCGATCTCTTTGATGATGCCGTCGATGACGAGGACGTCGCCCTTGACGACGCCCTTGGTCACGGTCAGGATCGTGCCGTTCTTGATCAAGATGTCGCCGCCGTCGGCGAACGCGGGGACGAGCGCGGCCGCGGCGATAAGGGTGAGGATCGTGAAGCGGGGGAGGGCGGCGTTCTTCATTTGGACACCTCCGCGTAAGTGAACAGGATGCCGTCGACGAAGACCCTAGAAACCTGGGCCTTTTCGTCGAAGATCCCGCCCTTGACCAGGACGATGTTGGCGATCTTGCCCGCCTCGAGCGTCCCGAGCGTCTTGTCGAGACCGAGATAGCGGGCCGGCTGGATGGTCAGGGCCCTCAGGGCAGCGTCCTCCGTCAGGCCGGCCTTGATCACGGCGCGCACGTTCTTGAGAACGGACGACGCGTCGGCGTTCGCCCCCGTGACAAGGGCGAAGGCGATGCCCTCCTTGGCCAGGTTGGCGGCGTTCGCCGGGTAGATCTCGGCCTCGGCTTTCTTGCGAAGCTCTTCGCCCTGGGTCGCGTACATGCTCGCGGCGGGCGGCCGGAAATCGAGCGCGACGAGGAGCGGAACGGGGTTCTTCTTGAGGACGTCGGCGGCGCGCCAGGCCTCGGTGGCCCCGGACAGCATAGCGTTGAGCTTGAACTCGGCCACGATCTTCAGGGCCCGCTTGACGTCCTCGACGTTGTTGCACTGGAAAACGACCGGCTTGCGGTCCCGGACGAAGGGGACGAGGGCTTCGAGCCGAGGATCGTACTCCGTCCTCTTCAGCCCGGCCGGCCCCTTCGCGTACTGGGCTTGCCGCGCCGCGTAGTAATCGGCGTCGATGAAGCTCTGCCGGATGTGGGCGATCGTGCCCATGAGACTCGACGGGTAGCCGCCTCGCTCGGTCGTGAGGTTGACGTGGAGGGCCGCGCCATTACGGACGACCATCGGCGGGAGCGGCTCACCGTTGAGATTGAGCACGACGCTCTGGCCCTCGAAGATGCCGCGTGTCGGCGCGGAGAGCACGGTCGTAAAGCCGGCCTTATGAAAGCCTTCGACCGTTGCCTTCTTGGGCTTGAGCTGGTCGAGGACACAAAGCCCGGGTCCCGGGGGGAACCGGTCTTCTTGGGGCTGTTGGGCTTGGGCCTGCGGGAAACCCTCGAACGGAGGCGCTTGGCCCTCGGCCCGGGCCGGCTGCTCCAGGAAAAGGTTCGAGAACGCGGAGATCAAGCCCGGGTAGGCGACGAGCCCGTCGGCTTCGACGACCTCGGCGTCCTCCGGGACCTTGACCTTGTCGGCAGGTCCGAGGGACTCGATGAGCCCGTCGCGGATGACGATCGTGCCCTTTTCGACGGCGGGCCCGGCGACCGGCACGATCCTGCAGTTGCGGATGACATAGGTCGGTCCGACGTCGCCGCCCGGCGGCGCCGCTGTCAGCGCCAGGGCCGCGACCGTGATCAGGGAGAAGATGATGGATCCGGAGACACGCGCGGAGTGTTTCATGGGCCTCCTTAACAAACGTGATATACATACAATAAGAATAAGAAGGGGTCAAAGCAAAAGATGGTGTCAGACCTACCTTTTACCCGTTTTGGGTAAAAGGTAGGTCTGACACCATCTAAAGCGGCTTGCCGGGCCACCCCGGCTGTGCTATAACGGATTGGCCTGTTTGCGCCTTCCCTGCCCGGGGAGAGCCGCCATCCGAAGGCCGGAACGATAAGCGAGAGAACCATGGTCCGCGTGCGATTCGCCCCCAGCCCCACGGGCTTCCTCCACATCGGAAGCGCCCGGACGGCCATCTTCAACTGGCTCTATGCCCGACATACCGGGGGGAAATTCCTGCTCCGCATCGAGGACACGGACCTCAATCGCTCCGAGACCCGGTTCCTCGACGAGATCCTCGAGGACCTCAAGTGGCTTGGCCTCGACTGGGACGAGGAGCCCCTCTTCCAGAGCCGGCGCTTCGACGTCTATCGCCAGAAGGCCGCCGAGCTCGTCGCCGCCGGCAAGGCCTACAAGGACGGCGAGGCCGTCCTCTTCAAGGTCACACCCGGCCGGACGCTCGCCTACGACGACCTCATCCACGGCCGGATCGCCGTCGAGTCGGACACCATCAAGGACCAGGTCATCATCAAATCGGACGGCTCGCCGACCTACAACTTCTCCTGCGTCATTGACGACTCTTTCCTCGGCATCACCCATATCCTTCGCGGCGACGACCACATCAGCAACACGCCCAAGCAGATCATCTTCTACGAGGCCTTCGGCCTGACGCCGCCTCGTTTCGGCCATATGCCGCTCATCCTCGGGACCGACGGCGCGAAGCTATCCAAGCGCCACGGCGGCGTCTCCGTCGAGGAGTACAAGCGCGAGGGCTTCCTGCCCGAGGCCCTGGCCAATTACCTCATCCTCCTCGGCTGGATGCCCAAGGACGGCCGGGAGATCATGCCCCCCGGTGAGGCCGTCAAGCTGTTCGAGATCGCGGAGATGAACGACGTCCAGGCCAAGTTCGATATCCAGAAGCTCCGCTGGCTCAACGCCGAATACATCATGAAGTCCTCGAACGCGCGGTTGATCCCCCTCGTCAGGCGGTGCCTCGACGCGGCCGGGATCCCGACCGCCGGCTTTTCCGATGCCTATCTCTCCAAGGTCCTCGATCTCTACAAAGTCCGGGCCAAGACCCTGAGCGAGTTCCCGGCCATGATCGACTGCTTCTTCCGCGAGGACTTCGCCTTCGACGAGGACGGCCGCAAGCGCCTCGAGACGCCCGAGGGCCGCGAATACCTGAGGCTTCTCGCCGACCGCCTGGCCGGGATCACCGATTTCTCGCACGCTTCGATCGAAGCCGTCTTCCGCGAATTCGCCGAGGAGCGCGGCATCAAGGCCGGCCCGATCATCCACCCGGCCCGCATGGCCGTCAGCGGCAAGACCAAGGGCGCCGGCCTCTTCGAGATGATGGAAGTCCTCGGCCGCGAGCGCGTCGTCGCCCGCATGAGGAGGGCCGCGAATGGTTAAGTCGAACTTCGTCCGCGACATCATCGACGAACACCTGCGGACGGGCCGTTTCACCACGGTCCACACGCGCTTCCCGCCCGAGCCCAACGGCTATCTCCACATCGGCCACGCCAAGTCGATCCACCTCAACTTCGGCCTGGCCCGCGACTACAAGGGCCTCTGCAACCTGCGCATGGACGACACCAACCCCGAGACCGAGAACATGGAGTACGCCAACGCCATCAAGGACGACGTCCGTTGGCTCGGCTTCGATTGGGACGACCGCGAATACTACGCCTCCGACTATTACGAGCGGCTCTACGATTGGGCCGTCGTCCTCATCAAGAAAGGCGTCGCCTACGTCTGCGACCTGACCGTCGACCAGGTCCGCGAGTACCGGGGCACCGTGAATAGGCCCGGCACGGCGAGCCCCTTCCGCGACCGCACCGTCGAGGAGAACCTCGACCTCTTCGCCCGGATGCGGGCCGGCGAGTTCCCCGACGGCTCGAAGACCCTGCGGGCCAAGATCGACATGGCCTCGCCGAACATGCTCCTGCGCGACCCGCTCATGTACCGGATCCGGCGCGAGCACCATTACCGCCGGGGCGACGACTGGTGCATCTATCCGACCTACGACTGGGCCCACGGCCAGAGCGACTCCATCGAGGGCGTCACCCATTCGATCTGCACCCTCGAGTTCGAGGTCCACAGGCCGCTCTACGACTGGTACCTCGACCAACTCGGCGTTCACCATCCTCAGCAGATCGAGTTCGCCCGGCTCAACCTGAGCCATACGGTCCTCAGCAAGCGGCGGCTCCTCGAGCTCGTCGAAGGCAAGCTCGTCTCCGGTTGGGACGACCCGCGCATGCCGACGATCTCCGGCTTCCGTCGGCGCGGCTTCACGCCCGAGGCCATCGCCAACTTCGCCGACATCATCGGCGTCGCCAAAGACAACAGCATCGTCGATATGCCTCTCCTCGAGATGTGCGTCCGCGAGCACCTGAACAGGACGACGCCGCGGGTCATGGCCGTGCTGCGGCCGCTCAAGGTCGTCATCACGAATTACCCCGAGGACGAGGTCGAGGAGTTCGATTGCGTCAACAATCCCGAGGATCCGGCGGCCGGGACGCGCAAGGTCCCGTTCTCGCGTGAGCTCTGGATCGAGCGCGACGATTTCATGGAGAACCCGCCCTCGAAATTCTTCCGGCTCTCGCCGGGAAAAGAGGTCCGCCTCCGCTACGCCTACTTCGTCAAGTGCGAGGAGGTCGTCAAGGACGCGGCCGGCAACGTCGTCGAGCTCCGCTGCACTTACGACCCCGCGACGAGGGGAGGCGACTCGCCTCCCGACGGACGGAAGGTCAAGGCGACCCTGCACTGGGTCTCGGGCCGGCACGCCATCGACGCCGAGGTCCGCCTCTACGACACGCTCTTCACGGTCCGCGACCCCGCGAGCGTCGCCGAGGGCGTCGATTGGAAAGCCACGCTCAACCCCAAGTCCCTCGAGGTCATCAAGGGCGCCAAGCTCGAGCCCGCCCTGGCCTCCGCCGTCCCCGAGAGCCGTTGGCAGTTCGAGCGCCTGGGTTATTTCTGCGCCGACCGCCGCGAATCGAAGCCCGGCGCCCTCGTCTTCAACCGGACCGTGACCCTGCGCGACGAGTGGGCAAGGATCGTCAAGGCGGGCAGGGACTCCGCCTGACCCTCGAACGCGCATGAGCCCCAACACGGACGTCCTCCACGGCACGAGCCTTCTCACGGACGCCGATGTCTACCTCTTCAAAGAAGGCAACCACTTCAAGCTCTACGACAAGCTCGGCGCCCATCTCCTGACGGTCGACGGCCGCGACGGCACTCAGTTCGCTGTCTGGGCGCCCAACGCCGACCGCGTCTCCGTCATCGGCGACTTCAACAGCTGGGACGCCGCGCGGCATCCGCTGGCGGCCCGCTGGGACGGCTCCGGCATCTGGGAGGGCTTCATTCCCGGCCTCGGAAAAGGGGCCCTCTACAAGTACGCCATCGCCTCGAAGATCAGAGGCGCCCGGTCCGAAAAAGCCGATCCCCTGGGCTTCTATTCCGAGGCCCCGCCGCGCTCCGCTTCGGTCGTCTGGGACCTGGACTACCGATGGAGCGACAAGGAGTGGATGGCCAACAGGGCGAAGGCCGATGCCCTCGACGCCCCCATATCGATTTATGAGGTCCACCTCGGCTCGTGGCGGCGCGTCCCCGAGGAAGGTAACCGCTCGCTGACCTACCGGGAGATGGCCCCGCTCCTTGCCGAATACGTCCGGGAGATGGGCTTCACGCACGTCGAGATCATGCCGATCATGGAGCACCCCTTCTACGGATCGTGGGGCTACCAGACGATCGGCTACTTCGCGCCGACGAGCCGTTACGGAACGCCGCAGGACTTCATGTATCTCGTCGACATGCTCCATCACTACGGCATCGGCGTCATCCTCGATTGGGTGCCCTCGCACTTCGCTACCGACGGCCACGGCCTGGGACAGTTCGACGGCACGAGTCTTTATGAGCACCAGGACCCGCGCAAGGGTTTTCACCCCGACTGGAAGAGCGCCATCTTCAACTACGGCCGCAACGAGGTCCGCGATTTCCTCATCAGCAGCGCCCTGTTCTGGCTGGACCGCTACCACGCCGACGGCCTCCGCATCGACGCCGTGGCCTCCCTGATCTACCTCGACTATTCCCGGAAAGCGGGGGAGTGGATCCCCAACCGCTACGGCGGCCGCGAGAACCTCGAAGCCCTGAGCCTCATCCGGCGCCTCAACGAGGTCGCGTACGGGACATTCCCCGGCATCCAGACGATCGCGGAGGAATCGACGGCCTGGCCCATGGTCACCCGGCCCGTCAACCTCGGCGGCCTGGGATTCGGTCTCAAGTGGAAGATGGGCTGGATGCACGACATGCTCGCCTACTTCAGCAAGGACCCCTTGTTCCGCAAGTTCAGCCACAAGGACCTGACCTTCAGCATGTGGTACGCCTACACCGAGAATTTCGTCCTGCCCCTGTCCCACGACGAGGTCGTCCACGGCAAGGGCTCGCTCGTCGGCAAGATGCCCGGCCTTGAAATGGAGAAGTACGCCAACCTCAAGGCCCTCTACGGGTATATGTTCACCCACCCCGGCAAGAAGCTCCTCTTCATGGGTGGCGAGTTCGCCCAATGGAAGGAATGGACGCACGAGGAGAGCCTGGAGTGGAACGCCCTCGAGCACCAGACGCACCGGGACGTCCAGCGCTGGGTCAAGGACCTCAACGATCTCTATCGCCGGGAGCCCGCCCTCCACGAGCTCGATGTCGAGCCGGCCGGGTTCGAGTGGGTCGACTTCAACGATGTCGACCACAGCGTTGTCAGCTACCTGAGGAAGGGGCGGTCGACGCGGGACATCATCCTGGTCGTCTGCAACTTCACGCCCATCGCCCACGGGGACTATCGTGTCGGCGTACCCGCCGGAGGCCCGTGGAAAGAGATCCTGAACAGCGACGCGAAGGAGTACGGCGGGCACGGACTGGGCAACCTCGGCGCGGTCGAGGCGGTGGCCGAGCCGCTCCACGGCCGGAGCCATTCCCTCCGCCTGACCCTGCCGCCGCTCGGGGTCCTCGTCTTCAAGAGGGAGATGTGAGCCGCTTCATCTGCATCCACGGTCATTTCTACCAGCCGCCGCGGGAGAACGCCTGGCTCGAGGAGATCGAGGTCCAGGATTCGGCGGCGCCCTATCACGACTGGAACGAGCGCGTCTCGGCCGAGTGCTACGCGCCCAACTCGGCGTCGCGGATCCTCGACACCAAGGACCGGATCGTCGACATCGTCAACAACTACGCCTCGATCAGCTTCGACGCCGGCCCGACGCTCCTCTCCTGGATGGAGAGCGCCAGCCCTGAGACCTACCGGGCCATCCTCGACGCCGATAAAGAAGCCCGGGCCCGGTTCCGCGGACACGGGACGGCCATGGCCCAGGCCTACAACCACATCATCATGCCCCTGGCCACGAGCCGCGACAAGAGGACCCAAGTCATATGGGGAATGCGGGATTTCGAATCCCGATTCGGCCGGAAGCCCGAGGGCATGTGGCTGCCGGAAACGGCGGTCGACCTCGAATCGCTCGACATCATGGCCGGCGAGGGCATCCTGTTCACGGTCCTGGCGCCCCACCAGGCCTCCCAGGTCAGGGCGCTCGGGGGCGGCGAATGGCGAGACGCGAGCCGGGGCCGGATCGATCCGAAAAAGCCCTATCTCTGCCGCCTGCCGTCCGGCCGGACGATCGCGCTCTTTTTCTATGACGGCCCGATCTCTCACGATCTCGCTTTCGGCACCCTTCTCAGGAACGGAGAGTTTTTCGCGAAGAGGCTCGTCGACGCCTTTTCGGAGCAGGACAGCCGGTCCGAGCTCGTCCACATCGCGACCGACGGCGAGACTTACGGGCACCACCATCGCTTCGGCGACATGGCCCTTGCTTACGCCCTGCACTACCTCGAGAAGAACAAGCTCGCGGAAGTCACGGTCTACGGGGATTTCCTGGAGCGGTTCCCGCCGGCCGAAGAGGTGAAGATCGTCGAGAACACCTCCTGGAGCTGCGGCCACGGCGTCGAACGGTGGCGGAGCGACTGCGGCGACAGCTCCGGCGCGCACCCCGGCTGGAACCAGAAGTGGCGAACGCCGCTCCGGAACGCGATGGACTGGCTGGGCGCCAAGGCCGCGGGGATCTTCGAGACGGGGCTCGGCGTATACGCGCCGGACCCGTGGGCGGTCCGGGACGACTACATCCAGGTCGTCCTCGACCGGTCGCCCGAGTCCGTTGAATCCTTCTTCGCCCGGCACATCACGCGTTCCCTTTCTCCGCAGGACAAGATCACGGTCCTCAAGCTCCTCGAGATGGAGCGGCACGCGATGCTCATCTTCGCGAGCGACGGCTGGTTCTTCGACGACATCTCCAACGTCGAGACCGTCCAGGTCATGCAGTACGCCGCGCGGACCCTGCAGCTCATCCGCGGCATCGGCGGCGTCGACCTCGAGCCCGAGTACGTCCGGATGCTCGAGGAAGCGGCGAGCAACGTGCCACGGCACAAGAACGGCGCCGTGGTCTACGAGACGCTCGTCCGGCCGGCCATCGTCGATTTCCTCCGCCTAGGCGCCCATTTCGCGGTTTCATCGCTTTTTGAGGTCTACCCACAGGCCGTCAAGATCGCCCATTACGATGTGGATCTGCAGGCTTGCGATAAGCTGGAAACCGGGCCGCGGAAGCTCGCCCTGGGGAAGGTCCGGCTGCGGTCGAACGTCACCTGGGAGGAGCGGACCGTCGATTACGCCGTCCTCCATCTCGGCGACCAGAACATCACGGCCGGTGTCCGGGATCATGACGGGGATGCCGCTTTCCAGGGCATGTGCCGGGCCGTCGGCGAGGCCTTCGGCAAGAACGACATGGCGGCGGTCGTCCGCCTCATCGATCAGCACTTCGGGGCTCACAGCTACACGCTTTGGCACCTATTCACAGAGGAGAAGCGGAAGATCCTGTTCAAGATCTTGGAAGAGAACCTGCGCGGCGTCGAAGCGGACTACCGTCACATCTTCGAGTCGAACTACGCGATCATGCAGGCCATGCGGGAGATGCAGATCCCCCTCCCGGAGGCCCTGTCGGCCCCGGCGGAATTCGTTCTCAACACCGATCTCCGGCGCCTGATGGAGGCGCCGGACGTCGACCTCGAGGGACTGCGGAAGCTGGCGAAGGAGTATGAGACCTGGGATTTCGAACCCGACGGCGAGACTCTGAGCTACATCGCCAGCAAGAAGGTCGGGGCGCTTGTGGCCGCTTGGGCTGAAAAGCCCGGGGATATCGCCGCGCTCGAGAAGGTCGAGGGCGTCCTCACGATCCTGAAGCGGCTGGAAATCGGCCTCGATCTCTGGCAGAGCCAGAACATCTATTTCTCGACCGGAAAGGCGATCTCCGGCCGGGCAGCGGAGAAAGAGAGCCGGGGACAAAAGGCCGCAGATGAATGGGCGCGAGTCTTCAAGTCCGTTGGGGAGCTTCTCCGCGTCGACCCGTCCGTTTTCTTGCCTTCCGAGCCCGTTTAGAGTATAAAATACCGCGCACCGACCCTCATACGTGCCTGTAGCTCAGCTGGATAGAGCGTTGGACTCCGGATCCAAAGGTCGGAGGTTCGAATCCTCTCAGGCACGCCACGTTTTCCCCCCATATGGCCAGTGAAATCATCGGTTTAGGCCCGATTCCGGGCCTGAGGCCAATTTGCCTGCGCTTGTCCAGATTTGCCCACATTTGCCCCCTGATGTGGCACAAATATGACCCAAATGTGGCCCAAAACTTTGGGAACAATTATGTGTCATCCGGACCGCGATAGCTAAGTAGAAGAAACTCCGAATCGTCGATTTTCGAGTTCTTGACATAACGTAGCAGCCAGCGATATTCTCATCGCAGAAGGGGGCGTTTCGGATCCCAATCGAAGGGCGAGGGTGTGCATGCACCGCGAATACCGGAATTCCAGTCTTTGTAAGGAGACGATCGTGAAGACGGTTCATAGAAATGTCCGTGGATCGGTTCGCTTGGCTTTCGTTTTGTATTGGGGCCTTTTCATTTTTTTGGGGTCCTGGCAAGGGGAAGCGCAACAGCAGCCCTCATCACCCCTCGGGCCGCTCAGTCCTCGAACCGGCCTTTTCATTAGGGACGGAATCATCGTCCGGCTGATCGGGGCCTGCTCTGGCGACCGGGCCTATGATCATGTCTCGCAGCTTGCCCGCTGGCATCGTGCCCAGGCCTCGGAAGGCTATAGCCGTGCCGCCGAATGGATGGCTGCGAAGGCCGGGGAGTTCGGCCTCGCGCGTGTCTCTATCGAGCGTTTCCCTTCCGACGGAAAGACCGAGTATTTCGGCTACCGGACCCCTCCCCGATGGCAGGCGAAGAAAGGCGAGCTCTGGCTTACCTCGCCGTTCCCTCTGAAGCTGACCTCGTATGCAGAGCTTCCGATGTCTCTTGCCGAAGGAAGCACGACCGCCGATATGGAAGCCGAGCTCGTCGATATTGGCGCAGGGACAGAGGATAGGGACTACGCGGTCGGCGTGAGGGGCAAGGTCGTTCTGACCACGTCCAAGGTGCAGAGCGTCTTCGGCCGCGCGGTCGGCAAGGAAGGAGCCGTCGGCGTGATTTCCTCCTGGTCCGTACCGGATTTCGATTATCTCAACCGCCGCCCCGGCGACTTCCCGGATCAGGTGGGTTGGATGGGGCTCCCAGATGAAAAGCCTGAAGGAACCCCTCAATTCGCCTTTGCGATCTCGGCCCGACGCGCCCAGGAGCTACGAACCCTCATCGATCAAGGGAAGCCCGTCCGCGTCAGGGCCGTCGTCGATGCCGAGGTCGGGCCGGGCCAGCTCGAGATCGTCAGCGGCCTCATCGTGGGCTCCGCCTATCCCGAAGAAGAGATTATCGTCACGGCCCATCTGGACCACTATAAGCCCGGGGCCAACGACAACGCCTCCGGAAGCGCCGCGATCCTCGAGATGGCCCGGACCATGCGTCAGCTTATCGATGACAATGAGCTGCCGCCGCCGCTCCGGACCATCCGGTTCATGTGGGTTCCCGAATATATCGGTTCGTGCGCTTGGCTGTCGAAACATCTCCAGGACCCGGTCAAACGGCTCGCCGACCTCAACTTCGATATGGTGGGCGAGAATGCGCTAAAGACAAACTCCGTTATCGCCGCGTGTTACACATCCGATTCCAACCCCAGCTTTTTGAACGCCGTGACGGAGTCGATCTTGGAATTCGTGAATCGGTTCAATGACGATCGCTATCCGGTGCAAATGGATCTCTTTATCGGATCCGTCGGGGGAACTCGCAACCGTGCAGCTTGGCGGATGATCCCCTTCATCTCCGGATCCGATCATGATCTCTTCAATGGCTTGAAGATCGGCGCGACGACGGTGACGGCCTGGCCCGACGACTATTACCATTCGAGCGAAGATACTCTCGACAAAGTCGATCCGACCCAGCTTCATAGAGCCCTGGTCATGGGCCTGGCGGCCGTGACCGCTCTGGCCTACGCCGACTCCGAACAGGTTCGGGATCTGGCCAGGCTCTCCCTTGCATACGGGCGGCGGCGCATCGCCCAAAGCGAATTCTCCGCGATCCGCTCTTTGATGAGCGCTCTGAAAGAAGATTATAGCGAAGCCGATCGCTCGGTCGAGAACCTGATCAGGCATGTCTTTGACCGGGAGCGCGCCGCCATCGCTTCTTGCGCTGTCTTTTCCAAGACCACCGCTGCCCAGAAGGACGTCCAGTGGGCGGTGTCGGCGCTTGGGGTCGACGAGGCGGCCTCGAGAAAAAGGATCGAGGACATCAGCAGGCTGAGAGCCGCGGAACTCGGCGTGACGAGGGAGCCGCTCTTATCAGAGGCCGAGAAGCGGGCCGCGCGCTTGATCCCGATTTGGAATGCGGGAAATGAGCTGTTCCCCTTTGAATACGTCCAACGGAAGTTAGCCAAGGATCCGTCAGCCCGGATCAGTGACATCGAAGCGGCGTTCGAAGCCGCCGGCCAGCGCCTCCGGACGCTCGGTGTCAATGAACTTACGCTCTATGGACTTCGAAACGCGCCGGCTATGTACGTTGATGGAAAGCGTTCAGTCCTTGACATCCGCGATGATCTGGCCGCGGAATACGTTTCGATCCCTGTCGAGGCATTGGATCTTTACTTCAGAGCCTTTGAGAAAGCGAGATTGATGACGAATCTAGAGAAGGCCAAATAATCTTGTCGGGGAGATTTTTCCGGCCTGGATCCAGAGGTCGGAGGTTCGAATCCTCTCAGGCACGCCACCTCAGTTTCGTTATCTTCCCCTATGGGGCGTCCACCCTTGGCCTTGTCGGAAAGTTCGCGGCTCGCCGTCACGAGGAAAACGCTTGGCCTTTTTTCTTTGCCCTCAAGCGGCCAGATATCTTGAGTTCCTCGCCAAGTTGGCGCAAGTGCCTGTATTTTCTACGATAAAAAAAGATAAGGTCATCAATGATAAAGAGAATCAAAAATGTCAACATGAATACGGGCTTAGCCGTCAGGACGCTCACGACGCTCAAGATGAGCAATATTCCAACCCCAATATAAGCGACAATTCTCCGTTTACGGTTCTTCTTGATTTTGAGCGCCTTCCATTCGTTGAACTTAGCCTCGTCAATGCCGGGGAAATCGGACGCAATCAGGTCCCCGATCTTAACCTTCATATTTAGCCTCCCTCAATAAAATCAACCTATCACCGGTTTCATAGAAGAGTCAACTCGATCCGACTTCGGGGTCGTTCTTGGGACGTTTATCTCGGAGGTTCGAATCCTCTCAGGCACGCCACTCAATTTCCCCTTGTGACCCGAAGAAATCAAAGGATTATGCGTAAGTGCCGTAGGAACCCGCAGCAGGTCCAAATTAGCCTTTCTAATCTCTTTTTAGCCCGCAACACCGCACGATGCTGGACGGTCGAATTCAATACGTCAATATGCGAGATGCGAGTTCATGGACCTATAATGCAGAGCTGGCCAATCTCCGTGCGAGGCTCAATGGCTTGAAAATTCCGCTTCAAAGGAGGTACATTGAGGGGGGAGACGTTATCATGAAAGCCAAAACAACCATTCTACTGCTGCTGGAATTCGCCGTGGTCTTGATTGTATTGTCAGGTGCTGTTTTTGGTCAGGATCAACCGGCCGACAAGGACACGGCCTGGACCGGCACCATCGAGCAGAAAATCTGGGGGCTAATGACGGTCTGGTCGGAGGCCAAATACAACTTCCCGTTCTTCGATCAGCGGCCAGGGCTCAACTGGGATGAAAAGGTCAAGGAGTATCTTCCCAGGGTTATTGCGGCCCCCGATGTGGAGGCCTATTACGATGTCCTATGCGAATTCGCGGCCCTGCTGAAGGACGGGCACACCGCAGTCAATCGGCCGGGTGGTCTTTTCAATCCCGCCTTGGACTGGCCGCCGCTGGAAGTGCAGGTGGTGGACGGCAAATATATTGTGGCCCGCTTCGAAGATACGGCCGAATTGAAGAGGAATCAAATCCATTGCGGGTTGGAGATCGTCGAAATCGAGGGCGTGCCGGCGGATTCCTACTACCGGGACCGGGTGGTGCGATACGAATCCCGGGGCACCCAGCAGGCCGATCAGGCGATCAATATTTACAAGCTCCTGATGGGGCCCAAGGGCTCAGAAGTGAAACTCAAGGTCAGGGACCTGGACGGCCGGGAATGGGCCGTCGTACTGAACCGAAATTCGGCGACGAAAGCGGGCCGACCGTTCTTTACCCGCTTGTTCGAGTGGTACATGAACGAATCCGCGCCGGTCGAAACCCGGATGATGAAGGACGGCATCGTTTATATTAAGATCGCTAATTTCAACAGCGAGCAGGTGGTCAAGGAGTTTATGAAAACGTTTGACTCCATCGCCTGGCCCGCGGTCAAGGGGGTTATGCTCGATATCCGCTATAACCCCGGCGGCGATGATACCTTCGCCTTCCCGGTCATTGGCTGCTTCTTTGATGCGCCCGTGAGATCATTCTTATGGAAGTCCCCTAAATATGTCCCGGCCAAAGCAAGCTGGGGATTCAAACCGGAATGGGAACAGGGCCCTATTGGTCCGGAGTTCATCCCGCCACGCCAGGGCTTCCGTTACTTGGGCCCTCTGGTCATCCTGACTGGACCGACGACGTACAGCACGGCCGAGGATTTCCTCATCCCCTTCGATTTTTTAAAGAGAGCCGTGCTCGTGGGAGAGACAACCGCCGGTAGTACCGGCAATCCGCGCCGGGTCCCGCTTCCGGGCGGGGGAAATTTCCGGGTCGTCACGCTCCGCACGCTGTATCCGGACGGTCGGGAGTGGGTGGGCGCCGGCATAAAACCCCTGGTGGAAATCCGTCCCACCCAGCAGGACATCTTCAAAGGAAATGATGCCGTATTCAACAAGGGCTTCGAAGTGCTTAAAAACTGGGAAAAATACCATGTCCAACACCCTCAGCCAGTAGTTGCTCGCTAGTCTCCTTCATAATCATCGCGAAATGGGGAAGGAGTGACCTCGGCTGGGGAGAATTGTGACCGCGGGGCTCTGTCCGATAGATTGAGCTGTGGCCTCCGGATCCAAAGGTCGGAGGCTCGAATCCTCTCAGGCACGCCACGTTTTCCCCCATATGGCCAGTGAAATCATCGGATTAGACCCGGTTTAGGGCTGAGTCCATTTTGCCTGCGCTTGCCCAGATTTGCCCACATTTACCCCCTGGAGTGGCACAAATGTGACCCCAAATATGACCCAATTATTTGGGCCTAAAATATGGGGTGCATGGATGTTCACTAAAGTGCAAGATGGCACAAATAGGGGGAGGTGAACAAGGAAATGTTCGGAGTCTGAACAAAAATATTGTAGGCGAGAGAAAGCCGTAAAAGATTATGCGAAGGCGGAACTCGTAGAATTCAGTTTTGACTACGCTTCGAGAACATACCTTTCGACGCAGACACTGTCGCCCTTCATCAGGTTCTTGGGATTGATCAGCTTCATTTTGGGATTGAAAGCCTTGGCCAGGGCGTGGGCTGGCGAACATTCGAAGGCATAGCCGAAATCGGCGGCGTTCATCTCGCGAAAGACCTTGGCCGGAAGACATTGGCTGTACGTGGCTTCATAGACCTTGTCGGTGAGCTCCGTGATCTCGAAGGTGAATGCCTGGCGATAGATCGATGTTCCCGTCATGAAGTCGCCAATTAGCTTCGCCAGGGACTTTGGATCGCGGCTCGGGAGGTCCTTGGCCAGGATGGGGGTGAGCTGGGTGTAGATTTCGGCACCCGCCTTTTTAATGAGATCCAGGATCTTCTCACGTCCAAGGCTGTTCCCCATGTTCTCCAAGAACGGCAGGAAATAACCATAGGCGAAATTGTAGACGCTTTCTGCAGTCATCCCAGCCTCTTCCAGGTACTTGGGCTTCTTGCCTGAGATTTCTTGGCTTCCCAAGAGAGCGGGCGATGCCATTAGCCCCTTGCATCCCAGGCAGAAGATCGTACCTACCGGCAACGCCTTTGCGAGAAACTGCCTGCGGCCTTCTACAAGATTCTTCTCATGCATTTTGCCCCCCTTGTTTGAGATTAATGCCTATCGGTCGTCCCCGCACCCGCCTGATGCCGATATCCGTGGCTCCTACTTCGCCGGCGCCTTCGGCTTGAGCTCCATGCCGAGCTGGGTCATCATCCCCAAATTATCTTCAACCACCCAACATTCCTTGATCCTTCCGCCTACCACCGTAGATATGCCTATCTGGTAGAAGCTGACCTTTATCCCGGTGGCAGGGATCCCTTGGAACTCTGTCTTCTGTGTTCCCTCCCAAAGAGCTCTGTTGACGACCTTGTCGCCTACGGCAAGAATGTCCTCGAATTTGTGGATTCCATCAGGAAAAGCCGTATAGTAGCCGCGGACCATCTGCAAAAAAGCTTCTCCGGAGACGTCTTCTTGTGGGCCTGAATAGTGAAGGATAAAATCCGGGGTTAGGAGCTCCTTCATGCGAGCAAAGTTTTGGGCGTCGATGGCTTCAAAGAACTGACGTACGACGGCTTTGTTCTGTTCCTCGATTTGAGACTGCTTTGTTGCTTTGTCAAGCTCTGCACGGGCCGCCTTATCCTGGCAGGCGATCGTGAAACAGAACACAAGGACCAACGGAACGATGCAGAGATATCTTTTCATTTTTCCCCCTATTTTTCTGCCCAGACGTTACTCATAATGAGCCACTTTTTATCTTGTTTTACCATGACCGTCGTCCAGTTCCCGGAGGCTGGCATCTCTTTCCCCGCGAGGTCGATAACCACATCATCGTACTTGAGATGAATAATTGAGATCTTCCCTTCAACTTGTATTGCCAACGGCACGAACTCGAGCTTCTTGAACCTGAAGGCCTTGAAGATTTCTTCTTCGTCCTTCAGAAATTCATCGTAATTCATGGGCGAGCCTTGTTTAAGGTTCCACCCTATGAAATTGGGATGCCAATGAGTCTTCATCTCGTTGACGTTCCCCCGAAGGGCCGCCGCAATATATTTATTAAATGCATCCAAAGCATCCTGTTGTTCTGGCGTCCAGTTTTTTGCTCCCGGCTTCTGGGCCGCTGGTTGTGCCAATACGGCAAATCCGAAGGCCAGGACGACCATGAGGACCGCAATAACTATAGGTTTCATAATAACCCCTCCTTACTTCTTCTTCGCCGCTATCGGCTTCAGTTCCATGCCGAGCTGTTGCATCATTCCCAAATTGTCCGTGACCCTCCACCCCTCTTTTATCCTGCCGTCGCCAATCTGAAATAACGCGAATTGATAATATCTAAGTTTGTTCCCGGAGGGTGGAATCCCCATGAGAATCCCTTTGTGGGTTGCTTGGATGAGAACCCGAACGGCAACCCGGTCCCCTTTAGCAAAAATGTCCTCGACGCTATGGGATAGGTCGGGCAAAGCCTGATATAAAGGGCCTAATAATTGGGCGGAATTATCCGCAGTTACGTCTTCTTGTGGTGCTGTGCCGTGAAGAATAGCCCCCGGAGCAAGAAGCTCCTTGAAGCTGTAGTCCTGGGCGTCGAGGGCTTTGAAGAATTGATGTACAAGGGTTACGTTCTGCTCCTCAAGAGTTGCCTGGACGTTATGCTTCTCCAGTTCCGCCATCGCAGCCTTATCCTGGCAGCTCGCGACGAAACATAGCAGAACGATCAATGGGATGACCGACAGATACTTTTTCATTTCCCCCTCCTTCATACCTCGTGCTGAATTCTATTTCTTGGGCTCTTTGGGCTTGAGCTCCATACCGAGCTGGGTCATAAAACCCAGGGAATCCACATCTTGCCTTTCCTCGACGATCTTCCCATCTTTGATATGAAATATCACAATCCCGCTTAGTTCCATTCGGCTACCAGTGGCTGGGATGCCCTGGAAATCTCCTTTGTGGGTACCTCTCGCGATAAATCTGACTGTCACCTTATCCCCTGCAGCAACGATTTCTTCAATAGTCTGATTAAGATCAGGAAACGCATTGAAATAGGCTTTTGTTAATTCATAATTGTCGTTCTGAGAGGCTGGGGCCGTGCTTCCTGATGGAGAATAAGATTTTACGTCGGGAGCATACAACTCTTTTACTATTTCTGCGTTTCCTTTGTTCAATTCCTCTGTAAGTCGCTTTACTAGAGCTGAGTTCTGCTCCTCAACAGCCGCCCGGGCCCTGAATTCCTCCAGCTCCGCCATCGCGGCCCTATCCTGGCAGGCCATCGAGAAACAAAACAAAATAACCAAAGGAACGATGAAAAGGCAGTTTTTCATGATCCCCTCCCTGAAGTGAATGGCCTAATAGAACTTCATCCGAAAACGGAAGTCAAGTCAGCCACCGTCACACGGGGAGCGCCCGGGCAACTGGCCTCCCCGGTGGTATCCCGCGGAAAGAGCTTAGGCCTCTTTTCCGAACTTCGAGCGCTTGACACCTATTGGCGACCGGGAATAACATCAGCCTCCGAGAGGAGTGGGTTTCACCGCGCTCTCTGCCGCGGCGGCCGTCCCGTCCGAAAAAAGGAACATAAGGAGAGGTCCGTATGGAACCAAGGAAAGCAGGTCACGACTGGGAACTCGGGGGATTATGGGTGCTTGCCAATATCTTGGGGTGGGGGATTTCCGTATCGTCGGAGATCTATATAACGGACCTCGTCGGCGGGCGCAATTGGGGACTCTGGAACATTCTGCCCGCCCTCCTGATCGGGCTGGCGCAATGGCTGGTTTTGGCGCGGCGTTTCTCACTCTCCGGCTGGCTGATCCCGGCCTACGGTTTGGGCTGGTATATTGGCCTATGGCTCGGCTGGAACCTCGGCTTTATTACTCCTGAGCCGTTCTCGTTGGGAGCGGTAGGAGGGGCCTTGGTCGGAGCCATG
>CAWEJF010000016.1:0-65378 GCA_963809345.1 Candidatus Aminicenantota bacterium | reverse complement strand
GGTTTCTTGACAGAATCTTGACGACTCGCTTGGGGAAGGCTTTTATCCTATAATCGTGGACGAAGCATTTCCTCTGCGTCCAGGGAGGGATTGAATGTTCAATGGCGGTTTCAGGAAGAAGGGCGGTTTGTTCTTTGACCGGATAGGCCGTCTCGTTGCCAAGACCCATATTCCTCCGAACGTCTTTTCGGCGATGGCCCTGTTCGTTGCGGGGGCAGGGGCCCTGTTCTTCTATCTGGGCCTCCATATCCTGGCGTTCGTATTCATCGGCATCGCGTGCCTGTGGGACACGTTCGACGGGGCGGTCGCCCCGGCGGAGAAGAAGGTCAGCAAGTTCGGATACTATCTCGAGGGGATCATCGATAAGTGGGTCGAAGTCATCATCTACGCGGGCTTCGCGGTCTCCGGCTACGCCCTGGAGTCCTTCCTGGTCATCTCCGCGACGCTGATGCTGAGCTTCGCCAGCGGGCCGCCATGGTCGTTCCCATCGGGGAACATGATTGGCCGGCCATCGGGGAGCGCTTGGACCGGTTGCTCCTTCTCAACATCGGAGACCGTGATCTTCATGATCTTCCCGAGCGTCCGCATTTCAGCCATTTCAAGGTCTCGACCCTGTCGATCGTCTTCGGAATCTTGCTACCGTCATCATCATCATCGGCGGTATCCAACGCGTGCTCTACGCCAAAAAGATCATCGAGGCCGGCGGCACGGAAAAGATGCACGTGAAAACCCGGGACGTCTTTGCCAACAACGGAAAATGATGGTCCGGTGAGCGTTCTCGTCGTCATCCCCACCTTCAACGAGGCCGGCAACCTGCCCGCCCTAGCGGCGCGGCTTCTGGCCCTGCCGCCCCCTGGATCGCGTCTGCTTGCGTCGACGACGACTCTCCCGATGGCACCGGGCGCCTGGCCGACGGGCTGGCCGCCGCGTCGCGGCTGGCCGCATCGCCGTCCTGCACCGGACCGGACGCCGCGGGCTCGGTCTGGCCTATCTCGACGGATTCCGCTGGGCCCTCGGGCATGGCGCCGGCGCCATCGTCCAGATGGATGCCGATCTTTCACATTCGCCGGACGACGTTCCCCGCCTGGTGGACGCGCTGGCGGATTACGATGTGGCCGTCGGCTCGCGCTACGTCGCCGGAGGCGGGGTCGACGATCTCTGGGGCTTCAACCGCCTGGCCTTGAGCCGGTCGGCCAACGCCCTCTCGCGGCTTATCCTGGGTCTCAAGGTCCGCGATGCGACATCCGGTTTCAAGGCCTGGCGCCGCTCGGCGCTGGAGGCCATCGAGCTGGGGGGCGTCCGTTCCAACGGCTATTTTTCCAGGAGGAAATGGCCTTTATCGGCGAGCGGCTGGGCCTGCGCATCGGAGAAGTCCCGATCTATTTCGCCGACAGACACATCGGCCGGTCCAAGATGACAACAAGGATCAAGATCGAAGCCGCGCTCGGCCTCGTTCGTTTGAGGTGGCGGCATCGTGCGGTCCGCCCCCTCCGCGTTCCGAGGTAAGGCGGGGATCCGATGCGCGTGAATGGCGGATCTGCCGGAGGACATACGCCGTGATAAAACGCCTCGCGCTCGGGGCTCTGATCGGCTGCGTGGCGATCTCCGTCGTCATGCTCGTCCTCAAGCCCGTCCCCGGCGGCCAGCATTACGAATACGCCGTCCTTCTGTCATCGGCCTTGGTCGCGATCGGGCTGCTCTACGGGGCGAGCCGCCGGACGTTCTTCAGCAAGGGGGTCCTTGGTTCGGTCATGCTCTGCGGCCTCGTTCTGGGCGTCGTCAACTTTAGCGTCCTCCCGTCGAGGACCGAGGTCGTCCAAACTTACAGGACCGTCTTCGACGCGCTCGAAAGCGGGAAGAATCCTTACACGGCCGGCACGATACACCATGAGATCGAAGGCGCCGGGACCGTCTACGGCAACTTCAATTACCCGCCCCTCGAGCTCTATCCGTACCATCTGGCCTACCGCGTCGCCGGGACGTGGAATATCACCGTCCTGACCGCAACCAGCCTCATCATTCAGGCCCTCTGCTGCCTCATCCTCTTCCGGATGTTTCCGCGCGTCCGGCCGGCCTATCTCCTGCCCTTCGTGCCCATGATCCTCTTGGGCGAACTCAAGACCACGGTGGCCATGACGCTCCTCATGACGGCCCTCGTCCTCTGGATGATCAAGTGGAACAGCGAAAGACCGCGGGAAATCCACGGCCCTGTGATCGCCATCCTCTTCGGGCTCGGGTTGACGGCCAAGTTCATGATCCTCCCGCTCATGGCCGCCTATTACTGGCATCACTTTGAATCCGAAGGACCTCCGCTCGCTCGCCGGCATCGTCGTCGACGTCTTCGTCTCCTTGGCGACGGCCGTCCTCGTCATGGCGCCGTTCGGCGTCGTCAATGTTCTGAAGAACACGCTCCTCTTCAACGTCGTCCTCGAGAATCGGGCCGCCCTGACCACGTTCTATCCGAACGTCCTCTCGGGGCCGCTCGCTGGCTCGGGTTTGCAGGCTTATTACCCTATCGCGGCTGTCGCCATCCTGGGGCTGGCCGTCCTGGCGGCTCCGAAGCTTAGCCCGTTCACGGCCATGGTGACGGCCACCTGCGCGTTCCTGATCGTGGCCCCGACCCCCGAGCCCCAGTTCCTCCCCCCCCTGCTCTTTCTGGTGGCTGTCGCCCGTTTGATGGCGGTCGAAGGCCAGGAGCCCTATGGCCGGGCCAAGGCCGGAGTCAATCTCTGATGGCCAAATGGGGAGCGCAACGGTTGTCCAAGTGGCTGACGGGTGCGATCGGCCCCGCGTTGGCGTTCTTCTGGCTCGCGGCATCGCCGGGGCTCGCCGCGGCCGCAGTTCCTCACGCATTGTCGATGGACATGCATGTCCCGCTCAGCCTGGCCGCTGACCGGGCCACCTCCGGACCGGCCCTCGCTCCTGTACGCCTTCCCCCGGGCTGGCTGCTGTCCGGAGATCAGGACAGGCCGCGCGAGGCCTCCCGCGCGAACGCCGATCTCAGGCCAAGGGGGAAGAAGCTCCGGGCCTGGAATCGAGCTGGGCGCTCTTCTCGGCCGCGACCACGGCCATCTACTGGTCGGGCAACTCCTTCCCCGAGGACGCGGATTACCGGATCACCTTCCACGACCAGATCTCGCGCATCGTCCTGCTCAAGGGCTGGCGTTTCGATTCCAATCAGTTCTCGCTCAACTGGTTCCACGTCCCGGCCGGGGCGGTCTACTACCAGTTCGGCCGAAGCAGTCATCTGTCCTGGCTCTATTCGTGGATGATGACGGTCGCCGGGTCGACCTGGTGGGAGGTTATCGGAGAGCCGAAAGAGGTCATCGCCATCAACGACCAGATCATGACTGGCCTGGGAGGGTTCGCGGCGGGGGAGCCCTGGTACCAGATCGGGCATTACCTCTGCCACCAATCCGGGCCCCTTTTGCGCGTTTTGGGCTTCATCAATCCGGTCGTAAAGTTCAATCACTGGCTGGACCGCAAAGACACGGCGGCGAAGGAATACGTCCAGCCGGGGTGGCACGATTTCAGCCTGTTCGTGGGGGCGCGCCGTCTCACCTCGGCGGGACAGGAGGCCGGGACGGACCTCTATTTTGGGTTACATGCCCGGCTGCTCGGGATCCCCGAGTACGGGGCCGCGGGCGAAGTCCGGCGGGCCATCAAAGACACATATTTCAGCGAGTTCACCGTGGACTATGCCACGCGCGGCGGCCACGCCGAAGAAACGCGTTTCTTCAGCAAGGCCGTCACCTGGGGCCGTTTCGTCCAGAAGATCGACGAAAGCCGCAGGGGATACGCCCTGACCTTGGGGTTCGGCTCCGCTTTCGAATTCTTCAAGAAGAGGCCGATCGCGGATTACGACGCCGTCCCCGTGCCCGTCAAGACCGACCTCAGTCGGCTCCATCTCGAGGAGCCGCGGAACTTCACCGACAAGCTCGCTATCCTCCATATCGCGGGCCCGGTCCTGGACTGGACCGTTTTCCGTCGGGACCTGCGGCTGCGGACCGTCCTCGAGGCCTACGGGGATTTTGCCCTGGTCAACGCGTACGCCCTCAATGACTATTCCCGCACTCACGATATCGTCGGCCTCAAGACGATCGTCTTCTACTACGGCTACTATTACGGTTTCGGGGGGACTCTTTCGGCGAGCGCGCGCCTCGACTGGAAGGGATTTACGGTCCACGGCATGACCGGATACAGCGCTTGGGGCTCGGTCGACGCCCTGGACAGGTTCAAGGCCGATGTCACGAATAACGCCCACCTCGCCGACACGCGAGCCCGCTATCTCATTGGCGCCGGGTGGAAAGTGCCAGGAGCCCCGCTCGAGCTCTTCGCCGAGATCGAAGGAGTTCGGCGCAGTGGCCGGCTCGAGGATGTCCGCTCCCACGGTCTGGAGAAGAAGGCCTACGCCGGGCTGGCGTTCTCTTTCTGATATCAGGAACCGTTCCCGAGCGAGAAGATCCGCGGCATCTCCGCCCAGGAATGGATGACGACGATGTTCTCCGCCGCCAGGCTCTTTCGGTGGTAGCAGTTCATGTGGACGAAAAGCTTCTCCGGAAACTGCCGCGCGAGATGGGCGAGGGTTTCGGCGTCATCGTCGACGTGAACATCGATCGACTGCGCGCCGACCATCTTCGCCTTGAATCGATCGGCGTCTTCTCCCGCGGTGTTGAAGAAGATCCGTTCGAAGATGCCATCCAGCCCGTATCTTTCGAGCCAGCGTTCGGCGGCCGTGATCCGCTTATCCCTGCGCGACGTCAGCAGATAGAGCGATCTTCCCGAGGACCGCAACCCCCGCAGCACCTCCCCGGTCTGCGGAAAGGGCTTGCGGAATCCCTCCGTGAGGGTCGCGACGAAGACCTTGAGGCCATAAACGAGCGGCGTAACAAGCGGGACCGCTCTCTTTCTGTCGCGGGCCTTCTCCCAGGCCCTGCCCAATACGAGGGTCGACAGGACACCGTCAAAATCGAAAGAGATCGTCCGGGCTCGGGCGAATCTGCGGCTATCGATCATTCTCCTTAATTACCAGATTTGGCTCCCTATGCGCAAGAGGGAGCTCCTTGCGTGATCGACCGGCCTCTCATAAGATAGGGTGAGCGAGCTCGCGAGGAGGTCCGATGAAACATCCGTATCAAACCCGTGTCGCCGCATTCCTATCGATCCTTCTTCTGACGGCGGTGGCGGTTTCCGCCCAGGTCACCCGGGCCGATTACGAGAAAGCGACGGGCTTGAGGGCGAAGCTCCAGCCCTTAGCCCTGAATATCGTCGACAGAGGAGGGTGGATCGGCAAGACCACGCGTTACTGGTACCGGAAGTCCGTCGCCGGCGGCACCGAGTATTGGCTCGTCGATGCGGCAAGCCAGGAGAAGGGGATCGCCTTCGATCATGCCCGGTTGGCGGCAGGCCTGGCGGCGGCTTCGGGCGAGAAGATCGAGGCGCTCAATCTGCCGTTCTTCTCGCTCACGTTCGGCGAGGACGGGAAGTCGGTCGAATTCGCCGCGGCCGGCGTCCGCTGGACCTGCGACCTCGCGACCTACGCCTGCAAGAAGCTCGAAGGCCCCGGCGGTCCGCGCGGCTTTCGCGACGGCGAGTTGGGCGGGTGGGAAATTGGGCCGGCGCCCGAAGCCGCTTCGAAGGGGGTGAAGACCTCCCCGGACGGCAAGTGGGAGGCCTTCATCCGGAACTACAACGTCTGCCTCCGGGACAAGGAGAAGAAGGAGGAGACGATCCTCAGCCGGGACGGCTCCGAAGGGAACTACTACACCTTTGAATCCATCACCTGGGCGCCCGACTCCAAAAAACTCGTCGCCCTCCGCCTGCGCCGCGGGTATCACCGGGTCATCCAATACGTCGAGTCCTCTCCTGCCGACCAGCTCCAACCGAAGTACCATACGATGGAGTACGCCAAGCCCGGCGACGCCCTCGATATCCATCGGCCCGTCCTCTTCCTCGTCGACACTAAAGCCCGGATCGAGATCGACGACGCGCTCTTCGCCGATCCCTACGAGCTCACGGACCTCGCCTGGCGCAAGGACAGCCGGGCCTTCACGTTCGAATACAACCAGCGCGGCCACCAGGCCTACCGGATCATCGAAGTCGACGGTGCGACGGGCGCGGCCCGGGCCGTCATCGACGAAACGGCCAAGACCTTCTTCTGCTACAGCGGCAAGATGTTCCGCTACGATCTTGCAGACGGCCGAGAGGTCGTCTGGATGTCGGAACGGGACGGCTGGAACCATCTCTACCTCTACGATGGCGTGTCGGGAACGGTCAAAGGCCAGATAACGAAAGGGGAGTGGGTCGTCCGGGCCGTGGACAAGGTCGACGAGGCGAAGCGCCAGGTCTATTTCCAGGCCAGCAGCGTTCTTCCCGGCCAGGACCCGTATTTCGTTCATGCCTTCCGTGCCAATCTCGACGGGACGGGATTCGTCCGGCTGACCGAAGGGGAGGGGAACCACACCGTCACCTACTCTGCTGACATGGCCTATTTCGTCGACACCTGGTCGCGCGTCGACCTCGCCCCGACGACCGAGATCCGCCGGGTCACGGACAAGGCTGTGGTCATGACTGTCGAGAAGGGAGATATCAGCGGACTTCTCAAATCAGGCTGGCGGACGCCCGAGGTTTTCGTCGCCAAGGGCCGCGACGGCAAGACCGACATCTGGGGGATCATCGTCCGGCCGACGGACTTCGATCCCCGGAAGAAATACCCCGTCATCGAATACATCTATGCCGGACCGCAGGGCTCGTTCGTCCCCAAGTCCTTCCAGGCGACGAGCGGGATGCGGGCCCTGGCGGAGCTCGGCTTCATCGTCAGCCAGTGCGACGGCCTCGGCACGAGCAACCGCTCCAAGGCTTTTCATGATTACTGCTACAAGAATCTCGGCGACGCCGGGTTCCCGGACCGGATCCTCTGGCATAAGGCCGCGGCGGCAAAGTACCCATCCTACGATATCACCCGCGTCGGCATCTACGGGAATTCCGCAGGCGGGCAGAACGCCTTGGGGGGTCTCCTCTTCCACCCCGATTTCTACAAAGCGGGTGTCGCCTCGTGCGGCTGCCACGACAACCGCATGGACAAGCTGTGGTGGAACGAGCAGTGGATGGGCTGGCCCCTCGGACCCGAGTACGCTTCGTCGTCCAACGTCGACAACGCCGCAAAGCTCCGGGGCCAGCTCCTGCTCATCGTCGGCGAGATGGACGCCAACGTCGATCCGGCCTCAACCATGCAGGTCGCGAACGCCCTGATCAAGGCCAATAAGGTATTCGACCTGCTGGTCATCCCCGGCGCCGGGCACGGCATGGGCGGGGCCTACGGAGAGCGGAAGATGTACGACTTCTTTGTCCGCAGCCTCTTGGGCGCGGTCCCGCCCAATTGGAACGCTGTGGTCGACGCAGCCGCGGCAAAATAGCCGGGTGCCATGACGCGAGGAGTGGAGCCGATCACTCTCCGACGGCGGTCCGCTTGAGGACGACGAGCGTGATGTCGTCGCAGGGCTGATCGTCGCCGGCGAAGCCGTGGACGTCGCTGAGGACCTGGCGGCAGATGTCCGAAGCGGACGCGGAGCGATTGTCCCGCACGAGGGTCCTGAGCCTGTCCTCGGAATATTCCTGCCCCTCCGCGTTCCGTGCTTCGGGGATGCCGTCGGTGAAGAGGACCGCGATCTCGCCCCGGGCCAGGGGAGCGGTCCGCGTTTCATAACGGGAGCCGGAGAACATGCCCAGCGGGAAACCCGAGCCCTCGATGGTCCGGGCCCTGCCGCCTTTGTCCAGGACGAATGGCGGATTATGACCCGCGTTGATGTAGCGCAGCTCCTCCGTCCGGCGGTCGACCTCGGCGAAGAAGAAGGTGACGAAGCTCGTCGGCCCGGAGCTCCTGTAGACGAAATCACTCAAGCGGGCCGCCATCGTGCCGAGGTCATAATCGGGACGGACCTCGCCGAGCAGGGCCGCCCGGAGCGAGGCCATGAGGAGCGCGGCGCTGATGCCCTTGCCGGAAACGTCGGCGATCACGACGCCGACGCGGTCATCGTCGATGGGGACGAAATCGTAATAATCCCCGCCCACCTCGTAGCAGGGGACATTGGAGCCGCTCATATCGAAGCCCTCGAGCTTCGGGCTTGCCTTGGGCAGAAGGTCCTCTTGGATGCGGGCGGCCTGGGCCAGGTCCGCCTCGATGCGGCGCAGGAGGGCCTCGTTCTTGGGTTTCTCGTTCATGGAGCCCTAACCACCCATTATCGGCATTTTGCCGGCCGGCACAAGGGGCCACCCGCCGGGCGCTCCTTGATTTCCCGTCGCCCCGCCCTTATGATGGGTTGGCCTCGTGGCCACGGCGCGCCCGTAGCTCAGCTGGATAGAGCGTCGGACTTCGAATCCGCAGGTCGGGAGTTCGAATCTCCCCGGGCGCGCTCTCCTTTTTCCCCATATTCCCCGAGAAAGTCCGGAAACAGTAGGATTTCGATCAACTAGGGCCAGAGGCCTTGACAGGCATGGCCCCGATTGATCAAGATGATGCTGGCGAAGGTGGATGATTGCCCTGAAAATGAGTAAATTCCTGTCAAAATAAGGATTCAAACTACCGAATAGGAGGCTCTCTATGAGCGATGTTTTCGAGAAGCGCGTGAGGGCTGCTGCGGTCGCGGGCTGGTGGACCTTGCTGGTCGACGTCGGGCTTCTTATGATTCAGTGGATTGCGTATCGATTGGCCATGTCCGCACATCCTGCGTGGCTTTTGTCGTTTTGGTGGGGCCCAGACACAACCTGGTCTTTCGTCCAGAGTACATGGTTCTGGGGAATAGCGATTATGAAATTATTCGTTTTGCCCCTGGCCTTGGTGGCTATTTGGCTGACGCTGTGGGCAAAGCAGTTGAGAAAACGAGCGGAGGGCGTTGAGGTAGAGAATAGAGGCTGACAACGCGCAGCGCAGGCTCGTCAGGTCAGACGTAGATTAGCGACGATTCTTGCGACAGCGTATAGGAATCCGGCGGCCAGTAGCAGTTTGATAGAATAACGGCGCCATCCCCGAAGTGCCTTCGGCTTGATATGCTGTGGCTCTTTATCGGCATGCTCTATCTCGGCATATCGGACGAAGACCATCCAGATCGCAATCAACCAAAATAAGAAATCAGCCAAACCGGGATCCCAGCTTAGCGCAACCCATACGGCAAAAGTGACCAGGGCGAGGATTCCTACCCATAGGAAGAACGAGCGGAAGAGCCGAGGAGGGACGTTGCTCTTCGGTTTAGGCTTGACGGGTGTTCGATGCTTCGTGATGGTCATGAATATCTTACAGGCTAGTCCGTCTTCGGCTCTGGCCCCATGGTCTTCTTCTTGCTCCATGCCTTGCGGATGAGCAAAAGCATGACCAGCAAGAGGGCGACAATCATGACCCGTGCACCCCAGAGATAGGGCCGATTAGCCGGGTCCTTGCCCGTCATCAAGAATTCCTTGACCGCATCCTGATAGGTCCAAACGCCCAGGAGCACAAGGAGATAGACCGGCGTGACATAGGTCATGATGAACTTGAAGAATTTTGGGACCTTGAGGTCGGCGCCCTTGTGCATCTCTTTCCAGCCGTTCTTGATCTTGAAGACCCAGGAGAAGAGGATGATCTCGATGGCCGCGAAGACGACCAGGCCGAAGGTGCCAGCCCAGAAGTCGAGCTCGTCCAGGAAGCCAAACTTGAAGAAGGCGATAACGAAGGCGGTACAGACAATGAGCACGGCAAAGACGACCTTGACGGCCTTCTCCCGCCTCCACTTGAACTCGTCCTCGAGGAAGGCGATGGCCGGCTGGGTCATGGCCACTGACGAGGTGATGCCAGCGATAAAGAGCAGTAAGAAGAACATGCCGCCGAATATCTGGCCGAGGGGGATCTTTTGGAAGATGACCGGCAGGGCTTGGAAGCCAAGGTTGAAGGCGCCGCCCTGGGCGATAACCTGAGTCTCGGCCAACCCAAAGAAGACAACAGCGGCCGGGATAGCGATCGTGCCGCCGAGGACGACCTCGGCGAACTCGTTGGTCGAAGAGGTCGTCAGCCCGTTGAGAGTGATGTCCTGCTTCTCCCTAACATAGGAAGCGTAAGTATTGATGATGCCTTGACCGAGGCTTAAGGTAAAGAAGATCTGGCCCGCCGCAACCAGCCAGACTGAAGCCGACCCCAGGCGGCTGAAATCGGGATTCCAGATGTAGCCCATGCCGTTGGCGATGTTCAGCTCCGGCTGGGAAGGATCGGGCGTACCGAGGGTGAGGACGCGGACGACGAGGACAATGCCGAAGATGAAGAGAAGAGGCATGCCGTACTTAGCCAGGACTTCGATCCCCTTGGAGATGCCTTTATAGAGAAAGAAGAAATTCAGGGCGATGGTGATGCCCCAGATGACCAGGACGGGAGCGAGGGAGCTGAAGAATTCGTTCGACTCGACCCCCTGGAAGCCGCGCAGAAACTTGCCCATAGCCTCGCGGTTGGCATGTCCGAAGTATTTGCCGGTGACCGAGAACCAGGAATAGCCGAGGCACCAGGACTCGATGAAATTGTAGTAGATGACGATGACGAAGGGGATGACGATACCTAGGGCGCCGAGGTACTTGGAGGGGGCCTTCTTCCACAGAAGGTTGAGCATGCCCGGAGTCGTCCCGTGGCCGTGCGCACCGCCCATGCGGCCGATCGTCCATTCGACCCACATCATCGGGATGCCCAGAAGGAGAAAGGCGACGAAATAGGGGATCATGAACGCGCCCCCGCCGTTGGCTGCCGCCTTGACGGGGAAACGCAGGAAATTCCCCAGGCCGATGGCGTTGCCGGCTACGGCCAGGATGAGGCCGATCCGCGAGCCCCACTGCTCGCGGCCGCCCACGTCTACGGTGACCTCCGGCTTCTTTCCGAAGAGAACGCGGGAGAAGCAGTAGACGGTCAGGGTGAGGATAAAACCCCAGCCAAAAATGAGGAAAAACCAACCATTGGTCGTCATGCCTTGACTCATGGGACCTCCTCGAGAAGTGTGATGAACTGGATTGCCGGCCGGAGACCCATTACATCAGATTCAATGGTGCGAGGATTTTCGCCAGGAGATAGAGCAATCCCGCGGCTATGAGCAGTATCACCGAATATCGGCGCCAATGCTTGAGTGTCGCCGGTTTGTTATCCGCGGTCTCACCCTTTAAATACCTTATATCAGCATAGCGGGCCAAGATGAGCCCGAGAGTAATCAGCCAAAATATCGCGTCGGCTAGACCAGGGTTGTTTCCCTGGAAAATAAAGATGGCGCCAAAGACCAGAAGGCTCACCCCAAATATCCAAATCAGGCGAACGATGATAGAGAGGCATCCGCCAGATGATTCGGGTTTTGTGGGGGCTTGTTGATCGGGAATGGTCATATCAACCTCCATATCGGCGCTTTCAGCAAGCGCTGACCTCAGGGCAACATACAGGGGTCGCCCTGAACGATATGGATGGCGGCCCGACCATCCGTCTTTGGAAACCTACGCGACGCCCTATGCGCCGCGCACCCGAGGGGCAGTATATTTTATTTGTGGATTAAGTTCAACCTATCGACCGTTAGAAAGAGCTCGCTCAGCCGTGATGGTCTTTGGCCGCCGTCGGCTGAAGTACCTGATTGGCTACACGGCAGAGCCGGTCCCGTTTCGGCTCCCGCGTTCCTCGGCCAAATGGCCTAAGTAGATCAATTTACAGTTGATCTCGAGCGCCTCCCCGGGTCCAGCGGCGGGCACATCGGTCTTAAGATGCCTGGTCAGCCGCTCATCGAAGATCGCCAGGGGGAACCACTGCCGAAGCTTAGTGGCGACGACGTCGAAGTTCGCCGGGGCGGACGGGGTCAGCTCGGGGCCTAGGAAGCTGTAATCAACGTGGTTCTGGAACATCTCTACGCGTGGATCGGAGGAGCTCCTGTCGTAGATCTTCACAAAGTCTTCGGCTCGGAACGACTCTTTGGCGCCTTTTTCGGTGACCCGCCGCATGATAGGGATGCCACCTGTCAGCACCGTCGCCGGTACGTTGAGCTTCATTTTGGTGGTTGAGGCCTTTTCCTGCGTGGTGCTCTGTATCCTTCCCCGTATTATCAGGAATGCGTCGCCTGACTCAAGCCTGGCTTCCCCGCCAGCCCTGTCCCCGAATATCACTTCTCTTTCTCCGGATCTCGCCGTATGCGCTCTGAAGCGGGCCGGCCGGTTTCGAAGCTCGGAATCCCTGCAAAGGAAGGCCACAAGTCCAGCATCCCTCAGACTCTGAGCCATCGAGTCCGCTGCGCCGGCGTCGGAGGTGGAGACGACGATTCTGGGGATCTCCCCGGCGAGCAAGAGGCGCGTGTCAACGATTTCTTTGCCAACGAGGGACGCCACCCTCTTTAAAAGGTCCGCGCTGAGCGGTTTCGGCGGAGCTACGGCAACATAGACCATGTTTTTCTCTATTCCGGCGATTGGGCCAATACTAGCATCGCCATGGGGGCCAGTCAATGAAGGCCATAGGCCTTTCTCCCGCAGGGGCGCGAGGGGGAGGGGTCAGATATCACCCGCCGAATAGCCATGAGGGGTGATTGCCCCTTCCCGCGGGGCGGCGGAGAATGCGTCTGATACGCTCTTCATGGCGTTACATGGAGGACTCTGAAGTGGAAAATCGGAAGGACAAGCGATTCGCGGAACTCGACAACGTCTTGATAGAGGAAAAGCGCAAGGCCCATAAGCCCGCCGCACAGAGCGGGATCAACGCCTATACCCACGACCTCTCCGTGTCAGGGGCCTGGATCTGCGGCACTCGGGATTTTCCCGTCGGCTCCATCGTTCGGCTCGTCATCGACCTCAATGAGAAAGAAGAATTGTTCGAGGTGGACGGGGAGGTCGTGTGGACCCGGAAGAACGAAAACGACCGGCACTTCGATATCGGCGTGGAATTCCTGCATCGTATTCCCGATACGATCCTCGCCCTCATCAACCACTTCTACGGCAAGAAGGTCGGGGTTCCCACTTCGGTTTCCTAGACACTTCGCCCCAGCTCGAAAGCACACGCGGCGTCCTCCTGTCGCCCGCCAAGCCGCTCTTGACCGAAGCCATAACACGAACGGCCCCGCTCGTGCTATAATTTCCATCTGTCGAGTTCACTGGTACCCCTGACCCGAGGAGGACGCATGATACGAGGTCGCCGATCGATCGTTTGGACGGCCGCTGCCGCCCTGCTGATCTCCGTTTTGGCCGCGCCCGGGCTCGCCCAAGGCCCCGCCGCGCCGGCAAATCCCGCTTTGACGCACCTCAAGGCCTATATCGAGGCCTTCAATTCCGGCGTTCCCGGACAGATGAAGGCCTTTTTCGAGGCCCACTTCGCCGCCTCCGCGCTCAAGGAGGTCCCCCTCCAGCAGCGCCTGGTCCGCTTCCGCGGGGCCAAGTCTCAGCTCAAATCCCTCGAGATCGAAAAGGTCGTTTCCGACGAACCACTCCGAGCGTCCGTGCTGACCAAGGCCTCCGACGGCCGATACATCCTGATCAACGCGGCCGCCGAGAAGACGGCTCCCAACAACCTTCTGACCCTGACGATCGACATGGTCGATGACCCGGCGAACATCATCGTCCCGGAGCCCAAGGCCGGCGAAAAGGAGTTCACCGCGGCCCTCAAGGCCTTCCTCGATGAAAAGACCCGGGCGGACGAATTCTCGGGCGTTGTGCTCGTTGCCAAGGACTCCCGGGTCCTATTCCATGAAGCGTACGGGCTCGCCGACAGGAACGCCAAGGTGCCCAACCGGAAGGATACCAAGTTCAACCTGGGCTCGATCAACAAGATCTTCACCCGGGTCGCCATTTACCAGCTCGAGCGCCAGGGCAAGCTCTCGCTCGACGATACGATCAAGAAGTTCCTTCCCGAGTATCCCAACGCCCAGGCCGTCGAGAAGGTGACCGTCCGCCAGCTGCTCAACATGACCTCCGGCATCGGGGACTTCTTCGGCGACCGCTACGACGCGACGCCCAAGGAAAAGATCCTGACGCTCGCGGACTACCTGCCGTTCTTCGCCGACCAGCCGCTCGAATTCGAGCCGGGGACGTCGAACAGATATTCGAACGGCGGCTATATCGTCCTCGGGCTCATCATCGAGAAGCTCACCGGGGTCGATTATTACGCCTACGTCCGGGAGAATATCTTCAAGCCCTGCGGCATGACCGACACCGACGCCTTCCCGCGCGACGCGAACACGCCCAACCTGGCCCGTGGCTACACCCGCGAGGGCGAGAAGCCCGGAAGCCCCCGCGTCCTCAATTTCGCGACGCTCCCGGGGCGCGGCAGCTCGGCCGGCGGCGGCTATTCGACGGCCGAGGATATGCTAAAATATACGTTGGCCGTGAAAGATAAGAAGATCTACCTGCCCGATAACCAGACCGGGCTGGGGATCGCCGGCGGGGCGCCCGGCATCAACTCCGTCCTCGAATGGGACCCGCGGAGCGGCTATATCGTCATCGTCCTGACGAACTTCGATCCGCCCACGGCCGGGCAGGCCGCCCGCCAGATCGCCGCCTGGCTGCCCCGTTAGGGTGATCGGCGGGAAGTTAGGGGCCATCAGGGCGTCTAATCGAAAGGCGCCCCTCCGTGCCGGGCGGGGAGCGTCCCCTCCGGAAATATCGAAAGGAAGCCGACCGAGAGCCATGAAGACGATATCGCGCTGTTCCCGTAGACGGTGCGCTTTGCTTGCGGGGCTGATCGCTATGGGCGCGCTGCCGTTCGCCCTCCGCGCTCAGGACGTCACCTGCGTCCGCGTCGAGGAAGGCCCTCGCATCGACGGGCGCCTCGACGATAAGGCCTGGCTGGCGGCCCCGGTCATCGACGGCTTCCGTATGGTCGAGCCGCGGCCCGGCGAGGACCCGAGCGAACGGACGGAAGCCCGGGTCGTCTTCGACGCGCACAGTCTCTACATCGGGGTCTACTGCCACGACAGCGAGCCGTCGCGCATCTCGGCCAACTCCATGGCCCACGACAGCGGGAGCGGGGACGGCGGCGGGTATGGGGGGGGCTACGGCTACGGGCACCACGGATCATCGATATCGAGCGACGATGTCGTCCGCGTCCTCCTCGACCCGTTCCAGGACAAGCGCAACGCCTATGTCTTTTTCGTCAATCCCCGCGGGGCCCGCGGCGAGGGCCTCGTCTACGCCGGCGAATCGAGCCTCAACTGGGACGGGATCTGGGAGGCCGCAAGCTGCCGCCTCGACGACGGCTGGTCGGCCGAGCTCCGCATCCCCTTCAAGACGATCTCCTTCAAGCCCGGGCTCAGCGTCTGGGGCCTCAACATCGAGCGGACGATCGCCCGCAAGATGGAGACGATCCGGCTCTCCGGCACAACCCTCGACAGCAATTTCAACAACCCCAACGAAGCGGCCACGATGCGGGGGATCGAAGGCGTCAAGCAGGGCATGGGCATCACCTTCCGGCCCTACGGCCTGGCCAGCGGCTCCAAGGATAACCTGGTCTCGAACCGGTACGTCGGTACGCTCGACGGCGGCTTCGACCTCTATAAGAGCTTCACGCCCAACCTGGTCGGCGTCGTCAGCTACAACATGGATTTCGCCGAGACCGAGGTCGACGAGCGGCGCATCAACCTGACCCGCTTCCCGATGTTCTTCCCCGAAAAGCGGATGTTCTTCCTTGAGGGGTCAGAGAACTTCAGCTTCAGCTCGAGCATCAGCTTCACCCCGTTCTTCAGCCGGACCGTCGGCCTCTATAGCGGGACCCAGATCCCGGTCTTATTCGGGACCAAGCTCTACGGCAAGATCGGAAACACCAACCTGACCGTGCTCGACGTCCAGACGCGGGCCACCGCGGTGCCCAACGGCGCCACGGGCGGCACGATCGACCTCTCCGGCCGCAACCTCCTGGCCGCCCGGGTGACTCAGAACATCTTCGCCCAGAGCAAGATCGGCTGGATCTTCACCAACGGCAGCCAGACGGGGGAGAGGAATTCGCTGGCCGGAATGGATTTTAATTATTCGTCATCGAAGTTCCTCGGCGACAAGAACATCATGCTCGCCGCCTGGGGCGTCTACAATTGGAACGAGACCGAAGCCGGCCGCCATCACGGCTTCGGCTTCCGGGCCAACTATCCGAACGACCTCTGGAACGTCCAGACGACCTACGCTTATTACGGCGAGGCCCTCAATCCCGGACTGGGCTTCATGATGCGGCAGGGGATCCAGACGGGATTCGTCATGGTCGGCTTTCAGCCGCGGCCGAAAGGGGGGCTTCTCGGGAGCTTCGTCCGGCAGTTCTACTTCAACACGAGCGCCGATTATTACTGGGACCTTTCGGGCAACCTCGCGACGAGCACTGTCAGCGCCTCGCCGCTCAGCTTCAGGACCCAGAGCGGGGAGTCGTTCGGCTTCAGCGTTGTCGCCAATCAGGACGTCCTGACGTACGACTGGCCCGTATCGGAAGGCATCGTCCTGCCCTCAGGGCGCTACAGCTTTACGAGCTACCGGCTCAACGCGAGCTCGGCCAGCCACCGGGCGGTCGTCCTCGAAACGGGCTACAATTTTGGCGAGTACTATTCGGGCCATTACAACGACGTCAGCATGGGGCTGACTCTGAAGTTCAAGGGCTACGCCACCCTGGCTTTCGACGCCAACCTCGTTCGCCGCGACTTGCCGCAGGGACGCCTCGACGAGAACGTCTACCAGATCAAGGCCGACATCTTTCTTTCGCCCGACCTGGGCCTGATGAATTACATCCAGTTCGACAATATATCCGACACCTTGGGCTGGAACGCCCGGCTGCGCTGGCAGATCTCCCCCGGGAACGAGATCTACCTGGTCTACAACAAGAGCTGGGATCGCCTCGAAGACCCCCGGAGCCGGTTCACCCCGCGTGGGGACCGCGGCGTCGTCAAGATCTCCCTTTCCATCCGCCCCTAGCCAAGAAGGGGTCAAACCTACGCGATGCTAAAACTGGCATCGCGTAGGTTTGACCCCTTCTTTTTCTGTAAAGGGCCGCGTAAAAGGGTTTGACGGCCGTTTGGCCAGAATGCCCCGCCTCCAGGGGAGAACGAGCCCTTTTTCTTGACAAAACCCTTGGCACATTCCTTGCAGCGCAACTTTATAACCGTCTGAAACGTATAACCTAACGAGGGCGGGGCCTAAGCTCGGAGGAATTGAGGAGAACGGTCTCGGAAGACGAGGTCGAAGAGAAACGGACAATGGCCACCCTCTGCCCAACTTGCCGCACCGAAAACTCAGAAACCGCCAACTTCTGCAGTAATTGCGCCACCGTCCTGCGCCAGCCCGACTCGGGCTCGGGCACCCGGCCGATCTCGGACCAGGCGACCCTGACCTATGAATCGCGCTCCTGGGACCTGCCGACCGGCTCGATCTTCGGCGGCCGCTACCAGATCATTGAACAGCTCGGCCGAGGGGGCATGGGCCGCGTCTATCGGGCCCTCGACACCAAGGCCCGCGAAGAAGTGGCCATCAAGCTCATCCGGCCCGATATCGCCGAGGACAAACGGACGCTCGAGCGCTTCGTCAACGAGATCAAGCTCGCCCACCTGATCTCCCATCGCAACATCGGCAAGATGTACCATCTCGGCGAGGACCAGGGCCTCCACTATATCATCATGGAGTATGTCTCCGGCGAGGACCTGAAGAGCTTCATCCGGCGCTCCCGGCGCCTCGACATCGCCACGACCGTGGCCATCGCCAAGCAGGTCTGCAGCGGCCTCAGCGAGGCCCACGACGCGGGCATCGTCCACCGCGACCTCAAGCCCAGCAACATCATGATCGACAAGGAGGGCAACGCCAAGATCCTCGACTTCGGCATCGCCCGGGCCATCGGCGTGCCCGGATTCACGGCCGAGGGGAGCGTCATCGGCACGCCCGAGTACATGTCGCCCGAGCAGGTCGAGGGCAAGGAAGCCGACCGGCGCTCGGACATCTATTCCTTCGGCGTCATCCTGTTCGAGATGGTGACGGGGCGGCTGCCGTTCGCGGCCGATACGCCCTTCGTCGTCGCCTTCAAGCAGCAGTCCGAGACGCCGCCTTCGCCCGAGGCACTGAATCCGCAGACGCCGCCCGAGTTGAGCGCCATCATCCTCCGCTGCCTCGAGAAAGACCGCGAGAAACGGTACCAGACGACCGAGGATGTCTGCCGCGACCTCAGCCAGGTCGAGGAGACGATCCACGCGACGCCCCAGACCTCGCCTTGGGTCAAGACGACGACGCGGAAAACGACCGCCCTTCTTGCCGCCGTCGAGCGCTTCCCCTGGCGGAAGGCCCTCCTCCCGATCGCCGCCTTCCTCGGCATCATGGCCCTGGGGGTCTTCATCCGCCAGGTCCTCCCCAAGGCCAAGGGCGCCGTCCACACGGTCGCCATCGTCGGCTTTGAGAACCTGACCGGCGAAGCGGCCTACGAATACCTGAAGAAGGCCATTCCTAACCTCCTCATCACCAGCCTCGAGCAGTCGAAATACCTCGACGTCGTCTCCTGGGAAAAGCTGAATGATCTGGCCGGTCCAAGGGACAGGGACGTGGCCAACGCCGCGGACCGCGACCTTTGGTTTGACGCCTGCCGCCGCGCCGGCGTCGACGCCATCGTCCTCGGCAGCTTTACCAAGGCCGAAAACCTGTTCGCCACGGACGCCAAGATCTATGACGTTCAGACGAAGAACCTCATCAAGAGCACGGGCTCGCGGGGGGAGGGGGTCGGGAGCATCCTTCGGACCCAGATCGACGAGCTCAGCCGCGAGATCGCCCGGGGGGTCGGCCTGTCCGAGAGGGCGGCGGCCAAGGATTCGAAGCCCATCACCGAGGTCACGACGGCCTCCATGGAGGCGTACGAGTTCTTCCTCAAGGGACAGGAGGACTTCGAGCGATACTATTTCGATGACGCCCGCGTTTCCTTTGAGAAGGCCGTCGAAAAGGACCCGACCTTCGCCGTCCCCTATTTCTATCTGGCCCGCGTTTACAAGAACCTGGCCGACTCGCCGCGGGCGGCCAAGGCGATGGAGCAGTTCAAGAAGCTGAGCAAGGTCAGCCCAGGCAAGGGCAAGGACGCCCTCTACATCGCCGCCCTGACGGCGTTCGTCGACAACGACGTCGAGGGCTATGTCCGGGGATTGAACGAAGTCATCAATGCCGACCCCAAGGACAAGCGCGCCCACGCTGAACTGGGCGGGATCTACAGGAATGACCACAAGTATCCCGAAGCCGTGGCCGAGTTCGAAAAGGCCCTGGCCGTCGATCCGAACTTTGGCTACGCCCTGAACCTCCTCGCCTACACGTTCGCCGACATGGGCGAAAAGGACAAGGCCCTCGCGACCTTCGACCGCTACGCCGCGGCCCAGCCCGGAGAGGCCAATCCCCTCGACTCCATGGGCGACCTCTATTTCAGTACCGGGGAATTCGACAAGGCCAGGGGCAAGTACCAGCAGGCGCTGGCCGTCCGGCCCGATTTCCCGTCGGCCTGGAAGCTGGCCTATCTCTACGCCATGGACGGGGACTACGACGCGGCCCTGCACTGGGCCGACAGCATGATCACCGTGGCCAAGACCGACGGCATGCGGGCCGACGGGCACCAGTGGAAGGGCCTCTATTATTCCCTCACCGGCCGGTTCCACGACGCGCTCGCCGAGCTGGGCACGGCGGAGACCCTGGCCAAGGACTCGGGCAACAAATCCCTGGCGGACATCATCCTCCGGGACGCCCTGTGGATCTGCTATGACTGGGGCCGGATGGACCTTTTCAGGAAGTACCTCGACAAGCGCATGGCCTACAGGGCCGAGATGAAGCTGGCCACGGATGACCTCAATAAGATCTACGAGCTCACCTATACGGGGCTCTATGACGTCAAGGCCGGCGACATCGCCTCGGCCAAGAAGAAGCTCGAGGAGATGCGGACCCTGTCGGCCTCGATCGGCGAGAAAGAGAAAAAGTACAACGAGCTCAGCTTGAGCCACCTCCAGCGGGAGATCCTCTTCGCCGAAGGCGATTATGACGGGGCCATCAAGGCCTTTCAGGAAGCGCCGCTCATGAAGATCGACCTCAGCATGGCGATCACGGTCCAGGCCACGAACCTACCGTACATAGCCGACTTCATGGCCCGGGCTTATCTGAAGAAAGGCGAGAAGAGCAGGGCGGTCAAGGAATACGAGCGGCTGGTGTCTTCAGACCCCGCGGCGCGCGAGACCGCCCTCATCCATCCCTTCAGCCGCTTCCGCCTGGCCGCCCTCTATGAAGCCACGGGGCGCATCGACCAGGCCATCGAACAGTACAAGATCCTGGCCACGGCCTGGAAGGCCGCCGACCCGGGGCTCCCCGAGGTCGCGACAGTACGGAAGAAGCTCGCCCAGCTCAAAGGCCGGACGTCCATCTCCGGCGGCTCGTCAGCCGAGACCTTCTTCTCGCTCCCGTTCATCGGCTCCCTGTAAGAACGGCGACGTCTCCCAAAAAATGGGGACGCTTCTATTTTTCTAAACAATGCGATAATTCTGAAAATAGAAACGTTCCCGTTTTTTTGTTTTTTGCCCTTTTATAGCCCATTCAGGTAATTCGGATTGACTGCCGGTGTGGTAGACGCAATAATGAGGAACGAGGAGGCGCGCATGGACCGTCGAAGCTTTTTAAAGGCCGCGGCCGTGACGGCGACCGCCCCGGCCATCGTCCCGTCGTCCGTTTTCGCCCGGCCCGCCCCGAGCGACACCATCCAGTTCGGCTGCATCGGCGTCGGCCGCCAGGGCCAGGGCGATATGCAGGAGCTCATCTATCGCGGCCTCGAGAACGGGGCCCGGGTCACGGCCGTCTGCGACGTCGATTCCCACCGCCTCGAAGACGCGCAGTGGCTGGCCGAGAAGATCACCACGCTCGAAACAGGCAAGGACGCCTCCAAGAGCGTCCGGGCCTATCGAGACTTCCGCGAGGTCCTGGCCCGCAAGGACATCGACGCCGTCCTTATCGTCACGCCCGATTTCTGGCACGCGGCCCATGCCGTCGCCGCCGCGAACGCGGGCAAGGACATCTACCTCGAAAAGCCGCTGACCTACTCCATCGCCGAGGGCCGCACCCTCGTCTCGGCCGTGGACAAGAACAAGCGCATCCTCCAGGTCGGCTCCCAGCAGCGCTCCTCCATCCACTTCCTCATGGCCTGCGAGCTCGTCCGCAACGGCCGCGTCGGCAAGCTCCGGACGATCCGTGTCTGGCTCCCTGAGGACCAGGGCAGCGGCGACCCGCGCCCGGAGCCCGTCCCGCCGAACCTCGACTACGACACCTGGATGGGCCCCACGGCCGAGGCGCCGTTCGCCGAGGACCGCGTTCATCCCCAGACGAGCTACGAGCGGCCCGGGTGGCTCCAGATCGAGCCCTATTGTCTCGGCATGGTCACCGGCTGGGGCTCGCACATGATGGATATCGCGCAATGGGGCAACGGCACCGATCTCACCGGCCCCGTCAGCGTCGAGGCCAAGGCTGAATTTCCCGACCGCGGCCTGTTCAACGTCCACACGAGGTTCCAGGCCGAAGCCGTGTACGCGAACGGCGTCCGGCTGATCATGGAGACGGGCGACCCGGCCGGCGTCCGATTCGAGGGAGACCAGGGCTGGGTCTTCGTCCAGCGTGGGGCCATCAAAGCGTCCGACCCGGAGATCTTGAAGTGGAAACCGGGCCAGGGCGAGGTCAAGCTCATCCAGAGCGGCAACCACATGAAGAACTTCCTCGAGGCCGTGCGCAACCGGAAGGGCCTTGCCGCCCCGGTCGAGGTGGGGCACCGCTCCAACTCGATCTGCGTCATGACCCACATCGCCATGAAGCTTGGCCGCAAGCTCACCTGGGACCCGGCCGCCGAGAAGTTCGTCGGGGACGACGAGGCCAGCCGCCGGCTCGACTACCCGCACCGCCGGCCGTGGATCGTCTGACCGGCCGGAGGCGGGGGAAAGACAAGTACCGCTTTTTCCGGGCCTGCCAACCCCGGCGCCCGGCCGACCGTCTAACCGAGTGAAAGCCGAAGATGGACCCTATGGACGAGAACGCGATCATCGAGGGAATGGCCCGGGGCGACCCGAGGGCCTTCCGCGAGCTCGTCGAGCGCTTCCAAAAGAAAGTCTTTTACCTGGCCTTGGACATGGCCGGGAATCCCGTCGACGCCGAGGACATCTCCCAGGAGGTCTTCCTCAAGGTCTACCGCTCTTTCTCCACGTTCAGAAAAGGAGCCAAGCTCGGCTCCTGGCTCTACCGGATCACCTATAACGCCTCGATCGACCACCTCAGGCGCAAGGGCGCGGCTCCCGAAGCCGTGACGGACGAGCTCATCGAGTCCGCGGGCGGCTCCGAGGCCGGTCTGCCCCGCCGGGGCGCCGCGGACCCCGCCGCGGACCTCGAATCGCAACAGATCCAGGACCGGATCGCCCGCGCCCTGGAGAAGGTCTCGCCCCAGGAAAAAGCGGTATTCGTGCTCCGTCACTACGAGGATCTCATGCTCAAGGACATCGCCGAATCGCTCGGCCTGTCCGTCGGGTCCGTCAAAAGCTATCTTTTCCGGGCCGTCCGCAAGCTCCGGCAGGAGCTCGGGACGACGGCCCTCATCTCCGGCGCGGAGACTACCCATGAATGACTGTGAGACCTGCCGTGACCGCATGCTCGAGGCCCTTTACGGCGAGCTCGTCGCGGCCGACAAAGCGAATTTCGAACGCCACCTCGAGGCCTGCCCGGGATGCGGGGAGGAATACGCCGCCCTCGGCGAGACGCTGCGGCTGATGGACAAGCGCGAGAGGCCCGATCCCGGCCCCGAATTCTGGGAGGGCTATTGGGACAGGCTGTCGCGGCGGATGCTCTGGGAGGCGACCGACGAGGGCCGCCGGCCCTCGCTTGTCTCATGGATCGGAAGCGTGTTCTCCCGGCTGCCCCGCTGGTCCTATCAGGCCGCGGGCGCGGCGGCCCTGCTTTTCGTCGGCATCCTCATCGGCAGCCGCCTGATCGGGCCGTCCGGCACTGCGAAGACGGGGGCGCCGGGGACGACGGCGGCCGTGTCCGCGCCCGCTCCGACCGGGGCCGTCGTCCTGGCCGGCGATTTCATCGAGCGGTCCAAAGTCCTGCTCCTCGGCCTGGTCAACTTCGACCCGGCGACCGAGGACGCCTACGCTTTCGACCTGGGCCGGAAGAAGGCCGTCTCCCGCGTGCTGGCCGCGCAAGCCCCGGCCATCCGCCAGGGGCTCAACGGGCCCGGCCAACGGCGCCTCCGGGAGCTCGTCACCGACCTCGAAGTCATCATGATGCAGATCGCCAACCTCGAGGCGGGGCAGGATATCGACGGCGTCGAGCTCATCAAACAGGGCGTCGACCGCCGGGGCATCTTCCTCAAGATCGACCTCGACCGCATGACCCGCGACGCCCGCGGCGGCTCCCGTCCGGTGACGCCGGTAGGGACCGCGGGGCCTGTCAAGAAAAGCCAAGTTTAAGGAGATAGACCATGAAACATCGCAACACGATCTTCCTCGGAGCCATCCTCGCCCTCATCCTGATGGCAGGGCTCGCTCAAGCCGCGCTCGCCGCGGTCGAAGACCCGGCCGGGCAGGAGAAGGACGCGATCGCCTATAAGGCGGCCTACGCGCTCGTTCTCGAAGAGAAGTGGTCGCCCGCCAAGACGGCGATGGACGATGTCGTCCGCCAGTTCCCGAAGAGCGCCTGGGTCGACGACGCCCGCTTTTGGTCCTGCTACTCCCAGGAGAAGCTCGGTCAGTCGGCGGAGTCCGTCTTCAAGTGCTACCAGAAGTTCATCGATGAATACCCCGACAGCGACTGGACCGACGAAGCCAAGTCGAACATGATCCGCCTCGCCCAGGGCCTCGCCAAGGCCGGCAAGCCCGAGTACCAGACGATCATCAAGGCCTTCCAGGCCGAAGAAGAGGACGACATCAAGATGACGGCCCTCTTCGCCCTTCAGGAAATGGGCGACGACGACGCGCTCAAGACGATCATCGGGCTCTACGATAAGGCGTCGAGCCCCAAGCTCAAAAGGCAGATCGTCTTTATGCTCGAAGACATGGAATCACCCGAAGCCCTGGCCAAGCTCCTTGATATCGCCACGCGCGAACCCGACATGGAGGTCCGCCGAGGCGCCCTCTTGGCCATCGGTTCCCGGGGCGGTCCTGAAGCGGTCAAGGCCTTGAAGGACATCCTGGCCTCCGACGCCCCGGCCGACCTTCGGCGTAACGCCCTCTTCGCCTTGGCCGACACCGAAGACCCCGGTCTCGTCTCGCTCTACACCCAGGTCGCGCTGACGGACCCAGACCCGGAAATGGCCCGCACCGCGGCCTTCGCCCTCCAGGACATCGAGGGCCAGCCGGCGGCCGACGCCCTGCGCCGGATCATGAAAGAATCCAAGAACCCTGAGATCCGCCAGGCCGCTCTGTCCTCTCTGGCGGACCGCGACGATATCCAATCGCTGCCCCTGCTCAAAGAGATCCTGCTCAACGAAGCCGACAAGGACATGGCCCGGACGGCCCTGTTCCAGATCGCCGACAGCGACAGCCCCGAAGCCGTGGCCATCCTCAAGCAGTACCTGAGCACCGCCAAGGACGAAGAGCTCAAGCGGAACGCGCTGATGGCCCTCTCCGAGCAGGGCGGCGCGGACGCCAAGGACATTCTCCTCCAGACCGCCCTGACGAGTACCGATGACGAGACGGCCCAGATGGCCGTATTCGCGCTGGCCGAAGTCAAGGGGATCTCTAACGACGCCCTTCTCAACGTGATGAAGAACGCCCAATCCCCACAGGCGCGCCGGGCCGTCCTCATGGCCATCGAAGGCGAAGAGGGGGGCGCTCCCGTCGCGGTCCTCGTCGAGGTGATCAAGAGCGAATCCGACCCCGACCTCAAACAACAGGCCATCTTCCGCCTGGCCGATACCAAGAGCGACGAGGCCGTCGCCGCGCTCCTCGAGGTGGCCAAGGGGAAAGACACCCGGTTGGCGCGGGCGGCCGTCGAGGCCCTTGGCCAGATCGGAACGCCCAAGGCCAAGGCGGCCCTGCTCGAGATCCTGGAAAAGAAAGCCGAGACTCCGGTTCTCTAAGGCGGGAGACGGAACGTGCGCAAGCTCAGTCTGGCCTTGGCCCTGGCGATAGTCGTAACCGCCGGCGGCCTGATCGTCGCTTCCGCCGCCAAAGACTATCGTCCCCCCTCTCGACTTTTCGATCGGGGATCGGAGCCAGGGACGCTGCAGGTCAAGGTCGATCGGGCCCTTGCCGACGCGGCCCAGGCCCCGCCCGAGAGGGATTTCTGGGTCGGCTACAGCGTCGAAAGGCTCCAGGGGGAGAACTCCCACACGGGCACATTCTTCGGTGGTGTGAGACGTCCGCGCCTGACCATCGCCGAAATCCTGGCCGGCAAGACCGCGCCGGCTTCATCCGGCGCCGAGACGGAGGACGTCCGGAAGGCGGCGACAACCGCCCTCGACAGGATCGATAACCGGGACAAGCCGGAGAAAAAGGTCCTCAAGGAGCTCGGCATCTTCCTGAAATACGGGCCGGGGAAGCCGCCCGTCATAGCGGATATCGGCCTGAGCGACCTCGACCTGAGCTTCGATTTCGAAGAGGCGCCGCTCTACTGGCTGGGCAAGGCGCCGGAGGACCAAAGCATGGCCCTCATCGTCGCGCTTTACGACCGCAACCGTGGCAAGAAGGTCCGCGAAGACCTGATCGCCGCGGCCGGGTGTCACGGATCGCCCAAGCTCGCCCTGCCCTTCCTCGAGAGGGTCCTTGGCGGCGCCGACGCCGATGACCTCCGCCAGGACGCCGCTTTTTGGGTCGGCCAGCTCAACGATGCCGATGGCCTGCGCCTCCTCGTCCGGACGGCCCGGTCCGACAAGTCCGAGGACGTCCGTGAGGGCGCTATCTTCGCCATGAGCGAGGTCGAGCTTCCCGCAGCGGCCGACGAGCTCATCGCTCTGGCCCGGGGCGCCGAAAAGAAGGACGTGCGGAAGCAGGCCGTCTTTTGGCTCAGTCAGATGGCGTCGGGGAAGTTCGGAAAGGTGATCGAGGAGGTGGCTCTCAAAGACAGCGACATCGAGGTCCAGGAGCACGCCCTGTTCGCCCTGTCGGAGCTCCCGGATAACCAGGGCCTCGACGCCCTCATCAAGATGGCCAAGACCCACCCGGACACGCGCATCCGCAAGAAGGCCGTCTTCTGGCTGGGCGAGTCCGACGATCCGCGGGCCCTGGACACCATCATCGCCATCATCAAGGGCAAATAGCCTCGGGCCGTTTTGCCTTTTTGAGAGCCTTACGATATAATGGATGCGCACCAAAGGAGGCTCTCAATGAAGAAGAACATCCGTCTCGTCTCTCTGTTGGCGGCCCTGACCGTCACCCTCGTCGTTGGCCTCGTGGCCCAACAGATGAGCGCCGACAAGGCCATCGATCCCGTCTGCGGCATGACCGTCGTCAAGGCCAACGCCAAGGCGACCTATGACTACAAGGGAACGACCTATTACTTCTGCAGCACCGGCTGCAAGGAGTCCTTCGCCAAGGAACCGGAGAAGTTCCTCCAGGCCCAGGCCAAGGGTGAAGCGGCCAAAATGCCCGGCCAGATGATGGGCCACATGGGCCAGATGGGCGGCCAGGCGGGCCAGATGCCCGGTCAGATGGGCGGCCAGATGATGATGAAGCACGAAGGGATGGCCGGTTGCCCGATGATGGGCGGCCAGATGGGAGGCCGGATGGGCATGATGCGCGGCCGCATGGGCAGGCAAGGCCGCGGCATGATGGCCCCGGGCATGGCCCGGCTCTTCATGCTCTATGGCGACAAGATCGAGATGGCCGTCGAGAATACCAAGGACGGGGCCGTTCTCAAGGTCACCTCGAAGGACCCCGAGGTCGTCAAGGCGATCCAGGTCCACATGGCCGAGCACATGACGATGATGAAGAAGATGAAGGAAGCTCCGGCCATGACGCCGGCGGCCGCGGGCGCCAATAAGATGTCCGAATCGGCCGACTGCGCCAATTGCCCGATGAAGAAGAAGTAAGCCGGGATTCCCCCGGACCTCAAGCACTTGCGAAGCCCCGCGCCGTCCTTGGCGCGGGGCTTTTTTATTTGACAAGCCCCCGTCCCCGTGATAATTTTTGGGGGGAGGATAGAGGAGGGGAATCGTGCTGGACTCTGGTGAGGACGTCTTTTTTGAAACGACCGCGTCCCGCAAGCTGGTCGACCTCATCGAGCGCAACGCCGACGAGCTGACGACGAGTTACGTCGAGGACATCCGCCGCGATCCGCGCATGCCGAGCTACCAGGGGTTCGACCAGAAGGAGATCTACAAGAGGGCCTTCCGCGTCTACAGCCAGCTCGGCAAATGGGTCTCCCACGAGACGACCAAGGACGAAGTGCGGAGTTATTGGACGGCCCTGGGCCGGCAGCGCCGGCGCGAGGGCTTCCCGTTCTCGGAGATCGTCCTATCGCTCTGCCACATCCGCCGTCTCCTCTGGACGAAGATCCAAGCGGCCGGGCTCCTCGACACGGCCCTGGACCTGTACCAAGCCATGGATCTCCAACACCGGGTCCTCATCTTCTTCGACCGGGCCGTATATTATGCGGCCATCGGCTACGAGGAACACACCTGACGGATCCGGGAGGGGCTTCGCCAGCCCGATCGCAGGCGGCCCCGCGCGCCGGCCTTTACATCCACTTCCCGTTCTGTGAGGGCAAATGCCCGTACTGCCATTTTTACAGCGTCCCTTGGACCGCCCTTGGGGCCCGGACGTGGCGGGAAGGCCTCGAGAGAGAAGCGTCATCGGCCGGCGCCGGTGACCAGCCGTTCGATACCCTCTATCTTGGCGGCGGGACCCCGTCCCTCCTGAGCGGGGAGGAGATCGCCTCAATCCGGAAGCTCACCCTGGCTCGTTTCCCTTTGGAGATCGCCGAGTTCACGCTCGAGGCCAATCCTTCCCGCGACGCAGGAGACCGGCTTCGGGGCTGGCACGAAGCGGGCGTTACCCGCCTGAGCGTCGGGGTCCAATCTTTCGACGACGGCATATTGCGGACGCTCGGGCGGCCGTATACGGGGCCCGAAGCGCTCCGATTTTGTCGCTCGGCCCGGGAGGCCGGCTTCGACGCCCTGGCCGTCGATCTCATGGTCGGGGTCCCCGGCGAAACGGCGGAAACCGTCGCCCGCACGCTCGAGGCCCTGCTCGCCTTCGATCCGGACCACGTTTCCCTCTATTTCCTGGAGAACGTCGAGGGCCTGCCCTTCGCCAAGGTCCTGGCCAACCGGCCCGTCGACGAGGACGCCGCGGTCGAGAATTACGAAAGGATGAGAGCCGGGCTCGAGTCGGCCGGCGTCCGCCAATACGAGATCTCGAACTTTGCCCGGCCCGGAAAAGAATGCCGCCACAACCTTAAATACTGGCGTTACGAACCGTACGTCGGCCTGGGCCCGTCGGCGTGCTCCCATGTCGGCCTCAACCGTTGGTGCAACAAGGAGACGCTCGAAAGCTGGGCAGAAGCCCTAGAGCAGGACGGGGCGGCTCGCGGTGAGATCGTCGAGCTGACCCCACGGCTCGCCGCCCGCGAAGCCCTGATCTTCGGGCTGCGGCTCGTCCGCGGCGTCGACGTCGCCGACCTCGAGGAACGGACGGGCGTCAACGTATGCGCCCTTTATGCCCGGGAGATCGACGAGCTCGCCTCCGAGGGCCTGCTCATCCAGGCCGGGCCCCGGCTCTGGATCCCGGCCGGCAAGCTCCTCGTCTCGAACGCCATCCTCTCGCGATTTATTTAAGGAAGAAGGGGTCAAACCTAAACCTTTTTAATTTCCCGGGGCTTCCAACTTCTGGCACCGCAACAAAATTAATAAGGTGTAGGTTTGACCCCCTCTGGGTCCCGTCTTCGCCGGGTTGATTTTACCCTGAGGACGGCATAAAATCGAAGCAATATGCCGTCAAAGCCCAGCCCTCAGGATGCCGCCCGATCGGTCAGGCGATCGCTCGCCGCCAAAGCAGATCCGGTGCGGGCGCGCGGCGCGGAACGGTATTTTAAAGAGGCCGTCAAGTGCTACGGCGTCGCCGCCCCCGAGATCCATGCCCTGACCGCGGAGCTCTACGCCCGCGTCAAGGCGGAATGGACGGTCGACGACGCCATCGAGCTCTGTGACATCCTCTTCGCCGATCCGGAGCTCGAAGCCAAGGCGGTCGCCGCCCTCGTCCTCGCCCACTTCAAAAAGTCCTATCCTGCGGCGATCTTTTCCAAGGTCAAGGGCTGGCTCGCCGCCGACAAGCTGGCCAGCTGGGCCTCGGTCGATGTCCTTTGCCCGGACGTCATGGGCTCCTTCCTTGAAAGCTACCCGGCTTACGTCAACGAGATCAAGGCCTGGACGAGTCACCCGAACCGCTGGGTCAAGAGGGCCGCGATCGTCTCTTTCATCAAGCTCGCCCGCAAGGCGGAGTTCCTGCCGGCTATCTATGATATAGCGGCTTCGGCCTTCCCGGTCGACGACGACCTCATCCAGAAGGCCAACGGCTGGCTTCTTCGGGAGGCGGGCAAGGCCGATACGGCCCGGCTGGAACGGTTCCTTCTGTCGCACGGCCCGGCTATCCCGCGCACGTCCCTCCGTTATGCCATCGAGCGCTTTCCCGAGGCCAAGCGGAAAGCGCTTCTTTTAAAGACGAAACCTAAATGAATGGCCCCTGCGGCCGCCGAGGAGGTCTCATGAAAACGTCCCGCGCCATCGCTCTCGCGTTCCTGGTGCTGACCCTGACGACCCTGTCTTTCGGGCCGCAGGAAGCGCGCCTCCTGCGCTTCCCGGCGGTCTCGGCCGACACCATCGTCTTCAGCTACGCCGGCGATCTCTACACCGTGCCCCTGGCCGGCGGCGTCGCCCGCAAGCTGACCGCCTATTACGAGGGCTACGAGGCCTTCGCCCGGTTCTCGCCCGACGGCGCCTCCATCGCCTTCACCGGCGAATACGACGGCAACCGCGAGGTCTTCCTCATCCCGGCCGGCGGCGGCGTGCCCAGGCGTCTGACCTACACCTCCAGCCTCGGCCGCGACGACATCTCCGACCGCATGGGCCCGAACAACCTCGTCATGGGCTGGACCCACGACGGGAAACGGATCGTCTTCCGCTCCCGCATGCGCGAGTGGAACGACTTCAACGGCCAGCTCTACCTGGCCTCCAAGGACGGCGGCACGCCCGACCAGATCCCGCTGCCGCGCGGCGGGTTCTGCTCCTTCTCGCCCGACGACTCAAAACTCGCCTACAACCGCATCTTCCGCGAGTTCCGGACCTGGAAGCGCTACCGCGGCGGCATGGCCGACGACATCTGGATCTACGACTTCGCCGCCAAGACGGTCGAGAACATCACCAACAATCCCGCCCTGGACATCATCCCGATGTGGAGCGGCGACCGGATCTACTTCCTGTCCGACCGGGACGAGGCCAAGCGGATGAACCTCTACGTCTACGACCTGGCCTCCAAGGCGACCCGGAAGCTGACCGATTTCGCCGAGTACGACATCAAGTTCCCCTCGCTCGGCCCCAAGTCCATTGTCTTCGAGAACGGCGGCTACCTCTACCTCTTCGACCTGGCCACGGAGAAGACCGAGCGCGTGCCCGTCGTCATCGCCGACGATATGGTCTCGGGCCGCGGCCGGATCGCCAAGGTCGACCGCCGCGTCACCAATTTCGAGATCGGCCCCGACGGACAGCGGGCCCTTTTCGGCGCCCGGGGCGACGTCTTTACGGTCCCCGCCAAGCACGGTAACACCCGGAACCTGACCATGACGCCCGGCATCCACGAGCGGTCCTCCAAGTGGTCGCCCGACGGCCGGACGATCGCCTTCATCTCGGACAGGAGCGGGATGGAGGAGATCTGGCTCACGAACCAGGACGGGACCGGCGAGCCGCGCCAGCTCACGACCGGCGGCGACACCTACAAGTACGAGCTCCGCTGGTCGCCCGACGGATCGAAGATCCTCTGGAACGACAAGATGCTCCGGCTTTCGTTCGTCGACGTCGCGTCCAAAGCGGTCACCGTGGCGGACACGGCCAAGGACGGAGAGATCGTCCAGTTCGCCTGGTCGCCCGACAGCCGTTGGATCGCCTACGGCAAGTTCGAGGCCGAAGGGGCCAACCGGGTCTACCTCTACTCGCTCGAGACCCGTAAGACCTTCGCCGTCACCGACACCTGGTATAACTCGGGCGACCCGTCCTTCAGCCGCGACGGCAAATACCTCTTCTTCGTCTCCGACCGGGACTTCAATCCGGTTTACAGCTCGACCGAGTTCGATCATGCGTACCTGACCATGTCGAGGGTCTATTTCGTCACCCTGGCCAAGGACACCAAGTCGCCGTTCGAACCCAAGAGCGACGAGGTGGCGATGAAGCCCGCGCCGGAGGCAAAGCCCGGAGTGGCCGCCAAACCTGCCGCCCCCGAGAAGAAGCCCGCGGCGAAGACCGAGCCTGAGGTCGTTCCGGCTGTCAAGATCGACACCGACGGCCTCATGGACCGCATCGTCGCCCTGCCCATCGAAACGGCGAATTACGGCCAGATCTACGCCACGGGCGATTCCGTCTATTACGGCCGTTTCAGGCCGCAGGACGACGCGCCGACCATGCTGCTCTACGACCTCACGGAGCTCAAGGAGAAGGACCTGGGCAAGGTCGAAGGCTACGAGGTCTCGGCCGACGGCAAGAAGATGCTCGTCCGCAAGGACGGCGCCTATGCCATCATCGACCTGCCCAAGGGGCCGATCGCGATCGAAACGAAGCTCGACCTTTCGGGGATGGAGGTCGCCCTCGACCTGCGCCAGGAATGGGACCAGATCTACGAGGAGTGCTGGCGCCAGATGAAAGAATTCTTCTACGCGCCGAACATGCACGGCGTCGATTGGGACGCCCTCCGGCTGCGCTATAAGCCGCTGGCGGCGGCCGCTAACCACCGGGCCGACCTGACGTATGTCCTCGGCGAGCTCATCGGCGAGCTCAGTTCCGGCCATACTTACGTCGGCGGCGGCGAGATGCCCGCCCCGCCCAAGGTCAAGGTCGGGCAGCTTGGGGCCAAGCTCGAGCGCGACGCCAAGACCGGCTTTTACCGCATCGCCAAGATCCTCAAGGGCCAGAACTGGGACCGCGGGCTGCGGTCGCCCCTGACCGAGATCGGCGTCAATGTCAGGGAAGGGGAGTACATCCTGGCCGTCAACGGCCGTCCTGTCGACCAGATGGCCGATATCTATGAGGCCCTTTATAATACCGTGGGCAAGCAGGTCACCCTTAAAGTCGGGCCCGGGGCCGACGGGAAGGGCGGCCGCGACGTCGTCATCGTCCCCATCGAAACGGAAAACGCGCTTTACTACCACGACTGGGTCGAGTCCAACATCGCCAAGGTCGACAAGGCCACGGGCGGCAAGGTCGGCTACATCCACATCCCGAACATGGGCGTCGAGGGCCTGAACGAGTTCGTCAAGCACTTCTATCCCCAGCTGCGCAAGAAGGCCCTCATCATCGACGTCCGCGGCAACGGCGGCGGCAACGTCTCGCCGATGATCATCGACCGGCTCGTCCGGGAGATGGTCATGGTCGAGGTGGCCCGGAACCAGGCCCCCGGCCCCGACCCCGGCGCGGCCTTCCTCGGACCCAAGGTCTGCCTCTGCGACGAGTTCTCGGCCTCCGACGGCGACATCTTCCCCTACCGGTTCAAGACGCTCAAGCTCGGCAAGCTCGTCGGCAAAAGGACCTGGGGCGGCGTCGTCGGCATCCGGGGCAGCCTGCCGCTTCTCGACGGAGGTTCGCTCAACAAGCCGGAATTCGCGCCCTACAGCCCGGAAGGGAAGGGCTGGATCATCGAGGGTGTCGGCGTCGAGCCGGACATCGTCGTCGACAATGACCCGGCCAGGGAATTCGCCGGCGTCGACGACCAGCTCAACAAGGGCATCGAAGTCATCCTGGACGAGCTGAAGACGAAGGGCCGTGAGATCCCGCCCGTCCCGCCGTTCCCGATCAAGAAGTAGCGGAGGCGGAGCGGGCCTGAGACGAGGAGAGAGCCATGCCCGATGAAAAAGTCAAGGTCAGCTGCGGCACCTGCGGGACGACGAACCTCTTTCCCCTCGCCTCGCGGGGCAAGTCCGTCGTCTGCGGCCGGTGCAAATCCCGCCTGCCGGAGCCAGGGGAGATCCTCGAACCCAGCGCGGAGGGCGTCCTCGCTCTTTTCCATAACTCCAGCTTGCCCGTGCTCGCGGATTTCTACTCGGAGACATGCGGGCCCTGCCACATGATGCACCCCATCCTCGAACAGCTGGCCGTCCGCCGGGCCGGTGAGATCGCCGTCATCAGGATCAATGTCGAGGTCCATCAGGAATTGGCCCGCGAGTTCGGGGTCCGGGGAGTGCCCACTTTCGTCGTCGTCCACAAGGGCGCCGAGAGGGGGCGCCAGGTCGGCGCAACGGACGAGAACAGCTTCGCCCTCTGGGCGGCCAGCCGCTCCTAACACGAAGCGAACGGAGTGAGCGGAGAGGCAGAAACCCACCGGAGCATACACGGAGGTGGGTCTCCGGGAGATATCTTTGCAGAGTGGCTTCAGGTTTTTCCGAAAGAAAATGGAATGCCGAAGGGGGGACTCGAACCCCCACTCCCTCAACGGGAACTAACCCCTCAAGCTAGCGTGTCTGCCAATTCCACCACTTCGGCATGAAACGGGTCTATTTCTTATCGGCCGGTACCGGGACGGGGGGCTTCTCAGCGGGCTTCTGCCCAGGCTTCTGCTCGGGCTGGGTCGCCGGCGCGGTCGCCGTCGCCTTGTCATCCGGCTTGGCCGCCGGGACGGTCGTCGCGGCCGGGGCCTTTACGCCCCCGACGACGGACGACGTCTCGCGGCCTGACAGGATCCACAGGCTAAGGGACGTCACCATGAAGATGATGGCCGCTGCGGTCGTCACCTTGGAGAGCAGGCTGGTGTTTCCCCGGCCACCGAAGGCGGTCTGGCTGCCGCCGCCGCCAAAGGCACCGGCCAGGTCCGCGGCCTTGCCCGACTGCAGCAAGACCACCAGGATGAGGGTCAGACAAACGATGACGTGCACGATGATGATTAAAGTAGTCACTTCTCTTCCCTGTAGGCCCGAAGGGCCTCCCGGACGATGGCGACGAAGCCGCCGGCGTCGAGGGATGCTCCTCCGACCAAAAATCCGTCGATATCCTTTTCCTGGAACAACGGATAAGAATTGGCCGGTTTGACCGAACCGCCGTAGAGAATTATAGCACAGATCGCGGAGTCATTTCCATAGGATTCGCGGATACGCCTCCGGATATGGGCGTGGACCTCTTCCGCCTGTCCTGGGGAGGCCGTCCTCCCTGTGCCGATCGCCCAGACGGGCTCATAAGCGATGACGACGCGCTCCATATCCTCTCTGGAAAAGCCCCCCAGGCCCCGGGCGAGCTGGTCGTCGATGCGCTCGAGCGTCCGGCCGCCGTCCCGCTCGGCCAGGACCTCGCCGACGCAGAGGATGGGGGAGAGGCCGGCCTTGAGGGCGGCCTTGGCCTTGCGAGCCACGGTTTCGTCGGTCTCACCGAAGAGCTGGCGCCGCTCCGAGTGGCCGACGAGGACATAGGAACAGCCGGCGTCCTCAAGCATGGGGCCGGAGACCTCTCCGGTGAAAGCCCCCTGGTCCTCCCAATAGAGGTCCTGGGCGCCGAGCCGCACTTCCGATCCGGAGATGGCGCCGCCGACCGTCGTGAGGGAGGTGAACGGAGGAATGAGGACGACCGTGCCCGCCTCGATCTCGGGCCCGGCCTCGACGATCTTCCGGGCGAGATCAGCGGCCTCGGCGAGCTTCAGGTTCATCTTCCAGTTGCCCGCGACGAACGGGCCGCGCTGCCGGTCGGCCATGTCACTTTTCCAGGGCGGTGATGCCGGGGAGGGTCTCGTAGGCGATGTATTCAAGGGAGGCGCCGCCGCCCGTCGAAATGTGGCTGATCTTGTCCTTGACACCGGCCTTCTTCACGGCGGCGACCGAATCCCCGCCGCCGACGATGGAGATGGCGCCGGACTCGGCCACGGCCTTGGCCACCCCGATCGTCCCCTTGGCGAACTCCTCGATCTCGAAGATGCCCATGGGGCCGTTCCAGAAGATCGTCTTGGCCGTGGCGATGACCGCCGCGTAGGCGGTCACGGTCTTGGGGCCGATGTCGACGCCCATCATGTCCTCGGGGAAGGGGAGGGACTCGACGATCCTCGAGGGCGACCCGGCCTCCGCGGCCATGGCCAGGACATGGTCCTGGGGGAGATGGAAGCTGACCGCGTTCGTCCGGGCCTTGTCCAGGATGACGAGCGCGACCTCGATCTGGTCGTCCTCGACGAGGGACTTGCCGACGCCGAGGCCCTGGGCCTTCAGGAAGGTGTAGGACATGGCCCCGCCGATCAGGATGTGATCGGCCTTGCCGAGGAGGCTCTCGATGATCTCGATCTTGTCCGAGACCTTGGCCCCGCCGAGGATGGCCACGTAGGGCTTCACCGGAGTGTGGACGGCCCTCTTGAGATAGTCGACTTCCTTCTTCATGAGATATCCGGCGGCCTTGACGGGGACGAAGTCGGCGATGCCGACGACCGAGGCGTGGGCCCTATGGCTCGAACCGAAGGCGTCGTTGACGAAGATGTCGATGTCCTCGGCCAGCTTCCGGGCGAACCCGGGGTCGTTCTTCTCTTCTTCCTTGTAGAACCGGACGTTCTCGAGCAGGAGCGCTTCCCCGTCGCCCATGACCCGCTTGAGCCGCCCGACCTCGTCGCCGATGACGTCGGGCGCCATGACGACCTTGTTCGGGATGAGCTCGGCCAGCCTCTTTGCGGCCGGCTTGAGGCTCATGGCCGGGTCGACCTTGCCCTTGGGCCGCCCGAGGTGGGAGGCGATGACGAGCCGGGCGCCGTGGTCGAGGAGCCAGGTGATGGTCGGCAGCGAGGCCTTGATGCGCGTGTCGTCGCGGATCTCGCCCTTGTCGTCAAGGGGGACGTTGAAGTCGACGCGGAGGAAGACGAGCTTGCCTTTGACGTCCAGGTCGGTGACGAAGTTCATCACCGGCTCACTGGGCCACGAACTTGGCCAGGTCGACGAGGCGGCAGGAATAGCCCCACTCATTGTCGTACCAGGCGATGACCTTGGCCAGGTTGCCGTCGATGACCTTGGTCGAAAGCAGGTCGACGATGCCGGAGTGGGGGTCGCCCATGAAGTCCACGGAGACGAGAGGCTCGTCGGTGACGCCCAGGTAGTCCTTGAGGGGCCCCGCCGCGGCCGCGCTCTTGAACGCGGCGTTGATGTCTTCGACCGTGGTCGTCTTCTTGAGCACGGCGACGAAATCGACGATCGAGACGTCGGGGGTCGGGACGCGCACGGAGAACCCGTCGATCTTGCCCTTGAGGTCGGGTATGACCAGGCCGACGGCCTTGGCCGCGCCGGTCGTGGTCGGGATCTGACAGACGGCGGCCGCCCGGGCCCGGCGCAGGTCCTTGTGCGGCGCATCGAGGATCTTCTGGTCGTTCGTGTAGGAGTGGATGGTCGTCATGAAGCCCCGCTCGACGCCGAAGGCGTCATGGAGGACCTTGACGACGGGGGCCAGGCAGTTGGTCGTGCAGGAGGCGTTGGAGATGATGTGGTGCTTGGCCGGATCGTACATCTTCTCGTTGACCCCGAGGACCAGGGTGACGTCCGGGTCGGTGGCCGGGGCCGAGATGATGACCTTCGCGGCGCCGCCCTTCTCGATGTGCTGGATGGCGTCGGGCCGCTTGGTGTACTTTCCGGTCGACTCGATGACGACCGAGACGCCCAGGTCCTTCCAGGGGAGCTTGCCGACCTCTTTCTCGGCCAGGACGCGGATCTTCCGGCCGTTGACGACGACCGCGTCCCCGGTCGCCGTGACGTCCTCCTTGAACGTGCCCAGGACCGAGTCGTACTTGAGCAGATGGGCCAGGGTCTTGGCGTCGGTGATGTCGTTGACGGCCACGTATTCGATCGCCGGGTCGTTCCAGGACGCCCGGAGCATGTTGCGGCCGATCCTGCCGAAGCCGTTGATACCTATGCGGATAGCCATGGGAACCTCCATCGTTTCTCAGGAAGAAATTCAGCTAAAAATATCACAAACGGGCCTTGAATTCAAGGCCGCGGGGCGGGCTACTTCGAAGGTCCGGGCGGCTTCCCGGGCTCGCCGCTCTTCTTGGCCTTCTTTTGGGCGTACATGAGGAGATCGGCCCGGCTCAAGAGCTCCTCGACCGCCTCCGCGCCGTCCGGAGCGCGGAGCGAAAGGCCAAGGCTCAGCGACAGAGAGAAGCCGGCCTCGGCCGATGACCGGGTGTTGAAATGCTCCAGCTTTTCGCTGAGCCGCTCGGTGAGGATATCGGTGTTCATCTGGGTCGTCTCCATGGCCATGATGGCGAACTCGTCACCGCCGAGACGGCCGATGATATCGGACTCCCGGAAGCTTTTTTTCAGGATGAACGCGATCTCGACCAGGGCCCGATCGCCCATCTTGTGCCCGCCCGTATCGTTGATCTTCTTGAGGTTATCCACATCGAGGTAGATCAGGGCGACCGTCTTCTTCAGGCGGGTGGCCGTCTTGAGGGTATGCTCGGCCAGGGTCATGAAGCCGCGCCGGTTGTAGAGGCTGGTCAGCTCGTCGTGGAGAGACAGGGCCCGGATCTCCTCCTCCATCTGTTTGCGCTCGGAGATGTCGGTCAGGACGGCCATGGTCCCGCCGGTCTGGGCGCCCTGGAGGCGAGGGCCGCCGCTGACGAGGAAGGTGCGGCGGCTGCCGTCGCGGTGCAAAAAGGCGAGCTCGTAGCGGTCGGAGATGCCTTTCGAGCGCTTTTCGTCGGCGTGGCGGACGATAGCGTGCTGGTCCTTGGGCACGAATGAGAGGACCGGGCGGTCGATCATCTCGCCGGGGGTGTAGCCGAGCATGCGGGCCGCGGCCGGGTTGACGAGTGTGAACTTGCCGTCGGCGTCAGTCAGGACGAGGCCCTCGGTCATGGTCTGGACGGTGCTCTCGCTGAATCGGCGGAGCTGCTCGAGCTCCTCCTCGGAGCGCAGCCTCTGCGTGATGTCCTTGAGGATGCCGATGATCCCTCCGACCTTCCCGTCCGGCTGCAGATAGGTCGTCTTGATGAAGATGACGTGGTGCTCGCCGTCCCAGGCCTTGAGCGGGGCCTCGTAGACCTGGTGGCCGGGTTTGGCCAGCAGGGCCTGGTCGTGCTCCTGGTGCTTTTCGACGATCTCCGAAGGGGCGACGTCGCTGATGGTCTGGCCGATGAGCTCGCTCTTGGATTTGCCGAGGAGCTTCTCGAAGGCCGGGTTGGTGCCCCGATAACGTCCCTCCGTGTCCTTGAAGAAGGCCGGATTCGGCATGATATCGATCATGACCTGCATGAACTCGGCCATGGATTGGTTCGCCTGGTCCCACCGGGTCCGTTCCAAGCGTTCATGCGTAGAGACGGCCAGGCGCCAGAGCAGGACGAGGACGGCGCCGCAGAGGACGATGAACGCGATGGCGATGAATGGCTGGAAACGGGCCGGCGCGAGGAATCCCCCCACGACGCCGGCCGCCAGGAGCAGGAGGACCGCGACGAGCTGCCAGGGGGTCTTGCGGATCAAGGACGGAGTCTTGGACGGTTCCATCGCGACGGTTCCCTTCGTTCCGATTGATATTGCTTAACACAGGGAAAGAACCAAAGTCAACAAACCGGGGATTGTGCTAAAATGACCGCCGGAGGAGAGCCATGAAGATCCTGACCTCCGCGGAAATGAGGGAGATCGATCGGACCGCGATCGAAGAGCTCGGCATCCCCGGCGTCGTGCTCATGGAGAACGCCGGGCTGCGGATCGCCCGGGCGCTCAAGGCGCGCTTCCCATCGATCTCCGGCGAGAGGATCGTCATCGCGGCCGGCAAGGGCAACAACGGGGGTGATGGCTTCGTCGTGGCCAGGCATCTCTTCAATTCCGGCGCCAGGCCCGAAGTCATTCTTCTTGCAGCCCGGGACGAGGTCAAGGGCGACGCGGCGGTCAACCTGGCCGTGGCCCTCAAGATGGGCATCCCCGTGATCGAGGTCCGCGACATCACGGCCTGGAGGAAGGCCCGGATCGCGGTCGCTCACGCTTCGATCGTTGTCGACGCGCTCTTCGGGACGGGCCTTGAAAGGCCGCTCGAGGGCCTTTACGCCGCGGCCGTCGAGGACATCAACAAGAGCGCCGCCTTCACGCTGGCCGTCGATATCCCTTCCGGCCTCTCGGCCGACCGTTTCGAGATCATCGGGCCGAGCGTCGAGGCCGACCTGACCATCGCGCTGGCCGCCCCCAAGATCGCCCACATCTTCCCGCCCGCCGCGGAGAGAGTCGGCGAGCTCGTCATCGCCCCGATCGGCATCCCGCCCGCGCTCCTCGAGAAGCCCTCGTTGAAGCTCGAGCTCGTCGAAGAGGCGGCCGTCCTGCCGTACTTCGCGCGGCGGAAAAAGGACACGCACAAGGGATCGTACGGTCACCTCCTTATTTTCGCCGGATCGGTCGGCAAGTCCGGGGCGTCCGCTCTCGCCGGCCGGGCTGGGCTGCGTATGGGAGCCGGCCTGGTCACGGTGGCCACGGCCGCCGGCGTCCTGCCCTCGATCGCCAGGACCATGGCCGAGCTCATGACCGAGCCGCTCGCCGAAACCCCGGCGCGAACGATCGCCGCGGCGGCGCTGCCCCGGGCCGTCGCCTTGCTCAAAGGGAAGAACGCCGTCCTCGTCGGGCCCGGGCTCTCGACCAACGCCTCGACGGCGGAGTTCGTCCTCGGCCTTCTGCCGAAGATCAAGGTCCCGTGCGTCATCGACGCCGACGGGCTCAACATCATCGCGTCGAACCTCGAGGTCCTGGCGCGACTCGAGGCCCCGGCTGTGCTCACGCCGCACCCCGGGGAATTCGCCCGGCTGGCCGGGCGGACGAACGATGAGGTCATCCGTCATCGCCTCGAGCTGGCCCCGGAATTCGCGGCCAAGCACCGCGTCATCGTCGTCCTTAAGGGCTACAGGACCCTCATCGCCGCCCCCGACGGGCGGGTTTTCGTCAATCCGACGGGGAACCCAGGCATGGCCACAGGCGGTACGGGGGACGTCTTGGGCGGCATGATCGCCTCCCAGATCGCCCAGAAGCACGATGTCCTCGGGGCCGTCATCTCGGCCGTCTTCGCCCATGGATTGGCGGGGGATGTCGCCGCGGAAAGGCTGGGCGAACGATCGCTCATCGCCGGCGATATCATCCGCTTTCTGCCGCCGGCCCTGAAAGCGCTGACCGGGGAATGAGCCGGCGGACGACGGTCACGACCCGCTCCGGAGAGGAGACCTTCGAGCTGGCCCGTGAAATGGCGGCCGGATTCAAGGGCGCGGAGGTCGTCCTTCTCGTCGGGGAGCTTGGGGCGGGAAAGACGGTCTTCGCCAAGGGCATCGCGGCGGGCGCGGGCGTCGCGGACCCCAACCGCGTCTCGAGCCCGTCATTCACGCTGGTCAATGTCTACGAAGGAAAGCACCGCATCTTTCACATCGACCTCTACCGCCTCGAGCGGGAGGCCGAGATCATGGATCTTGGCTGGGAGGATATGCTCGGTCAGGGGATCGTCGTCGTGGAGTGGGCCGAGAAGCTGACGTTCCCCGTCGACGGGATACGCGTTCGGATCGAGACGACCGGCGACGACGAGCGCCGCATCATCATTGAATAGCGGGTGCCCGCCTATTTCCCCAGTGCGTTCAGCGCGCTCTTGAGCTTCCCGGCCACCTCGGGCGTCACCGTGGTCTTCCCGGCGAAGATGTCTTTCGGCGAGATCTCGCCGCCGTAAAAATCCCGGTTGGCCTTGCGGTCCTCCTGGATAGACGATCCCTGCAAGGTCAGCCCCACGTAGAGTCCCCGGCTGCGGGAGTAGGAGAGGATCTCCGCCTTGAGCGCGGTGTCCGTGCTGGCCTCGGCTGAGCGCCCCAGCGGTCCCGCGGCGATGCCGGCGTCCGCCCCCAGCGTGAACTTGCCTCCGGTGATGTTCTCGACGCTCCGTGGGGTCCTGAAGACGAGGATGACGTCGGCCGATTGGACCCCGGCCTGCCAGCCGATGCTTCCTCCCGTGATCTCGATGAAGGCCGGATCGCTCCAGCCGCCATTCCCGGCCCGGACAAGCACGACGCCCCGGCCGTGGCGGCCCCCGATGATAAGCCCGGCCCGGATGACGTCGGGGATGATGGCGATCCCGGCGCAGTCCCTGATGAGGCTCTCCGGGACGCTCTTGTCCGATTCCTTCATCATCTCTTCGAGAATACGGATAGCGTCCTCGACCTTCTTGATCTGGTCGATCGCGTCACGCCCGGCCGCCCCGCCGCTCCCGGCCGCGGGCAGGGCCAGGCCGGGGGAGAGCGTCATAAGAACGGCCAGCGGCAATATCGCCCATTTCCCCAGATTCATATCGTCCTCCTTTTGTGATCTTTGTTGAAAGCCGATTTCAGCTCTTCGGCGGCCCGTTTCGCGTCCGGGGCGCCGAGAATGGCCGAAACGATAGCGATGCCGTCCGCTCCGGCAACGGCGATTTCCGCGGCGTTCAGCGGGCCGATCCCGCCGATGGCCACGACCGGGATCCCTGTCGCGCGCTTGATGAGCCCGATCCCGTCCGGGCCCAGGACCGCCAGCGCGGTCTCTTTTGTCGATGTCGCATAGGCCGGGCCGGCCCCGACGTAATCGGCGCCCTCCCGTTCGGCACGGCGGGCCTCTTCAGGCGAGTTGACGGAAACGCCGATCACAGCCCCCGGGCCAAGAAGACGGCGGGCGAAAGGCACCGGAATGTCCTCCTGGCCGAGATGGACGCCGGCCGCGCGGCAGGCCAGGGCGACGTCGACACGGTCGTTGACGAGGAGCGGCACGCCCGTTCCCGCGAGACGCGCGGCGACAGCGAGCCCGAGGTCGATGAACGCGCCTCCCGGAAGGCTTTTTGCCCGGAGCTGGACCACGGTCACCCCGCCGGCGACGGCCGCGCCGACCAGGCCGGGGAGGTCTCGTCCCGAGGCGTAATCGGCATCGGCGACGAGGTAGAGGGAATAGTCGGTTGCCATCCCTTCCAGTATACCCCTTGGTCCCTTCTTTTTCTTCCTCCGATTTGATAAAGTAACCGCCATGAGCATCGACCTTAAAGACTTCATCCTCGACGTTCCCGACTTCCCCAAGCCGGGCATCGTCTTCAAGGACATCACGCCGATCATCCAGAGCTCCCAGGCCTTCAACGCGACCATCGACGAGCTCGCGGCCTGGGCGGCCACGAGAAGGCCTGAGCTCATCGTCGGGATCGAATCCCGGGGCTTCCTCTTTGCCGCCGCCCTGGCCCGGGACCTCCGTCTCGGCATGTCCGTCATCCGCAAGAAAGGCAAGCTGCCCCGGAAGTGCGCTACCGTCGTGGCCCCGAACGAATACGCCGTCGAGCACTTCGAGATGCACGAGGACGCCGTGGCCCGCGGCCAGCGCGTCCTCATCATCGACGACCTCATCGCCACCGGCTCCTCCTCCGTGAGCTCCATCAACCTGGTCAAGCTCCTCGAGGGGGACGTCGTCGGCTTCGGGGCCATCGTCGAGCTGTCGTTCCTGAAGGGCGTCGAAGCGATCCACAAGGCCCACCCCGAGGTCGCGGTCCACGCCCTCGTCCGCTATTGAGACCGGGGGCGGCGATCCTCGTGCCGAGGTACGCCCTCAAGTGAGAAGGAAGGAACCCATGATGAAGATCAGAGCCGCCGCCCCGGCCGTCCTGCTGGCCCTCGCCATCTCGGGCTGCGTCCGCGCGCCGGCGCCCTCGACAACCCCGCGCCTGACCACCCCCGACAGCGGCTGGGTCGCCCGCACGCTCAAGAGGATGACCGTCGAAGAGAAGGTCGGCCAGATGATCGCCTGCCGCTTCACGGCCGACTTCCGCAACGCCGACAGCGCCGCCATCCGCGAGCTCGAGTCGCTCGTTTCCAATTCCGGGATCGGCGGCCTGATCCTCTTCGCGCCGGCGCGGGTCTACGAGACGGCCGAGCTCGCGAACGCCTTCCAGAAGCTGGCCAAGGTGCCGCTCCTCATGGCCGCCGATCTCGAGCGGGGGGCGGGCAACCGGATCACGAACGCGACCCTCTTCCCGCCGCTCATGGGGCTCGGAGCGACCGGCTCCGAGGACCTCGCCTACGCCATGGGCCGGATCACCGCCCTCGAAGGCCGGGCCATGGGCATCCACATGGCCTACGCCCCGGTCGTCGACGTCAACATCAATCCCGATAATCCCATCATCAACACCCGGTCGATCGGCGCCGACCCGGCCCTCGTCAGCCGTCTCGCCAACGCCTTCATTCGCGGCGTCCAGGACAACGGCATGATCGCCACGGCCAAGCACTTCCCCGGCCACGGCGACACGTCGCAGGACTCCCACAGCCTCTTGCCGACGATCACCGCCGACCTCGATCGGCTGGAGAAGGTCGAGCTTTACCCCTTCAAGCAGGCCATCGCCGCCGGCGTCAAGGCCGTCATGTCCGCGCATCTGGCCGTGCCGGCCCTCGACCCGACGCCCGGGCTGCCGGCGACCCTTTCCGCCCCGATCATGACCGGGGTCCTGCGGGAAAAGATGGGCTTCAAGGGGCTCATCGTGACCGACGCGCTCGAGATGGGTGGTGTGATGAATACGTACTCGACGGAGGAGGCCTCGCTCCGCGCCGTCCTGGCCGGGGCCGATCAGCTCCTCCTTCCGCCCGAGCCGGACAACGTCATCGTGTTTCTCTCCGCGGCGGTCCGCGACGGCCGGATCCCGATGGCCCGGATCGACGCCGCCGTCCGCCGCATCCTCGAAGCCAAGGCCTCGCTCGGCCTTCACCGCAACCGCTACGTCAAGATCGATGATCTCCGTCATCTCGTCGCCCCGCGGGCCTTCCTCGACGCGGCCGCCAAGACCCTGGTGAGCTCGGCGACGCTGGTGCGGAACGAGGGTGGCGTCCTGCCTCTCGCCGTCGCGCCGGAGAAGCTCGTCGTTCTTTCGTTGAGCAGCGACCTCGGCGATTATTTCGCCGGCCAGGCCTTCGTCGGGGCGATGCGGTCCCGGTTTCCTGAGGCCGCCGCCTTCTACGCGGACGCGGACACCGGGCAGGACCGGCTCGACGAGGCTTTCACGAAGGCCTCGTCCGCGGACACCGTCGTCCTGGCCTTGTTCTCGAGGCTCGTCGATCGGAAGGGGAGCGTCGGCCTCGAGCAGAGCCATATCGACCTCATCCGCAGGCTGGCCGCGCTCGCCGGCGGGCCGAAGGTCGTCGCGGTGTCCTTCGGCAGCCCCTATCTCCTGAGGAGCATCCCCGAGGTCCACGCCTACCTTTGCATGTACAAGGACACCGCGGAGACGCAGTCGACCGCGGCCATGGCCTTGGCGGGAGAGATGGACGTCACCGGGAAGCTCCCGGTCTCGATCCCGGACCTCTATCCTGTCGGCCACGGGCTCGAGCTGAAGAAGAAAACCCGGTAAAGGGAGAGACCGCAATGACCTACAAATTCCTGGGCAAGACCGGGGTCAAGGTTTCGGCCATCGCCTACGGGACGATGTCGTTCGGCGGCGACGCCGACGAAGCCGGCTCGAAGGCCCTCTTCGAGGCCTGCCGCGCCGCGGGCGTCAATCTCTTCGATTGCGCCGACATGTACGCCGCCGGCCGGTCGGAGGAGATCCTCGGCCGCCTCATCATGGGCTGCCGGGAAGAGGTGCTCATCACCAGCAAGGCGTACTTCGCGACCTCCAAGGACGTCAACGCCATGGGCGCGTCGCGCCGCCATATCCAGTACGCCGTCGAGGCCAGTCTCCGTCGCCTCCAGACCGACCGCATCGACATCTACTACGTCCACCGCTTCGACGACCGGACGGCGCTCGACGAGACGCTGCGAGCCCTCGACGACCTCGTCCGGCAGGGAAAGATCGTCTACACCGGGGCCAGCAACTTCGCCGCCTGGCAGGTCGCCAAGGCCCTGGGGATCTCGGCGAAAGAGGGCCTGGCCTCATTCGCCTGCATCCAGCCCATGTACAACCTCCTCAAGCGCCAGGCGGAGTCCGAGATCCTGCCTATGGCCCAGTCCGAAGGGCTCGGCGTCTTCCCCTATGGCCCGCTCGCGGGCGGCCTGCTCAGCGGCAAATACGGCCCCGACCGCCGGCCCGAGACGGGACGCCTTATGACCAACAAGATCTACGCCACCCGTTACGCCGACTCCATGAACTATGAGATCGCCGAACGCTTCACCGCGTTCGCCGCGGAGCGCGGCTTCGATCCGGCCGGATTGGCCGTGGCCTGGGCGGCCTCCCACCCGGCGGTCACAGCGCCCCTCATCGGGGCCCGGAACACGGCCCAGCTCGCGCCCCTTCTCGCGGCCGCGGACATCCCCATGACGCCCGAGCTCTGGGCCGAGATCTCCGCCCTGTCGCCTGAGCCCGCCCCGGCGACGGACCGGAGCGAGGAGCGGACGGGCTTCAACTTCGGCGTCCGCTGAAAACAAGAAGGGGTCAAACCTACGCGATGCCAAAACTGGCATCGCGTAGGTTTGACCCCTTCTGATGCGCTCGTTTGACGCGGGCTCTGGCGAGGCCTATAGTGGCACCGAGTACGGGAGCGCGCCCATGACACATGCCCAGCGAACGGCATTCGCCGCCGCCGTCGCCCTAATGGTCCTTGTCGCCGGCCTCGTTCCGGCCCTGGCCCTCGAGCCGCCGACCAAGGAACAGCTGGCGCGCTATCGGCTCGACGGCACGCTCGCCGCCCGTGTCGCCCAGGCCCGATCCTACGGCAATTACAAGATCCCCCAGCGCATCCAGGACCGTCTCCGAACAAAGCTCGCCCGCCTTGTTCCCGGGCGCACTCGTATCTCGGCCCGCCCCGCCGTAGCGCCGGTCCTCGCTCCACCGTCGGCGTGGGAGGGCATGCCGACGGCCGGGACCGTCAAGATCCTCACCCTGCTCATCTCTTTCTCGGATTATCCGGGGACGACAGCCCCGGCCACCTTCGAATCCCGGCTCTTCGGGGCCGGCGCCGGCGGTCCGCCTTTCGACAGCCTGAAGAACTTCTACCAGCGCTCCTCTTACGGTCAGCTGACGATCACGGGCAACGTCCTTGGCTGGTACCAGACCCCGTACGCCCGGAGCACCGTCGCCGAGACCGACGCCGGCCGCCAGAGCGTGATCAAAGAGGCCCTGACCTATTACGACGGCCTGGGTCATGATTTTTCGCAGTACGACAACGATGGCGACGGGGCGATCGACTATCTCTGTGTCTTCTGGGCCGGGCCGCACGGGGAGTGGGCCGAGTTCTGGTGGGGCTACTACACCTGGTTCTCGGATTCGACCTTTCGCCTCGATGGCAAGCGGCTGACGAACTACTCCTGGCAGTGGGAGCTCTACGGCTACCCCAGCGGCTCGTTCGGTCCGAGCACGATCATCCACGAGACGGGCCACGCGCTGGGGGTGCCGGACTATTACGATTACGACGACGCCGTGGGACCGCGGGGCGGCGTCGGCGGTCTCGACATCATGGACGGCTCCGGCGACCACAACTGCTTCTCCAAATTCATGCTGGACTGGATCACGCCCACGGTCGTTTCAGGGGGCTCACAGTCCGTGACTTTGAGGGCTTCGGGGCTGTACCCCGAAGCGGCCCTGTTCATGCCGGGCGCCGTGAGCGGGAAGATCTTCGATGAGTACTTCATGGTCCAGAACAGATACCGGTCGGGCAATGATACGAGCCTCTTCACCGGCTCGGACGGCCTCATCGTCTGGCACGTCGACGCCCGCCTCAACACCTGGAACTCCGATTACCTCTATGATAATTCCTACACGTCGCACAAGCTGCTGCGCCTCATGGAGGCGGACGGCCTCGAGGAGATCGAGACCTGGTCCGGTTCGGCCAATGCCGGAGATTACTACAAGGCGGGGATGACGTTCGGGCCGTTGACGTTCCCGGATTCCGCGCGGTACGACGGCCTGGCCACGTCCATGACGCTTTCGGCCATCACCGGGACGACGACGCCCATGACCATGACCATCACGGCCGCCGATTCCCCGCCGACCGCCGCCATCACGAACCTCGCCGCGGACCAGACGGTCTACGGGACGATCGGCGTCGAGGTCACGGCGAGCGACGACATCAGCCTGGATCGGGTCGAGCTCTACGGCGACACGACCCTCATCCAAACTCTGACGGCGTCTCCGTTCTCGTTCACGCTCGATACGACCGTGTTCTCGAACGGGAGGCACACGGTCCGGGCCATCGCGTACGACTCGATCGGCCTTACCGGTGACGACGCCGTCGAAGTCGTCATGGACAATATCTTCCCGCCCCTGAACCTCAAGGCGGTCAAGTCGGTGAACCGGAGCCTGCTCCTCAGGGAATACATCAACATCCTGACCTGGACGGACAATTCCCGGAATACGAACGTGCTGAAGTACCGGATCTATCGGACGACCGGCGACGGCCGCGCGCTCGTCGCTGAAGTGCCCAAGGCCCCCGGCGGCACGCTCTATCGCTATCTCCACCGTGGTGTCGCCGTTGCGCAGACCTACACCTATGAGGTCGTCGGCGTGGGGAACCTCGACCGGGAGGGGATCGCCGCCTCGGTCACGGCGAGGTGATCACCGGGGGGAAGGCCGGATCCGGCCCGTCCCCCCGGCGGATTGATGACTCGAGGACCGTCGCTTTATTCGTAGACGAGGATTTCGACCCGCCTATTCTGATTGCGGCCGTCGCGCGTCCCGTTGTCGGCGATGGGCATCGAGCTGCCCAGGCTGACGACGGACATACGGTGGAGCGGGATCTTGTACTGCGTGTAGAGGTACATCATCACCGCTTCGGCCCGCTTTTGGCCGAGGGCCATGTTGACCTCATCGGTGCCGGTGCTGTCGGTGTGGCCCTGGATCTCGATGTAAACGCCCTTGTTCTCGGAGACGAGCTTCTGGACGAACGCGTCGAGAATGCCCTTGGCCTCGGTGCTGAGCTTGGCATCATTGAAGGCGAACTTGGCGTCATCGTTCTTCAGCGTCGCCGTCATGACGAGGTTGCCTTTGATGAGGGTCTTGACCTCTCCGATCTCGCCCTCGACGGCCTTGAACTGGTCGTCGTGCTTGGTGATGAGCGAGCCGATCGTGGCCAGCTTCTCATCGTGCTCCGAGATCCGCTTCTGGCTGGCTTCGACCTCGGTCGAAACTTCCGAGATCTTCTGGTCGAGCGCCCCCGACTCGGTCCGAACGAATTTCTTGGTGGCGCAGGCCGGTCCGAGGATGATGGCGACCAAAAGGATACCGGCCAAAATGACGATCTTCCTGTTCTTCATGAGAACCTCCTCTCGATGATTTTTCTTGCCGGGCGATGGAATATCGCCGAAGCTCCCAAACCCCGCACGCCTTCATCATAAGCCTTTTCCGGGCAAAAAGAAAGGGCCGGAAGCCAAAATACCCCCAAGGGGGGATTAGGGGTCGGCAAAATGGGATCGGGGGTCAGTACCCCTGGCGGGTGCGGATCTTGTGTTTGTAGCTCGGCGTCGTCACCCGGATCCAGCGGTAGAGCTCCGAGGTGTCCTGATAAGAGGTGTAGCCGATGATGTACTGGTGGCTCTGTTCGTTCTTGATCTCCTGGACGACGGACGCCAGGTCGGTCGGCTCGTTCAGGAACCAGGCCTTGCCGCCCGTGGCCTTGGAGAACTTGTCCAGGGTCTCGATGATGCCGGTCGAGGTCAGGCCGGCCGAGCGCCTGTGGGCCGCGAGCTGCTCGTTGCGGGGGATCTTGTAGCCGATCGTGTAAATGGGGACATCCACTCGCCGGGCGATCTCGAGAGCTTGTTCGGGCGTCGATTGGCTGTCGTTCTCGATGCCGTCGGTGACGAGGAGGAGGGCCCGCTTCTCGTTCTTGGCCCTGGTCGCGAATTCGGGCGATACCCCCACGGCGTCGTTGAGGGCGGTCTGGCCGTAGGCCTCGGTCTTGTCGAGGACCCTAAGAAACTCGGTCTTATCGATCGAGTGTTTGGCGGCGACCTCGACCTGACCGTCGGCGAAGAGAAGGAGGGCGATCTCGTCCCGGGGCCGGAGAAGCCGGGTGGCCAGATTGCGGAGGGCGGCCTTACATTCCTCGAGCTTGTTCTCGAGGGCCATACTCCCGCTCACGTCGAGCAGGACGGTCAGGCTGAGCGGCGCCCCGAAATCATGCAGGAAGTACGTGATGGGCTTCTTCTTGTTGTTCTCGTAGATCGTAAAGTCTTTTTCGGTGAGGTTGTTGACGAACCGCCCCTTGGAATCCTGGACCGTGACGGCCAGGGTAATGGCCCGGACGACGTATTCGTGGGCGGTCTGGTCCTTGACCTGCTCCTGGGCAAAGGCCTCCCGAACCGGTCCGAGGGTGGCCAGCGAGGCAAGGATGAACACAACCAAGACGTTGCTTTTCATGGCTATGGCGAGGGCTTGACATCCAAAATACCATGCGCCCCGGCTGAAATCAAGGAACGGGCGGCGAGGTTCGAGGTGTTGCATCTGGAGTTTTGTCGTTCGGGCGGCCCGATTTGGGGAATATTCCGGTCCCAGGAGGACGAAGCCGGGGACCCCTGACCGGTGCGCCGGGGCTTAGCTCAGGATCTCGTCCGTCCCCTGAGGCTCGATCGCCGCCTCGTCGGTTTCGATGAAAGGACGCGCCATCCACTGAGGGTATTCCGAGGTGATGAGAAGGCTTTCACCTTCGTGCGCATCAGCGAAGAACGCGGTCGAGATCGGGGTCGGGGCGCCGGGAAGTCTCTCCTGGAGCTTCCTGCCGTCCGCCATCAGGCAGAGGAAATACACGGGGATCACCAAAGAACAGATGAGGGCCGCGATGATGCTACTCAGTTATCTGCCCGTCCTTTTCACGAAGCCCCGCGGGTCCTTTCCCCAAACGCGTGTAATCCATTTTGCCCGGATAATTTCATATGTATGCACATCTGTCAAGTCTTTTGTTATCAGCTCTTTGCCGGCGCTTCGGCGCGCCCCATATGATGCGGTCCCCGAGGCGGCGACCGCAAGGGCTAGCGTGAGTTCTGGGTTCTCCATGCCCCACTAATCTCGCATGCGACCGGGACGAGCGAATCCCCTCTAGCGGGGATTATCAAGAGCATTGGATGCCAGTCGTCAAGATCGATGACCGCATATTCGTAGACGCAGGCTTCATCGGAGGGGTCGACCGGTCGATCGCCTTTTGGAAGCTCAAGACCCAGATGCGCCGTGACCGTCGACTCCGCCCCTCAAGAAATGATGGCATGCCCCGTCGCGGCCGGGTGTCAAGAACTCGAGATCATGGCCTCAACCTTTGACCTCCCGGGCTTCCCCATCGTCCTTCTTTCCCAGCTCATTCTCCAACAAGTTGATGCCTTGCAAAATGACAAAGGCCTCATCTTTCGTTTTGATATCGAGGACGATTCCGGATCTTTCGAGGAGCGTTTTCATCCTTTCCGCGAGATAGGCGATCGAGTTGGAGATGTAGAACGGGAAGTACCAAAAATAGCCGAACGCCAGGATCAGACAAAAGGCCCCGATGATGGCCATGAGGCGAATGATCCCGACGGCATCATCCTTCGCTATAAGGCTCTTCCTCTCGACCGCCTGCATGTTGAGATCGTTGATATTATTGACGGCGTGCGTGAGCTTTTCAAAGGCCGGCTGGTATTCGTTGAAATAGAGGGCGCGGCCGCCCTCACCCTTGACGATCCGCAGGCAGAGGTTGGCGTAGAAAACATAGCCCTGGTTGACCGTGGCCACGTATTCGCTTTCATGGATCTCGGTGATGTTGCCGTTTTCGGACTTCAAGTTGCTTTCGAATTCGGTCCTGCCGGCCTCAAAGAGCTTCAAGTAGTAGTCGGATGTCTTTTGGTCTTCGGCGGGATTGAAGACGATGCTGCTGATGGCCGTCCGCGTATCTTCAAGGGCCGCGATCATTTTCTTGGAGAAGACGAGAGATTTATAGTTGTCTTTCAGGATGTTCTCGGCGTCCTGAGAGAGCCTGCCGATATCATAGGAACAGACGATCGCCAGGACAAAGATGATCAGGAATAAGAACCCCAACCCCAAGCTCAGTTTCTTTTTGAGTGTCATGTTGCCTCCAGGGGGAGATCCGTTGTTCCCCTCGATATGTTATTCATTATCGTCCGATCCACAGACCTCACGCCGAAGCTTCCCAATCACGGATGGCCCTCATGGTTTCCTCCGGCGTCCGGACGGTCCGCAAGGCCTGCATGAGGGACCTGTTCTGGGCCGCCCGGCTGGCCAGGCCCAGGAGCTTGACCTGGGCATCGGGGGTTTGGGCCGGCGATAGGATGAGGAAGACGATCTCGATGGGCTTGTCCGTCGCCACGTCGATGATCCCCTCTCGCGTCAACCCCAGGGCGATGACGGGAGCGGCCAATCCCTCCAGCCGGACATGAGGGAAAGCCACTCCCTCGTTGAAGAACGTGGAGCCCTGGGCTTCCCGTTTCATGATGGACTCGAAAACGCTCTCCCCGGGTCCGATTCCCGCTTCCTTTCCGACAGTCGAGGCCAGGGTCCTGAGAACGGTCTCCTTCTCAACGGCCGTATCCCAGATCACGATATGCTGAGGAGACGACAACAGGCTCAAGCGAGGGCGGTCGATCGGCTCGACACCTGATCCCTCGGCCGACGCAGCCGGCGAAGTTTCTTCCGGAATCTCTGGCTGAGGCTGGATAGACCCCGGCCATGCCTCGCATGTATCAAGGACGATGACCGTGACGTTCCGGGCGTTCCTGATCAGGTCTTCCACGACCGTCTTGTTCCGGCCGATCCTTTTCCAGAGGGGCCTCGGGCGGCCCTTGCCCACGACGATATGACCGACCCTGTATTCCGCGGCGAACCGGAGAATGGTGTCGGCGATGTCTTCGCCCTTGTACGTGAAGACCATGGCCCCCAGCTGCTTGGCCAACGTCAGCGTGTCCGAGAGATGGCGCTGGACTTGCGCGTCGATGACCGTGGCCTCCTCGGACGGCGTTTGGACGTAGACAGCGTACCAGTTCAGGTTGAGCTTCCCCGCCAGTCGCGAGCCGTAGCGCAGCAGCTTCTCGCTGTTCGGTCCGTGCGAGCTCAGGCAAACCATGACCTGGTCCGAGGCGGCGCCGCCCTCCGCCCCCTGGGCCTCGCGCCGGCGCAGGTCGATCTGCGCCGCGAGCTCGCGGAGCGTCAGCTCGCGAAGCTTCTCCAGGTTGGACCTTACGAAAAAGTTGGCCATCGCGGTTTCGATCCGCTCGGCCGGGTAGATCTTCCCTTCTTCGAGGCGCTTCCGGAGGTCGTCGGTCGCCAGGTCGACATCGACGATCTCGTCCGCCTCGGCCAGGATGGAATCCGGAAGACGCTCGCGGACCTTGACCCCGACGGCCGTCTCCACGATGTTGTAGAGGCTTTCGAGGTGCTGGACGTTGAGCGTGCTGATGACGTGGATCCCTGCGGCCAGGATATCCAGGACGTCCTCGTACCTCTTCGCGTTCCGGCTGCCCGGGATGTTCGTGTGAGCGAGTTCATCGATGAGGGCCACTTGCGGCTTGCGGACGATGACCGCCTCCGCGTTCATCTCCTCGATCGCGATGCCGTGGTATTCCTGGGCGCGGCGGGGAACGACTTCGAGGCCCTCGGCCAGCCGGGCGATGTCCGCCCGGCCATGCGTTTCGAGGAGGCCAATGACGACGTCGATGCCCTCGTTCTTGAGCCGGTGACCTTCCTGGAGCATCTGATAGGTCTTGCCGACGCCGGCCGAGTAGCCGAGGAAGATCTTCAGCCGTCCCCGCTGGGCCCGGCGGATCATCCGCAGAAACGCGTCGGCCTTATCTTCCAGCATCGCGGATTCCATCCAGAGCGAGGTTCAGACGCAGGACGTTCACTCGGGGATCGCCCAGTATGCCCAGCGTGCGGCCTTCGGTACAGGACTTGATCTGGGCAAGAACAACGGCCTCCGCGAGGCCTCGGGTCCTGGATACCCGGGAGGCCTGGAGCCGGGCGTTTTCCGGGGATATATGGGGGTCGAGCCCGCTCCCCGAGGCCGTGACGGCGTCGGCCGGTACCAGAGTAGCGGCGGCAAGCCCGTTTTCGGCACGGTATTCCGCTATCCGCCTGAGAACGGTCTCCGCGAGGTCCTTCGATAAGGGCCCGAGATTCGTTCCCCCGGACCGGCCGCCGTCGTATCCCTGCCCGGCCGCCGAGGGGCGCGGGTGAAAATACTCTGGGGCCGAAAACTCCTGGCCGATCAGGTTCGACCCGCTGACGACGCCGTCCCGCACGATGAGCGAGCCGTTGGCCCGGCCGGGAAGAAGGCCCTGAGCGAGGAACAAGGCCGTGAGCGGGTAGAGGCCGCACAGAATGATGGCCAGGACAGCCACGGCCAGGAACGACCTCCGGAGCTCGGCCAGCCAGGTCTTCATTTCCATGCGTCCTTTCTCATGTTAAACAAGATGTAGGGCATTGACAATGATATCGATGAGCTTGATCCCGGGGAAAGGGGCCACGAGCCCACCCAGGCCATAGATCATAAGATTGCGCCGGAGGAGAGGTGCCGCTCCCAGGGGCCGGAAGCGGACGCCGCGGAGCGCTAGGGGGACGAGAGCGATGATGATCAGGGCGTTGAAGATGACCGCGCTCAGGATGGCGCTCGCCGGCGAACGGAGACCCATGATGTTGAGGGGCGCGATGACGGGGAAGACGCCGACCAGCATGGCCGGGATGATGGCGAAATACTTGGCGACGTCGTTGGCGATGCTGAAGGTCGTCAGCGCGCCGCGGGTGATGAGCATTTGCTTTCCGATCTCGACGACCTCGATCAGCTTCGTCGGGTTGGAATCGAGGTCGACCATGTTGCCGGCCTCCTTGGCGGCCTGCGTGCCCGAATTCATCGCCACCCCGACGTCCGCCTGGGCCAGGGCGGGGGCGTCGTTCGTGCCGTCTCCCGTCATGGCCACGAGGTGACCGGCCGCTTGCTCCTTTCGGATGAGCGTCAGCTTGTCTTCGGGCTTGGCCTCGGCGATGAAATCGTCGACACCCGCCTCCCGGGCGATCGCCGCCGCGGTGAGGGGGTTGTCGCCGGTGATCATGACCGTCTTGATCCCCATGGCCCGAAACCGCTCGAAGCGGTCTTTCAGGCCGCCCTTGACGATATCCTTGAGATGGACGACGCCCAAGACCTTGCTTCCGTCGGCCACGAGAAGAGGCGTCCCTCCCTGGAGAGCGATATGACTGACCGAATCGGTGACCTCGAGAGGAACGATTTCGCCGATGAATCCCCGGATCGCGTCCGGGGCTCCTTTTCTGATGCGGTGCGTTTCGAAGTCGACACCGCTCATGCGGGTCTGGGCGGAGAACGCGATGAACGTTGCTCCGGGCATGTCGGCGATGGAGCGTTCGCGCAGTCCGTAATTCTTCGCCAAGACGACGATGCTCCGCCCTTCGGGCGTCTCATCGGCCAGGGACGCGAGCTGGGCCGCGCCGGCCATCTCCTCGACCGTGACCCCCGGCGCCGGGAGAAAAGCGGTGGCCTGGCGGTCGCCCAGGGTGATCGTCCCGGTCTTGTCGAGGAGCAGCACGTCGACGTCGCCCGCGGCTTCGACGGCGCGCCCGCTCATGGCCAGAACATTCTTCTGGACCATGCGGTCGATGCCGGCGATCCCGATGGCGTTCAGCAGGCCGCCGATCGTCGTCGGGATCAGGCAAACGAGGAGGGCGACGAGCACGGTCGTCGTCAAGGTGACCCCGGAATATCCGCCGAAGGGCTTCAGGGATATGATGACAACGAGAAAGATGATCGTCAGGGCCGAAAGAAGGATGGTCAGGGCGATCTCGTTCGGCGTCTTTTGGCGCCGCGCCCCCTCGACCAGGCTGATCATCCGGTCGAGGAAGCTCTTCCCTGGGTCGGCTGTAACACGGACCTTGATCCTGTCGGACAAGACGCGTGTCCCGCCGGTGACCGCGCTCCGGTCGCCCCCCGCTTCGCGGATGACCGGGGCAGACTCGCCCGTGATGGCGGATTCGTCCACCATGGCCGCGCCCTCGATGATCTCCCCGTCGGCCGGGATGATCTCGCGGGCGGAGATGATGACCACGTCGCCCTTGCGCAGGCGCTCGGAGGGGATCGTCTCGACCGAGCCGTCGGGCCGAAGGAGTCGTGCCGTGGTCCGGGATCGAGTCTTGCGGAGCTCGTCGGCCTGGGCCTTTCCCCGGCCTTCGGCCATCGCTTCGGCGAAATTGGCGAACAGGACCGTGAACCAGAGCCAGAGGGCCACCTGGAGCGCGAAGCCCGCCGGCTCGCCCTTCGATCTCATCAGCAGGCCGGCCGTCGTCAGCAGCGCTCCGACTTCAGTGACGAAGATGACGGGATTCTTGAGCAGGTGGGACGGATTCAGCTTCTTGACGGCGTCGAACGCCGCGCGGCTGACGATGGCCTTGTCGAAAAGGGAGCGGTTCCTGGCGCGCACGTTCATCCTCGCTTAATACAGGATCCTCGATCCCGTCATCAGGAAGTGCTCGACGATGGGGCCGAGGGCCAGGGCCGGCAGAAAGGTCAGGGCCCCGACGACGATCACGGTCCCGATGAGGATGATGACGAAGGTCGGGCCGCTCGCGGGAAAACTCGCCTCGCTCGGCGGGAGGATCTTCTTTCTGACCAAGTTACCGGCCAAGGCCAAGACGGGCACCATCATCATGAAACGGCCCAGGAGCATAGCCAAAGCCAGGGATATGTTGTAAGGGACGGTATTGCCGTTCAATCCGGCGAAGGCGCTGCCGTTGTTGCCCGCGCCGGACGAGAAGGCGTAGAGGATCTCGCTCAGCCCATGAGGCCCGGAATTTCCCTGCACAGCAAGCCCCCACCGGCTGGCTGCGGCCCAGGCGGAAAAACCCAAGATGGAGAATACCAGGATGAGCAAGGCCAAAACAGATACTTTTACGTCATAGGCCTCGATCTTTTTACCCATGTACTCCGGGGTTCGTCCGACCATCAGACCGGTGAGGAAGACGGCCAGGATGACGAAGATGAGCATCCCGTAGAGCCCCGAGCCCACGCCGCCGAAGACCACCTCGCCGAGCTGAATGTTGAACAACGGGACCAGGCCCCCGAGAGGGGTGAACGAATCGTGCATGGAATTGACCGCCCCGCAGGAGGCCGCCGTTGTGACGGTGGCGAAGAGACTCGAGCCCGCGATGCCGAACCGAACCTCCTTGCCCTCCATGTTGCCTCCGGCCGGGTCGACACCCAGGGCCTGCAGTCGGGCATTTCCGGCGCTTTCGGCCTTCCAGCAGACCAGCGCCGCGGCCAGAAAGAGAATGGCCATGGCGCTCCAAACGGCCCAGCCGTGTTTCTGGTTCTTGACCTTTCGCCCGAGGTAATACGTCAAGCCGCTCGGGATGAGAAAGATGGCCAGCATCTGGATGAAGTTCGAAAGGGGCGTGGGGTTCTCATAGGGGTGGGCGGCGTTGGCGTTGAAGAAACCTCCGCCGTTCGTCCCCAGGATCTTGATGGCTGCCTGGGAAGCCACCGGCCCCTGGGCGATGGTTTGAACGGCCGCGCTCTCGACCGTCGCGACCCGGGCGGAAGGCCTGAAGTTCTGGATCATCCCCTGCGATGTCAGGAAAAGCGAGAAGACGATCGAAAAGGGGAGAAGGAGATAGAGGTTGATCCTGACGAGGTCAACCCAGAAATTACCGACGGTTTTGGCCGCATGCCGAGAGATGCCCCGGACGAGGGCCGCGGCCGCGGCGATGCCGGCGGCCGCCGAAACGAAGTTATGGAAGACGAGCCCGACCATTTGTGAAAAATAGGAAAGGGTCGTTTCTCCCGTATAGTTCTGCCAGTTCGTATTGGACGCGAAGCTGGCCGCGGTGTTGAAGGCCAGGTCCGGCCGGACCGGCCCGAACTGTTGAGGATTGAGCGGCAGGAGATGTTGGAGCCGGAGCACGGCATAGGTGAACAGCATTCCGGCCAGGCTGAAGATGATGAGGGACCGCGCATAGTGTCGCCAATCCTGCTCCGTCTTCGGGTCGATGCCGAGGATCCGATAGAGGAGGCGCTCGACCGGCTTGACCGGCCGGTCCAGCCAGGTCTTGCCCTCGGGCTCGAGGACCCGAATGATGTAGAGACCCAGAGGCTTCGTGACCGCGAACAGGAGGCCGACGAAGAGGGCCAGTTGAAGCCAGCCGGAAAGGTCCATCGCCATCGCCTCGTCAGAACTTCTCGGGCCGCAGGATGCTCAGCAGAAGATAGCCGATGAGCAGGATCCCGATGGTGAGTCCCAGGATGTCGGCCATCGTCAGAGCCTTTCGCAAGCCCTGGCGTACAATGCGCACAGGCCGAAGAAAAGAACCGTCAGCAGGACGAAGAACACGTCGATCATAGGGCCGCCTTTTCTTTCGGGAACCGGTCTGCCCTTCGCAGAGTGAAAGTGAAGTTCGATCCCTTCCCCTCGATGCTCTCCACGCCCACCGTACCGCCGTGGGCTTCGACGATCTCCTTGACAATGGCCAGCCCGAGCCCCGCGCCTGTTTCGTTCCGACGGCCGGGGACCCGGAAGAAGGGCTCGAAGACCCTCGTGAGGAACGCCGCGGGGATGCCCTGGCCCGTGTCGGAGACATGAAAGCGAACCCAGGCATCGTCGGCTTCGGCGGTCAGCGCGATCCGGCCGCCGGGAGAGGTGTGTTGGAGCGCGTTCGAGACGAGGTTGCTGAAGACATGGCCGATCCGGGTCGTATCCACCCAGACGTCGGGAACGTCCTCCGCGACGTCCGCCTGAAGGGCCACACCGCGGTCCTGGGCCGTCCGGCGGAATGACTCGACGGAATCCATGACGATCGACCGCGGGGAGAGGGCCCGGAATTCCATCTGGGCCTTGCCCGATTCGAAGCGGCTGAGGTCGAGAAGGCTGTCGAGGATATCGTGAAGGCGGTCGCTGTCCTCGCGGGCCGACATCAGAAGCTCCGCCTGTTTCTCGTTCAGGGCGCCGACCTTCTCGCCGAGGAGGAGATGGATCGCCATGCGTACCGAAGTGAGAGGGGTGTTCAGCTGATGGGACACGGTCCGGACGACGCCCCTCTTGATCTCGTCCTGCTGCCGGAGCTGGGTGACATCCTTGAGGACAAAGATCACCCCGGTCGTCAGGCGCTCGTTATCCAGGATCGGCACCGCCTCGGGGCGATAGTAGCGCTCTGCGCCCCCTACAAATTGCTGGACGGACCTCTGGCCTTCGAGAATTGCGGCGCGGCCCTCCCGACGCGCATCGCGCCAGAGGTCGGCCATCCAGCCGAACGGCAGGTCCGCGACGGCAACCCCGGGTTTCAGGCCAAAAACGGTCCGGGCCGATTCCGTGGCAACCTCGACCTTCCCCTCCGCGTCGATGACCGCGATCGCGTCGGGAAGGCTGTCAAAGGCCTGCTGAGTGGCCCTTTGGATGCGGAGAAGCTTGACCTGGTCCGTCCTCCGGAATTCCCGCAGGCTTGCGGCCATGGCGTTGAACGCTTCTGACAGGTGCCCGATCTCGTCCCGGGAATCGGCGGCCACGACGAGGTCCAGGTTGCCGCGCCGGATCTCGTCCGCCGACCGAATGAGGCGGTGGATCGGCCGGAGGATCCATCGCCTGGTAAACAAAATGAAGATAACAGCCAGCGCCGTCCCGACCGACAGAAGAACATACATCTGCTTTCTGGCGGATTCGGCACTCCGGCGAGCGCGGTCATTGGCGTCACTCATGTTCTGCTGGTTCAGCTGCAGGATCTCGTCGGCCTGGTTCTTGATCTGGCCGAACAGCGGAAGGAGGTCCATGAAATAGGCCTGATTCCGGACATCCGCGGGTTGGCCAGGATCGGTGACGCCCTTCAGATGGGCTTCGTATTGTCTGAAAAGGTCCCGCAGGCGGGCGGCCTTTTCTCCCTCTGCCGGGAGGGTGATGTTGTTGAGCTCGACTTGAAGGGACTTCTTGAAAGCGGCCTGATTGTCGCGGACGAGTTCGTCACCCTCCCCTGTATGGCCGAGAAGAACGAAAAGGATTCCGCTGTCGATGCGCTCCAGGGCTTCCTTCATCTGCTGGCAGGCGATGACGCTGCGATAGTTTTCGCGGAGGATGACGTCGATCGAGGCGCCCAGCCTGGAAAGATGGAGGATGCTTTGCGTTCCGATGACGATGATGATGATCAGAAGCGCGCTGAATCCCAAGGAGATCTTTTGGCGAAGACCAAGCACTATTCTTTTCCTTCCGGTCTATAATTAAGCAAAACTCGTGCCAACGTGGTCACCTTTTAAATCTTTGATAATGAATAAAATAATGAGGCCCCGCAGGGGTTGGAATTGCATTCATCAATGATTGGCCGGGCAGGCCATTGAAAAATGCAATGCGTCTAGACGCCGTACTTTTTTCGACGCCGCCAGAGCGTGGCCTGGTCAATGCCGAGAACGGAGGCCGCTTCCTGAAGTGATTTGGAGTTTGCCAGAACTCGTCGGATATGCGATTCCTCGATCTTATCGAGGCTGACGGGGTCGCCGATTCTGACCTCGGTGCCCTCCGGAGAGAGATTTGCGGGGAGACACTCGAGGCCTATGCGGTCGGTCGGGCAGAGGATGGCGGCACGTTCGATGGCATTGCTCAATTCCCTGAGGTTCCCTGGCCAATTATAGGCCGTCAAGGCCTGGAGCGCTTCATCCTTGAATCCCAAGAATGAACGGTGATTATTTCGGGCGTGGAAGGCTAACAGACGGTCCGCAAGGACGGGCACGTCGTCCGATCTCTCGCGGAGGGGAGGGATCTCGATCGGAATCACGCTGAGGCGGAAATAAAGGTCCTCCCGGAATCGACCTTCCTTGACGGCTTCCGCCAGGTTCGTGTTCGTGGCGGCGATCAACCGCACGTCCGCCTTCCTTGTCAGTGTGTCACCGATGCGCTCGTACTCCCTATCCTGGACAAAACGCAGGAGCTTCGGCTGCAAGGGGAGCGGTAGGTCGCCGATCTCGTCCAGAAGAAGCGTCCCGCCGTCGGTCGCGGCGATCCGGCCCGGGTTATCACGGACGGCCCCCGTGAAGGCTCCCCTCACATGCCCGAAGAGCTCACTTTCCAGCAGCTCGGGAGGGAAGGAAGGGCAGGAGATGAGGCTGAACGGCTTATCCGCCCGGGCACTCCAGGAGTGGATGGCCCGGGCCAGAACGGTCTTGCCTGTTCCGCTCTCCCCGCAAAGAAGGATCGTGGCTTCGGCGGCGGCGGCCTGGCGCGCCACGTTCACGGCTCTCTGCATCTTGGGGCTCGAGCTCGAGAAATCGATCTCGGGACGCTGTCGCCCAAGGTCCTCTTGCAGCGCCGCGACCTTCTGCTCCAGGAACCGGACCTCGAACACCTTGCGGACCGCCAGGTTGATCTGATCGGGTGTGAACGGCTTGGGAATGTAATCGGTAGCCCCTCGCCGGATGGCCTCGACGGCGGTGTCGATGGACGCATAGGCCGTGATGACGATGATCTTGAGCCATGGCGTGGCGGCCAGAAGCGCCGGGATGAGGTCAAGGCCGTCGTCCGTGCCCAGCCGGAGGTCAACGAAGGCGAGATCAAAGGACCTGCGCGAGGCCTCCGCCAGCGCGTCCTGAAAGTTGCTGACGGCGGTGACCTTGTGGCTTTCCGTCTCGAGACATACCGTCAGCGTTTTCCGGATGTTGAGCTCGTCGTCCACGATGAGGATGTGGAGAGGGGAATCCACGACGGGGCTTCTCTTTTCAGATCCCATATTGATATCCGTCTCGAGTATCAAGCATAGCGGACACGGGGGCCAAAAAGCAACCTTTACGCCTAGGCCCTCTTTTGATTGACACGAATCCATGGCCGGAACTATCATTTCGCGGTGAAGGCCGGCGCCTATTTCCTTCCAGAGAGGATGGTATTCCAATGAAACGAACCATGGCCGTTGTCTTAGGGGTCCTCTTGATCCTTTCGGGCACGATCTCAGCCCAAACCAAGAAACCGGCGACTCCCGCCGACTTCGGTCAATGGGAGACCTTGGGCCGGCCCGGCGCTTACGGAGGCTTCTCTCCGGACGGCCGCTGGCTCGCCTACGGGATCAACCGCTCTGACCGGAATAACGAGCTGCGCGTCCTGAAGCTGGCCGACAATACGGTCAAGGTGGCCGCGTTCGGCGCCCAGCCCGTCTTTTCCTCGGATTCGAAATGGCTGGCGTACTCCATCGGTATGTCCGAGGCGGACCAGGACAAGCTGAAAAAGGACAAGAAGCCGGTACGGAACAAGATCGGCCTGCTCAATCTCGGTTCGGGCGAGACGACGATCATCGATGACGTCGAATCGTTCGTCTTCAGCCGCGACGGCGGTTTCCTGGCCATGGATCACTACGCCCCGGCACCGCCGGCCGGGCCGCGAGAGGGGAGCGGCGGCGGGGGCGCCGGCTCCGACGCGGACGAGGAAAAGCCCGGCACCCTGGTCATTGTGAGAAACCTCGCCTCCGGCAAGGATGTGCCTTTTGGCAACGTCTCCCAATTCGCCTGGCAGGACGCCGAGCTCAGCCACCTCATTGCCCTGGCCATCAGCGCGGAGGGCAAGGCCGGCAATGGCGTCCAGCTCTTCGATGCCGCGAGCGGCGTCCTTCGGGTGCTCGATTCGTCCGCCTCGATCTACACGGGACTCGCCTGGCGGAAGAACGCCCCGGACCTGGCCGTGTTTCGGACGAAGAACGAGGACCGCCGCGAGGGTCCGACCCACCTCATTATGGCCTGGACCGGCATCGGCGCGAGCGAGCGGCAGCGCACTTACGACCCCACCGCGGACAAGGGCTTTCCCGCCGGCCTGAGGACCGTGCCGTTCCGGCAGCTCTCCTGGTCGGATGACGGGCGCACTCTGTTCTTCGGGATCGCGAAATGGGAGGAGAAGGCAGCTCCCGCGGCCAAAAGTGAGGTGAGCCCGCCGAAGGCGCCCGCCGAGGAACCGTCGACCGTCGAGGTCTGGCACTGGAAGGACGTGCTCGTCATGCCGTATCAGAAGAACAACGCCGCCCGGCTCCGTGAGCGGCACATGCCGGCGGCTTGGCACCTCGATACGGGCGCGTTCGTCCAGCTCGGCAAGGACCCGGTCAACGAACAAGTGTCGCCGATCAAGCGCGCCTCGGTCGCCTATGTCGCCGAGTGGTCGAAATACGCCATGAACCGGACGATCGGCCGCCCGGCCGCCGACCTCTACCTCCAGGACCTGAAGACGGGCGTGCGGACGAAGATCCTGGACGGGATCGAAGACGATTCCGTGGAGCCGGGGCCGTCCGGGAAGTACCTTCTTCTCGTGAAGGACGACCATTATTGGACGGTCGACACGACGACGCGCGCCCTCACCAACATCACCAAGAACGTCCCGACCTCGTTCATCGATCTGGAGTCCGACCAGACGGCTCCCCATAAGCCGCCCTTCGGCGTCGCCGGCTGGACGAAGAACGACGCGGCCGTCCTCCTTTACGATAAGTACGACGTCTGGGAGGTCGCGGCGAACGGGTCAGGGGCCCGGCGCTTGACCGACGGAGCCGCGGAGAAGGTTCGGTCCCGCCTGGTTCGGCTCGACCCCGAGGCCGAATGGGTCGACTTCGCCAAGCCGGTCTATGCTTACATCTTCGGCGATCTCTCCAAGAAATCGGGCTTCGCCCGGATCAAGCCTGGCGCCCCCTCGACGCGCCTTGTCTGGCTCGACAAGGCCGTCAGCTCCCTGGCCAAAGCCAAAGCCACGGAAACCTATGTCTACAGCGTTCAGGACTATGACGATTCGCCCGACCTCTTCGTCGGAGGTCCGGAGCTCGCGAGCGCCCGGCAGGTCACGACGACCAACCCCTTCCAGGCCAATTTCGCGTGGGGACGGAGCGAGCTCATCGACTACAAGACCGCGAAAGGGCGGCCTTTACAGGGCGCGCTTTATTACCCGGCCGGGTTCGAAGCGGGCAAGAAGTACCCGATGGTCGTTTATATCTACGAGCTGCTTTCCCAGAACGTCCATCGTTACGTCGCGCCGTCGGACCGCGAATACTACAACACGTCCGTCTTCACCAGCCTGGGCTACTTCGTCTTCCAGCCCGATATCGTTTTCACGCCCCGGCAGCCGGGCGTCTCGGTGGCCGAGTGCGTGACGGCCGGAGTGAAGCAGGTCATCCAGACGGGGCTCGTCGACCCGGCGCGCGTCGGTGTCGTCGGGCATTCGATGGGCGGGTTCGATGCCTCGTTCCTCGCCACGCACACCGACGGCGTCTTCGCGGCGGCCGTGGCCGGGGCGCCGATCACGGACCTGGTCAGCTACTATGGCGACCATCATTGGGGTCAGGGCATTGCCGAGACCGATCATATCGAAACGGGCCAGGAGCGCATGGTGGTCCCCCTCTGGGAGGATCTCCAGGCCTACGTCGACAACTCCGCCGTTTTCAACGCTCACGCCATGACCGTCCCGCTCCTCCTCGAGGCGGGTGATGTGGATGGGATCGTCGGCTGGCACCAGAGCGTCGAGCTCTACAACATCGCGCGCCGGGCCGGGAGGAACGTCGTCATGGTCGCCTACATGGGCGAAGATCACGGCCTGCGCCAGAAGAAGAATCAGATCGACTACCAGCGCCGCATCCTGGCCTGGTTCGGGCATTACCTGAAGGGCGAGCCGGCCGAAGCCTGGATCACCGAGGGCCAGAGCTATCTCGACCGGCAGGCGGAAGTGAAGCGGATGGGGGAGAAGAAGTGAATTCGGTTCCTAAGTTTCGGACTAAGATTATCGGTGCGTGAGGGGTAGGCAAATGAAAACATCCATGCCATGGGGCGGTATTGGCCCCAGATTAGCTCTGTTATGTTCGCCCTATATCATTCTTTCAATAGTCGTTATGCACAGATATCCCGAATTCTTCGATCTGAGATTCTTGGATGTCCCCTTTGTCAAGGTCCTAGGGTTCGTCGGGCTCGGGGTGGGGATCCTTTTCTGGATGTCCTCGGCCATGTATTTTTTTGGTCACTTTTTCGCCGGCAAACTCATTACAAAAGGACCTTTTGCCCTTTGCCGGAATCCGATTTATTCCTCAATGATGGTTTTCATAATACCTTCCTTGGCGCTCATCTTTCATTCAGGGCTGATATTTTCTTTTTCTTTAGTCTTATATATCGGATTCAAGATTTCCATTCATGGGGAAACGAATTTGCTCAGCAGGACTTTTGGAGAAGAATACGAGATCTATAAGAAGTCCGTTAACGAGATCATCCCGTTTCCCCGGTATCTCTTCAGAGGGAAAAGCATCAAATAGGGAAAAGTTCGCTTCCGGCCAAGTGGGATGAGTGAGGGGAATCGGACCCCCACTTTCGGACCTGTAGTCTGGGCCATGGAATCGCCGCCACGGAATTATTTCAACTCCTTTGGCTTCATGTCCTTGATGATCTTCGAGGAAACCCAGTAGATGGCGGACGAGCCGGAGCCCGGTTCCGATTTGGAGCGAATGATGTCGTTGAGCGTCGTCCCACTCTTGATTTCAGGTTTGGCAGGGTCCTTTCTCGATGAGTTGAAGAACAGGAACCGGCCGTCAGGCGAGACGAAGGCCGAATTGGCGTTGTCGCCGGGCGTGTTGATCTCGGGACCGAATCTCATCAAGCTGCTCCATCCCCCGTCCGGCATTCTGAAGCTGACATAGTAATCCTGGTCGATATTCGCCGCGTCGATGTTCAGCGCGCAGGTGATCAGAAAGTCTTCCTGTGGCGATACGAAGGCGTTGAAGAGCATTCCTTTTCCCGGGACCATGAACGGCAGCATCTCGGGTTCTGCATAGCGGCCGTTTTCAAGCTTGGCCCTGTAGATCCGGGCGGATCCATCTTTCTTGGCTCTGGTGAAATACAGAACATTGTCCTTGGTGACGGAAGGGAAGAATTCATTGTCTTCCGAGTTGACGGGCGCGGGGACCATCCGGGGCTCACTCCAGCCCTCGTCTGCCCGGGTCGTCACCCAGATATGCTGATAGAACCAGCCGTTCCCGGGCTCCCGGCCGGCGGGCGGACGGTTGGACAGGAACAGAAGCTGTCGACCGTCCGGAGAAAGATGCGGCTCGAAATCGAGGAATCCCTTCCCGGAAAAGGGCGCTATGGCCGGTTCGGTCCAGCGGCTGCCGGCCAGTCGGGTCACGAAGATCGCGGTAAAACCGCCGTCGGCAACACAAAAAAAGATCTCGTCGCCAGCCTTCGAGATGGCGATATCCCGGGTATAGAGACCGGTGCTAACGATGCCCGGGGCAAATACGATAGGCGTGTTTCCTGGAGGCGTCTGGCCAAGGTAGGGCCCGGTGAGAACCGGAAAATCATCCGGTCGTGGAGACCCCCAGGCCGCCAGAGAAAGGACGGCTATTACGGCTAAACCCACGATCTTCTTCATGGCGAGGACTCCCTATTTCGATCCCT
>CAWEJF010000015.1:0-162047 GCA_963809345.1 Candidatus Aminicenantota bacterium | reverse complement strand
GTTAGCATGGGCTGAGAGGTCAATGAGTTGTGTCGGGCCCCCAGTTGGGACGGATGGATCCGCTCAGATGGTTGGAATATCGGTGTAAGTCTTGAGATTGTGAAGGCTCCCCAATGCCGGGGGGATCGGACCACTGAGCTGGTTATCGTTGAGATACAGCATCCGCAGGTTCGCCAGATCCCAACTCCTCAGGAATCCCTCCCGTGAGCGAGTTGGAATGAAGATAAAGCTCCCTTAGCGAAGAAAGGCTCCCCGAGCTCCGGAGGGATCGAACCACTAAAGCCCGCTGTTATGTTCCAGATTACGGTTGTGTTGGAGATGGAGCTCCAGCAAAGACGTCATCCCGCCCAAAAACGCGGGGATCGTCCCCGTCAGGTAGTTAAAGCGGAGATCCAGAGTGACGAGTCAGGGTGCAGGTTCGCCAGCTCGGCTGGAAGCTCTCGCTGAGCTGGTTATTGCCCGCGATAAGAGCGGTCAGATTGGACAGGCCGCCCAAGCTCGCCGGAATGGATCCGCTGATTTGGTTGTCTGCTACTCGGAGGTAAGTTAAAGCAGATAGGTCCCCTAGCTCCTCAGGCAGCTCCCCGCTGAACTGGTTGCCAAACAAAATTAACTCCCGAAGGGCAGCGAGATTGCCAGATGCTCGCGGGAGGGATCCGCTGAACTGGTTAATTGACAGCGCGAGCGTTCTCAGATTAATTAGGTTGCCCAATTCAAAAGGCAAGGAACCGCTGAACGTATTATTCTGGAGTGAGAGGGTTCGAAGGTTTGTCAAATTGCCCACACTCGCAGGAAGAGTGCCGCTAAGTTGGTTGATGGTGAGATCGATCTCCTGCAGGTTGACCAAGTTCCACAGTCCGGAGGGTATAGACCCGGAGAGCTGGTTGGAGCCGAGTCGGAGCAGGGTGAGGTTCGTCAGGTCGCCTATCCTCGAAGGGATCGAACCGGTGAGCGAGTTGGAGCTGAGATTGAGGACGGTCGAGGAACAGATCGCCCACTTGGAGGGAATGCTCCCCACGAGGTTGTTGGCCGGGAGGTTGATCCCCGTGATGGTCACGCCGGACATTATCACGCCGAACCAGGTGCCTTCTGTGCCCGGCATGGCAAATCCGTCCGTGTAGAGCGGCTCGGCTTTCCAACCCGAGCTGTTGGTCCAGCCGGCCCCGTTGGTCGCCTCGTAGAGCGCGATCGGGCCGAGCGCTGGGGTCGAGTCCGGCGCAAATATCGCCATAACGTTGATGCGGCTGTTATGTTGGAATCCGTCCGCGTTGCCGTCGTCACGTCGTCCGACCAGGACACGAAATGGCAGTTCGCGTCCGCGACGGCCGTCACCGTCATGCCGCTACCGCCGTAGTCAACCGTCTGCGGAGAGGCGCCCGTGATGGTACCGCCGGTCCCCGCAGCATAGGTCAGCGTGAAGGTCGAGAGCGCGGTGAACGTCACTTGATCGCCGTAGACGGTCGTCAGGGCGTTCGTCGAGTAGGCCCGGACAAGATGATCCGGTGTTAGGGCTCAGGCCGGTTAGCGCACTCGTGAACGGCCCTGCCGCAGTCGCGCCGCCTTCGGTCGAGAAGCTATCCGACAGGGTCGGTGCTCCCAGTGGTGTTCCACACCATGCCATGGGCGGTTGGGGTCGGCTGGCCGAGGCCGACGATCGTCCCGTTGCCCGTCGCCGCAGTGGAGGTCACGTCGGTAGCGGCCTGGGTGGTGATAGAAGGAGCGACGGCGATGCAGAGGCTGGGCGCCATGGCAAAAGAGACCGTGCTGACGTTCCCCGCGAGGTCTGTCTGTCTAGCCGTGATCACATAGATCCCCGGGCTCAAGGGCGAGGTCACCGTGATCGCGCAAGAACTGCCGCCAGCGACGGCCTGGACGACGATGAGTTGCCGCCGACAACTTGGCTGGTCAGTGTCACTGTGGCCCCGGTTTCGACGCCCGCGATGTCGAAGGTAGGGGTGGTGTTGTCCGTGATATTGTCCGTGTTCAAGGTCCCCGTGTCGCTCGACGCTTGGAGGTCGGGGGCGTTCGGCGCCGCCGGGGCTTCGGTATCAATGACGATGTCCTTGTTGGCGCTGAGGGACCCAGCCACGCCGGGCACGGGCAGAATCAGAACGGCGTCGTTGCCTGCGGCATCCTTGACCGTCCCCCCGTTCAGGGAGAGGGCGTTCGTCCCCGCATAATCGAGGTCCGCGGACACGTGCGGAGACAGGACCGTATACATGAACGTGAGGACGGAAGTCCCACTTCCGGTCATCAGGCTTCGCAATCCCGTCGGAAGCACCCGTTTCCATCGTGATCTGGGGATTACCGGTGACGATGACGGACTCGCTGAAGGTGACTTGGACCATGATCGCGTGGCCCGCATTGTAGCTGCCGTTAGCCGTGTTCGAGGTGAGTCGAGAAGCGCCGGCGCAATCGTTTCTAGGGCCACGGCGAAGGTCCCGATGTTGGCGCTGGCCACAACCGTGGCCGCTTCGTCGTCGCTAACCTGAGAGGCGTATATGCCGATCGTATACGTTCCGTTATCCGTGACATCCCAGCTGCCGCCGGGCGGCACGATCCGATAGGTCGCCGTGCGGGGCGTCCCGTTGGTGGCCACATCGACGGACACGAACGCAGCGGCAATAGTCGCTGCTCCGGGCGTCGTCACGTAGACATCACTGTTGTTCAGGGTGGCGATGTCGATCGCGGAATCATCGGTGAACGTCACGGTGAAAATCATAAGCCGTTTCGCCGGTATCGGCGTCGACGACGCTGGCCGCCACGACCCCGCCGACAGCCGGCGCGTCGTTCACGCTGGACACGGTGATCGGCACAGCATCCGTGTCTCATGGCCCCGCCGGCGCCGGTGTGGCCTCGATCACTCGTCTCGACGGTCAGGTCGACCGTGTAATCCGTGGCCGCGTGTAGGCCAATCCGTTCAGCGCGCTAATCAGGGCGACCGAAGAGGAATAGAACGTCATGGCGGGATCGGAAACGCCGTCCCCCGAGGTGAACGTCAATCCGACGAGAGTGGACAGGGTCAACGTTCCGTGTCCGGCGGACAAGGTTACCTGAAGCGTTCCGTCGACGGTCTCATCGACGTCCAGGAATCCGCCACCGAAATGGGATTGCCCATCCCGGCGGAAAAGACGATAGCCGTGTCCTCGAGGGTCCCCTGGCTTCCTGGAACGGTATTGACGGGCGCGTCGTTCCTCGGGATGACCGTCACGTAGACCGTGATACATCGGTCCCGCCAGGCCATTAGTCGATCTGGACGACGAAGCTCTCTGAACCGCCAGCGGCGGTGTTGTAATCCTGTGAGGGCGTGTAGCTGATGGCCTTTTCGCTCCCCGCTTCCGTTCGCGGGTCGCGGTGCCGTGGGATGGCGCAGTCGAGATGCCCAGGTCAGCGTATCCGTGTCCCCGTCGGTCGCGTGGAGGGTCAGCGAGAAGGCCGTCGGGCTGCTGTCCTCATCGAGCGTCACGGAGACCCTCGTACCCTCCGTGATGCCCGGCGAGTTGTTGGCGACGAGTTGCCATTCCGTGCTCACCGAGGTGCTGGCCGAAACCGGGAGGCCTTCGCCGTCGTCGACGGCCGTGACGCTGAAACGGAGATATTTCTGGTTGTCGGCGAGGACAACGGTCTAGGGTCGTGCCTGTGGCCCCCGCGATATCGACCGCATTACTCCCGGACGCGTCGTCGGCCCGTTGCCACTGATATGCATATGTGAGGGCGCCTGGGACGAGATCCGTATTATCGTTCCAGGTCCCCGTTGTGCCGGTCCGGACCCTCCAACGTGGAGCGTGCCGGAGACGGCCGCCGCCTCCGTGTTCACCGGGGCATCGTTGGGGATTGACCGTCACGTTGACCGTGATGTAGTCGCCTCCGTCCACGCCGTCAATCACCCGAACGACGAAGCTGTCGCTGCCGTTGAAATTCGCAGCCGGCGTAGAGGTGATCTCTTGGCTCGTCCCCGTGCCGCTGGTCACGTTCGGGTAGCCGTGGGCCCCCCCCGAGTTAATACCCCAAGTGAGCGGGTCATTGTCCGCGTCCGTCGCGTGGAGGATTAATGTGAAGGGAGTCGGGCTACTGTCCTCGTCTATGGTGACATCGATCGATTCGCCCTCGGTGATTATGGGAATAGAGACGGGCTTGGCGGCCTCCTTCAAGAAGGCATCCGATGGTCCTGTCGCAGGGCTGGCTCCTTGCAGGATCCCTACAAAAGCGATCAGCGAGAATAGGGTGAGTGTCGTGATAGATCTTTTCATGATGTCTTCTTTCTGAAGGAAACTCCCCTGCCATGTTGAAGAAGCGATATGGTTCATAGGTCACCGGTGAAAAGTATTATCTATTTAATATCAACAACTTGTCAATAGTTTCCCCATCCTCTGTCGCGATGAATTTCGTCTCACCCCTGCCGATGGGAAGGCCCATCTGAAAGGGTGATAGATGTGCGCCGGTGTGGCGGCCTCCCAGACATGAAAATGCCATGAAACCCGGATACATAATCTCCTCTGAAAGCCCTATGAGATGGTTTCCCTACTTCAGATGATCAGCCTTAGTCCCAGCGCGGTTTATATCCTGGAAGGATGGCCCGAGTCAACGCCGTGAATGGGCTCAGGACATCCGTGACACCAGGGCCTTCTGGTTTTTCTTCCAGCGACGATAGTACTCAGCCGGCGTCTTGTAATCAAGTGATTGGTGAGGCCGGATGGTATTGTACGTCCGGTCCCACTCTTCCAGTTGCTTATTGTGGTCCTCCATTTTCCAGGCGATATCCTCGACTTCGTAAAACTCCACCCGATGGGTCTTGTTGGCGCTCTCCACATAGCCCTGCAGCTTCGGCGTGCGGGGCAGGATGATGAACAGCCGAATCCCCGGATCCGGCAAGCCTCCTCGAAGTGCTTCTTAAACTCCGAGCCGCCGTCGATCTGGATGGCCCGGACGGGGAAGGGGAACTTGCGCTCCATATATTCCAGGAACAGTGCCGCGGCGAAGCTTGAAGCGTTTCGAAAGGCTTGAGAGACATCCCAGCGGGAGATCAGGTCTCGGGAGCTGAACTGCCAGCGGCGGTCATTGCCACGGAGGTGGATCTGAAGGGTATCGACCTGGACCAGGTCTCCGGGAGCCTTGATCACGTATCCTTCGGCATACGGATGGCATAGCGCGGCCTCCGCCGGCGTTTCCGGGCTTCTTTGGCCTGGCGAACGTTGACCGGCTCAACCAGCAGCCCACGGTCCTTGAGCCGCTTCAGGACCCGGCCGACCGTCGAGGTGGAGACTTGGATCCCTTCCCTCCTCAAGAGGACCACCAGCTTGTCCTTCCCAGCGGGGATACTTCGTCCGAAGGGCCAGGATCCGGTCCTGGACCGGGGCCGGGATCAGGGGCTGGCGGACATGGAGCGGCCTCCGGCTCGAGGCCTCCAGGGTGGTCAGGTCATAGGGGTCCAACCGGCTCTTCCAGCGGTAGAAGGTCTGGGGAGAGATGCCGAAAATGGCGGCAGGTCAGCCGGGCATCCTCACAGCGACTGTAATAATCGAACCACTTGAGGCGCGCGGGCGGCATCCTCAGAGATCGTCCCCTTGCGGATCAGAGCCCTGAGATCCTCTGATCCCGGAATGAGAGAGCCATAACTCGTCGTGGGCTTCAGATACATGGCGGCACCTATCATAGCCCATGGTGTCACCTATGTATCTGAACAGAGCCCAGGGGGGCCCAAGGGGATAGGGTTGGGGTCCCGGGGCGGGCCGGGAAGGTCCTGGGCCGAGGTCACGCCGCGTTGATGTCGTTGACCATGAGCCGCAGGGTGCCGGCGTCCTTGCGGTTGTAGGCGAGCGACAGGCGCGGCAGGTCGGGATATTCGGCGTCCTCCCCCTCGCCTTCGAGAGGGGTGAGGTGCTGCTCGATGCGGCCCTCGGTGAGGATCGAGGCGTAGTTGTCGTTGAGGCGCTCGAGCGCGTCGGGCGGCAGGGGCGAGGAGAGCCGCAGAACGAGGAGCGGCCCGACATAGCGCATCGAGTGGTAGCGGCGGTAGAACCCGACGATCTCCTCCACGGCCTCGTCGATGTCGTCGGTCAGCTTGAACAGATGCATGTCCTCTTCGCTGATCATGCCGTTGTGGAGGAGCTCGGCCTTGAGGTAGGTCCGCCAGTGCTGCCAATAGGTGCCGCCGGGCGCGTCGATCATGACGAGTGGCATGAGATTGGTCTTGCCCGTCTGGATCATGGTCATGGCCTCGAAGCCCTCGTCCTGGGTGCCGAAGCCCCCGGGAAACAGGGCGACGGCCGAGGCCTCCTTGAGGAAGAGGATCTTGCGCGTGAAGAAGTACTTGAAGTTGATGAGCTTGGTGTCGTCGGCGATGACGACGTTGGTCCTCTGCTCGTGGGGCAGGCGGATGGCCACGCCGAACGAGGCGGCGCGACCGGCCCCCCGCTGTCCGGCGCCCATGATGCCGTCGCCGGCCCCGGTGATGACCATCCAGCGGCGCTCGCGCATGCGGCGGGCGAAGGCCTCGGCCTGGAGGAAGTCGGGGTGGTCGGCCGGGGTGCGGCTGGAGCCGAAGATCGAGACCTTGCGGATGCCGTGATAGGGGGCGAAGACCTTGAAGGCGTAGCGGAGCTCTTTGAAGGAGTTGGTCAGGAGCTTGAGGTCGCCGCGGCCGGCGCCGTCGCGGGCCAGGCGCGTGATGGCCACCATCAGGTCGGCCAGGACATCGCGGTCGGGACAGTCCGTGGCGAAGCGGGCCAGGAAATCGTCGATGGCGGCGTCGCGGGCGGCGGCCCAGTCGGTGGGCGGTATCTCGCCGGGGACGGCGCAGGAATCGGATTGGGATTGGGAGGTGGGGTCGGCTTTGTCGGAAGGGTTGTTATTCATGTGAGCTTCAACCTAGATTCTACCACGGCCCGGGTCCGGCGCAAGCGGGAGTTGACCGAGACTTGGCAAAATCTTGTCATTTCCTTGACAACTCTCCCTGTGCGCGGCCGATTATAGAGTCATCAAAAGACAGGGGCCTGGAAGGCCGGGGAGATTGACCATGAACATCCAAAGAAGCTTCGGCAGAGGAGTTCGGGGGGTTCTCGTAGCGGGCTTGATCGGCATGCTTACGATCTCTGAGGGGCTGCCGGCCACGGGGAGAAACGTTGGAGCTAAGGTCAGCGTGGTCACGAATCAGGACGCCGCGGCGTTCCGGGGCGAGGTCGTCGGTGTCCGGGCGGATGCGATCGTCATCGAGACCGAGCAAGGAGAGGTCCGCACGGTCGCGATCAAGGACATTTCGCGCCTCCGTCTCTACCGAAAATCGGCATGGATGGTGGGCGCGACAGTGGGCAGCTTGGTGGCAGGCGGCGTCGCGTATGCGGTCTCCTATCCAAGATATAAAGACGAATTCTTGGGCGGCATCGGAATCGCGGCATCATTAGCCGGAGGATTGGTGATCGGAGCGCTCGGCGGCGGGCTCATCGGCGGATTGTCGAGCGCCGACAAGACATACGACTTGACTAAGTTATCGCCGCCGGAGGTCAAGAGCCTCATGGCCAAGCTGCGGAAGAAGGCGCGGGTTCCCGATTATCAGTAGCCGCTTGATCGTAGGATCTTCTAGAGGCTGGGAGAGGTCACTCCAGCCAATTTTCGACGGCAAGACCCGGGATGCCCTCGAAATGCCGGACGTTCCCAGTGACGACCGAGAGCCCATGCTGCAGGGCGATCGCGGCGATGCGCAGGTCCGGTTCGCTCCGGGGGAGGCCTCGCTTCTCTAGCGAGGCTTTCAGCCGTCCGAAAACGCGGGCGCTTTCGAGATCGAAGGGCAGCACGGTCAGGCGCGGCAGGACAAGCTCTTCAAAGGCCCGGATGAGCTCATCGCGACGCGCGGTCCGGCACGCGCCATAAACGAGCTCGGCGGCATTGATCGACGTCGTGAATTGAAGGGCGCGCGGGATCCCCGAAAGGCGTTCGACCAGGGCCCGGGGCGGAGCGGCCTTGACGACCCGGCTCAGGACGTCGGTATCGAACAGGTACATCAGAGAACGACCTTCCGGTCTTTGGCCTTCTCCCGGGCGGTGTAGATCGATTCGACCATTTCGTCGATGGCGCTATCGAAGTCGGCCAAGGCCCCGGCGGCGGCGGCCAGTCCTTCTCTATCGGAGGCCTCCTTTTTCGCCCATTCTTCATAGGGGACTATGGCGGCAACGGGGACCCTCTTCCGGGTGATCACGACGGCTTCTTTTCGATGAATAAGACGAGCGATGATCTCCGATAATCTCGCTTTGGCCGTGGTCAGGGGAATGATCTCCATGAAGGATGCCTCATGAATTTATATAGTCTATTAGACTATATATGTCAAGGAGATTGGGCTGAAGACTTGATTTGATATCAATATGTGATATATAATAGTCATATATCGAGGAGGACGCTGATGGCTCGAATGACGAGGACGATCATATCCATTCCGGCGGACGAAAAGAAATGGCTCGACGGATTCGGAAGGCGTCATCGGATGTCGAGCGCCGAAGTCATCAGGAAGGCCGTGCGGGAATTCCGTGAGGCGCAAGGCGAAGCGCGCCGTGAGGCGGGAACCGGGGCGGATATTGGACGCGTAGCCGAGGACAGGGATTCCTACGGTCCCCACGCCAGTTTTCAGATTGCCGACGCGCGGGAATTGAGACGCCGGGCGGTCGAAGCGGCGGGGCGATTCGCATCCGGAGCACCGGACCTATCGGTGGGCCACGACCGGTACTTGGCGGAAAAGCCCGAGGCGGACCGGGCTCTAAAGCCATCGGGCAGCCCGGAAAAGAACGGGGGCACGCGATGAACGTCTTCGTCGATACGAGCGCCTTGCTGGCCGTCCTTGACCGGAGCGACGAGCGGCACGCCGCGGCCAAGAAGCGCTGGGCAGACCTGCTGAACGGCGAAAACACCCTCATCTCGCATAACTATGTCCTCGTCGAAACGTCGGCCGTGTTGACGAGGCGGATCGGCATGGAAGCCGCGGGCGTGTTCGAACGCGATATCGTACCCGTCCTGCGCATCGTCTGGGTGACGAAGGATGTTCACGAAGCCGCGGTCGGGGCCCACCTGGCCGCAGGGCGGCGGGCGCTGAGCCTCGTCGATTGCGCGAGCTTCGAGGTCATGCGGCGGACGGGAGTCCTGACGGCCTTCGCCTTCGACCCGCACTTCCAGGAGCTCGGTTATGAACTCGTCGGCGGCGATTGATGGGGTCCAGGCAGATCTTACACGTAGATCTTAAGGGATGAGACCTTCGCTATCCGGTCGAAATCGGAATCGTTGTGAAGGAGAGATAGGGCATGCTCGATGGCCGTCTGGGCGATCAGGCAGTCCATCGAGCTCCCCACGGACATCCCTTTCTTTCGCAGGGCGAAGAATATCTTCGCGGCCTCGGCGTACGACTCGAGGCCCCCGGTTAGGTCGTAGACCGTCTGGCTGCCAAGATATTCGCGCAAGGTCGCGAAATCCTTCTCCGTCGCCGCGCCCTGAAGGACCTCGAGGATCGTGAGCGGGCTTATGCCAAAGGGGATGTCGTGGTCGAGGACCTCGATGAAGCGGTTGACGGGGGCGTTCTCGCGCCCTTCCAGGAAGTCGATCAGAACCGAGGAATCGACCAGGATCACCGCGCCCTCAGCTTCTTGTAGTCGTAGCCCTCGGCGAGCCGGATTTTGCCCCTGAGTATGCGAAGGTCCTTTTTCTTGAGGACGCGGACATACGCCTCAAGGGCCCTTTGCACGACGTCCCTTTTCGTCTTGAGCTTCGAAAGGGCCATGGCCTCCTCGACGAGCGCGTCATCGATCACGATGTTCGTCCTCACCTGATACACCTCATTATGTGTATAATATGGTGTATCGACCGGGTTGTCAAGCCTGACTTCCCTATCTCCATAGAAGAGGACGCCGCACGAGGGCAGGACTTCTCAGTGTGATTAGACGAGGACGTCGATCTCGGCGATCTTGCGGGCCAGGCGGACGGCGGAGATGGGGAAGGCGGTCTTGATCTCGGGGGCGAAGAGGGCCAGCTTGAACTCCTCGATCATCCAGCGGAGCTCGTCGATGGCGGCGCGCTTCTCCACCGAAATCGGGGACGCGATACCTTGTCCCCCTTTTCTGAGCTCGCCTTCGAGACGAGTCAGCTCGAAGACGTAGGGTTCGATCTGGGCGGCCTTCAGCTTATCTTTTGCGGGAGCGATCCGGGCGCGTTCGAGCCGGATCTTGAGGCCCTCGAGATAGCGCGGGATGCGGACGAGCCGGTCGATGGGATAGCCGGCGAGGAAGTCCTTCGGGACGAGGCGCTCGAGGTCGGCGGCAATGGCGTCGAGGTACTCGGGCTTGACCCGCTCTTTGAGCTTGCTGAGCTCATACAAGCTGAGGGTCTTTGCGGGCTTGCCGGCGCGTGCCGTCGCCGCGCCACCCGAAGCTGCCGCCCCTCCCCGCCGCTCTCCTTCCCCAGATCGGCGCGGACCTTAGCATGGAGCTCGACGATCTTGACGACCGTCTGGGTCAGGGCATGTCCTTTCTCGAAGAGCGTCCGGCCGACCTCGGCTTCATACGCCTTGTACTCGGCTTCGGTGCGGATATTGCGCTCGAAGACGTTACGGGCCAGGGCTTCCTCGATGGCCCGCTCGACGGCGTCCCGCCCGCCGAAATAGAGCGCCGCCCGCTCAAGATCGGCCGGGATCTTGTGGTAGCGGCGGACGAAAGCCAGGTCTTTTACGAACTTGCGCATCAGGAGCCAGCGGACGCCGGCTTTGTGCGACGGCCGCAGCCTCGGCCCGCGTTGGGAAGAGCCGTACGGCGACCGAATCAAGGGCGGGCAAGAGGGTGTCAGACCTACCTTTTACCCGGTTTTGGGTAAAAGGTAGGTCTGACACCCTCTTTTCTTCGACGACGAGGGCGGGGTAGGCCGTGAGCGAGGTGCCGACCGCGATCTTCTCGGGCAGATCGCCGAACGTCCATTCCGTCAGGCCCGACTTATCCCAGGCGCGCCGCGCTTCCTGCCACGCCGGCGATTCGACCTTGGACGGGGCCTCGTCGGCGGCGCCGATCTTTTTCCGCAGAAGCTCGACGTCGCGCCCGGCGTCGATGACGCGTCCCGTCCCCGGGTCGACGACGGCTACGCGCATGCGCAGGTGCTTCGGGACGTCGGCCAGGGCCCATTCGCGGGCCGGGATATCGACGCTGTAACGGCGCTTGACGAACTCGGCGACGGCCTTGAAGAGCGGCACTTCCTCGGGGGCCTTGGGCATCTCGCGGGCGATCTCCTCGGCCTTCTCCCCTGCCGGGACGAGGAGCTTGCGGTAGCGCTTCGGCAGGCCTTTGATGAGCGCGGCGATCTTGTCCTGGTACTGCCCGGCGACGCCCCACTCGAGGCGCCCGACCGGGATGGCGCTCAGGAGCTCGGGCGGCACGGTCAGCGTGACGCCGTCGTCCTCCTCGCCGGGGGCGAAATGGTAGACCGCACGGAATGGCCGGCCGGCGATCTCTACGGAATCGGGGAAGGCGGCCACGGCGGCTTCGTCCGGGTGGTAGTTGAGGAGCGCGTCCTCGGCGAGGCGCAGGAAGGAGTCGGCGCCGCCCCGGTCGTGGACGTCCTTGAGGAGCTTGCGGAGGGTGCGGATGTCGTGGATGCCCGGGAGCTTCTCCGAATAGAACTTGGCGATCTCGCCTTCGGCGACGAGGATGTCGCGGCGGCGGAGCTTCTCCTCCATGGCCTCGACCTTGCGCTGGAGCTCGAGGTTGTGGACGAGGAAGGGCGGCGGGTCGTCGATCTCGCCCTCGACGAGGCCGTTCATGACGAAGATCTCATGGGCTTCGGCCGGGTTGACTCGGGCATAGGAGACGCGGCGCTCGCGGACGATCTCGAGCCCGAAGAGCGTGACGCGTTCTTTGGCCGTGACCTCGCCACGGGCGCGGTCCCAGGCGGCGTCGGAGTAGGAGCGCTTGCAGAGCGGGCCGCCCAGGCGCTCGAGCCAGGCGGGATCGATGCGGGCGGCGGTCCGGGCGAAAAGACGCGAAGTCCGGACGACCTCGGTCGAGACGATCCAGGGAGCGGCCTTGGCAAAGAGGACCGAGCCGGGCCATAGCGTGACCTCGCGGTTCTTGGCACCGGAATAGACGTTCTTTTCCTTGTGCGCGGCGATGTTCGAGAGATATCCGCTGAGGACGGATCGGTGGATCGCGCCATAGAGCGCCGGCGAGATATCCTGATGCAGGATTGCCGGCTGGGACATGATGCGGCCGCGCGCCAATTCCCTGAGGGCGTTCTCAAGTTCCGCGTGGAGGTAGACCCACTCGCGCATACGCGGGAACGACAGGAAGTTCTCGTGGCAGAAGCGCCTCTTCTGGACGAGCGAGCCGAGCTTCTCGAAATCGCCGTGATAGCGGTTCCAGATGTTGAGCAGGACGAGAAAATCCGAGTCGGGGTGCTTGAAGACGGCATGGACCGCGTCGGCCTGCTGGGCCTTGTCCGGCGGGCGCTCGCGCGGATCGCGGATGCTGAGCGCCGCGGCCAGCACCGACACCTCGGAGAGGCAATTTTCGGTCCGGGCCTCGATGAGCATGCGCGACAGCCGCGGGTCGACCTGCATCCGGGCCATGGCCCGGCCGTTCTCCGTCAGCTCCCAGCGGGAATTGGGGAATTGGTATTGGCGCCCCCGATTTGCGGACGGCGCCGAGCTCGACGAGGGTGTCGTAGCCGTCGTGGACGGCCTTGGAGGCGGGCTTGTCGATGAACGGGAACAGGAGCGGGTCGCCCAATCCGAGGTCGGTCATGCGCAGGATGACCTCGGCCAGGTCGGACCGCAGGATCTCCGGCTGGGTGAACTCGTCGCGCGACTCGTAATCGACCTGGCTATAAAGGCGGACGCACAGCCCTTCTTTGACCCGGCCGCACCGCCCCTTGCGCTGATCGGCCGAGGCCCGCGAGATGGGCGAGATGGGCAGGCTGTTGATGCGCGTCCCGGGCTGGTACTGGGCGATCCGCGCCACACCCGTGTCCACGACATAGCGGATGCCGGGGATGGTCAGCGAGGTCTCGGCGACGTTCGTGGCCACGACGATCTTCGGCACGGTCACGGTGTAGACGAGGCGCTGCTGGCCCGCCGGCAGGCGCGAGAAGAGCGGCAGCACCTTCACCAGCGGCCACTTGCGCCCCTCGAGCATGCGGCAGGTCTCGAGGATGTCCTGCTCGGTCGGCATGAAGACGAGGATGTCGCCAGGCGGCTTCTCGCGCCGCAGGTACTCGATCGCCTCGACGGCCTGATCGACATAGTCCTTGTCCTCGGCCTCCTCCTTGTCGGGCACGCGGTAGTCGACCTCGACCGGATAGACGCGCCCGCTGACCTCGATGATCGGGGCGTTCTTGAAGGCCTTGGAGAACTTCTCCGTGTCGAGCGTCGCCGAGGTGATGACGAGCTTGAGGTCGGGCCGCTCGTCGAGGAGCCGGCGCATGATGCCGAGGAGGAAGTCGATGTTGAGCGAGCGCTCGTGGGCCTCGTCGATGATGATGGTGTCGTACTCGTAGAGGCCGTGGTCGCCCTGCGTCTCGGCGAGGAGGATGCCGTCGGTCATGATCTTGATGTAGCCGTCGCGCGAGGTCCGGTCCTGAAAGCGGATCTTGTAGCCGACGGACCGCCCGAGCGGCTCGCCGAGCTCTTCGGCGATGCGCGAGGCGATGGTCATCGCGGCGAGGCGCCGCGGCTGGGTGACCCCGATGCGGCCGGCGACGCCCCTCCCCGCCTCGAGGCACATCTTCGGGATCTGCGTGCTCTTGCCGCAGCCCGTCTCGCCCGAGATGATGACGACCCGGCGGCGCGGCGAGCGCAGAGCGGCCACGATCTCTTCGGCGCGCGGGGTGATGGGCAGCTCCGGCGGGTAGGAGACGCGCGGCACGTTCCGGGCCCGTGCGGCCAGCCAGGTCTCGAAGCGGGCACGGGCATCGGCCCTGCCACGGGGGCCGGTCTGGACAGGCGGCTTGCGTTCCACGCCGCTTATTCTACCCGAGTGCTATGGCGAACGCTAACCTCAGGGCAACGGTTATACGATTTACGCCGCCAGCTTCTTCAGCGAATCCAGGATGGCCGTCACGTCCTCGTCGCGGTTGTTCAGGTAAAACGAGACGCGGATCGAGTTGAGGCCGCCCTCGCCGACGGGCCTGGCCTTGATCCTGTCCTTGGCCAGGTGTTCCATGATGGCCGTATGCGTGTGGGTCTTCATGCGGAAGCCGATCATCAGCGTCCGATAAGCCTCCTCCTCGGGCGAAAGGCGCTCGACGCCCGGGATCTCGCCGAGCCCGTTGTAGAAGCGCTCGGAAAGCGGGCGGCAGCGGCCGGCGATGCGGTCGATGCCGATCGTGTCCACGAAGTCGAGGGCCGTCCCCAGCGAATAGAACAGGGCGTCGTTCTGCGTCCCGGACTCGAACCGCTCGGCCGTCGACTTGAGGACGAACTCGCCTTTCGCGGCGTCGTAGCGTTCCGACGATCCCCCGCCGACCGTCTGCGGCCTCAGGGTGTCGACCATCCCCTGCCGGACGTAGATGAAGCCCGTGCGCTTGGGGCCCATCATCCACTTGTGGGTCGAGCAGGTGTAGAAATCGACGCCGATGTCGACGATGTCGAAGGGCGAGCACACCGGCGCCTGGGCGCCGTCGAGCGCGAACCAGATGTTCTTGCCGTGGGCCAGCGCCGCGATCTCCTTCACCGGAAAGAGCTGTCCGGTCGTGCAGGTGACGTGGCTGATGATGATGAGCCGGGTCCGCGGCGTGATGAGGCGGGCGATGCGGTCGACGTTGCCCATCGCGCTCAGCTTGTCCGGCTCGAACAGGCGGATGGCGATGCCGTCGCGCTGCATGCGGTTGAGGAGGGCCGAATGGACGGCGACGTGCTCGTGGGTCGAGGTGATGACCTCGTCGCCTTTCTTGAGCGGCAGGCCGTTGACGATGACGTTGACGCCTTCCGTCGCCCCGCCGATGAGGCCGATGTCCTCCTTGCGGCATGTTTTTCCGAGGGCCCGGGCCAGCTTCGTCTTGACCTCCTGCCACGGCTTCTCGTCATGTCCCGCGCTCGGCGCGCTCTCTTCGACCTTGGTGAATTCGACGAGCGCGTTGATCACGGGCAGCGGGCAGGAGCCGAGACCGCCGAAGTTGAGGAAGATCCAACCGGGGTCGAGAATGAACTGTTCGCGGATAAGCTTCCAGTAGAACGTATCATCCCCGGCGGCCGCGGCCCGGACGAGCAGGCTTTCGACCGGCTCGGCCGTCGCCGCCCCCGCGAGCTTTCTCATCAGGGGCAACCCGGCGACCCCGCCGGCCAGCCCCGCCGACATCTTGAGGAATTCTTTTCTGTTCATGGCTCTCCCTCCTTTGGTTCTAGGAGGGGATTATTAGGGCGTGGCTACGGAATGTCAAATGCCGGGACGAACCCCCCGGCCTAACGGCCGTACCTCAACGTCCGCGGGCCAATCCCGAAGACCGGCGGCAGGGGTTTGCGCCCCGGATAGGCCAGGACGGGGAAGCCCACGGAATAGGGAAAGAAAAAGCCGGCCACGGATATGCTGGCGGCGCGGGAACGCCCGCGTCCCATCAACGCCGCGCCCAGCTGGGTGATCGCCGACGCTCCGGGCCTTACGGCAAGCCGGAGCGTCTTTATCCTCGAAGCGCCGTGCGTTCTGTCGCTCATCTTTCTGTCTCCACAATAATAGACGTACACGACCCCCAAAAAGTTGCAGTTTTCCCCTCAGGAACGTTTTTTTTCTGCGATTTGCCGGCCCCAGTGGTAGACCGCGCCGGAAGCGACGACCGCCGCCCCGACAACCCAGGAGCGCCACGGCAGATGGACCATCAGGACGAGGCAGGAAAGAAGGCCGAGCCCGGTCACGATACGCATGCCGCCCTTGAGGACCTTGAGTCCGCTCAGATTGAGCGCGGCATAATAGAGGAGGAGCGAGAAGCTGCTGATGTAGGCGATGTGGGGCAGGTCGGCGGCGAAGGCCAGGGCGAGCATGGCCGCCCCGCCGATCAGGATGGCGTTCCGCGGCACGGCGCTCCGGCCGCCCGGCCGCCCGATGAAGGCCGGAAGCTCCCCGTTGCGGGCCATGACCTGGGCCAGCCGCGAGATGCCGAGCACCGAGGCCAGGGCCACCGTCCCAGCCGCGGCCAGGCCGCCCAAGGCCACAAGGCGGGCCCCGAAGGCCATGCCCATCGACCCGAGCGCATCGGCGAGCGGCGATCCCGACCGGGCCAAAAGCCCGGACCCGGCCCCGCCCACGGCGGCCGCGGCCACGATGAGGTAGATGATCGTGGAGATGAAGATCGAGATCAGGGTCGCGCGCGGCACGTTCTTCCGCGGCTCCTCGATCTCGTCGGCGACGATGGCGACCCGGGCGAACCCCGCGTAGGCGAAGAAGATCGTCGCCGCCCCGGCCCAGACCCCCCGGAAGCCGAACGGCAGGAAGGGCCGGAAGTTGGCGCCCTGGAAATGGAGGAAGGCCGCCGCCGAGAAAAAGATCAGCACAGCGATCTTGAACACGACGAGGACGTTGTTGAACCGGCTCGACTCCTTGGCCCCGGCGAGGTGGATCATGACCGTGAAGACGACGACGGCGACGATGCCGACGCCGGCCGGGAGCTTCGGAAAGAAGAAACTCAGGTAGTGCCCGAAGCCGACGGCGACCGTCGCCCCGCCGACGACGTTGGAGAAGAGCCAGACCCAGCCGACGAGGAAGCCCAGGAAATCGGACAGGGTCTCGCGCGCGAAAATATAGACGCCTCCGCTCCTCGGATACATCCGGCTGAGCTCGGCCGTCGAGAGCCCCGTCAGGAGGGAGACGAAGGCGGCGATGAGGACGGACAGGACGAGCGCCGGGCCCGCCACGGCCGCGGCCGCCCCGAGGATGACGAAGATGCCCGCCCCGATGATGGACCCGAGGGAGACGTTGACGGCGTCGAACAGCGTCAGTCGCGGCCCGGGCTGGCTCATTTTCGCGGGTCCCTTCCCCCTAATATACAAGCCGGGCGAGATGCCTTCAACCGCGATGAAGATAAGGCGGACCCGGTCAGGCGATCAGCCCCGTTTTCGCTTCGCGGCTTGATGCACTATCGATATTTATCTATAATTTGCGTCGGAAGGGGCAAGAAAGAAAGATCGGGGCCGTCTAAAGAGACGGGAGGAGCGACACCATGAGACATCCCGACGCGAAAAACACTCCGGCCCTCGCGGCCGCCGTCATCGTGCTGGCCTTGATCGGCACGTCTCCCGCCTGCAAGGGCAAGCCCCCCGCGGACATCCCGGGCGAATTCACGTTCCACGGCCGGGCCATCCATCCGGCCGCGGTCAGCGCCCTCTACAGATCGACGACGGGCCAGATCAACCTGGCCGAATTCAAGACCAGCCTCGAGGCCCGCCAGTGGGAGGACCAGCCCGGCTGGTGGGCGACGGACTTCGAGGAGGATATCGCCACGGGCCGGTCGCCCTTCTTCGCTTATGCCGCCTTCGCCGCGCCCTACGAAGGGGGCGCCGAGCTCTACGTCCTCTCGATCACCTTCAATACCGGCGAGCCCGCCGACGTCGACAACATCGTGCTCCTCCAGAAGAATGGCGATTGGCTCGGCCTCGTCCGGGCCTGGAACGAGGGCAGCGCCTGCAATGGCGGCATCCAGGCCGAGCGCATCGAGGGCGACAACTTTCTTTATTCGCGGGATATCACGCCCATCGGCCTTCTCGAGCTGGCGATGGACGTTCGGTTCAATCTGACCGCGAACGAGGACCTCGAGGTGACGAGCGAGAGCTGTGCCGCGTCGGCGAATTACGTTTACAGCGTGACCCAGGACCGCGAGGACCTCGTCTCGGTCCGCCTCTACGACGAGCCCGTCCACGACGAGAAGGGCCGGACGGAGCGATTCCGCTATCAGTCCTGTTTCAACCGGATCTTCAACGACTACCTCCAGCGCGGCAAGACAGCGCTGACGCCCAAGGAGGTCGAAGAGTTCGCGGTCCGGTTCAAGGATGAATGCGTCCAGCCGGCGGCCAACGTCCCTGCCCCCGAGACACCAGCGCCAGTCATTAAGTGACGGGAGGTCCGTCCGAGGGCCCCTGCGAGCCCTCGCTCAGGGCGTCTTCTCGGACAGAAGGTCGGCGGCCAAAGCGTTCTCCGCGACCTGTTCCGGGTTCTTCGCGCCGGGGATGACGGCCGTCACGACAGGGTCGCGCAGGCACCAGGCCAGGGCCCAGCGGACGCGGGATATGCCGAGGGGAAGCTCCTCATCAGCCAGCTTCTCCGCCAGGCGGACGCGCCGGGCGATCTCCTCCCGCCCCAATGTCGAGCGGTAGTCGTCCGGCCCGAACGTATCCCCCGCCTCGTGGGACCCCGTGATGAGGCCGCTCGCGAGCGGTACCCGGGCCAGGACGCCCAGATTGTAGCGCCGGGCGGTGGGGAAGACCTCGGCCTCGGCCCGGAGGTCGAGCCGGTTGTATTTGACCTGGAGAACGCCGTAGCCGCGGCCGAACGCCTCGCGCGTCTGGAGCTCGCTTCCGGAGCCGCGGATGGACACGCCGAGGTTGCGGACCATCCCCGCGCGCCGCGCTTCTTCGAGGCAGGCCTTCAGCCCGTCGTCGAGGAAGGCCTCGTCGCTGCCCGAATGGAACTGGTAGATGTCGATCCTATCGGTCCGCAGGGCCCGCAGCGAAGCGATGAGCTGGGCCTTGACGTCCTCGGCGCCGAAAACATCGTCCCGGGCCATGAAGCCGTTGAAGCGGTGGCCGAACTTGGTGGCGATGACCCAACGGTCGCGCTCGTGGCGGGAAAGGTAATCGCCGATCAGCCGCTCGGACAGATGGTCGCCGTAACACTCGGCGGTATCGATGAGGTTGACCCCGGCCTCGGCGGCCCGGTCGAGGATGGCGTCGACCTCGGGCTGGGTGAAGGTCTTGCCCCACTCCCCGCCGAACTGCCAGGCGCCGACGCCGACGACGGATACTTTGAGGCCGGTCCGGCCCAGGGTGCGATATTTCATGGATAGCCCCGTCTCTCCCTTCCTTATATTAGTCGGAGGACGGGACGGGCGTCAAGAAAAGGGATGGCGCGGCGGGCGGGACGCAACCTCCCAGGGGCGGCCGCCGTTTAGATAAGCGTGGATGTTAAAAAATTAGCAGAATCGCTTGACAAGCCCTTCCGTTGGTGCTAATATTTTAGCATGACTAAAGACAAGAGCCTGAGCCGCCGGGAGCGGCAGATCATGGACATCGTCTACGAGATGAAGGAGGCCTCCGCCCTTCAGGTCCTAGAGCGGCTGCCCTCGCCGCCAAGCTATTCCGCTGTGCGGGCACTGCTCCGAGTCCTCGAGCAGAAGGGCCATCTCGTCCACCGCCAGGACGGGCCGCGGTACGTCTACGTTCCCCGGCTGGCCAAGGACAAGGCCCGGCGGAACGCCTTGGCCCACCTCAAGCAGACGTTCTTCGACGGCTCGACGGCGGACGTCGTCGCCGCTCTCCTCGACATCTCCGAAGAGGACCTCTCCGAGGACGATTACGCGCGGCTCGCGGAGCTCATCGACAAGGCCCGCGGGGAAGGACGCTGACATGCCCGGATCGGCCGCCGCGGGAACGCTCGGCTTCCTGGCCGGATGTTTCCTGAAGACGACGGTCGTCCTGACCCTGGCCCTTCTGGCCGCCGCGGCCGCGAAGAGGCGTCCCGCGGCCATCCGCCATTTCATCCTCTCGTCCGCCCTCATCGGGCTCCTCCTCCTTCCGCTGCTCACGGTCGCTCCGGTCGGATGGAAATCGCCTCTCCTGCCGGCATGGTTGGCGGCCCCCGCGCCCCGCACGGCGAGCGCGCCGGCTGCCTCAGCCGCGCAGACCGCGAGGGCTAAAGCGGGGGGCATCGCCGTGACGGTCGAGAACAAGGGTGGAGCCGGCGTCGATCCTTCCGGGGCGGTATCGTATTACCTCACCTCATCGTCGGATGACCAAGCCGTCGGCGGCTCGTCCACCCCCCTGCTTTTGGGCCCTTTGGGGCCCGGCCAGGCGGCCCGCCGCTCCGGCTCTCAGGCCGCTGATCTCGTCGTCGCACTCCTCTGGTCGGCCGGTTTGGCGGCGCTCCTCCTGAGGCTCGCTTTCGGGTTGGCCGGGGCGTCCCGGCTGACAACAGAAGGGACCCCTCTCGACAGCGCCTCATGGCGTCTTCTTCTCGATCGTTTCCTCACGCTCGTCTCGCTCCGCCGCAATGTCCGGCTCAAGAGCCATCCGCAGGTCCTCGTGCCGCTGACGTGGGGCTGGCGCAGGCCGGTCGTCCTTCTTCCGGACGGATCGGACTCCTGGACCGACGACGAGCGCTCCTCGGCCCTCTTCCACGAGCTGTCCCACGTCAAGCGGGCTGATTTTCTGGTCATGCTGCTCGTCCGGGCCAGCCTGGCCGTATTCTGGTGGAATCCGCTCTGTTGGGTCGTCTACCGCGAGCTCCAGAAGGAACAGGAGATCGCCTGCGACGAGCTGGTCCTGCGCGCGGGGATCAGGCCGTCGACCTACGCCGCCACGTTGCTGGCTTTCCGGCGTGCGGCCGGGTTCCGTTGGAATCCTTCGGCGGCCCTGCTCGGAATGCTGGGAAAGTCATCGTTCCAGGATCGCCTGGCGGCCATCCTCAAACAGAAATTGACATTCATGGAGGTCAAGATGAAAACCAAGATCATGCTGGCCCTGGCCCTCGTTCTGGCCGTGGCCCTCGTCGGAACGGCCCGTCCCGTCTCCGGGACCGAGGCCAAAGAAGGGACGCCGGTCCTCGCTGAAACGGCGCTTCCGGCCCCCGCGAGCTTCGCGATCGCCGCTCCCGGCGCCGGGCTGACCCAAGCCGAGAAGGCCGTCGTCCAGGAAACGGAACAGGAAAAGGCCAAGGCGGCCGAGAAAGCCAAGAAGGTCGAGAAGGCTATCGAAGCGGAGAAGGCCGCCAAGGAAAAGGCCGCGGTCACAAAGACGTTCGTCATCACGCCCGTTGGCGCCGAAGGCAAGACGATCGAGGTGATCATCACCGAGGGAGACCAGGTCAAGAAGCTCGTCCTGGAAAAGCCCCTGACGATCACGAAGAGCAAGGACGGGGAAGCCCTCGTCCTGACCGTCGATGGAAAGGACGTCCAGGTTCTCAAAGGCGAACCCGTCCGCATCGAGATCAATGGCGGCGATCTCCAAGTCATAAAAGAGGGCAAGCCCCTGGATATCGGCAAGCCCATGAGGCTGAAGATCGCCAAGGAAGGGGGCGATGAGGGCGAGACGATCGTCTTCTACAGAACGGGCGACCCTGAGATCGGCTACGAAAAGATCAAGCTCGCCGAAAAGGCGGAAGGGGGCGAGGAACGCTCCCGGGTCATCGTCAAGACGCGGAAGGACATGAAGGAAGGCGCACGGTGGGTGGCCAAAGGCGCCGGGGGCAGGTCCTACGCATGGACGATCGCCAAGGACGGCGAGATGCTGGAAAAAGTCCATGCCCTCCAGGAACAGGTCCAGGCGATCAAGGCCAAGAAGATGGACCTCTCCGCCCTCGAGGAATCCCTGAAGAAGCTCGAAGCCGAGCTCGCGGCGAAGGAGGATAAGCTCCAGGAGCTCCAGCTCAAGCTCGAGAAGGTCCCGGGCCAAGTCGCCGTCGTCAAGAGGGTCGGCGGAGACGAGTCCGAGGGCCAGGTCGCCGTTTGGGTCGCGGAGAAGGATGCGGAGAAGGACAAGAAAGCCGACGAAGCGAGAGCTTACGTTAAGGTCATGTCCAAGGACGAGGGCGCGATCACGATCGTCATCGGCGAGAAGGGCCTCGGGCGGGAAGCCTACGAGCGGGCGCTGTCAAAGCTCAAAAATGAATTGCCCGAGGGCTTCACCCTCGTCGAGCAGGAATTCGAAGCAGACAGCGGCACGATGACCTTTAAGATCGCCGCTCCAAAAGGCCAAAAGGGAGTGGATGAGGAGCTGGTCAAGAAGCTCGTCGACGGCCTTCGGGCCGAGATCGACAAGAAGTGACCCGTCCGGAAAATAGGAGCGTCCCCATTTCCTTCCATTGACCGGGCCGTGAGGGTTCGTTTATGATGTCCCCGACGCCATGGCCACACGGACGCGTGACTTTTACGAGATCCAGGAGCGCCAGCGTCGCAAGAGCCTGCCCCTCTTCGCCGCTGTCCTCGCCTTTCACTTCCTCGGCCTCGGGCTCATCGGCCTGGCCTTTCTGGCCACCTTCGGCCTCTTTCTCGGCACCGGGCTCATAGCCTCTCCGGGATTCTGGCCCCGCTTCCTTCTCGTCGACCTGGCCGTCGCCTTGATCGTCGCCTTCTTCCATTTCCAGGACGCCCGCAAGAACGGCCCGCGCGTCATCCTCCGGCGTCTCCAGGCCGCGACCCCGGACGCGGCGGACCGCTATCACGTCCAGTTCCTCAACACCCTCGATGAGATCCGCATCGCGGCCGGCCTGCCGCGCGTCAACGCCTACGTCCTGCCGTCATTCGCCGTCAACTCGCTGGCCGTCATCGAGGAGGACGGCACCCCCGCCGTGGCCGTCACCGAGGGGCTTCTGGCGGAGGGCACGCGCGACGAGCTCCAGGCCGTGGCCGCCCATGAGCTGGCCCATATCGCCCGGGGCGACGCGTTCTACCTGACGCTCGTCTGCTCCCTGGCCAACCTTTTCGAAAGGTTCAAGGACGCCCTCAGCTCAGCGGCGGACGACGACGCGGGCTACGAGGGGAGCCGGAGAGGCCCCAGCTTCCCGCCCGTCCTCTTCTACGGCGCCGTGGCCGTGTCGGCCCTGGTCATGCGCCTGCTGAGCATGCTCGTCAGCAGGGAGCGGGAGCTCCTAGCCGACGCCGCGGCCGTCGAGCTCGCGCGCGCCCCCGAAGCGCTGGCCCGCATCATCTATAAAGCCTACGTCAAGAACTCGTTCGTCGGCGATTTTTCGTTGAGCTATGCGCCCCTCTTCATCGTCCGTCCCGATTCGCGGGACACGCCGGACAACCTCGTGGGCCGGATCTTCAGCTCCCACCCACCCCTCATGAAGCGGATCGACGCGCTGGCGGCCATGGTCCGCAAGAAACCCCAGGCCATCATCGAGGCCGTGTGGGAAGAGGAGCGGGCGCGCGACGCGGCCCGGGGCGTCCTCCACTCTTACGAAGAATTGCGGAAGGAACAGCTCGAGCTCTTCCCCCCCACGGAAGAGACGTCCGGCGCGCCGCCGGCCGGAGAGGAGGCCCGCGTCTGGATGCTCGCGGCCGGGACCGACAGGCCCTGGGAAGGGCCGTTCACGGTCGCCGAGCTCCTGTGCCGGCCGCGGTTCTCGGCCATCATGCGGGTCAGGAACACACAGGAGGGCGTCGAGGCCCGGGCCCGCGAGTTCCCCCAGATCCGCATCGCCCTCCACAACCTGGCCCGCAAGAGACCCCTCGCCCCGGGGCGGCAGAACCTCTGCCCGCGCTGCCGCGTCCCGCTCGGCGAAGCGTTCTACGAAGGGGTGGGCATCGGCGTCTGCGGGCGCTGCGGGGGCCGGCTGGTCGACGCGGCGTCGGTCGACAGGATCGTGGCCCGCCGTGAAGTCGATTTCTCCGCGCCGTTGCGAGAGAAAGCCCGCCTCTTTCGCGAGAAGGCCGTCCGCAACCCGCTCAGGCGCCAAAAGATCGAATCGGCCCTGGCCGCGGATGTGCCCTGCCCGAACTGCGGTTACCGGATGACCGCCCGGCCGTACAACTACCAGTACTTCGTGCCGGTCGACAAGTGCCTGTCGTGCGGAAAGATCTGGTTCGACGCGGACGAGCTCGAGACGCTGCAGATCCTGATCGAGGACAGGGCGTCGAAGTAGAGCGCCGGCCTCAGTCGAAGATCTTTTCCAGTTCCTGATAGCGGCCGTGGAGCTTCTGGACCGCCTGTTCGACGGCCTCGCCGTTGGCCTCGGGACCGAGCCCGGCCAACACCGTGGCCGCCTTCACCAGCTCGCCCGAGGCCTTGGCGAATGCCTCGGCCTTGGGCTGAAGACGCGCCGAAAGCTTGGCCGCGGTCACGGCTTCGGCCTTGGCCTTGAGGTCGGGCGCGGCGGCACGGACGGCCTCCCAATTCTTGGCCGGCAGGTCGGTGTGGTAGACGACGTAGAGGACCTTGTGGAAGTCCTCCATCTCCTTGAGCACGGGCTGGAGTGTGCGGACGAGCTTTTCGTATTTGGCGTGCAGGGCCTCTGCAGCGTCGAGCATGGCCTTGTCGTCGGAGCCCTTGGCGGCGGCGTTGTAGGCCTCGACAGAAGCGCGGAACTCGGCCAGGCCGGCGTCGTACTTGGCCTGCTTGTCGCGCAGGATGCCGGGGAGCTTGGCCGCGAAGACCTTATCGGCCAGCTCATTGACCTGAGGGACCAGGCTCTTCAGCATGGCGATGTCTTTTTCGGGGAATGCGGTATGCCAGATGGGATAGATGACTTCGTGGAACGCGGAGATCTCTGGAACGGTGCCTTCGGTCTCCTGGGCTAGGGCGGGTACAGCGGCCGCGGCGAACAGGACGAGCGCGATCACGCCGATGCGATGGAGCTTCATAGGATCCTCCTCGGGATATGATTGGAAAATATGGAGAAAGATCATTATAACGGATTTCGGTCAGATTTTGAACTCGCCGGTATCGATCCACTCCTTCTTCAGCACGGACCAGAAATCCTCGGCCAGGCCCCGCTGGATATAAGCGTAGGGCAACCAGCCGTAGCCCTTCTCGCCCCAGCCCTTGCCCCAGGAGTTGCGGATGAGCAGGGCGCCGCGGGACGGCTCGCCGCCGGACGTGTTGGCGATGGTCATGGCGTCGTCGAAGCCCAGGGCCACGACGGCGTGGCCGCCCTCGATCCGCTCCCGGCCGAAAGGAACGGGAATGCGTCCCGTCGTCTCCGCCTGCGCGATCGAGCTGTAGACGGTGAAGCCGAACATGGCCGGGTGGCCGGCGGCGAGATAGGTCTTGAGCTCGTCGAGCACGGCGGCGCGCGTCACGCCGGCCGGATCGTGGCGATAGTAAAGGAGCGTCTTGTAGTTCTGGGCGAACGCGTAGCAGAAGGCGGGCGGCTCCCTGTCGAACCCGTCCGTGGCATCGGTGTACGGCCAGTAGGGTTCGGGCGGAGCCCCGAAGAGGACCATGGCCCCCATCGTCATCCTGAGGTAGGCGCCCGAGTCGCCTTTGGCCTTCATGAGATTGCGGGTGGCTTTATAAAGAAAGAGCCGCGACGCCTCGACGTGGTGCCCGAACGATTTCCGCTCGTAGTATTCGATGACGCCGGCCCCGGCCTGCGCGGTGCACGAGCCGAGGGCGCCCTGGTCTTCGATCGGCGAGGCCCACGACCGCAGGTCGACGGCCGCCGGGAGCCGCGGACGCGCCTTGCCGCGCGCCGCCGCCGACGACGTCACTCCGGTCGGAGCGAGGAGCGCGCGGATGTCCCGGGTCTCCTCCGTATAGTCCCGGAAATCGGGAAGGTCCGGGATCCAGCCCAGCCCACGAGTTTTGAATTCGTCCATCTTGTCCCTCCTTTCGTTCCTTAATTATCGATTACGCAAACCGTCTCCTGCGGTTCAGCGGACTCGAGGCGGCCGGCCGTAACGGTCAGGACCGGATGAGGGGCGCGAACCCGGGGGAGGGGTGACGCCGAGGGAGGGACCGCCCCGAGCCGGGGTGGGCTTCGCGGCCCTGGCCAAGAGTCGTCCTTACCCCTGGGGCGGGGGGGATATCATCCCCTGAATCACCCAAAGAGGTGATTGACCCTATCGGGGGGTGAGGAAAAAATAGGGCATGCGAACGACATCGCCGTCTGAACATCCTTCCGGCCGGACGGTTTGCGGCCGAGAGGAGCTCCGCGGCGATAGGAAGCCTTAAACATGGCCGCAAAAAAGATCCTCGTCATCGATTACGACCAAGGCTCGTTGGCCGCTCTCCAAGGGATCCTGTCCAAGGAGGGCTATCAGATCGTGACCGCGGCCGACGGCCAGGCGGGCTGGGACAAGTACAACAAGGAATCGCCGGACCTGGTCCTCATGGAGGCCATGCTGCCCAAGGTCCACGGCTTCGAGCTCTGTCAGAGGATCACGTCGGAGCGGAACTCCCAGGCCACCGTCTTTATCATGACCGGCGTCTACAAGGACCGCGTCTACCGGACCGAGGCGCTGCGGACCTACGGCGCTTCCGAATATTTCGAGAAGCCGCTCAAGATGGCCGAGCTGCTGGCCTCGATCGAAGCCGTGCTCGGCAAGCCCGCGCCGCGGCCGATCGAACCGGAGCCTGTCGCGGCGCCCGAGCCGCCCAGCCTGTCACGGGAGCTTCGCGCCGAGATGTCGCCCGCCGAGCCCCGGAAGCGCGAGAAGCCCAAGTCCGACGACGATATCTTCTCCCTGCCGGCCGATCTCGACCGGCTGAGCCGGGAGATCCCGAAGAGCCACAAGCCCGCGCCGGCCCGCTACGAGACGACCGCCGAAGCGCGTCTCGAATCGATCGCAGACGAGCTCCTCAATAAGGTCATCGTCGAGACCACGAGGCCCAAGGCCGTCGAGCCGAAGCCGGCCGGAGGGAAAACGGAAACGGCAACGGGAACGGCAAGGCGGACATCGACCAATTTCTGAAGTCCGCCCTGGCCGGCTTCGAGCTCGATAAAGAAAAGATCAAGGTCCCCAAGACGGCGCCCTTGGCGCCGCCTGTCAAGGCCAAGCCCGCCCCGACGTCTTGGCCGGCGGCGGAGCCCGAACCGAAGCCGACACCCCCGCCGGCGCCCCGGATCGACACGTTCTTCACCGGGTCCATCGAGAAGGACATGAAGAACACGCTCACCCCGGGAGATCCCGGGTCGGACGTCTCGCCCTTCTTCACTCCCGAGAAGCCGAAGCCCGAAGCCCCGGCGGTAAAACCGAGGGTCCAAACCTCCCCGATACATCCGGTCCACGTCGCGCCGCCGAAGCCGCCACAGCCCGCCGAGAAAATGGAGCGGACGGCGCCTGCGGAACCCGAGCCGGCCCGGCACGAGCCGTCGAGACAGGAACCCGCGCGTCACGAGGCCAAGAGCCGCGAAGCCGAGGCGATCGCCTCGACCGATATCTTCCAGGATTTCGATGAGCCCAAGGAAAAGAAGGGCTTCCCCAAGATCGCCTTCGTCGGTATCGGCGTCGTCGCCGTCGCCGCCGTCGGCTTCATCCTTCTGCGGCCGAAGCACACGCCGCCGGCGATGGAGAGCCAGCAGGCCGCGACCCAGACAGTGACCGACGTGAACACGCCGTCCCGGCCGATCGAGGAAGCTCCCGCGTCCGAGGTCAAGCCCGCGCCCGTCAAACAAAAGCCGCAGGCCAAGCGGGCCGATCCCGGCCCGGCTGGCGCTGACGCGATCCTGCCCACGGGAACGGCCGCGGCCACCCTGCCCCTGACCTCCGCCCAGCGGCCCGCCGGCGGAACGGATGAAGCCCGGACGGAACCGGGGACGAACACCGCCCAGGCCGACCCGCCGCCCGTGAAGACCGAAAGCGTGTCCCCGCCGGTGGTCACGGAGACCGTCACGGATCCGGCCCAAAACGCGGCCACCGACCCCGGGACCGCCGCAAACACCACGGCCGCGGCCCCCGGCCCGGCGCCGGTCACCGCCCCCGTCAACGAGGGCGACCTCGTCGAGCTCGGCTCCGCCACCGAACAGCCCCAGCTCGTCAAGTCCTCCAATCCCGTCTATCCGCAGACCGCCCAGCGCCTCGGGATCGGCGGCCAGATCACGGTCAACGCCCTCATCGACGAGAAGGGCAACGTCATCGACACGGGCATCCTCAAGGGAATCCAGGATGACAAGGGCCTCGCCCGGGCCGCCGAGACCGCCGTGAAAAAGTGGAAGTTCCAGCCGGCCCGCAAGAATGGCGTGGCCGTCAAGGTCTGGAAATCCTTCGTCATCGCATTCAAGGCCGACCCGAACTTGATCAATAAGATGGAATAAGGAGCCGCAAATGGGTCTCAGCAAAGAACAAGAAGATCTCTACAAGAAGACGATGGCCGAGGTGAAGCACCAGCTGGAACATCTCGACGAGGAAGTCGAGAAGGAGCTCCAGAAGGTCCGCAAGCGTTTGGCCGAGCTGCAGGACTCCAAGAAGTCGCTCAAGATGGTCTACGAGGGCACGGCCAAACTCCTCGGCATCGAGCTCGAGTCCGAAGAGGAAGCGAGCGACGAGGCCGCCTCCATCGCCAAGATGTGAGGCGCCGCCCCGGCCCTCCTCTTGCCCTGCGCCGCCGGCGCGGCCTCCCCTCCCGAACCGCCCTTCATCACCCCGCCGATTGACTGACAGGGGGCGGTTTTGGTAAAACTCGCTTCGGTATGTTCATCATCCTGGGCATATTCTTCGGTCTCCTGGCCGCCGTCCCCCTCGGCCCGGTCAACTTCTTCGTCGTCTCCCAGGCGCTCAAACGTGATTTCCTCCACGGGCTCCTGGCCGGCCTGACCGCGGCTTTCCTCGACGTCTCGTTCTGTTTCGTGGCCATGGCCGGGTTCTTCAAGATCAAGCTGAACCTCCCCCCCTACTCCATGTCCGTGCTCAAGGCCGCCGCGGCCGTCATCCTCCTTCTGCTCGCGCGCAAGCTCATCTTGGACTCCCGAACGTATGAGATCCCGCAAGACAACGACAAGATCCCGTCGGCGTCGCCCAAGCCGATCCTTGGGGTCATCCTTCTCTACGTCACGAACCCGACCCTTTACATGTACTGGATCTTCGTGGCCGGGGCCGTGACCGGTCACAATCTCCTCGGCCAGAACCTCGTCCGCTACGGGACCTGGACCGCCGTCGGCTTTGCCCTCACGGTCGGCGCGACGTCGCTCGCCTGGTACCTCGGTCTCGTCCGCTTCGTCAGCTACCACCAGCGGCGCATCCGGCAGGAGACGTTCCGCAAGATCCTCTATTACCTGGGTCTGGCCCTCGTCGGCTTCGCCCTCTATACCCTGGGAAGCGTTTTCATCTGACCTCCATGACCAAGCGGGAGCGGGTCGAAAGGACGTTCTCTTTCGAACCCGTCGACAAGGTCCCGTTCGTCCCCGCCATCTACGAGCACAAGGCCCGCCTCATCGGCCGCTCGCCGTCGGAGGTCTGTCGCGATCTCGACCTTCTTCTCGAGGCCCTCGAAAAGGAGCTCGAGGTCTACGACCCCGACGCGCTCACGGTCGGCCTCGACGTCTACAACGTCGAGGCGGAGGCCATCGGCTGCGAGGTGCGCTACTTCGGCGGCTCGCCCGACGTCCCCGCGGTGGCCTCGCCGCTGCTGGATGGGCCGGGCGGGCTCGGCCGGCTCCGCCGACCGGACCCGGGCCGCGACGGGCGGATGCCCCTGCTCCTCGAAGCGGCCGCCCGCGTGGAACGGGCGAAGGGCCGCGACCTCGTCGTCCGGGGCGCGCTGACGGGTCCCTTTTCCCTCGCCTGCGCCCTGGCCGGGACAGAGGAAGTCCTCGTCGCCACGGTCGAGGACCCGGGTTTTGTGCGCGATCTCCTCGCCTTCTCGGCCGGGGTCGCGGTCGATTTCGGGACGGCCTTCCTGGAGAAAGGCGTCGAGCCGGTCCTGTTCGATTCCAAGGCCTCGCCGGCCGCGGCCTCGCCGCGCGTCTTTCGCGACTTCGTCCTTCCCGCCTACCGCGATCTCGTGATCCCGGGACTGCGGGCGGCCGGAGGGCGGATGCTGCCGCTCATCATCGGCGGCGATACGACCCCCATTCTCGAGGACCTGCTCAGGACCGGGGCCGGCCAGCTCCTCTGCGACGCGGGCGGGGACCTGGCGCGTTTCGTGAAGAGATGCGGGGAGGAGAGGCGGGCTCTCAGGGCCAGTGTCGACGCACGGCTCGTCCACACCGGGCGGCCGGACGAGATCAGGGAAGAGGCCCGGCGCGTCCTCGGAGCGATCGCGGGACGCCCCGGCATGCTTTTCGGCTGCGGCGTCGTCGCGTACGACTGCGAGCCGCGGAACGTTCTTGCCCTTCGCCAAGCCCGCGACGAATTCGCTCAGGCCTGAGCGGCCGGAGCGAACCTCGCCGCTCGGAGGAGCGCGCCTCCCTGACGCCTGATGAGGGCCTCGACCTGGCCGGAGACGACGGCGGTCGTCGTCCCGACGCCTGTCGTGCATACCGCGCCGCAGGCCGACGCGTAGAGCAGGATGCCCCTCCAATCGGCCGCCGTGAGGTCCCCTTCCCTACCGCCGCGGCCGAGCGCGCGGCGGATCTTCAGAATGACCCCGGCCGAGAAGGCGTCGCCGGCGCCGGTCGGATCGACGACGCGGACCTTGAACGCAGGGAACTGAAGGACGCCCGCGGCCACGGCGGCGACGCATCCTCGCCCACCGAGGGTCACGAGAACGCTCTTCGCCCCCAGCCGGCGTATCGCGGTGGCGGCCCGGACGGGATCGCGCTCGCCGGCGATCGAGCGGGCCTCGTCGGCGTTGCAGTGGAAGACATCCGTCCAGCGCAGGGCTTGGCGGAGAAACGCCCACGACTTCCCGTAAGGGCTGACGACATCGATAAAGGTCAAGGCCCCGAGACCCTTGGCCCGCCGCAGGACCCGCGCGAGATCCGTGTCGAAGCGGCCGAGCAGGCCGACGCCGCCGGCGTAGTAGACCCGGGGATGGTACTTTTCGAGGAGGGCCAGGACCGGCGCCGCGGTCATCTCGACGTTCGCGCCGGGGTCGGCGTGATAGCGCCGGTCCTCGCCGCGGGCGACGAGGATGAGGTCGAGGGAGGTCGGGGCCCGCTTCGCGAGAACCGGCTCAATCCGGATCCCCTGCTCGCGGAGGCGCCCGGCCAGGAATTCGCCGAACAGGTCGCGGCCGGCGGGGAACACGGCGCGGAGCCTGGACTTGGGAAGGCCGAGCCGGACGAGGTCGGAGGACACGTTGCAGGCGTGACCCCCGAGAGACGGCCGCACGGAACAAAAGGCCAGCTCGCCGGGATCGGCCACACGGTCGAGCCCGCTCGCGATCATGTCGACGACGGCGATCCCGCTGACGAGGACCATCGCGGCCTCCTTCCCGCTCTTCAGGCGAAATGGACCTTGAGCTGGCCGACCCGGCGGGCGATATCGATCCGGCCGCGGCACCGGGCGACGCACGATCCGCACGACACGCACCCGTCGAGGCCCCGGCCCGCGGGCAGGCCGGCGAGCGTGTCCCGGGCCTGGGCGACGTTGGGATAGCGGAGATACATGTGGGCCCGCATCAGGGCCGGCGTGTCCACGCCCGCCGGGCAGGTGCCACGGCGGCCGCCGCAACGGTCGGAGAGGACGCGGTCCGATCCTGCGACGGCTTGTCGGCGCAGCCCAGGAGTGTCGCGGCCCCGGCGCCGGCGAAGGCCTTGGCGATGAAATCCCTGCGATTGAGTGTCTTTTTCGACGGCGTCATGAGCGGCTCCTTTCAGGCTATTCTATCCGACTGAGGCCCGGATGCCAACCCGCAGTGAACCTTCCGCCGCGGTCCTCCGTATACTTATCGAGGAGACGAAGAGATATGAAATTCTTTTTATGGCTCATCCTGCTGGTGATCTGCTGGCCCCTGGCCTTGCTGGCGCTTCTCCTTTACCCGATCGTCTGGCTGCTCCTCCTGCCCTTCCGGCTCCTGGGCATCACCGTGAGCGCGGTCTTCGAGCTCTTCAAGGCCGTGATCATGCTGCCGGCGCGGCTCCTCCGCGGGCCGTCCCGGGTCTGAGCCGCGTCTCCCGTCCGCCGTTTGCTTTCCGGCCCGCCAACTCCCTATAATCGTCCCGATGGAAGTCAAAGAACACTTCTACGCGGACGACCCTTCGCGCGGCCCGGCTGACGGCAAAACGACGCTTCGCGACGTCGATTATTTTTTCCTCGGGAACGGCCGCATCCAGGCCGCGGTTCAGATCGCTCCGGCCGGGGACGGGACGCCCGTCGGCCTCCTCATCATGGACCCTGAGCGGCTCGGACCCAAGCGGGCCGCGTTGACCTTCGATAAGGATGCCGGGATCGCGGCGACGGCCCTGTCGCTCACGGACCGCGGCGCCGTTCATGCCGCGCGCGCCGGCTCGGCGCGGGCCCGCTGGCTCGGCGGATCGGTCGATCCCCGGGTCGAGGTCGTCTGGCGGAGCGGCCCCTATCGCGTCACGGAAGTCTTCTTCTGCCCGGACATGAAGACCCCGCGCCTTCTGCGCGTCATCAGCGTAACGAGATCGGGAGCCGGCGCTTCCCGAGCCCGCTTGAGGACCGGGGTGATGGGGAGAACGGCCGAGGCCCGGCTGGCCTTCCGCGGACTCGCCGCGAACCCCGTCGCCTTCGAGTACCGCCTGGCGCATCGGGGCGGAAGGGCCCTCGTCGATGTTCGCGCCGCGTCCGATACAGGCCCGTTACCGGTCCCCCCGAGGGGGAAGAGGATCTCAGGGCCCGGCTTCGCCGATCCCGGGCCGTCTTCGTCCGCCGGATACTGGGAGAACACAGCGGACTGCCGGTTCTTCGATCCCCTTCTCGACCGTTTCTACAACGCGGCCAAGTTTCAGCTCCGGGCGGCCGTCGCCGCGTCGGGCCGGCTCGACGGCAGCGTCTGGCAGTATAACCTCGAGTGGGTCCGCGATCAGGCCTTCATCGCCATGGCCCTGGCCATGTCCGGCCAGCCCGCTCTGGCCCGGACGATGCTGGCCCATCTCCTGTCCGATTTCGTCAGCGAGGAAGGCGCGACCCTGGATTCGAGCCGCCTCCGGCCCTGGGAGGAAAGCGAGGTCGACCAGAACGGCGTCCTTCTCTTCGCCCTGGAGTCCTATGTCAGCTGGACCGGGGACACGAGCCTCGTCCGCGAGCGCTGGGACAAGATCGCCAAGGCGGCCGCCTTCCCGCTCCGGCAACAGTTCCGGCACGCCGAATCCGGGCTCCTCGTCAACCGCCGCGAGTTCTGGGAGCGCCACGAAGCGCACGGCATCCGGATGGGCATGGAGCTGGCCCATCAGCTTTTCGTCAGCATGGGCCTCCGCTCCGCGGGGCGCCTGGCTTCGCTCCTCGGCCGCGACGCCGAAGCCCTCGAATGGACGGAAGCGGGCCTGGGCCTCCGGAAGGCGATGCTCAAGGACCCGCGCTTTGCCCTCGTCGACGGCGGGACGTTCATCAAGCGCCGCGGACTCGACGGGGAGGTCCAGCGGGACGTCCGGCCTGACCTCGGCACTTCCCTGCCTCCCGAGACTCCTCTCTTCGGACCGGGGCGCCATCTTCTCGACCCCGACACGTCGGCCGTCCTGCCAGTCGCCTGGGAGTTCGTCGACCCGGCCGGGCGGTTGGCGACGAAGACCCTGGCCTCCATGGAGAAGCTCTGGAACCAGCGCTGGACGGGCGGCGGCTACGGCCGCTACCACGTGACTTCGGAGCCCGACTCGCCGGGACCCTGGCCGTTCGCGTCTCTCTTCGTCGCCCGGGCCGCGCTCGAGGCGGGCCAGCCGCGGACGACGCGCCGCGTCCTCGACTGGCTCGGCCGGCTTCCGGGCTCGGGGGCGGGATCCTGGTTCGAGTTCTACGGGCCGCGGCCCGTGCCGCCCTATCCCCAGGTCGGGATCATCCCCTGGACCTGGGCCGAGCTCATCTTCCTTTTTGTCCACCACATGCTCGGTGTGAGACCCGGGGACAGTTACCTTAGCTTGCAGCCCAAGCTCCTCCCCGGACTCGACCGCATGGAGGCCGATCTGCCGCTCCGGGGCGGCCGGCTCGAGCTCTCGGTCCGCCGGGCCCGCCGCGGCGAGGAGCCCGGCTTCACGTACGGCGCCCGCAAGGTCCCGTATCATCGCTATGGCTTCGGGATCGAGCTTCCCGCCGAGCCCGTTCGCATCGCCGTCCGCGCTATCATCCCCTGAGAAAGGACTTCCATGCCCGCAAGAAGGATCCACCTCGTTTCGAACGCCCATCTCGATCCGGTCTGGCTCTGGGAATGGGAGGAAGGCGCGGGAGAGGCGCTGTCCACGTTCCGCCAGGCCGCCGAGTTCTGCGAGACCCGCCGCGGCTACGTCTTCTGTCACAACGAGGCCGTGCTCTACCGCTGGGTCGAGGAGTACGAGCCGGCCCTCTTCCGCAGGATCCGCAAGCTCGTCCGCGAGAAGAAGTGGCACATCATGGGCGGCTGGTACGTCCAGCCCGACTGCAACATGCCGAGCGGAGAATCGTTCGTCCGCCAGATCCTCCTCGGCCGGCGCTACTTCGCCGAGAAGTTCGGCGTCGAGCCGCGGACCGCGGTCAACCTCGATCCCTTCGGGCACACGCGGGGCCTCGTCCAGATCCTGGCCAAGAGCGGCTACAGCGCCTATCTCTGTTGCCGCCCCGGCAACCGCGAGTGCCCGCTCCCCCGCGACGAATTCGTCTGGGTCGGCTACGACGGCTCGGAGGTCCTGGCCAACCGGGCCTCGGCCCACTACTGCTCGGTCGGCGGCAAGGAGCGCGAGCGGCTCGAGAAGTGGCTGGCCGACAATCCCGGCGGCGATCTCGTCATCCACCTCTGGGGCATCGGCAACCACGGCGGCGGCCCGTCGCGGAAGGACCTCGACGATCTGGCCGCGCTGGCGAAGGAGCGGCCTGACCTCGAGCTCGTCCACTCGACACCCGACGCCTATTTCCGCGAGCTCGAGACGAGGCGGGCGGAGCTGCCGCGCCGCGAGAAGGACCTCAATCCCTGGGCCGTCGGCTGCTACACCTCGATGTCCCGGGTCAAGCAGGGCCACCGGCGCCTCGAGAACGAGCTCTACTCGGCCGAGAAGATGGTCACGACGGCTTGGCTCCAGGGCCTCATGCCCTATCCGCAAGCGGAGCTCGAAGAGGTCCTGCGCGACCTGGCCTTCGTCGAGTTCCACGACATCCTTCCCGGTTCGGCCATCCCGGCCGGCGAGGAGGGCGCGGTCCGGATGATCGGCCACGGCCTCGAGACGCTCTCGCGGCTCAAGGCCCGGGCCTTTTTCGCGCTGGCCGCGGGGGAGCCCAAAGCCGCGGCGGACGAGATCCCCATCTTCGTCTTCAATCCCCACGCCCACGCCGTCCGGACCCTCGTCGAATGCGAGTTCGAGCCCTGGGAGCCGAACTTCGAGAAGACCGCCTGGGCCCCGAGAGTCTACGCACGCGGCAAGAATCTCCCTTCGCAGGCCGAAAAAGAGGAGAGCAACCTCAGCCTCGAATGGCGCAAGCGCGTCGTCTTCGAGGCCGATCTCGCCCCGGGCCGGCTGAACAGGTTTTCCTGCCGGCTCGAGAAGGCGCCGGAAAAGCCCAAGGCAGAGACGGCGGATAAGGGGGGGCGCATCACCGTGACCACGGCCGATCTCACGGCCGCGGTCAACACGCGGACGGGCCTCCTCGATACATACCGGGTCGGCGGGATCGACTTTGTCGGACCGGGCGCGTTCCTACCGCTTGTCATCCGCGACAACGCCGACCCCTGGGGCATGAAGGTCCGAAGCTTCAGGACCGTGGCCGCGAGCTTCGCCTTGACAACGCCTGAAGAGGCGGCCCGCTTCTCCGGCATCCGTGAGGGCGGGCTCGATCCTGTCCGTGTCATCGAGGACGGCGAGGTCCGGACGGTCATCGAAGCGATCCTCGCCCACGGCGCCTCCCGCATCGTCCTCCGCTACAAGATCCCCAAGCGCGGCGCCGAGATCGAGGTCGACGTCCGTGTATTCTGGGCGGAGCGCGACACGATGCTCAAGCTCGGCCTGACGCCCAAGCTCAGGGCCCCGCGCTTTATGGGGCAGGTCGCCTACGGCGCCGACGAGCTCCCATCGAACGGCGACGAGGCCGTGGCCCAGAAGTGGCTGGCCCTCCTTTCGGAGGCCGACGGGGCGGCGCTGACTATCGTGAACGACGGCGTCTACGGCTCGGATTGGGACGGCGCCGAGCTCCGCCTGTCGCTCCTGCGGTCGCCGGCCTACGCCGCGGACACTTGGGAGGACAGGCTCGCCGTGGCCAGGGACAGGTTCATCGCCCGGCAGGACACCGGGGAGCGGTCGTTCCGCTTCTGGCTCGTCGGCGGTCCTCTCGCGGCCCGCATGGAGACGATCGGCCGCGAGGCCCTCGTCCGCAACGAAGCGCCCTACATCCTTGCCTACGGCCCGCCCGGCGCCGGGAAGAAGTCCGCGGCCGGGATCGTCGTCGACGGGGCCGCCGTCGAGGTCACGGCCTTCAAGAAGTCGGAGGGCGGGCGGGACGTCGTCATCCGGCTGTTCGAGCCGACGGGACGGCCGCGACGCGCCGTCGTCAAGCTCCCCGCGCTCGGCGCCCGCACGACGGTCAAGCTCGGCGGCTTCGAGGTCAAGACCCTCCGCTTTAGCCGGCGGTCAGGGAAATTCGTCGAGACGGATCTCCTCGAAAGGAAGCCGGGAAAAGGATGACCTCGAAGGAGAGGGTCACCGCCGCGCTCGAGGGCCGGATCCCCGACCGCGTCCCCTACGCGGAGTTCGCGGTCGACTTCGACACCGTCGAGCGCGTTCTCGGCCACGAGACCTACCTCAGGGCCAAGGCTAAGTCGCAGATCGCGTTCTGGGAGGGGCGGCACGACGAGGTCGCCCAGAGCTGGGTCGAGGACCATATCGCCCTCCAGAAGAAGCTTCCTCTCGACATCGTCACCTTCCCCATGGCGACGTGGGAGCTGCCGCCGGCGACGGAGGCGCCGCCGCCAAGGCGGATCGACGCCTCGACCTGGGAGGACCGCGAGGGCCGCATCTACAGGCTGTCGGAGGCGACGCAGGACATCACCTGTGTCTTCGACCCGGTCCGGGACGCCAAGGTCTTCACGGCGGACGAGTTCAATAAGGACCCCGATCCCGTCCGCCGCGACGAGCGATCGTGGCAGATCCTGGACACGGTCGTCCAGGAGTTCAAAGGCCAGAAGTTCATCTGCGGCCCGTCGGGCGGATCGGTCGGCATCGTTCTCCTCGGCGGCATGGAGCGGGGCCTTCTGGAGCTGGCCGCGAACCCCGAAGCCGTCCGCGCCGCCACAACGTATCTGGTCCGCCAGCAGAACGAGGCCGACGCGGTCCTCATCCATCCCGACTCGGACGCCGTCATGTGGGCCGAAGATTTGGGCTACAAGACCGGGCCGCTCATCGGGCCGGCCATGTTCCGGGACTTCTTTCTCGAGGCCAACAAGGAGCGGGTCCGGAACGTCAAGGGCAGGTATGGCAAGAAGATCCTCAAGCACTGCTGCGGCAACATCAACCTGCTCATGGATTTCTTCGTCGAGATCGGGTTCGACGCCTACCAGTCCATCCAGCCGACGGCCGGCATGGACATCTGCCGCCTGAAGAAGGACTACGGCGGCCGGATCGCGCTCTGGGGCGGCGTCGCCGTCGAGCATCTCGTCGGCGGGACGCCCGGCGACGTTCGATCCGACGTGAGGCGGGCCATGGCCTGCGCCAAGCCCGGCGGCCGGTTCATCCTCGGCGCGAGCCACAGCATCGCGGTCGGCACGAAGTACGACAACTATATGGCCCTTCTGGACGAGCATTCCAAACTGTGTCAGTATTAGCCGAGAGAGTGTGACCGTGGCGGAACCTGTATCTCTGGTGATGATCGGGGTCGGCGGCATGGGAGCCGTCTACCTCCAAGCCCTGCTCGAGCGGAAAGACGAAGACCTGTTCCGCATCGCCGGGGCCGTCGATCCCCAACCCAACCGCTGCAAGCAATACGTCGAGATGCGGGCCATGGGCGTGCCCTGCTTCGTCAACCTCCAGGATTTCTACAGGAACAGGAAGGCGGACCTGGCCGTCCTGTCCTCTCCCATCCAGGTGCACATGCCGCAGACCACGTTCGCCCTGATCAAGGGCAGCCACGTCCTCTGCGAGAAGCCCGCGGCCGGTACGATCCAGGAGGTCCGGGCCGCGATCGAGGCCGAGAAGGCCGCGAGCCGCTGGGTCGCCGTCGGCTACCAGTGGTCCTTCAGCCCCGCGGTTCAGGCCCTCAAGAATGACATCCGCTCGGGGCTCTTCGGCGCGGCCAAAAAGTTCAAGTGCCTCTATCTCTGGCCCCGCGACGAGGGATACTACTCGAGGAACGAATGGGCCGGGAAACGGCGCGACGCGGAGGGGGCCTGGGTCCTGGACAGCCCGGTCCAGAACGCCATGGCCCACGACCTCCATAACATGTTCTACGTCCTCGGCAAGGAGAAGGAGACGAGCGCCCGGCCCGCCGAAGTCGAGGCCGAGCTCTACCGGGCCAACGCCATCGAGAACTTCGACACCGCGGCCGCCCGCGTCCGGACGGAGGAGGGGGTCGAGCTCCTGTTCTTCGTGAGCCACGCCTCGGACGAGGACCGGGGCCCGGTCGTGCGCTACGAGTTCGAGAAAGCCGTCGTCCGCTGCGACAGCCGGACCTCGGGCCTGTGGGCCGAGTTCCCGGACGGGACGCGCAAGGATTACGGCGTCCCCGACGACGAGCCCATGAACAAGCTCTGGCAGTCGATCGCCGGGGTCCGAGAGGAAGGCGGCCGGCCGCTCTGCGGGCTCGAGGCGGCGGCGAGCCAGACGCTGTGCATGAACGGCATCCAGGACTCGATGCCGGACATCCGCGATTTCCCGGCTGGGCTCGTCCGGACCGTCGAGGGGCCGGAGTCGAGGCGGCTGGCCATTGAGACGCCTGGCGCGCGCCGGCTCGTCGTGGAGGGGCTCGACGCGGCTCTCGCGTCGTGCTACGAGTCCGAGCGGCTGCCCTCGGAGATGGGCCTGCCGTGGAGCGCCAAAGGGACGAAGATCGATCTCAGGGATTATCCATCGTTCCCATCGCGATAGGGGTGAGCGCGGAAGCGCATCGGAGTGTCATGCTGATCCGCATCGAGAAGATCGTCTACCCGGGCCGAAGGATGGGCCTCCTCGAAGGCAAGGTCGTCTTCACGGACCGGGGGCTTCCGGGCGAGACCGTCGAGGTCGAGGTCTTCAAGGACCGCCGGAGCTATGCCGAGGCCCGGACGATCAGGATCGCCGAGCGGTCGCCGGCCCGGGTCGAGCCCCGCTGCGGGCACTATCTCGCCTGCTCGCCCTACCAGGACATGGATTACGCCCTCGAAGTCGACATCAAGAGAAAACAGGTCGCGGAGATCCTGACGCGCGAGCTCAAGCGGCCGTTCGCGAACCTCGAGCTGACGCCGTCGCCGGAGATCTGGGGCTACAGGAACAAGATCGGGCTGAGGGTCCTGCGGGAGGACGGCGAGGTCAAGTTCGTCTACCACGAGCCCGGCGAGCAGGCCTCGTTCGTCGCCGTCGACAGGTGCTATCTCGTCGCGGACCGCGTCAACGACCTCCTCGGCCGCATCCGCGACGTCATCGAGAGCGTCCCGCTGGCGTCCGTCGACGGCATCGAGATCAAGACCAGCCGGGCGACCGGAGAGTCGCTCGTTCTCTGCGACCTGGCCACGGAGGCGGAGACGGCCGCGGTGGCCGCGGCGCTGAAAGGGCTCAAGCGCGAATACGGCCTTGTGGGCGCGGTCGCGTCGATCTTCGACGGCAAGCATTTCCGGGACGAGAAGCTCTTCGGCCGGGATTTCATCGAGGAGAGGGCCGGGGGCTTGGCCTTCCGTATCGGGGCGCGGTCCTTCTTCCAGACGAACGTCGGCATCCTCGAGCGCGTGTTCGAGGACGTGGCCGCCGCGGCCGGGCCGATGGCCGAATCGGTCGTCGCGGACCTCTATTGCGGGCTGGGCACGTTCGGCATGTCCTTGGCGAAGCGGGCCCGGGAGGTCTTCGGGGTCGAGCCGGAGGCCGGGAACGTCGACTTCCTGAAGAAGAACCTGACCCTTAACGGCATCGGAAATTTCGCGGTTTGCCAGGGGACGGCCGAGGAGTGGCTGCCGGAGATCCTCGAGCGGGGGCCGGGCGTCGTCATCCTCGACCCGCCGCGCCGGGGCGTCCATCCGGAGATCGTGGCCCGGCTCGTCGACGATCCCGTGCCCCGGCTCCTCTACCTCTCGTGCAACCCGACGACCCTGGCCAGGGACCTCAAGGGATTGCTCGAAGCGTACGACGTCGCCAACGTGCGCGTCTACGATTTCTTCCCCCACACTCCGCACATCGAGACCCTGACGGTGCTCGCGCTCCGCAAACCCGTCATCGTTCCCGGCTGATAGGGCTCTCTTTCCCCGGGGAAACGTCGTTTCGACCGTCGCGCCGGCGCGGCCGGATCCGGGGGTCCCAGATCCGGTTCATCTCCAGAACGACCTGGCCCTTCTTGAGCTCGTCCATCTCTCGGCGTCCACGCCTGAGCTGGTCCCCCCGGGCCGGGTCCGAAGAGAGATCGTGTTCCTCGCCGGGATCGGCCGCCACGTCGAACAGCTTCTCGCTGCCGTCGAGGAGGTGCCGGACATATTTGAAGGGGTAGTCGACGACGCTCAGGTACTGCCCGTCATAAGGCTGGGTCAGGAGGAGCGGCCGGGGAGCGGCCGGCGCGAAGAGTGAACGGCCGATGAAATGGTTGGGGGTGTCGATGCCCAGCAAGTCGAGGATCGTGGGGGCGATGTCGACCTGGTCGTAGGCGGTCTCCCCGATCCGGCCGGGCTGGAGATGATCCTTCCAGATGACGAGGAGGGGGGTCCTGTAGCCTTCCTCATAGAACCCTTGCTCGTTGAAGTTGCCGTGCTCCCCCGCCGGGAAGCTGTGGTCGCCCGTGAGGATGATGATGGCGTCTCTGAACCGCGGCCGGATCTCAAGCTGGCGGAAGAATTCGGCCAGGAACCGGTCGGTGAGATATTGGGCGTTGATGAAGTGCTCAGACCGGTCCTTGGGCGTCGGATAAACGAAGCGCAAGGCGGCCGGAATACGGTCGTGGGGATAGTGCTGAGCGAGTGTGAGATAGACGGCCAGCAGCGGCGCCCTCGCCGACTCCGGATCTTGACGTTCTTCGGCGTCCAGCCAATCGAACGATTTCTGGAAGAAGACATCGTCCTGGATCCCCCAGTTCCAGAATTTGTCCCGAGGAACGTCCTGGATGAGACTGCCCGTCATGGCCACGAGCGACCGGAATCCCATCTTGCGCAGGTAGGGGCCCTTGTTGTCAAAATTCAGGTCGTCGTGGGCGTTGAAGAAGACGGTACGGTATCCCTGTTCGTCCAGGATCTCCGGAAGCGGCCGGAGGTTCAGGTCCGTCGACATGCGGAAGGCCTTCCCCTTGTAGCTTTCGTAGACGCCGCTGAAGATGATGAAGAGCGCTCTCGAGGTCTGCATGGAATTGTTGTAGAAGTTCTCGACATAGACGCCCTGCCGGATAAGGGAATTGAAGACGGGCGTGATCTCGAGGCCGTTGGGGGCCGTCTTTTCCACGAGTCGCTCATTGAAGGATTCGAGAAGCACCACAAAGATGTCAGGCCGGTCGCTCCGCGGGCCTTGGTAGGTCAGGGGGAAGCCCGTCCGGACGTACGGATAGGGCGTCGGCAGGGCCTGACGAATCTGCTCCTCGGTGATCCGCTCGTTCAGGTGCGACCGGACGGAACGGCCGAAAAGGGCGAACTCGTCCAGGGATGGGGCCGAGGTCAGGATCAGGACGGCCATCAGGGCCGGCCACGCAAGGACAGGAAGAAAGGAACGGGCTTTCAGGGTCCGGGTCGGGAAGATCTTGAACCTCGCCTGCAGAACGATCGGCCAAACGACCCCGATGAGGATCAGGGCGATGAGAAAGGGCCATTGGATCCTGGAACCGTAGACGATGAAGGCGTCCCGCTTGAAGATCGTGTCCTTGTTGGTCAGGATCAGGGACAGATCGAGAGGCGAACCGGTCGTGAAATGAAAGAAGAGGAGGAAGAATTGCAGCAGCCAGCCAAGCCCGAAGAGAGCGGCAAAAAGGCCCCGGCTCTTCCCCGCCATGACGGAGAGAGCGGCAAAGAAGAGGGCGGGCGGAGCCAAAGTGAACAGCATGAGGAGTCCCGATTTGAGGATCGAGCCCCCGACGGGCGGGCCGTAGGCCACCAGCAGGAAGCCGTAAGCCGCGAGCAGAGGCACAAGAGCCAGCCCGAGCCAGGTTCCCGGGCGGCGGTCCCGCGAAAGAAGCCGGGCGGGAAGAAATCCGTTCTTGACGAGCTCGAGGGAGCCGCGAAGGGTGTGGGACAGGGAAGCCCGGACGGCGGAGGCAAAGCGTGGCCGAGGCATTGCGGTGGCGGGCGACGGCCGAATGAGCCCGATACCCCCGAAGGCCAGGAGGAGAGGGACCGCCCAGAAGAGCAGCCTCAACCCGGGCGAAGGCCGGGACCCGGCCAGGAAGACGGCCACGTAGAGAAAGCAGAGAAGGAAGGGCGAGAGGAAGGCCGAGACGCGTTCCGGCCGATCCTCCGGCATTGTTTTTGACAACGGGTACCATGCGGCCGTCAGGAGGAGGTGCAGGAGCGGCGCGGCGACGAGGCTCAGGCCGAACGCCGCCACCGTCCTCAACAGGATATCCCCGAAGGTCCGTTGAACGAGGGCCCGGTCGAGCTGGGTCATCAGGAGGATGGCGTATGTCGACCAGAAGAACCTGGTGTACGAGGCCTTCATCACGGAACCTCTGGATCCCTTCTTAAATATGGCTGGTCTGCCGCCACGAGTTGTCAAGAATGCGTCAAGATGTTCTGATTTCCACGTCAATTTTCCCACCCGGTTGACCTCATCTGAGGGTAGTCCCTGCCGTTGCCCGTGTCAAGGCGAGGGGGCCGGGCGGCCGTCCGGAGCGGACGACTCCGCGAGCTAGCGCCAGATGAGGACGTCGGCGGGACGGAGGGAGGTTGTCCCGAGGACGATCACCGGATCGTTCTCATGGCTTCCTCCTGGCCAGCGGCGGCGACGCCGGAGCGGGCGTTTCCAGGAATCGGCCGGCCAACTGACCGCAAGCGGCCGCGATATCGGCGCCCTTGGAGAGGCGCACGACGGTGTTGACCTTGCGCTCCTCGAGCCAGCGCTTGAAACGGGCCATGTCGGCTTCGGTCGGGGTTTCGAAATCGGCCCGCTCGACGGGGCTGTAGGCGATCAGGTTGACCTTGGCCCGGAGCCTTCGGGCGATCCCGGCCAGGCCGTCGGCGTCATCGAGGGAATCGTTGAGCCCCCGGATGACGATGTATTCGAGGGTGATCATCCGGCCGCCGGAGCGGATGTAGGACTCGGCCGCCTCGACGAGCGGCTCGAGGGGGAAGCGGCGGTTGATGGGCATGAGCCGGTCGCGGCGGCGGTCGGTGACGGCGTGGAGGGAGATCGACAGGTTGATCTGGAGGTCGAGGGCCTCGAGGCGCTTGAAGGCGTCGGTGAAGCCAGCGGTCGATACGGTGATCCTCCGGGCGGCGATCGCCAGCCCCTCGGGCGCGTTCATGATGCGGATGGCCTTCTCGACGTTCGTCCAGTTGTCGAGGGGCTCGCCCATGCCCATGAACACGTAGTTCGTCAGGTCGCGGCCGAGGGCCGTCTCAAGGAAGAGGCCCTGTCCGACGATCTCTGAGGGCGCCAGGTTGCGCTTGAAGCCGTGACGGCCGCTGGCGCAGAAAGCACAGGCGAACTTGCAGCCGACCTGGGTCGAGAGGCAGACGGTCAGGCGCTTCCCGGCCGGGATGAGGACCGACTCGATATGCAGGCCGTCGGCGAGGCGGAAGAGGAAGCGCGTCGTTCCGTCGGCGGACGAGAGCTTGTCGACGAGCTCGAGCGGCTCGAAGGCGAAACGGCCGGCCAGCTTCTCGCGCAGCGGCTTCGGCAGGCTCGTGAAGGCGTCGAACGTCGCCGCCCTCTTCTTATAGAGCCAGTCGAAGATCTGGGCCGCCCGGAACGGCCTCTCCCCCATCGCCTCGAGCTCGGCCCGCAGCTCCGCCAGCGTCAGGTCGCGGATGTCCATCACCGGATGTTCACCATGAGCCAGAGGAGGAAGATGATGACGCCGACAAGGACCCAGCAGCCGCCGAAGCCGAGGACGTCGATGAGCTTGGGCTTCATGATCTCCCAATTCGAGCCCGGCTTGAGCTTGCGCGCCTCGACCTCTTCATAGTGTTCGACGGCGCGGCGCAGGGCCCGCTCCTCCTCCTCGGCGGTCGGCTGGACCGGCGTGTGGACCCGGGCGAAGAAACGGTCGAGGTCGGACTTGGGAATGGGCTTCGTGAACGCGCTCAACAGGAAGAGCAGGATGAACGGGAACAGGGCGTCGAAGCCGAACCGGACCGCGCTCAGCTGGGCCTTGGAAAAGCCCGTGAAATCGATCCCCAGCCAGCTCACGACCCAGAGCTCGGCGTGGAAGCGGCCGATGCCGACCTTGGGCGAGGCCGGGTCCTCCGGGTCGACGCGGGCGACCTTCTCATAGAAGATGCCTTCGGGCGGATTGACCCGCTCCTTGCGGATGACCTCTCCCGCCGCGGCCGCCCGCCCGGCCTCGACGTCCTCCCGGACCGCCTGGGTCGTGATGGTCACGACCCGGGCGTTCGTCTCGCGAAGGAACCCCGGCTTCGTCCGGGCCCACTCGAGCGACTGGAAAACGTTGGGGATAAGGGCATAGATGGCGAAGCAGATGAAGACCTGGGTGATGACGGCGGTCCTGGTCACCCGCCGCCACAGAAACCCCAGCCAGATGGCCGCGCCGAAGATGGCCGGGAGCGAGATGAAGTACTTGAACATGTCGAGCAGATTGCCGATGAAGAGGGCCACGCCGACGCCGCCGAGCAGGGTGACGCCAATGGCGACGCGCCCGACGTTGATGAGGTGGCGGTCGGATTTGGGCTTGACGAAGGGCTGGTAGAGGTTGCGGATGAAGAGGGCCGCGTAGGAGACGCTCGAGCCGGCCAGGCTGGACATCTTCGCCGACAACACGCCGGCCATCATCAGCCCGATGGCCCCCGGAAAGAGCAGGTCCATGGTCATGTGGCCCCAGATGAGATCGGGGTCGTGGAGCTGCCCCGAATAGAGGGCGATGGCCAGGAGCCCGGTCAGGGCCCAGAAGATCATGATGACGCGCTTGAAGAACATGCCGCCGATCATGCCGACCCGCGCCGTCATCTCGTTCTTGGCCGAGCCGGCCGTCTGCATGCCCGTGGCCACGGCGATGATGGAGACGAGGTTGGCCAGGACCATGGCCATGACGGTGTACCAGGCGTACTCGCTCGTCGCCGACGACCCGAACAGCTTGAACATGAAGTCCGGGACCGCGGCGTGGAGCCCGGCGAAGCCCCCGACGCGGCTGAGGGCGATGGGGATGAGCATCAGCGAGAACGTCGTCAGGAGGAACCCCTGGATGACGTCGGTGATGGCCGCGGCCATGAACCCGCCCATCATCGTGTAGATCGCGACGATGACCGTGTAGATGAGATAGATCGTGACGGAATCGGTGTAGGAGATGAAGGCCTTGAGCTCGCCTTTCTTCTGCCGCTCGCCGAGCTCGGCCAGGCGGGCCGCGTCGACGGGCTCGAGCTCGACCTTGTCGGCCTTGACCTGAAGGGCCCGGTATTCGTTGAAGAGGTCGACGCTCGCCTTCTCCTGGACGGTGTACTTCGCCGCGGGCTTGGGGGTCAGGGCCATCATGGTCTTGGCCGCGACCATGTAGCCGACGCCGTTGCCGAGGAGGGCCATGAACAGCGTGAAGACCGCGAAAGCCGCGCCGAGGAACTTGCTCTTGAAGCGCTCGGTGAAGAAATCGCCGATCGTCACCAGCCGGACGCGGCGGAAAAAGGCCGTGGTGAACCAGTAGAACGGCGTCAGGAAGAGGACGAGGTACTGGATCCACATGCCCCCGACGCCCTGGCGATAGACCTCGCGGGAGACGACGATGGCCTGGTCGGCGTTGGTCGACGTCCCGAGGTTGAGGAAGAACTGGTAAAACTTGCCGAGGCGGCGGCCGGCGACGTAGAAGTCCTCGGTCGTCTTCGTCTTGCGCGAGGCCCGCCAGCCGAGATAGAGGACGAAGAGGATGAAGACGAGGACGATCGCGAAATCGAGGACGTGCAGGCCGACGATCGTCAAATTAGAAGTTCCCGGAGTACTTGAGCCAGAGGTCGTCGCCGAGCTTTAAATAAGCCGCGACGGCTTTGGCGGCCAGATCGTGGGAGTAGTTCGTCAGCATCTCCCGGGCCTTCTTCGGATCCTTCTTGTAGACGCCCAGGACCTCCTGCTCGAACTTGGCCTGGTCGGCGAAAGCCTTATCCTCCATCGGCTTCCAGACATTGGCGATGTCCTGCGTCATCTCCTGGAAGCGGAAGTTGGCCAGGCGGCTGACCGTCCGGAACGCCCACCACGCGCAGTCCCGGCTGTAGGCCCAGCGGCCGTCGACCATATAGGAGGCGGGCATCTGGGAGATGCCGATGTAGAACGGGAGGTGCGGGGTCGTGGCCGGGTTGTCGTAGCCGAGCCAGACGATGCCGCCGATAGGCCCGGGCAACCCGTCTCGCGACTGTGTGATCTGGAGGTAGGTCGCCGCCGGCGAGCAGATCGTCCGCTCCCGCTTCAGGCGGAAAAGCGCGAGGGTGTCCCCGTTCATGAACGGCGTCGCGACGGGGCTCTTGACGGTCTCCCCCTTCCGGTTGACCGCCGTCAGGGTCCTGGTCATGTCGTACTCGGTCCCGCCGTAGGTGTCGCGGAAGATGGCCAGGACGTCGGCCACGCTCACTTTCTTGTCGGGCTTGACCGAGAAGGGATAGTTCTCAGACTCGGGATTGAGCCTCAGCGACGGCGCCAGGAGGCTCAGGACGCGCCATTCGCGGCGCCGGCAGTAGAGGCTCGTCCGCGAATCGGGATCGTATGCGTAGGTGAACTCGAAGGGCTTGCCGCTCGCCTTCGACCAATAGCCCATCGCCTCGGCAAGAGAGATGACGTTGGCCGAAGCCATATAGAAGTCCGGGTCGGCGAGGTCGATCTGGCGGATGCGCCCGGCGTTGGCGGACACCCCGATCTCGTCGTCGGGGACGCGCTGGGCCGCCCACACGGCACCCTTGTTGCCCTTCCCGGGGCCATGGATCTCGAAATGCCAGACTTCCTTCGTGTCGGCGAAAGTGAAGCATTCGCCCCAGTCGTTGTAGCCGTAGGCCTTAGTCAGCTCGTCGGCGACGCGGATGGCCTGGCGGGCCGTCTTGGCCCGCTCGAGGACGAGCCGGTAGAGCTCGGGCGCGTCGATGATGCCGTTCTCGCTCATGAGCTCACGGCGGCTGCCGATCGTCGTCTCGCCGATGGCCAGCTGGTGCTCGTTCATGATCGGATACGCGGCGTTGAGGAACGCGTAGGTCTCGGCGACCTGGGGGATCTCGCCCGTCTCCAAACGGTCCGGGTCCTGTGGTCCCTTGGTCCGCTTGGGCTCATAGTAGACCTTGGCCGTCTCGCCGGGCTTATGCTTCATGTTGGGGACGATGGTCATCCAGGTCCGGTCCGTCCCCGAATCGCAGGAATGTGAGGTCATGGTCGAACCGTCGACCGAGGCCAGCCGGCCGACGAGGACGCTCGTGCAGGAATCGAACTCGAGCGGCCTATCGCCCCCCGCGGCCGGCGCCTGGGCTGCCGGCAGGAACGACAGGGCCAGGACGACCAGTCCGAGCACCGAGAAGGACAGGGATCTCGATCTTCTCATCGCGCGTCTCCTCCCGGCCGTTTATAGCACGCCCCCGCGACGCCGGTCAATCGCTCCAAAAATTCGCGGAAATATGGGAGGGCCGCCGGGCGAAAAGAGGTCTACCTGGAACGGCTGGGGTCGAGGATCGAATCTAAAGGGGGCTTGCAGGTGAGGATTAGGAGATACGTCAGGGCCGGACGCTTACCGCTTCTTGCCGCGCTTCAGCTTGGCATACAGGCCGAGCCCCACCAGCCCGGCCCCGAGCAGGACGATCGAGGCGGGTTCTGCGACCGAGTAGTTTTGCTGGCCCCTGGCCCTGCCCCGATCGCGGCGGGGCCCGAAGTCAGAAGCGCTCGCGGCCGACGCCGCGCCCCAGAGCAGGATGGACGCTCCGATCATCGAAGCGCTGAAGATGCTGACGGCTCTTTTCATGACCAGGCCTCTTCTTTCCGTTTCCATTTTTCAGATGCACCCATCTGGCTTTGCCTTACGTCACTAGCATAGGGGGCCTCCTCATCCCCGGATATCACCCCTAAGGGCTATTATTGGGGTGATATCTTGATGGTTTGTCTCACCCCTAGGGGTGACCCCCCCGAACCGTTCCACGCTGGCCGGGGAGCCTCCCAAGCGGGGCGGCCGGCCTTTTGATTGACGCGCCAGGGCGTCTCTGCTATACGATGACTTCCATGTTCGACGCCCTGACGGACTCACGCTCGCTCGGCGAGATCCTCGCCTTGGCCTCGGGGCTCGTCTGGGCCATCGCCGTCATCCTGTTTCGGATCAGCGGCCGGCGTGTCCACCCGATCGGCCTGAACCTGGCCAAATGCGTCTTAGCGCTCGTGATCATGGTCCCGACCCTCGCCGTCCTGGGCGAGCCGCTGGCGCCGGCCGTCCCGGCCTCCACCGTCGGCCTGCTCCTCCTCAGCGGCATCCTCGGCATCGCCGTCTCGGACACGCTCTTCTTTTATGCCCTCAACAAGCTCGGAGCCGGCTTGACCGCCATCGTCGATTGCTTCTACACGCCGTTCGTCATCGGCCTGTCCTTCCTCCTCCTCGGCGAGCGGCTGACGCTCATCCAGCTCGTGGGAGCCGCCCTCGTCGTGTCCGCCGTCCTGACGCTCTCAAAGGAAGGGAAGATCGAGAAGCTCGACCGAAAGGACCTCGCCGCCGGCATCCTTTACGGCATTCTGGCCATGTTCTTCGTCGCCTTCGGCATCGTCATGGTCAAGCCCATCCTGGGCTCGGTCTCGGTTTTCTGGGCGACCTTCGTCCGCATCGCCGGCGGCGCGCTCGCCCTCACCATCCTCGTCCCTTTCCTCAAGAACCGGCGGGCCATCCTCGCCCCGCTCCTCGAGAGCCGCAACTGGAAGGCCCTCGTCCCCGCGGCGTTCTTCGGCTCCTACCTCTCGCTCATCCTGTGGATGGGAGGCATGAAGTACGCCAAGGCGTCGGTCGCCGCCATCCTCAATCAGCTCAATACGATCTTCATCGTCATCATCGCCGCGATATTTCTCAAGGAACGCTTGACGGGTTGGAAGATCCTGGCGGTCGTGCTGGCCTTCGTCGGGGCCTACCTGGCCTCGATGCCGTTCTAGCCCGCCGACGCAACGATGATCCGCCCGATCTCCTCGACCGCCGACGCGGCGTCGGGAGCGTAGCCGCGGGCGCGGATCTGGTCGGCGTAGTCGCGGGTGACGGGAGCCCCGCCGATGACGACCGGGATCTTGAGCCCGGACTTCTCGACGGCCTCGACCACGGCCTTCATCTGGACCATCGTCGTCGTCAGCAGGGCGGACAGGGCGATGACTCCCGCCCCGCTTGATTTGGCGGCTTCGAGATACTTGTCCGGCGAGACGTCGACGCCGAGGTCGACGATCTTGTAACCGTTGCCGCGGAGCATCATGGCCACAAGGTTCTTGCCGATGTCGTGGAGGTCGCCCTTGACCGTCCCGATGACGACGATGCCGCGGGGCTTGACCCCGGCCTTGGCGAGATGGGGCTCGAGCTTGGCCAGCCCGGCGTTCATGGCCCGGGCGGCGACGAGGACCTCGGGGATGAAGACCTCGTTGTTCTTGAACAGGACGCCGAGACGTTCCATCCCCGGGATGAGCCCCTCGTTCAGGATCGTTTCCGCCGGCATGCCGGCGGCCAGGGTCTTGTCGACGAGGACTTCGACATCGGCCTTCTTCCCGGCGATCAGGGCTTCCTGCATCTCTTTGAGCATCTCGACTCTCCTCACGAAAAATGCGCGGCCCTCGCGGCCACTATCAGCGAACGAACGGAAAGCTCATGGCCACCTGGAACACTGAGTTCCGGACCGGCCGGGGGGCGGCGGGGTCCTCGAGGACGTCGATAAGTCCCGCCTGGTACCGAAAGTGAAAGACCAGGCCCATCCCCCGCCGCGGCTTGGTGAGCGTCCAGGCCCCCTCGACGACGAGCCCGCAGTCGCGCGATTTGTAGGCGGCTTTGACGTCCCGCGCGAATCTCAGCGCTTCTCCCGACTCGAGCTCGGCCCTGAACCTCTCGGTCGCCGAGCCGAGAAGGCTGACGAACGGGCCTGCACCGAATTGGAACCGGCCTAGCCGGTACTTGACGATGACAGGGACGTCGACGTAGCCAAGGGCGAGCTCCGCCTGCTCCGGGTCGGCGAAGAAAGGGTCGAGCGCCGGATCGCCGGTCGTGACGAAGGGGATCTGGGAGATGCCCTTGCGGGAGAATAGGGTGATCTCGGGCGAGAGAGAAAGCCGCTCGGTCAGCCGGATCGTCGCCGAAAGCCCGGCGTTGAAGCCCCCGGTCCTGCCGTTCGTGGCGCTGCCGTTCAGGTAAGCGAGGTTCAGGCCGAAGTGCAGGCTGAAATAGAGGCGTTCGCTGGCGGCCTTGTCCCCGGCGATCTGGCCGACGATGGACGACTGGGACCGGGCCGTCGCCGGAACCAGGGCCATGACCAGGGCGAGGGCCGCGAGCGTCCTTTTCATAAGGCGGTAGGATATCCCAAGGCCCCCCGTTTTTCAAGCCGGGAAGACCTGTTCAAGGGACCCTAATAACTGATAGAATGAGGCCGAGGTCCGGGATTATGAGAAGGCTCAAGGTCGGGGTCGACAGCTACAGCCTGAAGCCCCTCGACCTCTCCCCGTTCGAGCTCCTCGAGTGGGCGGTCATGAACGGCGCCGACGGCGTCCAGTTCTCCGAGGTCAACGTCCCGCCCGGGACGGCGGTCGACAAGACCTTTCTGCAGGAGCTCCGCAGCTTCGCCGAGGAGAACCAGCTCTATATCGAGTGGGGCGGCGGCGAGCACATCCCCTTTCACCTCGACTCGGGGATGCCGAAGGACATCTTCGCCGGCAACCGCAAGGCGGCCGGGCAGGCCCTCCAGCTGGGGTCGGCCACGATCCGGTCCTGTTCCGGCGGCCTGATGCGCTGGAACAAGGACTCCCCGGCGACGGAAGAAATTCTCCGCAGGATGGCCGCGTCCCTCCGCGAACAGAAGCCGATGCTTCGGGATTTCGGCGTCGTCCTGGCCATCGAAACCCATTTCGAGTTCACCTCGTTCGAGCTCCTCCGGCTCTTCGAGATGTGCGGCGCGGTCCCGGGCGAGTACCTGGGCATCTGCCTCGATACGATGAACCTCCTGACCATGCTCGAGGACCCGGTCCTGGCGACCCGCCGGCTCATGCCCTGGGTCGTGACGACCCACATCAAGGACGGCGGCCTGATGCTGACGCCTGACGGCTTCGTTTCGTTCACGGCCGAGGCGGGAAAGGGCGTCATCGATCTGGCGGCGATCTTCGAATCGCTGGCCGCGGTCCATCCCCACGTCACCTTGACCGTCGAGGACCACGGAGGCGACTTCCTCATCCCGGTCGTCGACCCGGATCTTCTGGCCCGCTTCCCCGACCTCACCGTCCCCGAGCTCGTCCGCCTTCAGGCGCTCGCCGTCCGGACCCGGGGCCTCATGGAGGCCGGCAAGCTCGCCGTCCTGCCGAGAGACCGCTGGCCCGCGGTCTGCGAGCCCAGGGTCAAGCGCGATATCCAGGCCGTCAAGCGCATCATCGGCGGCGGCCGGGAGTAGGCGGAAGTGGCCCCGCACGCGCGATTCCGGCTCCGCTCGGCGGACGACCTTCGCGAGCAGGCCGGACGCCTGGGGCTCGACATTCCCTATCGCGACGATATCTCCATCCTCCTCGAAAAGACCTCCCTTGGCGACCGTGAAGTTCCCAACCGGTTGGCCGTCCTGCCCATGGAAGGGGCCGACGCCGAACCCTCGGGCGCCCCCTCGGGATCGACGCTGCGGAGGTACCGGCGCTATGCCGCCGGCGGGGCCGGCCTTATCTGGTTCGAGGCCGCGGCCGTCCGCGCCGACGGGCGATCGAACCCAGGCCAGCTCATGATCACGGAAGGGACGGTTGGCGGCTTCGCCCGCCTCGTCGATGAGACCCGGGCCGCGGCGGCCAAGGAGTGGGGCCAGGGTCACGCGCCGCTCCTGGTCCTCCAGCTGACGCACTCGGGCCGGTTCGCCAAGCCGGACGGGACGCCCCGGCCGCTCATCGTCCAGAACAACCCCCACCTTGACCCCCTCCATGACCTTCCTCCCGATGCCGTTCTTGTCTCCGACGCCGAGCTCGCCGAGATCCGCGACGATCTCGTGGAAGCGGCCGACCTGGCCGCCTCCGCCGGCTTCGACGGGGTCGATATCAAGGCCTGCCACGGCTACCTCGTCTCGGAAACGCTGGCCGCGCACAGCCGCGAAGACAGCCGCTACGGCGGCCCGTTCGAGAACAGGACCCGGCTCCTCCTCGAGACCGTCCGGCACGTCCGCGAGGAAGCGCCGGGACTGCTCGTCACGAGCCGGCTTTCGGCGACGGACCTCGTCCCGTTCCCTTATGGCTTCGGCATGGACCCGGATGAGCCGGAGAGGATCGACCTCGCCGAGACGAAGGCCCTTATCGGCCTTCTCGCCCGGGCGGGCGTCCGCTTCCTGGCGCTGTCGCTCGGCGTTCCGGCCTGGAAGCCGCACTACGGCCGGCCCTTCGATATTCCCGTGCCCGGCGGTCCGATCCCGAACGAGCACCCGCTCGAGGGCGTCGCGCGGCATCTCCATGTCGCCTCCGAATTGCAGAGATCCAACCCCGGCGTCGCCATCGTCGGCGCCGGATACTCCTGGCTTCGCGCCTTCGCCCCGGGCGTCGCCGCGGCCACGATCAGCGCCGGCCGGAGCGCCGTGCTGGGCTTCGGCCGCGGCGCCCTCGCCTATCCGGACTTCGCCGCCGATCTCGTCAGGCGCGGTCGCCTGTCCACCCGGAAGGTCTGCACGACATGTTCGCTCTGCTCGCATCTTCTCCGCCGGCAGAGACGGGTCGGCTGTGTCGTCCGCGACCCGGAATTCAAGGGCGCCGACCTCGAAGGGAGCTAGACATGAACAAAGCCGAACGGTCCGGGCTCGTCGTGACGATCTCCGCGTTCCTCGTCATCCTCGCCGCGATCGCCTCGTATAGCTTCCTCGTCCGTCCCTGGTTCCTCCGCTGGGGGGCGCCTGGAAAAGATCAGACGCGTCCTCTCCTCGGCGACGACGCCTGGATCGGGGGCGCGGTCTCCGGCACCCGCGCTGTCACGATCGAGGCGCCGCCGGAGAAGGTCTGGCCCTGGCTCGTCCAGCTCGGTCAGGACCGGGCGGGCTTCTACAGCTACGCCTGGCTCGAGAACCTCGTCTTCGCCGACATCCACAACACGCTCGAGATCCGGCCGGAGTGGCAGGTCCGCGAGCCCAAGGATACTGTCCGCGCCGCCAAGCCCGGCTACATCTTGTTCGGCCTCTTTAAAGATAAGGAAGGATCGACCGGCTGGAAGGTCCCGTTCGTCGCCCCGGGCCAGTCGATGACGCTGAAGAAATGGGGCACCTTCGCCCTCGAGCCGGCCGGTACCGTCTGGACACGGTTCCTCGTCCGGAGCCGGGGCGAGCCCCTCCCCGGCGTCGTCGGGAAGCTCTTCGGCTTCTGGCTCCTCGACCCGGTCCACTTCGTCATGGAAAAGAAGATGATGACGGAGATCAAGAGGCTGGCCGAAGGCCGGCCGGGGCCGCCGGGCTGGCTCCGGGCCCTGGCGATCGCGGGCTTCGCGGCCGCCGCGCTCGGCTCGGCCCTCATCATCGCTTCGAAAGGGAGGAAGCGCTTCTGGCTCCTCCTTCCCGCCGCGTACGCCGTCCTCATCTTGCGGGAAACGGCCGATGTGCAGGCGGCGCTCGCAGGCTTCACGGCCCTCGCCCTCGGCGTCATCGGCTTCCTCATCTTCAAAAAGCGTTGGTGGATCTATTTCGGCTTTCTCCTGATCTATGTCTATGCCGTGCTCTTCCTCGCCGCCGACGCCTGGATCGTGTTCGGGCTCGTGTTTCTGGCGACCTTCGCGGCTCTAGCCGTGAGGGGGCTTAAAGGACGCCCGGCCCGATGAAGACGGGCCGGCCGGCGATCGGCGGGCGCGCGTTCCCGCTCCATTCCCTGAACACGCTCATCATCGGCAGCGGCGCGGCCGGGCTCAACGCCGCCGTCCGCCTCCACGAATACGGCCAGACCGATATCGCCGTCATGACCGACCGGCTCGGGGCGGGCACGTCAGCCAACTCCGGGTCCGACAAACAGACCTACTATAAGCTCTCCCTCGCCGGCGACCTTCCCGACTCCGCCTACGACATGGCCCGCGATCTGGCCGCCGGCGGCTCCATGCACGGCGACATCGCCCTCGCCGAAGCCCAGGGCTCGCTCGAAGCCTTCTTCCATCTCGTCGGGTTGGGCGTCCCCTTCCCCCACGACCGCTACGGCGCGTATGTCGGCTACAAGACCGACCACGACCCGCGCCAGCGGGCAACGTCGGCGGGGCCGCTGACGTCGAAGCTCATGTTCGAGGCCCTGGCCGCGGAGGTCCGGCGGCGAAGGATCCGCGTTTTCGACGGTCACGAGGCCATCGCGCTGCTCACGGCCGGCCGGGGCGCGGCCAAAAGGACGATCGGGGTCCTGGCCCTCGATAAGAGAAAGCTCGGCGGCGAGGGGCGGGGGTTCGCCCTCTTCAATGCCGTGAACGTCGTCGCGGCGACCGGCGGACCCGGCGGGATGTACGCGCATTCGGTCTATCCCGAAAGTCAAACAGGATCGCACGGACTGCTCTTCGAAGCCGGGGCCGTCGCGCACAACCTGACCGAATCCCAGTTCGGCCTGGCCTCCGTGAAATTCCGCTGGAACGTGTCCGGTACCTACCAGCAGGCCGTGCCCCGCTATATCTCTACCGACGCGCGCGGCGGTGACGAGCGGGAATTCCTCAACGACTTCTTCCCCGATATGGGGGCGCTGGCCACGGCGGTCTTTCTCAAAGGCTACCAGTGGCCGTTCGACCCGCGCCAGGCCGCCGACGGCGGCTCGTCGCTCATCGATCTCCTCGTCTACGAGGAGACCGTGGTCAAGGGCCGCCGCGTCTTCCTCGATTTCCGCCGCGACCCTTGCGGCGACGGCCGGCTCGCGCCGTTCGAGCCGGGCCAGCTCGCGCCGGAGGCCCACGGCTATCTCGAACGTTCGGGCGCGCTCATGGCCTCCCCGATTGCCCGGCTCAAGAGGATGAACGCTCCGGCCGGCGAGCTCTACAAGTCCCATGGGATCGACCTCGCCCGCGAGCCTCTGGAGATCGCCGTCTGCGCCCAGCACAACAACGGCGGCTTCCGCGGTTCGATCTGGTGGGAATCGAACGTGCGCGGCCTGTTCCCCGTCGGCGAGCTCTGCGGCACGCATGGGGTGACCAGGCCCGGCGGCTCGGCCCTCAACGCCGGTCAAGTCGGGAGCGCCCGGGCGGCCCTCTTCATCGCCCGCCGGCGCGCGACACGGCCGCTGGCCATGGCCGAGTTCGTCCGCGCGTCGAGGGAGATCCTTCGCGAGAAATGGGATCTGGCCTCGCGCATGCTCGACCGCAAGAAAGGCGGCGGCATGACACCGGAAGAATGCGTCGCGGAGGTGCGGCGGAGGATGTCCGGGTGCGGCGCGGCCGTCCGGGACCCGAAGTCGGTCAGCGCCGAAAAGGGCCGGGCCCGGGAGCTGTGGCGGAGAGCGCAGCGCGAGATCCGCGTCACTTCCGCCCGCGATCTGCCCCTCGGGTTCAAGGCCCTGGACCTCGCCCTGACCCACGCGGTCTATCTCGAGGCGATCGGCGAGTATCTCGAGCGAGGCGGGAAGAGCCGGGGCTCCTCTCTCGTTCCCGATGCCGCCGGCAAGCCGCCGCACCCGCTTCTCGGCCGCCGCTGGGCCTTCTCGCTCTCCGCTCCCGAAGACCTCGCCACGGACAATATCCTCGAGGTCGTGATGGACGGGAACGGCCGCGTCCGCAAGAGCTGGGTCCCCGTCCGTCCCGTACCCAGGCCCGGGGGCTGGTTCGAAACCGTCTGGGGCGATTTTCGCGAAGACCGGATCGTCGTCGAGGAGGAATGAGCTTGGCCAAGAAATCACGCGGGTCCGCGCCCGTCGCGGTGGTCACCGGGGCCGGTCAGGGCATCGGCCGGGGGATCGTCCTCGCCCTGGCCCGGGACGGCTTCGACGTCGTCGGCATCGACATCGTCTTCGAGCCGGAGAACAAGAGGAAGGGGCTCTTCGAGGTCAAGGAGAGGGTCCGGGAGTTCGGGGGCAGGTTCCTGCCCGTCGCGGGCGACATCTCCCGGCTCGAGGACCACGACCGGATGCTCGACGCGGCCGTGGGGGTCTGCGGCCGCATCGACGTCCTGGTCAACAACGCCGGCGTCGGCCCGCTTGCGCGCCTCGACATCCTCGAGACGACGGCGCGGAGCTACGACCGGCTCATGTCGACGAACGCCCGGGGGCCGTTCTTCCTGACCCAGAACGCGGCGAAAAGGATGACCGGGCAGAAACCGCGGCGCGACGGCATCCGGCCGGCCATCGTGTTCATCACCTCCATTTCGGCCTCGGTATCGTCGGTCTCGCGGCCCGAGTACTGCGTGTCCAAGGCGGCCCTGAGCATGACCGCGACGCTCTTCGCCGACGCCCTGTCCGCCAAGGGGATCGGCGTCTTCGAGGTCCGGCCCGGCATCATCGCCACGGACATGACAGCGGGGGTCAAAAAGAAATACGACAAGCTTATCGCCGAGGGGCTCGTCCCGCAGGGCCGGTGGGGCCTGCCGGAGGACGTCGGCCGGGCCGTGGCCGCCCTCGCCAGGGGCGACCTCGGCTATTCGACGGGCGCGGTCATCGAGGTCAGCGGCGGCATGAACATCCGGAGGCTCTGAGCCGGACCGGTTTTTACAGGACCGGGCCTCGTATGATATCCTAGACCCCAGCGGAGGAAACAATGAACGAACGCAAGAACCAAGGCCGTATCTTCTGGGGCCTCCTGCTCATCGCTGCTGGGGGTCGTCTTCCTGCTCGACCGGATGGGACGCCTGGACTTCGGCGACCTCGTCGGACGCTACTGGCCGGTCATTTTCATCCTCATCGGCATCTCCATCCTGCTCAGCAACAACCTCAAGAACATCGGCTCCGGGGTCTTCTTCATCCTCTTCGGCACGTTCTTCCTCCTCCTTCGGCTGCGGATCTTCGACCAGGCCGTCTGGCGTTATCTCTGGCCCGTGGCCATCATCGCGGTGGGCCTGTGGATCCTTCTCCGCCCGACGTTCAATCCCGATAAAAAAAAAATCCCTGAGATGACCGGGGACGACCTGGTCGTCAACCAGGTTTTCTCGGGCTCGGTCCGCAAGGTCGAATCCCAGAACTTCCGCGGCGGCAGGGCCGACGTCGTCTTCGGCTCGGCCGAGATCGACCTCAGGAGCGCCAAGCTCGCCGGCGGCCAGGCGACCCTCGTCCTGTCCGTCGTCTTCGGCGGCATCGAGGTCGTCGTCCCCCGCGAGTGGCAGGTCGTCCTCGAAGGAACGCCTGTTCTCGGCTCGATCGAGAGCCACAAAGCGGCCGTCCCTGACGCCCAAAAAACCGGTACTCTCTCGGTCAAAGGATCGGCCGTGTTCGGCTCGATCGAGGTCAAGGAGTAGCGGGCCATGAGGAAAGGGCTCTTTTGGTTCCTGGCCATCGTCATCACCCTCGGATCGGCCGTTTATCAGAGAATGACCGGGCCGACCTATCCGCTCCGGGTCAAGGCCGGCTTCGGGGGCGCAGCGGAGGGCTTCGAGCTGCCGCGCAGCGCCGAGACCGTCGGTGACGCCGAGGTGGCCGTTCCGGCGCCCGCGCCGGCCGAAGGCTGGCTCGAGTGGAAGCGGTTCAAGACGGCCGACGGCTGGGCCACGGTCCCGCTCGTCCGCGAGGGCGCCCGCCTCGTCGGGCGGCTGCCCCGTCAGCCCGCCGCCGGAAAGCTCGTCTACCAGCTGCGCCTGCGACCGGGACCGGACGCCCCGCCGGCCGTTCTCGATGACCCGGTCGTCATGCGGTTCAAGGACCCCGTCCCGGCCTGGATCATCATCCCCCACATCCTCGTCATGTTCGCGGGCATGCTCCTTTCGACCGCGGCCGGCCTGGCTGCCCTCGACAAGAAGCGCGACCCCCGCCGCTTCGTCCTCTGGACGGTCGGCCTGCTTTTCGCGGGCGGCTTCATCCTCGGTCCGCTCGTCCAGAAGTTCGCGTTCGGCGTCGCCTGGGCCGGTTTTCCGGTCGGGACCGATCTCACCGACAACAAGATGCTCATCGCTTTCCTCTTCTGGATCGCCGCCCTCGTCGCCGGCCGGAAGGGCAAGCCGGCCAGGCCGTTCGTCATCGCGGCCTCGCTCGTCACTCTTCTCATCTTCCTCATCCCTCACAGCATCCGCGGCTCCGAATTCGACTATTCCCGGCCGGAATAGGCCGGGGCGACAAAGGAGGCCACGATGAAGACAGCCGTGTCCGTTATTCTTTGCTTACTTCTTGTCACGATCGTCAGCGCCTGGGCCGGCGACAAGGTCCCCGGCGACGTCGTCTCCCTCTTCCAGAAGAGATGCGCCGTCTGCCACAAAGGAAAGACGCCGCCCCGGGGGCTGAGCTGGGAGCCGACACGTATCGTCGAAGCGATCGGCCGGGCGAGTGCCGAGGCGCCTGAGCTGAAGATCATCGATACGGCGACCCCGGAGTCGAGCTACGTCCTCAAGAAGGTCCGCAGGGAGAGCGACATCATGGGGAAGCCGATGCCTCCCCTCAAAGCCCTTGAACCCAATGAGCTCAAGCTCCTCGAAACGTGGATCCTCGGGCTGAAGATCCCGAAAGCATCTTCTCGCCCGGCCTCGGGTCACGCAATATGATCTTCAACGAGTCCTCGGCGACTTCGATTTCCGGATCGTCTTCCCTATCCTCCGGACGTTCTGACCTCGCCGGCGTGGCCGGGCGCAGCCGCCCTACTTGAGCTGGAAACGGACCGTCACGGTGAAAACGACGGGCACGGCCTTGCCGTCGATGATCATCGGCTCATAGACCCACTGCCGGACGGAGTCGATGGCCGCCTGGTCGAGGAGAGGGATCGACCGTAAGACCATAGTGTCCTGGACCCGGCCGGATTCGTCGCTCCTGACGCTCAGGATGACAACTCCCTGGACGCCTGCGGACCGGGCCGCTTCGGGATAGACGGGGGCGACTTCCTTGATGAGCTTGGGGGGGTTGATGTCGCCTTCGGCCTTGACCGCGCCTTGGGCGAACTTTTCGAGCAGCTTCGCCCTGTCCCCCTCTTTGAGCGCAAAGCGGACCGTGACGGTGAAAAGCACCTTGTGGGGTTTGCCGTCGATGACGAGGGGCTCATACTTCCATTGCTTGACGGCGTCCATGGCCGCCTTATCGAGGGCGGGGATGGAGCGCAGGATGCGGGCGTCGATGACATTTCCCTGTTCGTCGGCCTTGGCTTCGAGGATGACGATGCCTTCGACGCCGGCCTTGCTGGCTTCCGTTGGATAGATGGGGTCGACCTGCTTGATAAGCTTGGGCGGCTGGATGTCACCAACGGCCCGGGCGGCGTCTCCTTCGAACTTCTTGAGATCCTGGGCTCCTGCGACTCCGCCGGGAACGCCACCGGCGACGCCGCCCTCGACACCGCCCTGGACGCCTCCGCTGACCCCGCCTTCAACGCCGCCAACCACCCCTCCGACCGCGCCGCTGACTTGAGGCTTCTTCTTATCGTCCAGCTGGAATCGCATGGTCACCGTGAAGACGACCGGCTGAGGCTTGCCGTTGATGATCATGGGCTCATAGACCCACTGTTGGAGGGCGTCCATGGCCGCCTGATCCAGGGCGGGAATGCCCCGGAGGACCTTGACGGAGGCGATCCGGCCGTAGGCGTCAGTCGTCGCTTCCATGATGACGACGCCTTCGACTCCGGCCTTCTTCGCCTCGTCCGGATAGACCGGCTGGACCTGCTTGATGAGCTTGGGCGGCGTGACCTTCTCGCCGGTCTTTAGCACGCCGGGGACGACCCCGCCGGCGACGCTACCCGCCGCCTGTCCTGCGGCGGCCGGCTCGCCGAGCCAGCGCGCCACTCTCAGCGTGATGAAATAAGATTTGAGCTGGCTGTCCTCGAAGCCGAAGACAGCCGCGCTCTTCTCGGGCAGAGAGAATTCCGTGTCGATAAGGCTGGCTTTTTTCAAGGCGCTCTGTTCGAAGACCTCAATATGGAAGTGGTTGCGCTCGGGCAGGCGGCCCGGCGTGACCATGACCATGTATTCCTGCCCGTTGATGCGGAACATGTGGAAGGCCCTGCCGGTGGTCCCCTTCTCCCAGACCAGGGTGGCTTCGGTCAGGAGGCCGATGTCCGTGAGATTGAAGACCTTCTTGATCTGTTCGTCGGTGGCCACGTTCGCCTCGTCCTCGAAATTGGCGAACGTCAGAAACTCGAGGTACGACGAGGTCACGGGGCGGCTGGGGATGTACGGTTTCTCCCGGCCGCCCTGCAGGATCCTCATCTGCAGCTCGAAGGCCGCGGCCGTGGTCTTTGCCGCCTGGACGGCATCGTCGCCGGCCGAGGCCAGAGCGACCATGGCCAATCCCGCCAGAACTACCGCCACAAACAGTCTAAGGTTCTTTTTCATATCACCCCTCCTCTTAAGGAGTTTTCGAAGCCCAGACGAAGACGGTGTCCGTCCCCTGGGGCTGATAGACGAATGTACGGGCGGGCTCGCCGCCCACGTTGACGTAATCGATCTGGAAGCGCTCGGCCGGCGCGATGGCATTCGCATCGAACCCTGGCCGCTCGACCTCACGGAGGAGCCAGAAGCCGGTCAAGGCGATAACGGCGGCCATCGCTGCGGCGGAGGCCCAACGCCAAGCCAGGATCCCGCGCGCCGGCGCCGGTCCAGGAACGGCCGCGACCCTGCCGGCCTCTCCCGAGATCCGCCGCCAAAGAGCGTCGGCGCCGCCCACCTGATCGGGACCGACCAGGAGGTCCTTGGCCTCCTCGCGGCTCAAGAGCCCGGCCTGGCAGCGGGGGCACCTCTCCATGTGCGCCCGGATGAGCCAGTCCCGGAACGGCCGCAACGGCAAGGCGGCGTAGAGGCGATCAACCGTTTTGCAACAGGGCATGGTCGTTCTCCAGCAGGGCCTTGATCTTGCGACGGGCGTTGAAAAGATAGACCCGGGCCGTCGAGGCCGAGCAGGCCAGGACCTGGGAAATGTCCTTGGCCGTATAGCCCTCGTTGGCCCACAGGCAAAGCGCCGTCCGCTCACGCGGGGAAAGGACCTCGAGCAGCTTCGAGGGCAGGGGCGCCGGATCGGCGGGATGGGGATTCCCTTCCCTGCCTGGCCACGGCCGGCTCGAACCGGGCCCGAACCGAGAATTCCGTGAAACGCCTCTTTTTCCTGAGCATGTCGAGCGCCCTCCTGTAACCGATGGTCAGGAGCCAGGTCTTGAAGCTCCTCTCCCGGTCGTAGCGGTCGAGACGGCGGAAGACCTGGAGGAAGGTCTCCTGGCACACGTCCTCGGCGTCCTGCCTGTTGCCGAGGACGTTGAGGGCAACGGAAAGGACCAAGTTTCCGTACGCCTCGACCATCGCCCGGTTGGACGCAGGGCTCCCCCGCAGACAGCCTTCGATGATCTCTCTCTCGTCCACGGGAGGCCTTGTCCCTTCTTCCATCGGAGAATACGCCGGGGTCCTCAGGGGCGTTTAGGGCATCCGCCCTCTGCCCTATTCCTACACCTTTCTTCCTGGCGTGTCACCCGCCTTCACAGCGCTCAGCCGAATTTTGACAACTCCCGGCGTCTTTGCTAAATATGGGCGAAATGAACGCTCCGAATCCGCCCCAGCCGTCCAAGGCCAGCAGAGCGCCCGCGGCACGGAGGGCCTCCTTCGGCCCATCGCGATGGAGAGGACCGCTACAAGGCCCTCGTCGAGCAGCTCCCCGTCGGCGTCTACCGTACGACAACGGAGGGCCACATCGTCGAGGCCAACATGGCCCTCGCCCGGATGCTCGGATTCAAGAAGCCCCGGGACCTCGTCTCTCACAACGTCAGGGAATTCTACGTCCACCCCGAGGACAGGGCCGAGCAGATCGCCAAGCTGTCCTCGAAATCGACGGCCTTCCGGGAGTTCGAGCTCCGCCGGGCCGACGGGCAGAAGTTCTGGGCCCGGGACTATTGCCGCGGCATCAAGGGGCCCGGCCGATCGATCCTTCATCTCGACGGCATCCTCGTCGACGTCACCGAGATGAAGGCCATAGAACGGCGCTACCAGCTCGCCTTGCGCAAGGTCCAGCAGACCAACGAGAAGCTCGAAAGCCAATCCCTGTCCGACCACCTGACCGGGCTCAACAACCGCCGCGGCTTCTTCTCCTTCGGCCTGCAGCAGATGAAGATCGCCAAGCGCCTCAAGAAGGACAACTATCTCGTCTTTCTCGATATCGACTATCTGAAAGAGGTCAACGACACCTACGGCCACGCCGTCGGGGACCTGCTCCTTCAGGGGGTGGCCGCGATCCTCAAAACGACCCTCCGCGAATCCGACGTCATAGGCCGCATCGGCGGGGACGAATTCGCCGTCCTGGCCATGCGCTCCAAAGGCCTGGGCGAACGGAGCCTTCTCGCCAGGATCGAAGAAAGCGTCCAAGCCTTCCGTCTCCGGAAGTACCCCCGGCTCCGGCTGTCCGTCAGCATGGGCCTCGTCCGCGTCGACCCTCAGAAATACCAGCAGCTCGACGATTTTCTGGCCCACGCCGACTTCATGATGTATCAAGAAAAAAGAAGAAAGGAACGACAAGGGACAAGCCTATGACCAAACGCCGTGCCCTCTTCACCATCGTCTTCATCGTCGCCGTCCTCATGGCGGGCGCGTTCGCGGCCCCTCAGGACAGGCCCGCGGACATCCCCGCCGCGCCGGCCGCGCCAACCGGGCCGCGGCCGATCGGGCTCCAGGATATTCTGGCCTGGAGATCGATCAGCTCGGCCGAGCTCTCCCCCGACGGGAGCTGGTTCATGTACAAGCTGAGCCCTCTCGAGGGCGAAAGCGAGATCGTCCTGAGGCAGGCCGCGGGAACGAAGGAGTACCGTTTCCCGATCGGCGAAGCCCCCCGCTTCGGCGCCCGGACGGGATTCTCGGCGGACTCCAAGTGGGCCGCCTTCCTCTCCTATCCCGGCTCCAAAGACATGAAGGCCTTGCGAAAGGACAAGAAGAGGGTCATGACATCGGCGGTCCTGGTCGACCTGGCCACCGGAGCCAAGACCGAGCTCGAAAAGGTCCGCGGCCTGACGTTCTCGGGCGACAACCCGGGCTTCGTCGCCTTCCATCGCTATGCCCCCGAAAGCCAGGAGAAGGAGAAGGACAAGTGGACCGGCTCCGACCTCCTCGTCCGCGAGCTGGCCACGGCAAAGGAAGTCAATATCGGCAATGTCGCGGAGTACGCGTTCGACAAGGGCGGCGCGCGGCTGGCCCTTCTCATCGACGCCCAGGGTCAGGCCGGCAACGGCCTCCAGCTCCGGGACATGGCCACCGGCGCGGTCTCATCGCTCGACAACGACAAGGCGTCCTACAAGTCCCTGGCCTGGACGGAAAAGGGCGAGGCCCTGGCCGTTCTCAAGGGCAAGGAGGACAAGGCCTACGAGGACAAGCTCTGGAGCGTCCTCGCCTTCAACGGGTTCCGGGAGGCCAAGGGGCCGCGGAAGACCGCCTACGATCCCGCAGGCGACACGTCATTCCCCGAAGGGATGACCGTGAGCCCGGACAAGACGCCGGCGTGGACGGAGAGCTTCGACGCCGTCCTGTTCGGCATTCATGAAGCTAAAAAGAAGAAGGATGCCGACGCCAAGGAAGGCGGCGAGGCCAAGGCCGGGCCGGACACGGCCCCGCCCGCTCCCAAGAAGGACGAGGACATCGCCGACGAGGACATCCCCGACCTCGTCATCTGGCACGGCCAGGACCGGCGGCTCCAGTCGCAGCAGCAGGTCCAGGAAGAGCGGGACAAGTCCTTCAGCTACCTCGCCGAATATCGGATCAACGAAAAGAAGTTCTTCCGCCTGGCCGATGACGATCTTCGCACCGTCGATACGGCCCCGAAGGACCGTTTCGCGATCGGTCAGGACAACCGGGCCTATGAGCTCGACACGAATCTCATCGGCCGCGGATACCAGGACATCTCCGTCATCGACATGAAGACGGGTCAGCGGACGCCGGCCCTCAACAAGAACGAATACTATTTCGGGACCCTCTACGATGGGACCCACTTCATGTATTACGACGGCGGCCACTTCTTCACCTACGACATGACCACGGGCAAGTCCGTCGCCATCACCAAGGACGTCCCGGCCTCGTTCGTCAACGAGGACGACGATCACAACGTCGTCAGGCCGCCGGACTATCCGGTCGGGTCGACGAAGGACGGGCTCAACGTGCTCCTCTCCGACGGATGGGACATCTGGAGCGTCCCCGTCAGCGGCGCCGGCAAAGCCGTCAATCTGACCGTGAACGGGGCCAAGGACAAGCTCCGCTACCGCCGCCTGCGGCTCGATCCCGAGGAAAAGGCGATCGACCTCGCCCAGCCGCAATACTTCAGTGTCTACGGCGAATGGACGAAAAAGGCCGGGATCGCCCGGCTCGATAAAGGCAAGCCGGCCCCGGTGATGCTCGTCTGGGACGACGCCGGGTTCGGCAATTTGACCAAGGCCAAGAAGGCCGAGGTCTACGCCTACGCGCGGGACACCTTTGAGGATTGCCCGGCCTATTACGCGGCCGACGCGATGCTCCGGAACGGAAAGAAGCTCACGGACGCCAACCCGCAGCAGAAGGACTTCCTGTGGTCCAGCGGCTCGATGCTCCTCGATTATACGAGCGCCAAGGGCGACAAGCTCCAGGCCGCCTTGTTCCTCCCGGCCAACTACGAGAAGGGCAAGCGTTACCCGACGATCGTCTATTACTACGAGAAGATGTCGCAGCAGCTCAACCGTTACGCCCAGCCGTCGGCCAATGGCTTCAACAAGTCCGTCTACACGAGCAACGGCTACGCCGTCCTCTTCCCCGACATCACCTACAAGATCAACGACCCGGGCATGTCGGCGGTCTGGTGCGTCCTGCCGGCGATCGACGCGGCCGTGGCCGCCGGCGTCGTCGACCGCTCCAAGGTCGGCCTCCAAGGCCACTCCTGGGGCGGCTATCAAACGGCCTTCCTCATCACCCAGGCCGATTTCGCCGCGGCCGTGGCCGGGGCGCCGCTGACCAACATGATCAGCATGTACAGCTCCATCTACTTCAACTCCGGCTCGGCCAACCAGCCCATCTTCGAGTCGAGCCAGGGCCGGTTCAAGGGCGGCTACTGGGACAACCTCGAGGCCTACCAGCGGAACTCGCCGGTCTATTACGCCGCGCAGGTCAAGACGCCGCTCATCATCCTCCACAACGACAAGGACGGCGCGGTCGATTGGAACCAGGGCATCGAATACTACAACACGCTTCGCCGGCTGAAGAGGCCGGTCATCATGCTGCAATACGTCGGAGAGAACCACGGGCTGCAGAAACCGGCCAATCAGAAGGACTACACGGTGCGGATGAAGGAGTTCTTCGACCACTACCTCATGGGCCAGCCGGCCCCGGCCTGGTATACGGAGGGCATCCCCTACCTCAAGCTCAAGGACCATCTCAAGGAGCGGGCCAGGGACCTCAAGCTCGCCGAGAAGGTCGAGAAGAAATCCGCCGAAAAAAAGTAGGGGTCGGCCGGTTACGGCCATTTCGGGAAAAAAGGCGCCTGCGGCCAGCCCGTTCGGGAGAATGAGAAGGCTGGCTGGCGAGGCGCCAAGGTTTCAAAGGAAAAGGAAGCGGGGCTAAGGAGGATCCCTCTCCAGCCAGCGCCCTCATTATAGGGCCCCATTTTCCGATTTGTCAATGACAAAGTGTCCAATTTAGGAAATTATCCGACGGCCAGTCAGCACGCCTCCCCGGAGCCGTTTTGATTTTTCGGCGGCCTAATGTATACTATTTTTGTAGTATTAATTCGAACGGGAGGCCGTTTTGCCCGCTAGAGTCAAGATCGTCATTCTCGCCCTCGCGACCCTTCTGGGCATCGCCGGGTGGCGGGGCCTGAATGCCCTGATCGAGAGTGAGTCGGCCAGGCCGTCCCTCGTCTCCCTGGAAGGACAGGACATGTCGCCTAAGGTCAAGAAGACAGAAAAGGAATGGAAGGCCGCCCTGACGCCCGAACAGTTCGAGGTCATGCGGAAATGCGGGACGGAGCGGCCGTTCGCCGGCAGGTACAACGATTTCTGGGAGAAGGGCATGTACGTCTGCGGCGCCTGCGGCGCACCCCTGTTCCGGTCGGAGATGAAGTACGAGCACGGCACCGGCTGGCCCAGCTTCACGACGCCCGTCGACGAGAAGAACATCGAATACCGCGACGACTATTCCCTTCTGGCCAAGAGGATCGAGGTCCGGTGCTCGAACTGCGGCGCCCACCTCGGTCATGTCTTCGACGACGGGCCCGAACCGACCTTCCTCCACTATTGCGTCAACTCCGCTTCGCTCGACTTCAAGCCCGAAGCGTCGGCCAAGACGGCCGGCCCGGGAGAGGGCGCGGCCAAGGCGGAGACCGCGACCTTCGCGGCCGGATGCTTCTGGGGCGTCGAATACAAGATGGGCAAGCTCCCCGGCGTCGTCGCCACAGCGGTCGGCTACGCGGGCGGCAAGACCGTCGACCCCACGTACGAGGAAGTCTGCTCGGACAGGACCGGCCACGCCGAAGCCGTTCAAGTGACGTTCGATCCCGCCCGGCTGGACTATGCCGACCTCGTCCGCCACTTCTTCTCCATCCACGACCCGACCCAGGTCAATCGGCAGGGACCAGACCAGGGGACGCAATACCGGTCAGCCATCTTCTATCACGGCGAAGCCCAAAGGGAAGCGGCCCGGAAGGTCATGGACGAGCTGGAGAGCTCGGGGAAATATAAGAAGCGGCTGGCCACCGAGCTCGTCCCCGCCTCAGCGTTCTACCAGGCGGAGGCATACCACCAGAAGTACTTCGAGAAGCACGGCGTCGTCTGCTACTGAGCCCTACGGGGCTATTGTCCTCAAAATAAGACACCCCGACCCAAGGGGGGCGGGGCCAGAATCGTTTTCCGTCCCGAGTATCACTCCTGGCACGAATCTTGAAGTGGAAAAAAGCACGTCCAGGAGGAATTAATGAAAGAGGCACGGATCAGGGCCGTTTCCAGGCAGGAAGCGCCTCGACTTTCCTGCCTGGAGAGGAGATTTGTAAAGTTTCTTCTTGACAAGCGGGACAGGTGGGGGTATTCTCCGCGCTTCTTATCTAACAGTCCCGCCCCTCGAGGGTGAAACGGATTTCCCCTCAATCCCGTTAATAATGCGGAGTCAAAGGGCTGGGAAATGAGAAAAAGGCCGGGCTCTCGGAACGAAAAGCCCGTTAATGTAGTTTTCCTATCATAATAATAATTTAAGGGAGACGATCATGGCTTCTCAATTCAAATACAGGAATAACGACGAGCTCCTTCAGCTCATTCCTGGCACCCCCGGAGGCCGATTCTTCACGGATGAAGAGGAGGCTTTCTCCGTGGCCGACGCCGCTCCCCTGGCGGACCGCCAGGGCGAACCCAAGAACGGCAACGGGCACGGCAAGGGCCTGAATTCGCCGGAGGACATCGAGCAGACGGCCGACCTGGTCAAGATCTACCTCCGGGAGATGGGCAGCATCCTCCTCCTTTCGAGGGACCAGGAGATCAGCCTGGCCCGCAGGATGGAAAGGGGCGAAAAAGCCATCCTCAAGGCGCTGGTCAGGACGCCCTATACCCTCGACGAGATCATGGCCCTCGAGGCCCTGCTCAAGCAGACACCCGAGGCGTTCGTCAAGTACTTCAACATGGCCGAGGACCCTCTCTCGGACGGCAGTCTCGAGGACCGGAGGGCCGAGGTCCTCGAGCGGATCCACAAGCTCCGGGCCCTCTGCGGCCGTCTCATGAAGGTCAGGCCCCTCGTCCGAAACCGCTTCGCCCGCGGCCGCCTCTCCGTTCGGATCGTCCGCCTGGCCCGCGAACTCGAGCTCAAGCCGGAGTACCAGGACCGGATCGTCCAGAAGGTCCAGCTCCGTCTCAAGGAGATCAACAAGCGGGCCTCCAAGCAGGCGCGGAAGGACAACAAGGCCATCCTGATGGCCATCCAGTCCGGCCGGAGGACCCGGGAACGGGCCAAGAGCGACCTCGTTTCGGCCAACCTGCGGCTGGTCGTGTCGATCGCCAAGAAGTACCAGGGCCGGGGTCTTCAGCTTCTCGACCTCATCCAGGAAGGTAACATCGGCCTGATGCGCGCCGCCGAGAAATTCGACTACCGGCGCGGCCATAAGTTCTCGACCTACGCGACCTGGTGGATCCGCCAGTCCATCACCCGGGCCATCGCCGACCAGGGCCGGACGATCCGCATCCCGGTTCACCTGACCGAAACGATCCACCGGCTCAAGAAGATCTCCCAGGTCTCGGTCCAGGAGAGCGGCCGGCTGCCCAACCCCGATGAGCTGGCCCGCAAGATGAACCTGCCCGTCAACAAGGTCCTGGAGATGCTCTACAGCGCCCAGGATCCCGTCTCGATCGAGACCCCTCTCGGGGAGAACGGAGAGGGCTCTCTCGGTGACCTCCTCGAGGACAAGGCCTTCCCCTCCCCGCCCGATACCGTCATCCACATCAATCTGCGCGAGCAGATCGAGGCGGCCCTGCGCACCCTGCCCGAGAGGGAGACCCTCGTCCTGAGGATGCGTTACGGGCTCGGCGATGGGCGGGAATATACCCTCGAAGAGGTCGGCCAGCATTTCAAGCTGACCCGGGAACGGATCCGTCAGATCGAGCTGAAGGCCCTCAAGGCCCTCCAGCTGTCCGGCCCCGGCCAGAAGCTCAAATCGTTCTGACCCGGTGGCCAAAGGCGGGGTCCGGCGCCTCCCGTGCGCGTCGTTGAAAAGGCCCCGCTCTTTTTGTTAGGCTAAGCTTCTCAAGACCCGGCGGCGGCCCCATGAAATACGAAAAGATCGGCTTCATCGCCCCCTCGACTTGCCTCTCCGTCAAAGAGAGGCCCGTCCTGAGGCGAACGGCCCGTCTCCTCAAGAACGCGTTGGGGGTCCAGGCCGTCTACTTCAGCCCCCACCTCTACTCGAGCGACACGGAGATCGACCACGTCACGGCCCCGGTCGAGGACCGGGCCGAGGTGTTCAAAGAGGCCATTCGCGAGCTCGACCTGATCATCTCCGTCGCGGGGGGGACGGGCGCCGAGGACCTCATCCGCAAGATCGACGCCAAGGACTTCCGCGTCATCCGGCAGAGGCGTCCGCTGTTCATCGGCTTCTCCGATTTCACGTTCCTGCTGAACGAGATCTACCACGCCTGCCGCGTCCCGGTCATTTACTTCCCGTCACTCAAGGTCGGCAAAGGCGATTTCCAGAACCTCCTCGCCCTCATCAACGGCGAAGAGATCCAGTACCAGGGCGCGGCCTGGCTCACGCCTCCCCCGCCGCGCAAGCTGTCCGGGATCCCTATCGGGGGCAACCTGTCGACGTTCGTCAACTTCCTCAACCGCGGCACGCCGCCCAAGTTCAGCTGGAAGCGTCACATCCTCTTCTTCGAGGACATCCAGGTCGACGTCGAGGACGTCCACCGTCTGCTCGCGGCCCTGCGGCGGCATAACGTGTTCGCGGGGATCAAGGGGATCGTCATCGGCTCCGTCACTCCGCCGGGCGTGGGCCCGGCCCGGAAGAAGCCCCAGCGCCGGGCCGCCCGATTCATCCGGTCCTACCTCGCCGACGTCATCCGGGACCGCCGCAGGCAGGGCAATCCCTTGCCCATCCTGACGGTTTCGAACTTCGGCCACGACATCCGGCGCAACCTCATGGTCGTGCCGATCGGCGGACGGGTCACGATCTCCCGTTCAAAAAAGATCTCTTTCCGCCTCAACGGAAAGGCCCGCCACAACGGCCAGGCAGGCTGAGCGGCATCCCTGGAATACGGATTAGGTCATCTCCCGATCGCTGGAGGTCCGAGATGAGGCGGCGATGGATGTCGTCCCAAGGCCCCCGTGATGGAAGGGGGACCGGCAGGGAGCGGAGTCTACGAAGCGACCATCAGCGCCGCCCCGGAGCGACACGGAGGGGCGGTGCTGGGAGAAAATAAAGAAAGAGCCCTTCTCGGATATTTCGCAGAATTACGGCTCCGGGTCGCTCCGCCGCACTTCTGCCGGGTCGCTCCCAAGAGTCCGCTTCCCGCCGGCGGGGGCAAGGAGCGATATCCGAAGCGAAGCCGAAGAGAGGGGACTGCCGGAATCGGGAGATGGACCTTATTTTCTCAGATAGACGAGGGCCTGCATCCCGGCCACGCACCCTTCGCCGGCCGCCGAGACGACCTGCAGACCGGCACAGGTGATGTCGCCCGCGGCAAAAACCCCGGGGATGTTCGTCCGCTGGAAGCGGTCAACGGCAACGCACTGCTTGTGGTCGAGAGCGATCCCGGCGCGCTCGAAAAGCGGCCCGGCCGGGATCTCCCTGAAGATGAAGACGGCGGACACGGCGATATCCTCTTGCCCCGACGTCGTCTCGACGATGACGCTCTCGACCTTGGCCTCGCCGTGGATCTCCTTGATCCGGCCCTCGCGCGTGATCGTCACGCCATGGCCCTCGAGGGCCCGGGCCTCCGGCGAATCGGCCGCCCCGCCCGGCTTGCCGGGCACCCACAGGACCTTGCAGCCCATGGCCTCGAGGGCACGGACGTCCTCAAAGGCTTCCTCGCTGTGACCGACGGCGGCCACCATCGCGCCTCGGAAAAGCGGGCCGTCGCACGTGGCGCAATAGCTCACACCCTGCCCGATGAGCCTGTCTTCGCCCGCGATGAGGCGCTCCTTGGGCATGGGCCGGCCCGTGGCCAGGACGACCGCTCCGGCCTCGATAACGGCTTCCTTGGTTGTGACATATTTCGGGTTCCCATCGAGGGCGAAGGCGATAGCGTCGCCGGCGACGATCTCCGCCCCGAACGAGACCGCGTGCCTTCGGAAGTGCTCGAGCAGCTCGCGGCTGTCGATCGACGGGAATCCCGGGAAGTTCTCGATGGTGTAGGGGATGGCCAGACGCGACCCGCCGCGTCCCTCGAGGATGAGGGCCTTCTTGCCGGCCCGGGCCACATAGAGTCCGGCTGTCAGGCCGGCGGGGCCGGCCCCGATGATAAGGACGTCCGTCTTGAGCGATTTGATGCTCATGGAATGCCCGCCTCCCGCGGCGCGGTCAATCGGCCAGACGGCCGCTGTCGCCGACCTTCCAGGCGTTGTCCGTCAGGACGTAGAGGATGGTCCGGCGTATCTCCCGGCCCTTCTCCCCTTTGAACCAGATCTCGACAACGGCCCAATCCTCGAGGCCCTTGAAGGTCATCTCCAGGACGGAGACGCCGGCCCCGGCGAGCTTGGCGCCACGGAACTTTTTGAGGACGGCGGCGCTGCGGCCGAAGTTGCGGAACTGGAGCGGGAGAAGCTCCTTGTCTTCATAATCCGTCTTGATGATCTGCTCGATCTCCGTCGCCGGCTGATAATGGGCGTCCATGGTGATCCAATCGACGCCTTTGGTCACGTCCTTGGAGGCGCCCGGACCGAGGGCCCTGATCCCGAAGTAGGCGCCCACGACGATGAGGTCGAACGCGAGGAAGATGATCAGGATGCGGACGGCCTTACTCATCGGACCCTCCTGTTTTCGGCGGCGGAGGGGGAGTCCCTCCGCGGGCCTTTTCCGCGGCCGCGGCCTCGGCGGCGAGAAGCCTGAAGCGGTCTGAAAGGACCGTCCGGGATTTCCGGAAGAGCGTCCGCGAGCGCCGCTCCTCCTGACCGGAGAGGCCGCCGAAGACTTCCTCTTCCCGGTCCTCGGGGTTCCTCTTGAAGAACTCCTCGAACTTGGCCTCGGGCAGGCTGCCGAGGCCGCGGAGGGTCCTCAGCATGGCCCGCGTGCTGACGCCGAAATAGCGTTTGAGGAACAGGACGTCGTCGAAGGCCAAGCTCTTCGCCCGGATGTCCTTCTCGATGAGCTCGAGGAGCTTGCTCGGGGGCACGAGGAAGCGCGAGGCGAAGGTCTGGGCGAATTGCTCCCGCGGCGGGTAGAGCGAGACGTATTCGTCGACGACGACGTCGGGGTTGTCGACGATCGGGCTGTCGTCCCTGTCCATCAGGTAGTGCCCGTAGAGATGGGCCGCGATGAGGGTCTGGAACCCGGTCGGCTCGTTGGCGTTGACGAGGGCGAAGGCGGCCTTGCGCTCCTCATCGAAGACGAAGACCCCGGCGATGCGCGCCTCCTCGGCGAGGGATTGGCGGATGATGCGGCAGCCGTTGACCTCGCAGAGGGCCAGGACGTCGCGGATGGGCTCGTTGCCGAGCCCCAGCCGGCGCCGCTCTTCTTCGGCCAGCCGCTCGGCGGAAATGCGCGCGTAGCGGGGGGCCAGATCGAGGCGCCGTCCGGTCACCTCCTCGAGCTCCAGGTATTTCTCGCATGTGGCCCGGAACTTCTGAAGGTCCTTGCGGATCCGCTCGTCGGTCTCCGCCCTGTCGAACAGCCTTTCGAAGGCCGGCCTCGTGTCCTCGAAGAAATATGAGACGTTTTTATTGAGGAACCCGGCGACCTTGAGGAGCGTCTCGAAGCTCGGCGTCCGCTTCCCGGATTCGAGGAGGGAGATATACTCCGACGAGAGTCCGAGCGACTTGGCGAACGCGCCCTGGCTGAGATTGATCTCCTCGCGGGCCCTCCTGAGTCGAGTCCCGAGAAGCTTGTCCATGACAGCGCACCCCCTGGGCGGCGTCGGCAGGATAACACGAGGTTAGGGGGGTGTCAACCGCGCCTCCCCCTAAAAAATCGATTGACAATTCCCCCGCCCACCCTAGAATGAAAGAAAAACGAGGTAGAATCATGGCCGAAGAGAACATACTCGACATCTTCCAAGGGGCGACGAAGAACGTCTGCAACAGCGTCCTCGACCAGGTCCACGATGCGGTCGTCTGGCTCGACCAGGACCGCAAGGTCGTCTACTGGAACAAGGCGGCCGAGCTCATCACGGGCCGGGAAAGCGCCTCGATCATGGGGCGGGCTTGTTTCGAGGAGCCGGCCCTGTTCGTGGATTTCGGCGGCGTCAACGTTTGCCACGACAAGTGCCCCGTGGCCATGACCCTCAAGGACGGCGCCCCCCGGTCGCTCGACGTCTATATCCAGCACAAGCAGGGGTTCCGGACCCCCGTGTCACTGCGGATCACGCCCGTCTTCAAGGAGGACGGGGAGATCATCGGCGCCGTCGAGACCTTCACCGGCACCGCGCCGAAGATCACCCTGCCCCTCGGCCTGCCCGAGCTCGAGAAGATGGGCCTCGTCGAGCCCGAGACGGGCATTCCCTCGAAGCCGTACCTGGACATGACCCTCGCGACACGCCTGGAGGAATTCCAGAAGTACGGGCTGTCCTTCGGGCTGGTCTACGTCGACATCGACAACTACGGCAAGATCCTCGAGAAGCACGGACGCTTCAACGCCAGCAAGATCGTCCGCACGGTCGCCCGGACCCTCCACAAGAACATCCGCTTCTTCGACATCGTCGGACGCTGGAGCACCGAAGAATTCCTGATCATCCTCCTCAACATCGACGAGGGCCGCCTGGACATCGTCGCCAACAAGCTCCGGCTCCTCGTCGCCGAGTCCTACATCACGACCGAGACGGGCATGCTCAACGCCACGGTCTCCATGGGCGCCAGCCTCGTCCTGCGCTACGACACGGTCGAATCCCTGATCAAGCGCGCCGAGCAGCTCATGATGCACAGCAAGTGGCTGGGCAAGAACCGCGTCAGCATGAGCTTCGTCCACAAGGAAATGGCCTAGACAAAAGGTTCATCTCCCGATTCCGGGTATTCCCTCTCATCGGCTTCGCTCCGGATATCGCTCCTTGCCCCCGCGCCTCGGAAACCTTCTTATACGGTTTCCCCCGCCTCCGGCGGGTCCCCCTTCCCTCACGGGGGCCTTGGAGCGATATCCATCGCAGCCTCGAGATGGATTCCCGGAAATGGGAGATGATCCAAACAAAAGGCCCCCTTCCCCGGGGGGTTCGGGAAAGGGGGCAAAGACAGAAAGGAGGGTTAGAAAGAGGCCGGATTCTTGGTCTTCAGGTCGTTGATCTCGGCGGCGAAAAGGATCTCGCTGTTCTCACCGGTCAGGCTGAGGCGCAGCCCGGTGTCCCGGAAAGCCCATTCCGAGGACAGGCTCAGGGTCCCCGACGTCACCGCCGAGCCGAGGCTTTCGCCCCGCTCCGCGTAGGCGCGGTCCTTCCAGACCACGTTGTTGTAGCGGGGCTCCCCGACTCGCCCGTTCAGGAACTCCCGGATCGTGTTGTAGTCCGCGACATAGCGGTCCTTGTTGGCGTATTTTTCGAGGAGATGGAGACGGACCGAAGCGAGCTTGCGCCCGATCAGGACGTAGGTGACGAGGCATCTCTTGCCGAGAACGTCGCGGTGGTAGCGCAGGAACTCCATATCCCCGGAAAGCTCACGGCTCAGAGGACGGCCTTCGATCCGCTGGATGGCGGACTCCGGCGCGCCCCAAGCGATGGCGGGGAGGCTCGCGTCGGTCAGGTCGAACTCCTTAGGGTCGGCGATCTCCGTTCCCGCCGGCGTCAGGTCGACGACCTTGATGGACGAGTTCAGCTTGCGGACGGAGGCGTCCATGACGTAACCGGCCAGGGTCCGCCCCGACCGGGAAGAGACGAAGAGGACGTAGAACCAGTTCGTCCGGAACTTCATCGCGCTCGACAGCTTGACGACCGTGCCGCGGGCCAGCATCTCTACGACGGGACTGCGGTCGCTGGGCTCCAGGTGGACGGGGACCTTGTCGGCGGTGACTTCAAGCCGGATGATGATCTCGGGCGTCGCCGCGGGAGGAAAGAGGGCGACAGAGAAGACCAAGGCCAGGAGGATGGCGGCGGCGGCGCGGCCGAGGGGCCTCGGTGTTCTCTGTCCTTGCGGCGATGTCACGGGTTCTCCATCATTCGACAGGTCCAATATCGGACAGGGGGGCGATGGGTTCAATCCCCGCCGGTGATGATTTTGGGGGGGATATGGCTCACCCCCGGGGGGGAACACGCGCGGGGGCCCGCCCCCTGGGGACGGGCCTCCCCCCGGGGTCACTTCAGCTGGAACCTGACGGTGACGGTGAAGACGACGGGCCGGGGCCTGCCGTTGATGATCATCGGCTCGTAGACCCACTGCCGGACCGCGTCGACGGCCGATTGGTCGAGCAGCGGGATCGACCGCAGGATCTTGACGCTCGTGACCCGCCCGTAGACGTCCGTCGTCGCCTCGACGATGACGATGCCCTCGACGCGGGCCTGACGGGCGATCTCGGGATAGACCGGCGCCACTTCCCGGACGAGCTTGGGCGGCTTGACGTCGCCGATGGCCCGCACGGGCGCCTCGACCTCTCCGACGACGCCTCCCAGGACGCCGCCAACGACACCCCCCAGGACGCCTCCGACGACGCCGCCTTCGACGCCGCCCTCGACGCCGCCCTCGACGCCGATGTCAGAGAGCGTTTCCTCGGCGATCTCCTCGGGGATCTCGACGGGGGCGACCAGCCGGCCGGCCTCGATGGGGGCCTGGGCCTGGACGCGCTTGATCCGGGCGCTCGCCGTCGAGGCCTTCCGCTTGGCCGGCGGCGGCGGGGGCGGGGGGGGCGGCGGCGGTGGCGCGAGGAACGCGCTATAGACCTCGACCGTCGGCAGCGCACCGGTCTTGAGGAGAGGAAGCACGATGAGGAGGACGAGGACCGCGACGTGGGCCACGACCGACAGGGGGAACAGCACCGCCCTCTGTTTCGTCCGGCTCTCGGGCCGATAGAATGAATCCTTGAACATGGCGACCTCCGCAACTCGGGATGCGGGGGCTCCGGCTTGCTCGCGGGCGATCGCGGCCCGGACGCGTCCGGGGAAAGAGTCCCAGTAGTCCGGGTCTTGCGGACCCGGGGGAGACGATTCGGCGAAGGTCTCGACCTTGCGGATGAACTCGAGCTCCCGCCGGCATTCCGGGCATTCCTTGAGATGCTTCTCGACCAGGGGCCGGTCGGCCGCCCGGAGCTCGCCGTCGGCATAGGCCCCGATGAGTTCCTGGAGTTTTCGGTGTCTCATCTCAAGCTCCCCTTCCGAGGGAATCCGCCAGGAGCTCCTTCAGCTTCTGGCGGGCCCGATTGAGCCGCGACATCACGGTGCCGAGCGGCAGATCGAGCGTCCGGGAGATGTCCTCGTAGCTCATGCTCTCGTGGAATCTCAGGACGAAGACGCTTTTCTGGTCGGCGGGAAGGGATTCCACCGCCCCATCGAGCTGGGCCCGGAACTCGGCGCGCTCCAGCCGTTCCTCGGGATCGTCGCTCTTGGCCGCCGAAGGAGCGCGCCGCCCGCCGAGCGAGCTTTCTTCGAGCGGCCTCTCCCGGCTCCGGGCTTTCAGGTAGTTGAGCCCGGTGTTGACGGCGATCCTCCGGAGCCACGGATAGAGCGGCCACTGGGTATCGAACCGGGCCAGGGCGTAGTAGGCCTTGATGAAGGTCTCCTGGGCCAGGTCGTCGGCCGACTGGTGCGCGCCCGTCAGGCGGCGGCACAGGGCGTAGACCCTCTGCTGATAACGCCGGACCAGGCTCTCGAAAGCGTCCATGTCTCCCTGCTGGGCTTTCCTGACGAGGACGGCATCCTCCGGATGCTCGTTCGGTCTCGTCGGAGCTCCCATAGGTCATACACCTCGACGCGGCGGTTATTCCCTTTCCATCATACGCTTTTTCCAGGAGGGTGTCGCCGGCCTTGGGGCCGGGGAGGCTTCAGAGAGAGGACGTCCGGCCCGGGCCGGTCCCGGCTTCTTCTCCATTGGGATCGAGGGAGAGGAGCTCACGGAAGAGGCGTTCCCGTTCCTCCAGAATGCGCCGGTATTCGAGCGGATGGAACCGCCGCATGTCCGCTCCGGTCATCCCCCCGTCGAGCCAGACCCGGCTCATCGGGAAGATCTCGGGATTGAGGTGGACCGTGTACATGTGCCAGACGAGGATGGCCACGAAAGCCAGAATGGCCTCGTAGCCGTGGATGACAACGAAGACCTGGTGGAGCCAAAGCGGGAAGAGCTTCAGGGACAAGCCCGGGCCCCACATGAAGAAGCCCGTGACGATCATGATGGACGAGCCCCAAATCAAGGACCAGTATTCGAATTTTTCGGCAAAATCATAGCGGCCGAACTCTGGCCTGTGAAACCGGCGCCCGAAAACGGCCAGGCCGTCTTTGACGTCCTTTACCCGCATCCTTCTGTCCCGAAAATTCTGCCTTCCCCGCTGCGTGAAGGCCGTATAGAGGAAATGCCAGGCGAGGTCGGCGATGAGGACGACGGCGGCGGCGCGATGAAGGATGCCGCGCAGGGCAACCGCGCCGGCGCTGCCGGCGACCAGGCGGATGAAGCCGACTTCGCCGGAGAGGACCGGCAACCCGGTGAGGATGAGGACGATGAACGAACCCGCGAGAAGGCCGTGTTGCCATCGCTCCGCGCGGTTCATCCGGACAAAAACCTCGTCGTCGGGGATGAGGATCCCGGGATCGATCGCCGGACCGCTCACCGGTCCCTCCGCGAGCGAACGAGATCGGCGGCGACGTAAGCGAGGAAGAACGCGCCCAGGACGGCGATCAAGGTCTTATAGAGGATCCGGACGACCGCGGGCGGAGTGATGGGGTCTGTCCCCGCAAGCTCGTGGACGCGGCCCTTGGCGAAATTCGCTCCCGCGCCGGGATGGCATCTGCCGCACGTCGCGGGCCGGTTGGGGCCGTGGACGGAGGAGCGCGGGTCCGCTGACGGGAAGACATCGTGATAACGGTGACAGTCCTTGCATGAGACCGGTTTCGCGGCCAAGCGGGGGCTGGCCGTGCCGTGGACGCCGCCCGCCGTGGTCCGGGCGTAGTCCGGATGACAGACCGCGCAGTTCACGGCCTCGAGGTCCCGGACGTGCGGAAAATCTTCCACCCCCTTGAGGTCGGTGTGGCAGCCGACACAGCCGATCGAAGCCCGTCCGTGGATGGAAGCCGTGTAAGCGGCCGGGCTCACATAAACCGGCGTTCCGGCCGAGGACGTGAGCCCGGTGTCGTCGTGACAGACGAAACAGGCCTTATCGACGTCCTGCGGAGGAGCCCATGAGCCGCCCATGGCGAGGGCAGAACCCACCATCAGGGCGAAGACGATACCTGCGCCGCGCCATAACGCCGCGTGTTCGCTCATCGGTCGGAGGTCACTTCGCGGGGACGGGATGTTTGAGGAGATCCCAGGCCGCCTTGAAATCAAAGGTCAAGCCGTGGGCATTCTGGTGGCAGTTCAGGCAATGGGCCTGGATGGCGCCGGCGTCGCCGTTGTAGAGGATGAGGCCGTTCTTTGCCGCCGCCTCCCTGTCTTGCATGACGCTCAGCTTCCTGTAGGCGCTTCCCGGCCCGTGACAGACCTCGCAACTCACGCCCTCGGCCTTCAGGTCCGGGGCCTTCGCGGCCAGGGGCGCGTGACAGCCGAGACAGTGGGGGCTCTCCGCCGGATTCGTGACGCCCATGTCCTTGGCGATCCCGGCGGATTTGTCCGAGCCCAGGTTCGTGAAAGCCTTGGAGTGCAGGCTCGACTCCCAGATCGGGTATTGGCGGCCCTGGTTCTCCGACCTGTGGCAGAGCTTGCAGGCCCCGGCACCGACGTATGGCCTATCCTCCGCCGCCAGGAAGACAGCCAAGACGGCGACCAGAACGATGATCGTGAGGAGAACGGCCTTCTTCATCGATGTTCCTCCGTTAGGCGTAGCTGTGGAGCCCGCTGAGCAGATAGTTGACGCCGAAATAGGTGAACAGCGCGGCCAGGAAGCCGATGACGGCGATCAGAGCCGACCGCTTGCCTTTCCAGCCCATGACGATCCGCGTGTGAAGATAGAGCGCGAAGACGAACCACGTGATGAGGCTCCAGACTTCCTTGGGGTCCCAGGCCCAATAGCGGCCCCAGGCCCGGTAGGCCCAGACCATGCCGAAGACGAGCCCGCCTAGCGTGAACAAGGGGAAGCCCACGGTCACGGCCCTGTAGGCGAGGGCGTCGAACCGCGCCTTTTTCTCCTCCGTGTCGGCGGCCATATACAGCAGACTGGCCACGAAGGCGACGGCAAAGAAGGCCTCGCCGAGGAGGGTCACGGACACGTGGAGCCAGAGCCAATAGCTCTGGAGGGCCGGCACGAGGGGGGTCGCTCCCTTGGGCATGAGCGGGGACGAGGCCAGGGCGACCAGGCCGACGACGATGAGCATGAGATACGGCCCGAGGCGGGGCACGCGGGATTTGCGCCCGAAGATGATCAGGGCTAGGACGATGGCCCAAGACAGGAAGGACAGGGATTCGAACATGTTCGTGAACGGCGCGTGACCGCTCGAGGCCGTCCTCAGGATGAGGGCGGCGGTGTGATTGCAGAAGCCGAGGACGGCCAGGATAAGCCCTCCGCCGGCCCAGGACTCACGCCGGGCGAAGAGCGAGGCGAAATAGACGACAAGCGCGATCACGTAAAAGGCGAAGGCGATAGAAAAGAGCGTCGATTCGGTCATTCCGGCCTCCTGATGGATTCGATGATGCCATCGAACTCGGACTTGAACGCGTCCCGGCTCTTGGTGGCGTGGCCGCCGGCGGTGACATCGACCCGCCCCTGGGACTCTTCGAGGACGACCCGGATCTCCCGGGGAGGCCAGTAGAAGGCCAGAAAAAGACCGGCCGTTATGAGCGCGCAGCCGAGCCAGATGAGGTTCACGCCGGGGTCTTTGGCCGCCTCAAGGACGGAATAAGGAGCGGCGGTGTAGTCCTTTAGAATGACCGCGACTCGGGGGGCGGCGGGCTTCGCGCCCGGCCTCGCGCCGGTCATCGGGTCGCCCCCTCCGCCCTGCCCGAAGTCGGGGAACTTGGCGAAGACCCAGCCGGAGAACACCCGCTCCTCCCCTTTCCAGGCCTCGACCTGCGCGGCGGGATTATTGGGTTCTTCGGACCGGCTTTGGATACGGTTCCCTTCGCCGATGATGAAGTCGGGGACGAAGCGGTGGACCAGGACTTGAGTGACATCCGGGCTGTCGACGCCGGCCCGTTCGCCGACTTTGAGAGTGAGGGTCCTGAAAGCGGCCGGATCGCCGGGCTTCCTGAGCTCGAGGACGAGGCTGGGCGCCGTCCAGTCCCAGCCGTAGCTCGTCTGATAGAAGGAGAAACCTCGGTAGGTCAGCGGCTGGTTGACTTCGATGACCCGGGTGAGGACGGGAGCGCCGCCATCGATGACGGTCACCGTGCTCTTCCAATCCTTGACGGCGCCGCCGGGGTAGTATTCCGTCACGAACTTGTCGAGGCGCAGCTGGAAGGCCGCGTGGGGGACGTCGACCGTCTGGCCGTCGGAAAGCGGCAGTTCCGCCCGTCGGCCGCCGAGTCCGCTGGTGATGCCTCCGGCGAGGATCACCAGCAACCCCAGGTGGACGATATCCGAGCCGAACCAGCCCAGCCGCCTCTTTCGGGCCAAGAGCACGCGCCTCTCACCCTGGTCGGATCCATTCACGCGGTAGCGCCGGGCGGTGAGCCGGCCGGAAACGCTGTCCCGAGCGGCGGCGAGAGTGCGCGGCAGGCGGAACCGTGAGCTGAGGCGCATGGACGAGACCGCCTTGGCGTCCGTTTCCGGAGCTGCTCCGAAGGCCCGCCGCCATTTGGGCCCGAGCCGGGAGAGGGTGCACACGATCGTGTTCGCGGCGAAGAGGAGCAGGATGGCCAGATACCAGGCCGATTGATAGAGGCTGGTCAGCCGGAGCCCCGTGAAGAGACCGGACAGGCCACCGTAGCGCGCGGCGTATTCGGCCGCGCTCCGGCCTTGCGGAATGAGGGTCCCCAGCACCGAGGCGAGGGTCAGGAGAATGAACAGGACGATGGCCAGTTTGACCGAAGAAAAGAACTTCCACACGGATCTCATAAGCCCTCCCCGGATTTGGCGGACCGGGCCGCTTAAACACTATCAATATTATAGGATTTCAATTCCAGGCGCAACTCCGGGCTGGGGCGCCTTGAACCATTCGGGCCCGAAGACGTAGAATGTCATGGGGAAGCCGAGAATTCCCCCTCTGATGACGGGAGGTTGCGATGACCATCCAATTCATGGAACCCCTCAACAAAGCCTGGAACCGGATGAAGGTCGCCCTGTTCAAGCCGTTCGACATCCACAAGTGGTTCGTCGTCGGCTTCAACGCCTTTCTGGCCGGCCTGATGGAGGCCTCCCACGGAGGCGGCGGGTCGCGTTGGACGAAGGGACGGGATCACACGACCTTCAGCGAGGTTTTCGCCCTTCCGAGGACGGCCTGGGACTGGCTGATGGCCCATCCGGGTTGGGCTATCGCCATTCTCTTCGCGGTCATCGTCGTGATCGCCATCATCGTCGTCCTCACCTGGGTCAGCTCGAGGGGCGTGTTCATGTTCCTCGACAGCGTCGTCCGCGATCGCGTCGAGATCGCCAAGCCCTGGAGGGAATACCAGAAGGAGGGCAACTCCCTGTTCGTGTGGCGGCTCCTTCTGGGCATCGCTTCGTTCGCGGCCTTTGGGCTCATCCTCGCATTCTTCTTTGCCCGCGGGGCCGACTTCTACGGCAACGGGATCCGCTCGGACGTCCCCATCATGTTCTTTGTCGGGTTGGGCCTCGTTGCGTTGGCCGTCACCCTTATCTGGGGATACATGATTCTCTTCCTCAAGGACTTTGTCGCCCCCCTGATGTACAAGAAGCGGATCTCGTGCGGCGCGGCCTGGAAGCTCTTCCTCGACATCTTCAGGAAGGTCCCCTTTCCCTTCGTCGGCTACGGCATCATCGTCTTCCTGTTCATGATCGCTTTCGCCATCGCGGTCGTCGTCGCGGGCCTGGCGACCTGCTGCGTCGGCTTTCTCTTTCTGGTCATCCCTTACATCAGCACGGTCGTGACCCTGCCAGTGTGGTACGCCTACCGGGCGTTCAGCCTGGAATTCCTGGCCCAGTTCGGGCCGGAGTATGATGTCTTACCGCGGCCGGCCGCACCCGAAGCGCCGGCGATCCCGGCGGTCTGAGGGCCCTGACTGAAAGCGGGTCCCGGGGACGTCAGGCCATCCAGGGGCAGGGCCGCGGTCAAGAACAGTCAGGAATACGGCGAGCGCGCTGATCCAAGGCCGTTTGGAGGCCAGAGAATTGACAGCGCCCCGGGAGTCCCCTAGAATCTAACTTTGGTACCGACCGGAAAGGCGCGACACATGCTCATCACGATCAACGGAAAAACGATCGAGATCTTCGCGGGCGCCCGGGTCATGGACGTCCTGCGCCGCTATTCCCGCGCCGAATGGAAGCAGGTCCAGGCGAACAGGAAGAAAGTCTACGATGCGCACGGCCATGAGGTCGCCCTCGACGGCGAGCTCGACGGCGGCGAAGAGCTCTTCATCAAGGCCGGCCCGCCGGAGGAGCCCCGCCCATGACCCTCGCCCGCTACGCCCAGCCGGGGCATCGCCGGATCCGGATCGTCCTCCTCGCCGTCCTCTTCGGGGCGTCGTGCACCGGCAGGCCCCCCGCGCCCGTCCCCCCCGCCGAGTCGCACATCGTCATCTTCCATTCCAACGACACCCACGGCAAGATCGACGCCTTCGCCAAGGTGGCGGCCATCCTCGAGGCCGAAAGAAGAAGCGGCTCAGAGGTCTTCTTCTTTTCGGCCGGCGACATCTTCACGGGCGATCCCGTCGTCGACCGCTACGATCCCCCCGGCGCGCCGATGGTGGAGATCCTGGGCCGCCTGGGGCTCGACGTCCTGTCCCTCGGCAACCACGAGTTCGATTACGGCCTGGAGGCGGTGCGAGATCTCGTGGCCCGCTTTCGGACCGTCTCGGCCAACATCAAGGCGCCGCCGGGAGTCCTCCCCGGGCTCAAGCCATGGGTCGTCCTGAAGACCCGGGACGGCCTCCGGATCGTCGTGTTCGGGCTGATCCAGGTCGAGCCCGGGAACGGCTTGCCCTCGACCCACCCCGACAAGGTCAGGGGGCTGCGATTCAGCGATCCGTTGGCTCAGGTCGCGAAGCTGAAGCCGCTGCGAGCCGCCGGCGAGATCCTGATCGGGCTGACCCACATCGGCTACTCGCAGGACGTCCTCCTGGCCCGGCAATGGCCGGAGATCGATGTGATCATCGGCGGCCACTCCCACACCCGCGTTGATCCCGCGGAGAACATCGACGGCGTGCTGGTCGCCCAGGCCGGGAGCGACAACCGCTTCCTCGGGCGGATCGACCTGTATCTGCGCAACGGCCGGATCGTCGACAAAAAGGGCCTATTGATCGATCTCGGCCTGAGGACGGAAGAGGACGCCGGGATCAAGGCGAAGATCGCCGAGTTCCATCAGAATCCGGCCCTCGCCCGCGTCGTCGCCCGGGCCCCGCTCGAGATCACGGGCAAGAACGCCCTGGGCAGCCTGATGACCGACGCCATCCGTTGGGCCCACGGCCTGGACGTCGCCTTCCAAAACAACGGAGGCATCCGGCTCTCGCGCCTGCCGCAGACCATCACCCTCAGGGACGTGTATACCCTGGATCCTTTCGGCAATCAGGTCGTGCAGCTCGTCATGACCCCGGCCGAGATCCGCGGCCTGATCAAGAGCTCGTTCGAGAAAAGCGGCGCCATCGACTTGCAGGTGTCGGGGCTGTCATACCAGGTCCTGACGGACGCCACTCAGCGGGTCAAGGAGATACGGCTCCGCCGTCCGGACGGGACCCCGCTCTCCGAAGACCGGACGGTCACGGTCGGCCTGTCGAGCTACATCGCCTCCTCCTACGCCTTCAGCCACAAGGACCCCGGCCGTTCGCTGCAGACGACCGTCGCCGATGCCCTGCTCGGCTATCTTGAAAGCGGCGCCGACCTTAGCGTCTATGACAGCAACCTGGTCCGGGCGTTCTCGGAGAAAGCACCCGGAGCCTCACGGAATTGATCGAAGGGAGAGGTCCCCGATGGCCCAGCTCTATTTCCGCTATTCGACGATGAACGCCGGCAAATCCACGGAGATCCTCAAGATCGCCCACAACTACGAGGAGCAGAACAAGCGCGTCCTGCTGTTCACCCCGGCCATCGACGACCGCTTCGGCCGCGGCCAGATAACGTCGCGGATGGGCTTCCAGCGCGACGCGCAGATCATCGATGGCGCCACCGACATGTTCGGCCTGGCCCGGGAGGCGAGCCCGCACTGCGTACTGGTCGACGAAGGCCAGTTCCTGACCCGCGAACAGGTGATCGTCCTGACGCGCGTCGTTGACGAGCTGAACATCCCGGTCATCGTCTATGGCCTCAAGAACGACTACCGGAACCGGCTCTTCAGCGGCAGCGAGGCGCTGCTCCTCCTGGCCGACAAGATCGAGGAGGTCAAGGCCGTCTGCTGGTACTGCACCAAGAAGGCGACCATGCTCCTCAAGTACAAGGACGGACGGCCCGTAGGGGAAGGCCCGCAGATCGAGATCGGAGGGAACGACAAGTACATCTCGGTCTGCCGCAAATGCTACAGGCAGAAGCTGGACATCAAGTGACGGGAGCCCCGATCGACCGCGTGGTCCTGATCGTCCTGGACTCCGTCGGCGTCGGCAGCCTGCCCGACGCCGACGCCTTCGGCGATGAGGGGGCCAACACACTGGGCCACGTCGCCGAACGCTGCGGCGGCCTCGACCTGCCCCATCTCGAAGATCTGGGGCTGGGAAACATCGTCCCCCTCCCGGGAGTCCCTCCGGCCCCAGCGCCGCTGGCCTCCTGGGGCCGCATGGCCGAGAAGTCCCGCGGCAAGGACACTCTGACGGGGCACTGGGAGCTCATGGGGCTCGCCATCGACCGGCCGTTCTCGCTCTTCCCCGGGGGCTTCCCGCCCGAGCTCATCGCGTCGTTCAAGGACCGGACCGGCGTCGAGGGCGTTCTGGGCAACAAGGCCGCCTCGGGCACGGAGATCATCGCCGAACTCGGCGCCGAACACATGCGGACCGGCCTGCCCATCGTCTACACGTCCGCCGACAGCGTCTTCCAGATCGCCGCCCACGAAGAGGTCGTCCCGCTCGCCGATCTCTACGAGATGTGCCTGCGGGCCCGAGCGGTCTGCGACGATTGGCTGATCGGCCGTGTCATCGCCCGGCCTTTCGTCGGCCGTCCGGGCGTTTTCAAACGCACGGCCAACCGCCGCGACTTTTCCATGCCGCCGCCCGGGCGGACGGCGCTCGACCTCCTCCTCGAGGCGGGCCGGGATGTCACCGCCGTCGGGAAGGTCGAGAGTATCTTCGCCGGCCGCGGCATCGGCCGCTCGCTGCCGAGCCATAGCGATGCCGAGGGCATGGGCCTCATCCGTGGGGAGCTCAGGGCGGCCCGGCGGGGGCTGATCTTCGCCAACCTGGTCGATTTCGACATGCTCTACGGTCATCGCAACGACGCCGCGGGCTACGGAGCGGCGCTGGAGGCGTTCGATGTGGAGCTGGGGCGCCTGCTGCCCGGGCTTGACCCCGGCGACATGCTTATCATCACGGCCGACCACGGCTGTGATCCCGCCTACCCCGGCACGGATCACACCCGGGAATACGTCCCCCTCCTGGTGTACGGCCCGGGCCTGCCGGCCCGGCCTCTCGGCGTGCGGGACACCTTCGCCGATGTCGGCGCGTCCATCCTGGATGTCTTCGGATTGAAGCTCGAAGGTCCCGGGCGCAGCGTCTTTCGGGAAGGACATATCCCCCCGGTCTAAGGAGGCGTCATGGAGCTTTACGAGCGCGTCATGGAGGCGGTCGGGTTCATCCAGAAGACCAGCCCGGATCCCCCCCGGGTCGGAGTGGTCCTGGGCTCGGGACTGGGGGAGTTCGCCGATCGCGTCTCCGAGAGGACCGTCCTCGCTTTTGCCGATATCCCCCACTTCAAGGGCGCGACGGTCGCCGGGCACGCCTCCCGACTGGTGCTGGGGCGGGTCGGTTCCGTCCCTGTCGCCGTCCTTCAGGGACGCGTCCACTACTATGAGGGCCATGAGATCGGCGATGTCGTCTTCCCGTTGCGGGTCCTGGCCAAGCTGGGCGCGCAAAGCCTCCTCCTGACCAACGCCGCCGGAGGCATCCGTCCCTCTTTCCGCCCCGGGGACCTGATGATCATCCGCGACCAGATCAACCTGACGGGGACGAACCCGCTGCGCGGCGTCAATGACGACCGCCTCGGACCGCGGTTCCCCGACATGAGCGCGGCCTATGATCCGGCCTTCCAGGAGACGATCGCCTCCGCCCTGGAAGAGATCGGCCGTCCCCCGCTCCGCGGGGTCTACGCCGGCTTGAGCGGCCCGTCGTACGAAACCCCGGCCGAGATCCGGATGCTGGCCGTCCTGGGCGCCGACGCTGTGGGCATGTCCACCGTATCCGAAGCTATCTGCGCCCGGCAGATGGGCCTGCGTCTGGCCGGCATCTCCTGCATCACCAACCTGGCCGCCGGCCTGTCGGCGCGGCCCCTGGATCACCGGGAGGTCATCGAAACGGGCGAGAGGGTCAAGGCCGACTTCCTCCGTCTGCTGGAGTTGGTCCTGCCTCGGTTGACCTGAGCCCTCCTCTCCCCTTCTTCTTCCCTGCCTAAAAAAAAGGACCATCTCCCATTTCCGGGAATCCATCTCGAGGCTGCGATGGATATCGCTCCAAGGCCCCCGTGAGGGAAGGGGGACCCGCCGGAGGCGGGGGAAACCGAATAAGGAGGTTTCCGGGGCTCGGGGGCAAGGAGCGATATCCGGAGCGAAGCCGAAGAGTGGGAATACCCGGAATCGGGGGATGAACCAAAAAAAAGCCCCCCGGCCTTGCGGCCAGGGGGCTTCGGTCGAACGAACCTGTGAAGATCCCCTTAGAAGCTGTAACGGAACCCGAACTGGATCTGCCACCGCGACGAGAGCTGACTGAGGGTGTAGCGGTTGGGCCGGTCCGACCAACGGATCCTCTGCTGGCCAGTGCCCGGATCGACTCCGAAATTGGAGCCGTAGAGGGCCCAGGGCACATCATTCTGGTTGCTGACATAGTAGAACAGGCCCTTGCTGTGATCGAGCAGGTTGAAAAGGTTGATGACGTCGAGGGTGAGCTGGAGCCTGTGGCCGTTCAGGACCGGGTTGGGGATGTCCTGGGCGATGCGCATGTCCCAGGTTTTGAGACCCGGCTCCCGGCTCGAGTTGCGCGGCACGATCTGGCCACGGTACTTGTCCAGCCCGGGGTCGCCGCTGATGAAGGCGTCGAAGGACGCCCAGTTGGTGGCCTGGTCGGCCAAGGGCGCTCCGGAGCTGCTGACGAAGACGACTTCGCTCTGGCTCGCGGGCACATAGACTAGGTCGTCGCCCGTGGCCGCGTCGCCGTTGGCGTCAAAGTAGTTGTAGGTGCTCGAATAGGGCCGTCCGGACCGGCCGCCGAGGAACATGCTGACGGTGGTCGGAGCAGTCCGGAGGAGCCTGACCTGCCAGGAGAAGGCGAGGCCGTAGCGATGGCGCACGTCATAGTTCGACCAGGTCAGCTCGGGATCGTTGGGGTCGAAGCGGATGTTGTTGTAGCCGAAGTTGGACGAAGCCTGGGACGACGTGCCGGAGTTGATGTCCTTGGACTGGCCGTAGGCGTAGTAGGCATTGACCCAGGAGCGGTTGGAGAAGTTCTTCTGGAGTTGGACCGACAGGCTGTACTGGTGGCCTTTGCTGGTGTTGGTCAGGTAAATGGCGTCGGTGTAGAGGTTCGACACGTCCCGGGCGTAGAGGTATCGGCCGCCCAAGCCGAGGCCCGCCAGCCGGCGGATGTTCAGGTTCTGATAAAGGATCTCGTTGACGTTCTTGGAGACGATGAACTCCACCGTGCCGATGATCCCGAAGGGCAGCTCGTGGTCGACGGCCAGGCTGCCCCGGAGGCTCTGGGGATAAACGAAATTCGGGTCGATCAGATCGACCTCGCTGGTGAGGCTGGTGCCGCCGGAGGGCTGACTGAGGGGATCCGGCTCGAACGAGAAGGCCGGATTACGGATGTCGAGGCGGGTGAATTCCACGCCGGTGTTGGAGTACTGGTTGGAGATCCAGACGTAGGGTGTCCGGCCCGAGAACAGGCCGACGCCGCCGCGGATCTGGGTGGTCTTGTCGCCGCTGACGTCCCAGTTGAAGCCGACCCGGGGCGAGAACAGGACGTTCCCCGACGCGACTTGATCGGTCCTGACTCCGAAGGCCGCTTCGGCCGCGGCATTGGCCGTCGGGATCTTGTTGATGAACGGGATGTCGATGCGCGCGCCGAGGGTCAGGAACAGGTTGGGCCTGATCGCCCACTTGTCTCCGATGTAGCCGCCGATCTGGGCGACGCTGAACTGGGCTGGCCACTTCTGGGCCGGATCGGCCGTGTAGAAGTCATGGTAATAGCGGGACGCGACGCCGTTCTCGAAGTTGGTCAGGCTGCTGAACTCCCAATAGCCGTAGAGATTACGGATATAGACGTTGGCGAACTTGAAGAACTCGTTGTGGGTGCCGATGGTCAGCATGTGCTTGCCCAGGGACCAGGTCAGGTTGTCGGTGATCTCGAGGATGTCCTGGTTCAGGGAATTGGCGCCCGAATACTGCTCGGTCCCAGCGGTCAGACGGTAGCCGCCCGAGATGAGCACATTGACCTGGGGGAACAGGGTGTCGGGGATCGTGCGATTGTCGCGGATGGTGGAGTAGTTGACGATCAGCTCGTTGAACAGGCTCTGGCTGAGGGTGCTCTGCAGCTGGAGGACGGTGGAATTGGTCTTGCTCGCCAGGCCGTAGTAATCATCGGCAAAGGGAAACACGCTGCTGGAGGCCTTGGAGGGCGTGTTGTCCCTGAAGCCGTTGACGTAGTTGTGGCGGAGGGTCAGCCGGTGCTTCGGGCTGAGGTTGAAGTCGAGGCGGAAGAAGATCTTGTCGTTATCGGCCTTGATCGTCTTGTAGCCCGTGCCGAACCCGCCGGGATTGTAGCCGTACGTGTTCTGCAGGATATCGACGAAGCGCTGGGCGTCGGCGACCGTGACGCTGGCGCCGCCGAAGTCGTTGGCGTTGCCGCTGTCGTCGATGACATAGGTGGGCGGAGAGGTCCGGCGCCCCAGCTCGGCGCTGAGGAAGAAGTAGATCTTGTCCTGGACGACCGGACCGCCCACGCGGAGCCCGAACTCCGCCTCCTTGAAGTCGCTGTATTTGTATTGATCGGGCCCCTTGCCGACGAGGCCCTGGTTCCGGCCGTAGTAATAGGCCGACCCGGTGAGCTTGTTGGTCCCGGAGCGTGTGATCGCGTTCAAGCCGGCCCCGGTGAAGCCGCCGTAGCGGACGTCATAGGGGGCCAGGACGAGCTCGAACTCCTGGATGGCGTCCAGCGAGATCGGGGCCGACAGCCCGGGCGCGCCGCTGCTGCTCAGACCGAACAGGTCGTTGTTCACGGCCCCGTCGATCCAGATGCTATTGTACCTGTTGCTCCGTCCGGCGGCCGAAAAGGCGCCGCCGCCGCGGGCGTCGACCTGCGGAGCGAGCCGGGCGAAGTCGTCGAACGTGCGGCCGATCGTGGGCATGCTCTCGATGACGTTCGTGCCGACGTTCATCGAGGCGCCCGTCCGCGACTGGCTGATCACCGGGTTGGGGGCGGTGACGGTGATCTGTTCCTCGATCCTGGCCTGGCTGAGGGTGAACTTCAGGTTGCGGATCTCCCCCAGCTTCATATTGATGTCGCTGAGCGTCTGGGGGGTGAATCCGGCGAGCTCGACGGTGATGGTGTAGGGGCCGCCGACCTTGACGAAGAGAATGTCGAACCGGCCGTCCGAGCGGGTGACCGCCGTAAAGACGCTCCCGGTCGGGACATGGATGGCCTTGATCGAGGCGCCGGGGAGCGCCTTGCCCTCGCTATCGACGACCGTGCCGTTGAAGGACGCGGTCGTGACGCTCTGGGCCAAGCCCGATCCGGCCAGGATCAGGCAGATCATCATAAGCGTAAGAACCAGCCTTTTCATGGATAACTCCTCCTGTGAGATGCGCGGTTAGGAAAGGGGGATATTAGTATTCCGTATGAAAAAAATCAACATCCAAAAAAATCTATATTTTTGGGGCCCATCACCCCCCCCTCGTCCGATTAGTCCATCAGAAAAAACGGCCGTCCGGCCATTCCATCGGCAGCGGCCTTGTGCTATCATGCCGCCGTGACAAGCAAGCCCCTGATCATCGGCGTCGCGGGGGGCACGGGCTCCGGTAAGACCACGATCGCCAACGCGATCATCGCGGCCATCGACCATCCCCAGATGGTCTTGATCCAGCATGACGCTTATTACAAGGATGCCGGCCACCTGCCGCTCTCCGAACGGGCCAAGATCAACTTCGACCATCCCGACGCCCTGGAGACCGATCTGCTGGTGCGGCACCTGAGAGATCTCATCGCCGGCCGGCCCATCGAGATGCCGATCTACGATTTCGCCACCCATACACGGCTGAAGACGGGCGTGACCAAGTCGCCGGCCAAGGTCATCATCGTCGAAGGGATCCTGATCTTCTGCGATCAGGCGCTGCGCGACCTGATGGACCTCAAGGTCTTCGTGGATACGGACGGCGATCTGCGCTTCATCCGCCGGTTGAAGCGCGACATCCAGGAGAGGGAGCGAAGCCTCGACTCGGTGATCACCCAGTACCTGGGCACGGTGCGGCCCATGCATATCGCCTTCGTCGAGCCGAGCCGGAAGTACGCCGACATCATCATCCCCGAGGGCCATAATCCCGTTTCTACGGCTCTCGTCGTCACCCTGATCCGCCAGCGGCTCCTCGAGGAGGGGACGGACGGACGATGACGCCGGCCGGACAAACGATCATGGCTGACAAACAATATATCAAGGCCCAGGACCTCCTGGACGATTCCTTCCGGCTCGGGCTCAAGGTCCTGCGGAGCGGCTTCAAGCCCGATTTCATCGTTGGCATCTGGCGGGGGGGGACGCCGGTGGGCATCGCCGTCCAGGAGCTCTTCGAGCACTTCGGGATCACGACCGACCACATCGCCATCCGGACGTCCGCCTACGAGGGCATCGAGCGGCAGAGCGAGAGCATCCGCGTCCACGGCCTCAATTACATCGTCGACAAGGCCGACGCATCGGACAGCCTGCTGATCGTGGACGACGTCTACGACACCGGGTTGAGCATCAAGGCCGTCATCGATTCCCTGACCCGGCTCTCGCGGCGCAACACGCCCCACGACCTCCGTGTGGCCACGGTCTATTTCAAGCCCGGCAACAACCGGACCGAGCGACGGCCCGACTACTACGTCCACGAGACCGACCATTGGCTCGTCTTCCCCCACGAATTGAAGGGCCTCACCCGCGACGAGATCGCGCGCTACAAGCCTGAGATCGCGCGGATCATCCACGAGGACGGCGCCGCATGACCATTAACCGGGCGTTCATCAGGGCCATCCCGAAGACCGACCTCCACCTGCACCTGGACGGCTCGCTCCGCCTGACGACACTGGTCGAGCTGGCCAAGGAGCACGGCGTCCGGCTGCCGGCCTACGACGAGCGGGGGCTGCGCCGGCTGGTCTTCAAGCCGAAATACGCCGGGCTGACCGACTACCTGAAGGGTTTCAGGTACATGACGGCGGTCCTGCAGACGGGGCCCGCCCTGGAACGCGCGGGCTACGAGCTGGCCCAGGACAACCAGGCCGAAGGCGTACGCTACATCGAGGTCCGCTTCGCGCCCCAGCTGCACCAGAATGCCCAGCTGACCTGCCTTGACGCCATGGCCGCGCTCAACCGCGGCCTGGCCCGGGCCAAGGCGGAGTTCAACGCCCGCGCCGAGGTGGTAAGCGGGGCCGAGCCGCCCTTCGAATACGGCATCATCGCCTGTGCCCTTCGCATGTTCGATGCCGGATACTCCGACTATTACGACGCCTTGCTCGGGGTGCACGCCCACTGCGACCGCACGGAGGTCTTCGCCCTGGCCTCGCAGGAGCTGGTTCGGGCGGCCGTAGAGGCCCGGACGAAGCTCAGGCTGCCGATCGTCGGCTTCGACCTGGCCGGGGCCGAGGCCGGCTTCCCGGCCGAGGACCACGCCGCCTCATACGCCCTGGCCCACAAGCACTTCCTGAAAAAGACCGTCCACGCCGGCGAGGCCTACGGACCGGAGAGCATCTTCCAGGCCATCACCGACCTCCACGCCGACCGCCTCGGACACGCCCTCCATCTTTTCGACGCCGACATGATCAAGAGCCCGGAGATCAAGGATAAAAAGGCCTACGTCTCCAACCTGGTCCAGTTCATCGCCGACCGGCGCATCACTATCGAGGTCTGTCTGACCTCGAACCTGCAAACCCACCCCGCCATCCGCCGCCTGTCTCAGCACTCGTTCCGTCATATGCGCGAGGCCCGCATGTCGGCCACGTTCTGCACCGACAACCGGACCGTGTCGAACACCACGGTGAGCGACGAGATCCTCAAGGCGGTCCGGGCCTTCCGGCTGAACCCGCACGAGCTCAAGGATTTCATCGTCTATGGATTCAAGCGGAGCTTCTTCCCCGGGACCTACCTCGAGAAGCGGGACTATACGCACCGGGTCATCGCCTACTACGAGCAGATCGAGAGACAATTCGCGAGTGCGGCACGGGACACAGGTGACCGATGAACATGACATCGCTTGTCCGGGGACTCTTGGGCCTGGGTCTCCTCCTGGGCCTGGCCATCCTCTTCTCCAACAACCGCCGGCGCATCAGCTGGCGGCTGGTCGCGACCGGCGTCGGCCTCCAGGTGGTCTTCGCCGTCTTCATTCTCTACAGTGACCGGCTCAGCGCCTGGTTCGCCCCGCTCGGCTGGCCGAAGCTCCTGGTCTCCTGGCTGGGCGGCGCCGTGGTCAGCCTGCTGAGCTTCACGGCCGAGGGCTCCAAATTCGTCTTCGGCCGGCTGGCCGTCAACTCCGGTCCCGACAGCCTGGGCGTCTACTTCGCCTTCCAGGTCCTGCCGACGATCATCTTCGTCGCCACGCTGACCTCGGTGCTCTACTACCTGGGCATCCTGCAGGCCGTGGTCAGGGGCATGGCCTGGGTCATGGCCAAGCTCATGGGCACGAGCGGGGCCGAGTCGCTCTCCAACACGGCCAATATCTTCGTCGGCCAGACCGAAGCGCCCCTTCTCATCAAGCCCTACATCGGCACCATGACCAACTCCGAGATCCTGACCATCATGGTCGGCGGCATGGCCACGATCGCCGGCGGCGTCATGGCCGCCTATATCCAGATGCTCGGCCAGGCCCTGGCCGACGTCCAGAAGATCCCCCTCGCCGAAGCCCAGCTGCGCTTTGCCGTCCAGCTGCTCTCCGCCAGCGTCATGGCCGCCCCGGCCTCGCTGGTCATCGCCAAGGTCCTCTTCCCCGAGACGGGTGATCCGGTGACCAAGGGCACCGTGCGGCTGAAGGTGGAGAAGAACGCCTCGAATGTCATCGAGGCGGCGGCGGGCGGCGCTTCCGACGGCATGCATCTGGCCCTGAACGTGGGCGCCATGCTGCTGGCCTTCATCGCCGGCATCTCGCTCATCAACTACCTTCTGACGGCCCTGGGCGGCCTGATCCACGTCAACGCTTACCTCACGGCCCACTACGGCCAACCCCTCTCTCTTCAGCTCGTCTTCGGCGTGGTCCTGCGCTATCTTGGCATCGGGATCGGCGTCCCGGCCGCCGACGCGTTCCACTTCGGCAGCCTCTTCGGGACCAAAGTCGTTCTGAACGAATTCGTGGCCTACGTCGACCTCGTCGATCTGATCAAGCAGGGGGCCATGAGCCCCAAGGGCATCACCATGGCCACCTATGCCCTGTGCGGCTTCGCCAACTTCTCCTCGATCGCCATCCAGATCGGCGGGATCTCCCCCATGGCCCCTCACCGCCGGAAAGACATCGCGGCCCTGGGCATGAAGGCGGTCCTGGGCGGCGCGCTGGCCACGCTGATGACGGCGACGCTGGCCGGGATCCTGCTCGGCTAAAGGCCCAGGCGGCCGGGGAGCTCCCGGATGGACGAGAGGATGAGGACCGGCGCATAGCCGTTCGGAACGGGGGCCTGCCCGGGATTGAACCAGCAGAAATCCATGCCGGCGTTGCGGGCGGCGGCCATGTCGGAGGTCACGCTGTCGCCGACGAAGAGGACCTCGTCCGCGGCGGCCCCGGTCTCCCGGAGCGCCGGCGCGAAGATCCTCGGATCGGGCTTGGCGAATCCCGCTTCTTCGGATATGACCACGGCCCGGAAATAGGGGGTGATCGGCGAAGCGGCGAAGCGGCGGCGCTGCACGGCGGCGATGCCGTTGGTGACGAGGGCCAGGGGATATGTCTTCGCCATGGCCCGGACCGTCCCCAAAGCTCCCGCGAGAAGCATCGGCTGACCGGACAAGGCGTCGAGGTAGAAAGCGCTGACCCGGTCGAGCGGCAGTCCCTTCAGGCCAAGCTCCGCGGCCGCGCGGCGGAAGCGCTCGACGCGAAGCCGGACCTGGTCGGTCTCGCCGCGCTCGAACTCCCGCCACAGGTCCCGGTTGTGGCGCCGGTAGGCGTCGAGGAGGGCCGCCGGTTCGACGCGGAGCCGGAATTCGCGACGGCAGGCCGTCAGCGCGGCCCGCTCGGCCCGGGGATAATCGAAGAGGGTGTCGTCGGCGTCGAAGAAGACCGCCTTGTATCTCTCGCTCCGCATCTCAGCCGGTCCAGGGATGAACGCCGTCCTTGTCCACCAGATGACGGATGAGCTTCGGCGCGACGACGGGACGGGGACCGATCCGGATCGCCCCGGACAGGCGCTCCAGGACCGCCGGAAGCCTGTCGGGACGGTCGCTATGGACGGTCACGACCGGCCGGCCTTTTTCGACCGGGTCGCCGATCTTGGCGTGGAAGACAAAGCCGCCGCCGTGCGCGACGGCGTCTTCCTTTCTCTTCCGGCCGGCGCCGGTGTCGATGGCGGCCATGCCGACCTCGAAAGCGTCGATGGCCTCGACGTAGCCGGAGCGCAGAGCTGCGTATGTCACCCGCTCCGCGGCGGCCGGGAGCAGTGAAGGATCGTCGCAGACCCGGGGATCGCCGCCTTGGGCGGCGATGAAACGCCGGAAGACATCGAGGGCCCGGCCCGAGGCGATGGCCTCTCGGAACATCCCTTCGGCCTCCCCCCTGGCCATCCTCCGGCCCGCCGCCCTCAGCATGCACTCGCCCAAGGCGAAGGTGACCTCCAGGACGTCGTCCGGCCCCCGGCCCTTCAGGGCCTCCACGGATTCGGCGATCTCCAAGCTGTTACCTACGGCCCGGCCGAGGGGCTGGTCCATGCCGGAGATGAGGCCCAGGGTGGGTCGTCCGGTCTTCTCGCCGATGGCGACCATGGTCCGGCACAAGCTCAGGGCGTCCCGCTCGTCCTTCATGAAGGCGCCGCTCCCGGTCTTCACGTCGAGGACGATGCCGTCCGTCGCCAGGGCCAGCTTCTTGCTCATGATCGAAGAGGCGATGAGCGGGATGCTGCCGACCGTGGCCGTGGCGTCGCGGAGCGCGTAGAGCTTTTTATCGGCCGGCACGATCTCGGCCGTCTGGCCGCAGATGACCATGCCCGTTTCGGCCAGCACCCGCCGGATCTCGCCGGGCGTCAGGAAGACGTTCATCCCCGGAATGGCCTCCAGCTTGTCGAGGGTGCCTCCGGTGTGGCCCAGGCCCCGGCCGGAGAGCATGGGCACGCGGACGCCGCAGGCGGCGACAAGGGGGGCGACGACGAAGCTGATCTTGTCGCCGACGCCCCCGGTGCTGTGCTTGTCGATCTTCGGCCCGGGCAGCCCGTCCAGGGCGATGCGGCCGCCGGAGGCGAGCATGGTCTCCGTGAGGTCGGCCGTCTCCCTTTCGCTCAGGCCGCGGATGTACACGGCCATCAGCCAGGCCGCGATCTGCTCGTCGGGGATCCCGCCGCCGGCGCATCCGGAGACGACGAAGGCGATCTCCTCCCTCGCGAGCTCACCCCCGTCGCGCTTCTTGGAGATGATCTCGTACATGCCGCCGGTCATCGGGCCCTCTCGCCTTTCAGGATTTCTTGTCCTGATCAGGGATCTTTTCCTCCGGCGGGGCGGCCGGATCGAACGTGTCGTGCGACAGACCTTCGACGACGGCCACGCTGGCGCTCAGCCCCAGGCGCGAGGCCCCGGCCCGGATCATCCGCCAGGCATCTTCGAAAGTCCGGATCCCGCCTGCGGCCTTGACACCGATCGCCGGGCCCACGGTCCGGCGCATGAGCCGGACGTGGTCCGGGAGCGCGCCCGAGGCCCCGAATCCGGTCGAGGTCTTGACGAACCCGGCCCCGGCCTCGACGGCGAGAAGGCAGCCGGCGACGATCTCCTCGTCGGTCAGGTAACACGTCTCCAGGATGACCTTGACCAGGGCCGGCCCGCTGGCCGCGACCACGGCCCGGATGTCGTCGCGGACGAGATCGCGCCTCTTGTCCAGGAGCGCCCCGACGTTGACGACCATGTCGATCTCGGCGGCGCCGTTCCGGACGGCCTCTCCCGCCTCGAAGGCCTTGGCCGCGCTCGTCGCCGCGCCGAGCGGGAAACCGGCCACGACGCAGAGCCGGACGCCGCTTCCTTCGAGCTCCGCGGCGGCGAAGCGGGCGTGGGCGCCGTTGACGCAGACGGCGTGGAAGTTGTAGTCCCGGGCCTCGCGGCAGAGCTCGGCGATCCTCTTCTCGCGAGCGTTGGCGCGGAGCTCGGTGTGGTCGATCATCCGGACGAGCGCCTCACGGCTCAGGTCGATCATCGCGCTCCTTCTCGAGGGGTCATTTCCGGCCCGTCCGCCGGACGGGCGCCTTCTTCTTCAGACGGAAGACGTGGGGCAGGAGCTCCGCCACGGTGACCGACCGGCCGGCGCCCGACCGGTCGCACATGTGAATGACGGCCGACGGCGGGGCGAACTCGGCCATGACCTGCCGGCAGGCGCCGCAGGGCGGGAGGATCTTCTCGGTGTCGCCGATGACCAGGACTTCCCGGATCTCCCTCTCCCCCGCCGCGACCATGGCGAAGATGGCGTTGCGCTCGGCGCAACAAGTCAGCCCCAGGGAAGCGTTCTCGACGTTGCAGCCGCTGTAGATCCGGCCATTCGAAGCGAGCACGGCCGCGCCCACGGGGAACTCCGAGTAGGGCGCGTAGGCCCGATCGCGGGCCTTCCGGGCCGCCGCCAGCAGATCCTTCTTCCGCTCGGCCATGGGCGCTACTTGGTCCCGCCGCTTCCGGGCATCACCGGCAGCCGCGGGTGCTTGGCGAAGGAGAACGCCAGCTGCTCGTACCAGGAGTCGGACGACATCGCCATCCGCAGGATCTGCTTCCAAACGTCCACGGGCGGCCCGAACTCGTTCCAATCGATCACCATCACCCGGACGCCGCGCCGCCGCATCTCCTGGATCAGCAGCTTGTAGTTCTTGTCGAGGTGCTGCAGGTAATCGAGCGGCACGCCCTCCTCCTGTTCCCGGGCCCGGCTGCTCATCCTCCGGAAACACTCCTCGGGCGGGACGTCGAGGTAGACGAAGACGTCGGGCGGCATCACGTCGCGGCTCATGTTGCGGAAGACGTCCACATACAATTCGAACTCCTGGGGGGTCATGAAGCCGCGCTCCATGGCGGTCGTGGCGAACACGGTATCGCCGTAGATCGGCCGGTCCTGGATCACGACCTGGCCCTGCGGGCCCCAGGCCAGCTCCACGGCCAGCCGGTGCTGCTCGTAGCGCTGGCAGAGCATGAACATCTGCATCGAGAAGCCGCCGCCGGTGTTGGTCCCCGTGCGCAGGTCCTCGTAGTAGTGATTGAGGAAATAGGCGAACTTGGGGTGGTGCGTCGGTTCCTCGATGATCCGGGCCGGCCAGCCGTTGGCTGTGGCGGCCGAGCCGATGGCGTGGCAGGCGTTGGTCTTGCCCGCCCCGATGTTGGCGTCGATGGTGATGAACAGCCCTTGTTTCCGGAGACTATCGACTGGGTCCATATGTTTGTCCTTTCGCCCCGTCCGGTTTAGCCGTGCTTGAACACAAGGGCAATTTATCCCGCCCGTCCGGCCGTGTCAATGCCGGAGCACGGAAGGCCCTAGTTTCCCGGGCGGCATTACCGCTTGCCGGCCCGTGGCGTGCCGGCGTAAAATAAAAGGGAAGGAGGGATCCATGAACAGGCTCCGGGTTCTCGTTATCCTCTCGCTCGGCCTGGCGGCCCTCGCGGCGGGCTTCGCCTCCGGCGTTCAGGAAGAGCCGCAGCTCACGGTCGGGCAACAGCAAGAGTTCCTGAAGACCGCGAAGCTCGTCAAGAGCAGCGTGACCGGCGAGGGAGTCACCGCGCCCCGACGCTGCACCCTGAGCGACGGGACGATCACTCATGACGCCTTGTTCCAGTCGGTCGACGAGCGACGCAGCTCTATGGAAGTCATGGGCCGGATCGAGATGAACTTCGTCGATTCCTACCTCTACAATTTGGCCGCCTACGAACTGGCGACGCTCCTGGGGCTCGAAAAAATGATGCCTGTGACCGTCGAGCGGGAGCTCTTCGGCGAAAAGGGGTGCCTGTCCTGGTGGCTTCCCGTCCAGTTCGACGAGCTGACGCGCCGGGAAAAGAAGATCTCTCCTCCCGATCCCGCCGCATGGAACGCCCAGATGTCCAGCCTGACCGTCTTCAGCCAGCTTGTCCGCGATACCGACCGGAACGCGGTGAATGTCCTGATCGGCCCGAACTGGGAGCTCTACATGATCGACTTCACCCGGGCCTTCCGCCTGGAAAAAAGCCTCGACAATCCCAAGACCCTGGTCCGGTGCGGCCGTGAGCTTCTTGATAACCTTCGGAAGCTGACCCTGGAGGATGTGACCGCCCGGACGAAGCGCACCTTGAGGCCTCCCGAGATCAAGGCGGTCATGGCCCGTCGAGACAAGATCGTCGCCCATTTTGAGGCCCTGATCGCCGCCAAGGGAGAAGCGGAGGTCCTTTACTAGCCCTCAGCCCCTCTTGCGCCGCGCCTGGACGAGCGGCGGGATGCTCAGGAAGAGGATCGAGACGATCATCACGGCCGCGCCAACGAATTCCATCGTCGCCGGGAGCCTCTGCCCCGGGAAAAGCGTCAGCAGCATCGACGCGGCCACGCCCGCCAGGACGCTGGAGGCGCGGTTGATCGGGATGCAGTAGGTGTTCTCGCTCTTATCCAGAAAGACCAAGGTCCCGAAGAACCCGGTCCCCTGGGACATCATCCCGATCAGGGCGAGCGCCCAGAGATAGGACTGGCCCCAATGCGCGGTCCATCCCAGCCGGACGGCGGCCCCGATCTTCCCCCCGAGGAGGGCGGAAAGCGCCAGGATGACGACCAGCATCGGCGTCGAGACCATGGTCTCCTCGACGAAATAGCGCAGGTTCACGTCCTTCCGCTCCGACTTGGCGTTGCGGCTCATGAACTGGAAACGCATGAAGTAGCTGGCGATGTAGATCAGGATGACCAGGCCCAGGGCCAGGGGGACGCGGAAGCCCTTGGCGTCCCGGGCGTTGAGCAGCAGGGCCAGGCACGCGCCGGCGAACCCGGCCCAGGAGAACCAGCGGACCTTCCGCTTCGTGCCAGCGTCGACGATCGGGCCGATGATGAGGACGCCGCCCCGCATGAGGATCATCGCCAGGACGATGCTGACGCTCTCGAAGGTGTAGGCCAGCGTCGTCGTCCCGATGATGAGCGAAGTGAAGAGGCCGGACAAGAACGTCCATTTGGTCGGATGCGGCACGGAGACGCCGAGGACCTTCGAATGGGTCGCGTACTTCCACCAGCCGAGGAGGCTAATGACGAGGATCATCGTCAGCAGAGTGGCGACGGCGACGACGGGAAGGATGGTGAGGCCGTCGAGCGATCTTCCATGAAGCGAGGGCAGCAACCCCTTGCTCATGATCTTGGTCAATAGGCTGTAGGGGATGTAACAGGCGAAATAGCCGAACGCGAAGCCCCAGATGCTGTAATCCGAGAGGAATTTCCTGGATCTTTGAAGGTCCATGGCCCCTCCCCTATCTCCGACCCTGGAGCTCGAACAGCTTGGTCAGGCAGCCCTCCAGGGCCGGGCCGAGCTTCCGGGGCTCGTCCGTCACCTCCGGCTCGTTCGCGAACACGACATAGGGGATCCTATGGCCTGAGAAATGAATGAATTCCGGATCGTCGCCCTTGAAGGCCTCCCAATCGACTTCTTTATAGAGGCGCTCGAGCTTGGCGTCCGGCAGGCCGTGTTCCAGAATGGAATCCGGGCGGGCCGGATTGAAGCGGCGCCGGTTCTTGCGCCTGGATTCCTCGTACGAGACATCGATGTAAAGAACGCAGGCTTTTTTCAGGATCCCCTCGGAGAGCGAGCGGAAAGCCGCTTGGTAGCCGCCGTGCTCGGCGCCCCGGCTGAACTCGACGAGGGTCGTCATCCGCTCCGCGTAGCCGGCGTCGCGCACCTTCTTCTCGTATTCGAGGGAGATCCGCTCGATGAGCAGGTCCCACTGATACCGATGGAGAAAATAGCCGTCGGGATCGGTGTGCAATCGAGGCTTGTGCATGATCTTCTCGAGGATGGCGTCCTCTTCGAACCATGTCCAGAGCATCGGGAAATCGTCGATCTCCTCGAAGGCGCCGATATGAAAACGCGTCAGACGCTCCTCGACCAGCGTCTTCTTCAGATGGTCGATGACCTCCGATTTGCCCGAGGCGGGACGCCCCAGAAGAACGAGGATCTCGAAGTGGTTATTCATTGGAGGATCATATTCTAAAGCCGTCGGGTTGAAAAGAGGGCCGCAAGATTGCGCTCACCTGCGGGGCTGCCCCAAAAGGGCTTGGCATAACGGCCTCTTATTGACTGACCCCTTGTTTATTGTTAACCTTTGCCCCATCAGGCAGGGATCCAAAAGCAGGAGAGACGATGAGCTCTTCAAACGGGGGGACGGCTCCTTCCGAGGTCAAGAAGAGGTCTTTCTTCCGGGATTTTCTCCAGAGGCTTCGAAAACGGCGCATTATCGAAACCCTGGCCGCGTTTATCGGCGGCGGGTGGCTTCTCGTCGAAGTCGTCGAGCGTCTCCTCGTCGGCCATTACCACTTTCCTGAAGAAACCATCGACCTGACGGTCGTCTCCGTCATCGGCGCCTTGCTTGCCACCTTGGTATGGCGGTGGTTCTGCGGCAAGGGAAAACGGCCGGGGAACATCAAGTTCGAGATCCTTCTCGTCCCTTTGATCTTGCTCGTGACTGCGGCTATTGATCTGGCGATACTCTTTAAGGTCATCGGTATTTCAGGCAAGACCCTGCTCGTGACCGCTGTCGCCGTCTGCCTCGGGATAGCCTGGATTGTTCTCAAATCCCTCCAATGGGCGGCCGCCTCGGCCCCTTCAGGATCGGGGCCAGTTACAGCGTCTGACGAGGCCCTGAGCCCTGCCTCACCGCTGCCCGAGAAATCCATCGCCGTCCTTCCCTTCACCAATTTAAGCACGGAAAAAGAGCAGGAGTACTTCAGTGACGGGCTGGCCGAGGACATCATCGACGCCCTGACGCAGGTGCCCGGGCTGCGGGTGATGGCCCGGACCTCGTCCTTTGCCTTCCGAGGAAAGGAACAGGACGTGCGCGAGATCGGCTCGCGGCTCAACGTCAAGACGATCCTCGAAGGCAGCGTGCGCCGGGCGGGCAACCGCATCCGGGTGACGGCGCAGCTGGTCCAGGCGGAAGACGGGTACCACCTGTGGAGCCAGCGCTTCGACCGGGAGATGACGGACGTCTTCGCCATCCAGGACGAGATCTCACGGGCCATCGTGGAGAAGCTACGGCTGCGCCTGGAGGGGAACCGTCCGATGGTCAAACGCTACACGGAGAATCTCGCCGCGTACGACCTCTGTTTGAAGGCGCGGTATTACGTCTTGAAGATGACGCCGGCAGGGCGCGAAGCGGGCCGGCGGTATTGTGAGCAGGCCATAGCGTTTGATCCGAACTACGCCCTGGCACATGTCATGCTGGCCGAATTCTACTTTTGGAACGCCTTTTGGGGGTCCATGGATCCGCGGGAGGCGTTCGCCAAGGCCAAGTCGGCGGCCCTCGAGGCCCTCAGACTCGACGACACGATCGCCGACGCCCACAGCGCGTTGGGAACCGTCCTCGGCAGCGGCGAATTCGACTGGCCAGGAGCCGAGCGCGAATTCCGCCGTGCCCTGGAGTCGGATCCGTCCTCCACGGCCGTCCGATACGACTATGCTTGGTGTTACGCCATGTGGTTCCTGCTGCCGATGGGGCGGGTGGAACAGGCCTTGACGGAGATGCGGCGGGCGCTGGAGCTCGATCCTCTCGATCCGTTCTACAACTCGCTGCTGGGGTGTCTCCTTGGCTATGCGCGGCAATTCGAGCCAGCGGTCACGCAACTCCGGCACGCCATTGATCTGGATCCGACCTTATTCTTCTCCCATTGGCTCCTCTCGGTCGCCTACCGCATGAATGGGCAGCTTGACGAGGCCATCGCCGCGGCCGAAAGGGCGAACGAGCTCTCCGGAGGCAATGCGCTGACACTGGGAGCACTGGGTGCAGTCTACGCCGTAGCCGGCCGAGCCGCCGAGGCACGGCAATTGCTGGGGGAGCTGACGGCGCGGCGGCAGTTGACCTATGTGCCCGCGTCCGCTCTTTCATTCGTCTATGGCGGTCTGGGAGAACTGGAGGCGACCCTGGAATGGATCGCTAAGGGCATCGAAGAGCGTGATCCGATCCTGGTGACACCCATTAAGATCGCGCCGAATTACGATCGCCTGCGATCTCACCCGACCTTTCAGGCTTTGCTGCGGAAGATGAACCTGGAGCCCTAAGCGGGCAACTCCGGCGGAGGATTCGAAGTGCCCTTGACCTTGATATTGGGCCATACTTTTGGGTAAGATTGGCAAGCCGTAATGAAGAAGGAGGAGAAACCATGAAACTCTGTTTCTGCCGGTTCTTGCTGGCTGTGGCCGTGGTTGTTTTGGCCGTATTTTGGTGGCCCGCTACGTGGGCCAAATGGGTGATCGTCGCCGCGGCCGCGATCCTCGCTATTATGAGTCTTTTTTACCAGACGTGCTGCTGCCGAAGCTTGAAAAAAGCCGAAGTGGGACCCGGGAAGGCCTAATTCCAACTCGCTGTAACCACCGCCTTCCCGTCCTATTCTCAAACGCCAGCTTGAGCAGTATCACGGGTGGCTTCTTATTTGCCCCCGCTTGACCTAAGACGGCTCAGCTGGTCGGCCTGAGTCGTTTTGCACACGAACGATTCTTATTTGTCGAAGTTCATCTTCTTGAGCACGGCTTGGAACCTAGGCTCCGAACGCAGGCCGTCCAAGAGGGGCCAAACCTTGATAAGGGCCAGGGCGGAATCTCTCTCCACATAGGATCTTTCAAGGTCCTCTAACGCTTTGTCCTTCTCGCCGAGTCCCGACCATACGACCGCCCTGAAAAAGGGCCCGACGTACCGTTCCTTCTTCAGCCCTTCGAGCTGCTCGAGGATCTGGAGAGCTTCATCTTTCATCCCCGCTGAGCCATAAGCCAAACCCAAGACGCACAAGCCGATGACGGCCCCCGCGGTGAGTTCAACAAATTTACGGCTCGCCGCGATCGCCTCGCTCCACATATCTTTGGCAATGTAATTCATCGACAGCCACAGATAAGAGAGCGTGAACTCCGGATCCGAGGCTACGACGCCCTGAAGTTCTTCGATCGATTCATCGAAGCGCCGCGCATAGTAGAGGGCCCAACCCACGTGCGTAGGAGGGGCCGGCTCCAGAGGTTCGAGCTCCTTGGCCTTTCTCATTTCCCGAATGGACTCGTCAAAGCGCCCCAGGCTATAGAGCAAGTTGCCGTACCACATATGGGCGGGAGCATAATCGGGCTTCAACTGGATAGCTTTCTGGAAAAGACCTTCCGCAACCGGCCGATCCCAGTCGTACCACATGGCGATCCACCCCAGGGAGGGGTAGACCTCGGCCAGCTCGGGATCGATCTCCAAGGCCTTGTTCGCTGCCGCCCTCGCCAGTGCGTAGGCCTGGTGGGGCGGCATATAGGCAAAAACCCCAAGTATCCCGAAAGCGTCGGCTATGCCCACATGCGGCAGGGCATAGCCGGGGTCGAGTGCGACAGCCTGCTGAAAGTACTGTAGGCTCTTCTGGAGACCCTTCTCATAGCGCCGTTTCCAGAAATAGAGCCCCTTCAGATAACATTCGTAGGCCTCAGGGTTCTCCGTGCGTCGTCTGAGGATCTTTTCTTTCTCCCCCTCCAACAATTTGAGCTTCAAGTGGTCGACGATCGTCAGCGATATCTCTTCCTGAATGTCGAAAATGTCCTTCATCTCTCTGTCGAATTGGCCGGACCAGATATGATAGCCGTTCTCGACGTTGATGAGCTGAGCGGTGATGCGCAATCGCTGCCCGGATTTCCTCACGCTCCCTTCGAGGACCGCGCCCACGTTCAGTTTTTCTCCGACTTCGCGGATGTCGAGGTCTCTTCCCTTGAAGGCAAAGGCCGAGGTCCGGGCCGCGACCCTCAGCTCCCGGATGTGGGTCAAGGCGTTGATGAGTTCTTCGCTCAGGCCGTCGCAGAAGTACTCGTTCTCCGGGTCCGCGCTCATGTTGGTGAAAGGCAAGACGGCCAGCGACGGAACGCGTGGGGATCCGGCGGCTGTGGGAGCCGCGGCGATGCGGCCAGACTCGCGGTCGCGCTTCAGCCTCATCAGGTCGACCCTCAGGTCCTTCACCGCCTGATAACGGATCTCGCGATCCTTTTCGAGGGCCTTGTTGACGATCCGTTCCAGCTCTCTGGGCACCTCCGGATTCAGCAGTATGGGAGATGTGGGAGCCTGGTGCAGAATGCCGTCGAACACGGCCACCGAGGTATCTCCCCGGAAAGGCAGGCTGCCGGTCGTCATTTCGTACAGCACCACCCCCAGCGAGAACAGGTCCGTCCGCGGATCCAGCTCTTTCCCAAGCGCCTGCTCCGGCGACATGTACGCCACGGTCCCGGCGGCCATGCCGGGGCTCGTCAGTGGCCCGGCGGCCGTAAGGGTTTCCGTGGCGGCAATGCACTGCGTCATCAGCTTGGCCAATCCGAAATCGAGGATCTTGGCTTGTCCCCTCTGCGTCACGAAGATATTGGCCGGCTTGATGTCCCGATGGATGATCCCCTTGGCGTGCGCGGCCTCCAGGCCATCCGCGATCTCGAGCGCCACGGTGAGGATCTCATCCGTCCCCATCCGCTTCCTGAGGAGGCGGTGTCTTAGAGTCTCCCCCTCGAGGAGCTCCATGGCGATGAAGTGCCGGCCCTCGTGCTCGTCGATATCGTAGATCGTGCAGATGTGCGGGTGATTCAACGCCGAGGCCGCTTGAGCCTCCCGCTCGAAACGCTCCAGCGCGTAGGGATCGCAGGACAGCGCTTCGGGCAGGAATTTCAAGGCCACCTGCCGCTTGAGCCGGTTGTCCTCGGCCTTATAGACGACGCCCATGCCGCCGCCGCCGATCTTCTCCAGAAGACGATAGTGGGACACCGTCTGCCCGATCATGGGACCGCTGTTCTCAGGTCTCGATCCGTCATTTCCCCTCATGGGACGAGAGTATCTATCCTCCGGACAAGTGTCAAGCTGTGCCTCCTGTCCAGGCGTCGACGCGTCTTTGATAGGGAAGCAGCGGCTAGGTCAGGAGGTCCCGCGCGCCGGCAACGTGGACCACGAGCCCTCCGAAGCGACGCTCATAAGCTTTCCGGATCCCCGGGCAGACAAGGTAATTCCTGCCGCCGGGATAGGACGCGCGGAATACGGCGAGGGAGGACGGATCGAAGCGTTCGGGATTATCGGTGTGACACTTGGGGCATTTCATGGCCCGTCGACCCCCATCGATAGTTGGCCAGAGAATCGCGCTGTTACGGGATGAAGTCAACCAGCAATGGCGAATCAGGGAGCGCGTCTGGAGGGACTCGGACCCCCGACCCGCTGATTAGAAGGAGAAGGCGGAGGTTAGAAGAACTAGCGTATTCATTTCGAAAGATGATGCAGTGGATAAAAATGGGGCTGTCACGAAAGTCGTTGTTCCTAACTGGCCGGATCATTATTCCAAAAGGCATCAAAAACGCGCTTCCAAGCGCCCTTCAAGGGATAAGTCCGCGAGGGGTAATCTGAAGATGTCATTGTAAGTGGTAACAGCAAAGAGGTATTTGTCGCTTAGTGTAATGCTCACCCCGGTGACACCTTCAGTCAATCCAGAGTTGATTGCCTTCCAGGTGGCACTCTTGTCCGTGGATAGAAAAACTCCATGGCTCCAAGTGCTGGCAATAAGATTCGATCCTCTTTCCACGAGACCGGTGACGCGGACTTCTTCTGGCAGTCCCGGTTTGCACGGCGTCCAAGTGTCACCGTTGTCCGTCGATCGGAAGATCTGTGCCGGCCCTGCGGTGACGAGGAAAAGTTTCGTCCCGATCATGCGAAGGGATGACAAAATCACTAAAGAACCCATATCGCCCCAGTCTGTTTTCGGCGCGAGCAGTTCCCAGCTGACTCCGTTATCCTTGGATCGTAATATCTTTGAAAATGTGACGGCGAAAAGGCAATTCGAGCCCTCCACCAGATAGTCGACCCAATTTGCTGAATCCGAGCTCCACTTGATTGCCTCCCAGTTTGAACCGTTGTCTGTAGATAGGAAGAGGGGGCCGCCGTCAACGCCCATGACAGCGAGGAGATTCGTCCCACTCACGGCAAGATCCCTGACCCACGCGTCCTTAGGCAATCCCGAGCTAGCCGCTCTCCAGCTGGCGCCATCGTTCGTGGATAAGAAGACGCCGTCACTTAAAGTGCCGATAAACAGGTTTGATCCATTCGCGACCATGTGGTCGACTTCAGACCTTATTCCTTTGGGCAACCCCGAGTTGGCAACCTTCCAGCTTACTCCGTTGTCCCTGGAAACGAGCAAGCCGTCCGGAGAGACGGCGGCGAAGAGATTTCTACCCACATTATTCACCCCATGAGCTTGAGTCCCAACAGGCATGGCGGAGCTAGCCGCTGTCCAGCTATCACCATTATCCCGGGACACGAAACATCCGCTATTCGTGGTGACATATAAATCAGACTCTATCGCCTTGAGAGAGAGGATGGTGTCGCCGGGAGGCTGGGAGATTTGGACCCATTGAGCGCTGGCTCCCTTGGGAAAGGTGAGATAGAGCACCATCGCTATGATTAAGATCGATGCGTGAGTTCTCATGATAGCCGCTCCACCCTATTCGGAGTCATGGAAAGCGGATTTCTCTGGCCAACCTCAGAACGTGAAGCGCACCCCCAAGCGCGCCTGGCGCGGCGGGACGATCGAGTATAGCGTATGGCCACCCGTTGAGGGATAAGTTGCGGCCGGCAGCCAAGTGGCGCCGTTACCATAAGTCGTTCCCCACCCTTGCTGTCCAAATCCCCAACCTGAGACGCTATGGTCATTGAAGACGTTGAACACGTCGAGGATCAGTCCGAGGCGATAGCGCCCGGCCAGGGTGAAGATCTTCTCCAACCGGAGATCCAGGATCTTCGGCATGGGGTAGTGGTGCGAACCGCGGGGCTCGATGAAGAACGTCACGATCCCCTGCCCTAAGCGCGTGGTCGCGTAGCGGGTCGTCCAGGAATTCCCGGTGATCGCGCGGAAGTAGGCGTTGAAGGCCACATCGATGACGGGAATCACGTACGAGCCCTGGATCTTGATCTGGTGCGTCGGATCGATGGTCACGTGTCCGTCGGCGTTGAGCCAGTAGTTGGGGTCCCCTGGCTTCGAGCTATCGAGGCCGCCGGTATTGAAGGGTTTATTAGTGTTGTCCATCGTCCCCCAGGCCTTGGATAGCACATAGGAGGCCAGCAGCTGCCAGCGATCCGAGAACCGCTTATTGAATAGGATCTCCAGGGCGCTGTAACGGCGATAGGGTACGCCCAATACCCCCGGGTCGCCCTGCTTGATGTTGGTGATGGTGTAAGCGTGATCGGAGCCTGAGGCGAGCTCATAGATCATGTAAACCTTGTTTCCCTGTTCGGGTACCGTGATCGGGATCAGGTCATAAGTCGCCTTTGTGTCTACGGTCCCCCAGAGGTTCTTCCAGTCGCGGTAGATGTAAGTGATGCTCAATGACGTGTCGCGCATGATCTCGCGTTCGATACCGGCCGTAAACTGGTTTGAATAGGGGTGCTTGATATGGGGGTCCAACGTGTAGAGGTTTTGGTGGACGATCCGATCGAACTCCAGCCAGCCGTTGTCCCAGTAATACGAGACAATATCATGATACGCGGAAGCCGGATTGAGGGGAGCATGATAAGATGTGTGCATGGCTTCGGTGAACTGTCCGTAATGCAGCTTCAGCACGGTGGATTTGTCGCCCAAAAGATCGTAGGTCAAACCCACCCGCGGGGCGATCCGCGTGGATTTGTAAACAACGCCGTCCACGTCCTTGATCGTGCCCCAGTTCTGGCTGAAGCGGAGGCCGATGCCGAGGTTCAACCGATTAGTGATCTTCCAACCGTCCTGGGCGAAGGCCTCCAGCCGTGTATAGCGGGTGTCGGTGTCGTACCCGGCGTACTGATAGGCCAGGTAATTGGCGCCATTATAATCAACATAGTGCATATTGTCCTGGCCCGTATAGCCAAATTGGTTGCGGGCCGCGGAGTGTTCGATCTCCGCGCCGAACTTGAAGTCATGGCTTCCGGCGATAAAATCTTCGGCATAATGGGTCAGGCTGGCGTTGCTCTGAAAGCGGGTTCTGTTGGCGCGGTAAATATAGCCAAGACTCCCCGTCTGAAAATAGTTGTTCGTAAATTCATAATGGGCGTTGGCGTCTTCCCCGACAACAGGATCTAAGCGATCATTAATTGTAAAATAGCCGGCTTTAACGTCAAGGAAGGTTTTCTCGTTGAGGATCTTGGTCAGGCTGAAGTCAGCGATGATTCCAGGACCCCTCTCGTTGGCCGTGGCTTCGGGGCTTACTGTCGAGCTCCCAAACTTGTTATCGACACTCCACAGGGCATACTGCAAGGAGGCCATCAGGGTCAGGCTGCTCGATGGCGCCGCGGAGAGCTTCGCGAAAAGGCGGGGCTGATAGAAATCCGCGGCCACAGGGAACCCCGTCACGTAGTTCCAGTTCTCGTATCGTTGGACAGCCAAAAAGAACCAGAGCTTGTCCTTCAGGATCGGTCCGCCGAGATTGGCGCTGATGTCTATCAGCTTCAAGCGCGGCGGCGTCAACGCGGGGAAATCAGCGAGATAAGCGCCGTTGTTCTCGGCCTGCCAGAAACTCTTCGTGCCCGCCTCCTTGACGCCTTGATAATCAATTTCCGCGTAACCTGAGAGAGTATTGCCGCCGGTCTTGGTCACCATGTTGAAGATGGCCCCCGTGAAGTTTCCGTACTCCGCGGGCAGGCCGACGCCCATGAACTTGGCCTCCTCGAGGGAGTTAGGATCGACATAGACCCAGGCGCCCCCTATCTCTGTGTCCCCAATGTCGATGCCGTCCATTGTCCAGCTGATGCCGTCATCTTTAGAGCTCCCGTAGGCGACAAAGTCGACGACGCCGGGAGCCCGGTTGACCATCTCCCAGGAGGAGGGGAAAAGGGAGCTATTCGGGGAATTGCGCAGGATCTCGTCGGACAGTGTGACCGAGGCTGTTTCCGTGGACTTGAGGTCCACCGTCGGCGCCTCGGCCTTGACCGTAACTTCTTCCGTGAGCTTGGCCGGCGTCAGGACCAGGTCGACGGTCAGGCTGACGGTCGTCGTCAGGCGGATGTTCTCCTGGACGGCGGTTTCGAACCCCTGCAGGACGGCTCGGATCGAATATTCGCCGGGCGGAAGCGCGGGAAAGCGGAAATTTCCCCCGACATCCGTCATCGCCTCCCGCATGCCCATAAGCTTATTCCCCGTCAGAGTGACGGCCACTCCCGGGAGTGGATCTTTCTGATTGTCGCTGACCTTCCCGAAGATGGCTCCCGTCTCCCGGGATTGGGAGAAGGACAGGATGGCAAGCGTCGCCAGCAAACCGAGCGCAAGAATCAATTTGGCTTTCAATTGGTCCCCCATGGAGTTTCTTTTGGTCATCATCAACCCCCTTTCAAATTCGCCACGAACAACGATCGCCTACCGCTCGAACCATCCTTAGTGACGTCCCTGCCCTTCAGTTTGAATATTGCTTTTCACCGGTCCCAGGTATTTATCAAGCCACCTGAGGGTTTCTTTGATGAATTCCGAGTCCGGAGTCGTATGATCGGTATCGTAGATCTTTAGTTCTTTCTGTTCTCGAGGAGTGCCCAGGAGGTCGAACATCGGCCTTACACGCGTTTCAAGGTCGATGTAATAATCATACCTGCCGTTGAGCATCAGGGTGGGGATCTTCACCCGGCTGGCATAATTGAATTGATCGACCTCGGGACGCAGGGGAAGGCCCTCTAACCCCCCTGCCCTGAGCACGCTGGCCTTGAGCCGGTCTTCGACGGCCGTCATGATCGGGCCTAAGGCCGCCCCATAGCTGTGCCCTATGTAGGCCAGTTTCCCGCTATCGATGTCCGATCGAGTCTCCAGGTAATCGACGCTTCTCTCTAAGTCCTTGACCATCTTGATAACAAGGTCGGTGTATTGACGAGAGCCTTCGACCATAGCGTTATATGTGGCGTCATTTCCGCGCTCGTAAGTCCCTTTGTATATGGGGAAAAGGAGAGCTCGTCGATTCTTTAAAATGAACGGCATGAATTCGTCGGTCTTGTCGATATCTTTGCTGGACCGGACCATGCTGGCCGCCCATCCCGTAGGGAAATAGATGACCGCCTGAAACGGCGGTGCGCCGTTCTTGGGAAGGAACAGGTAGGCGAAGACTCTCTCGTTATCATAAGCCGCGTCAAAAGAGACCTTCTCTTGGATCCATTCACTCGAGGTCTCATCGCGCCATTCCACTCGGGCCTTGAGATCGCTCGTGTCGTAAAAAAACTGCTCTCGATAGATCCGAAACACTTCGTCCGTCACGGGGCTCCGTTTAGAGAAATCCGGAGTTTCCGGCGCTTTGACGGGGGCGAACGACGCTCGAGGGATCCGCTCCGGATCGATGTAGATCGCGCAGCGAAAACCGTTCTTGGCGGAGCGGTCAAAGGGAGGAACCTGGCTCCAATTTTCGAACATATAGGGCACGTCGTTCCAGGCGCCCCCCCGGACGAGGCGTCCCTGTTGCGTTTCGTTCCAGCACCATTCCCGGACATTCCCGCCCATATCGTACAGGCCATAGGCGCTGATCGCGGGATTGCTGCCCACGCGCTCGGGACCCTTCCCTTTGAAGTTACACTGAGGACCGAAATATTCCATGAACCCGACGACCTTGAAGAGCGGCGTCCCCTGTCCCTGGGCCATTCCCCAATGAACTCCTGTCGGAAGACTCTTGTGCGCGAATTCGGCATAGGCGGCCGCCTCGTACCAGCTCACGCCCGAAACGGGATAATCGTCCTGTCCTTCCGGGTAGCCGCCGCCCTGCCATGTCGACGGCCCGGGCCTCCCCGTGCCGTCGACGAACTCGGCCACGGCCTGCTCCCAGGTCAAGGGCCTGCCGTTCTTAACGAAGGCATTTTTCCAGAATTTCCTGTTCTCGTATCCGCCCTCCGCGACGAATTCTCTGTATTGCTTGTTCGTGACTTCGAACCGGTCCATGAAGAAATCGCCGATCTTACCGACGGCTTGATCCTCAAGGCCCGCGACCCTCACCATCCCTGAAGGGACATCCCCGACTTTGTCCAACCGCCACGAGATCCTATTGGGGGGCCACGTGTAATCCTTGAAGTCATCCCAAGACGAGCTGGCGGCGATCGCGGTTTCATAGCCTTCTTTTTCGATCTTGAGGCGCAAGTATTCCAGGGGAAGCCTTTTGTTCCCTATGGGCGACACCCCGAGATACTCCCATGGCCCGTCCGGAGCCTGATACGGCTGGATAGAGACCCTCGCGCCCGGCGGCTCCGTGGTCACAGACAAGGTTGTCGAAAATTTCTTGAAGATCTCGGCTAGCTTCGGATCGTTGGGGAGGGAGTTTTCGACTTCGACTGCGGCCTGATAGACTTTTTGAGAACCTGTATAATCGAGAGTCGTTGTTTCCTGGGCAAGCTGGACGACCTTCGGCAGAAGCTCGTACTCTCGCCAGGCGGATCTTGGCTTGTCGGCGAATAAACCAGCGCCGAAGACGACCACGGCGATGAACGGCGAGGGCCGAAGGGATGGCGATGGCGGGGCGCCTCAGGCGTCTGAGGAGCGAACGGAGCGTTGAAGAGTCCCGCCGCTTCTGCTCTCAGACCTTCCCGATACCGGACGAGGTCTTTCTTCATCTCTGCGGCAGTCTGGTAGCGGGAGCGCACGTCCTTGTCCAGAGCCCGTTCGATCACCCGCTGGAGTTCCGCGGGGACGGGGGGCGTCTTGTCCTTCAAAGGCCGCGGGGCCTCATGGACGATCGAATAAAGGAGTGAGACGTCGCGCTCGCCCCGGAAAGGAAGCTCACCGGTGAGCATCTCGTAGAGCACGACTCCCAGGGACCAGATATCCGTCCGTCCATCGACCTTATCGCCTCGGGCTTGTTCGGGCGACATATAGGCGACCGTTCCCAACGTCGCGCCTTCTTTGGTGAAGGCCGTTCCCCCGTGCAGCTTGGCCAACCCGAAATCCATGATCTTGGCCTGGCCGCTCTCGGTCAACATGATGTTGGCGCTCTTGATGTCCCGGTGAACGATCCCCTTCTGATGGGCTTTTTCCAATCCCTCCGCGGCCTGGATCGCGATATCCAGGGTTTCTTCAAGAGGAAGAGGGCCTCTCCTGACCTTTTGCCTGAGGTCTTCTCCCTCGACATACTCCATGACGATGAACGGCTTGCCCTCTCTTTCGTCGACTTCATGGATCGTGCAGATGTTCGGGTGGGACAGCGCTGCGGCCGCCCGTGCCTCCTGAACAAAGCGCTCTCTGGCTTCAGGATGCGAGATCGATTCCTGAGGAAGGAACTTGAGCGCGACCATCCGCCTCAGCTTCATGTCCTCGGCTTTATAGACGATGCCCATACCGCCGTGACCGATCTCTTCGAGGATGTGGTATTTCCCGGCCAGTACGGTGCCGACGGCGACTCCCGTGGTTGGGGTCACAAGGGTCTTGGTGAAGGTCGGCAGCTCTTCTTCGGCAGCGCGGATCTGCGTCCCGCACCGGCCACAAAACCGGGAATCGTCCAGGATCTCAGAACGGCACTTGGGGCAATTGACCGCCATTTGGTTCCCTCCCCCAGTCTTGAGATGAAGATAACCCCATCAGGGGGGGAAGTCAACCAATTATCGGAACTGTGCACGCGAACGGCCCTGAGAGGACCTTCATTCCCGGAGTACAGGTATCAGCTGCCCTCTGGCCCGGCCAGCCAATTCCTGGCGTTTTCGACGTTAGGGAATCCCGAATCGGCGTTCACTACTTCCCGGTGGGGACGAGGCGCTTGAGTTCCTCGAACCAGTTCTGAACGAGGATCATCTCGGTCACGGGCTGGGATTTTCTTTCTTCCATCTTCTCCATCAAGAATCGCTGACCATCCAGCGACAGGTCCCAAGTGCGGACCGGACCCGCATAACTTAATAACGGCGCTTTGAATAGAAGGCGCGGCTTGGCGGGGAAGACCCCCCTCCGATAGCCCCTATGCCGGGCTCTGGGGAGCGCCTCCTAGTTTCCCTCATATGGGCCAGATAGAAAAGCTGTTTATCGCTTTGCTGGAGAAAGATCGGATAGGGGCAAGCGCCAGACCCCCCGGCGAGAAACACCTGCAAGGAGATTATTATCACTCACCGCGAGACAGCGGACATCAGCCTTCGCCAGGCCGGAGTCGACCTTCGTCCAGCTAAGGCCAAAGTCCTTGGATACGAACAAACCGTCCCAGGTGCCGGCAAAAAGCGCCGCCCCGACGGCCGCGAGGTCGCGAATCTCGGCAACCTTCAATCCGGAGTTGACGGCTGTCCAGTTGGCACCGCTGTCTGTGGTTCGAAACGCGCCGCTCCCATAAGTGCCGGCGAAAACGTCCGGTCCAATGACCGCAAGAGAAGAGACGCAAGCCTCCGCAGGCAGCCCCGAGTTGACCGCTTGCCATCTCCTCCCGTTGTCCCTGGAAAGGAACACGCCGCCGCCCCTGGTGCCGGCAAAGAGGCTTTTTCCTCTTACCCCCAGTGCCCGGACATGAAGGTCTGTCAAACCCCTGTTGGCCGCCCTCCAGCTGGCGCCGTTGTCCATGGACAGGAAGACGCCGGCATCTTCGAACCCGGCGAAGACACTCTTTCCACTCGCCGCCAGTGCCCGGACATGACGGTCTGTCAAACCCCTGTTGGCCGCCCTCCAGCTGGCGCCGTTGTTCGTAGAGACGGATAGTCCCGATTCCGAGCCAAAAAAGACTCTCGTCCCATGCGACACGGCAAATCCCGCGCCAATATAACCAAATCCTCTAAAGTCTGGCCCCCAAGTCCTACCGGTGTCCGTGGACAGATACATGCCCTCATCGAGTTCCCCGGCAAAAACATTCCTGCCACTTGCGGTCAAGAATGAGATCGGGTGTCTCGTAGGGCTACCGTTGAATCGCCCGATGCCCGCGGCGCTCCAACTAGCGCCGTAATCCATCGAAACGAAGGCGCCGCACCCGCCGAAGCAGGCGATGAGATTGGCTCCGCTGGCCGCGAGAGAATCGACGGAAGCACTTGGAAATCCAGCGTTGACGGGCGTCCACGTCGCCCCGTCGTCCACGGACAGGAAGACGCCAAGACCTGTGCCGGCGAAAAGATGCTTCCCCTTCGCGACGAGGCACGAGATGCCGATGTCCGTGGGCAATCCGAGAGTTACGTCGGTCCACATGACTCCTTTATCCTTGGTCCTGAAGACCCCTCGGTCAGTCCCGGCGAAGAGCTCCGGCCCGATCACGGCGAGCGACATGACGTCACGCTTCTGGGCCCATGGGGTAGAGCCCATCGGCAAACCCGCGCTGACGTCAATCCAATGGGCCCCGCCATCCGCGGACCGAAAGACGCCCTGGTGGGTGCCGGCGAAAAGATCCGGCCCAATTACGGCGAGAGACTGGACAGTTACAGTTTTGGCAGGGCGAAATACACTCACTGGCAAGTCCCCTATAATATGCCAGCTGGTGCCGCTATCCGTGGATCGGAAGAAGCCTTCCGAGGTGCCAACGAAGAGGCTCTGCCCAACAGCTTCTAGGCATTCTACGAGCCGTTGCTCGGGCAAGCCGGAATTAACGGGTTTCCAGGTTCTCCCCTCGTCCCTGGATAAGAATATGCTATCGCCAAAAAAGTCCCCCGAACTCACCATCATGCTGGCGAAGAAGTCTGGACCGACGCTGGCGAAAAGGTTTGGACCGGCGGCTTCAAGGCAGGTGACCGGAACTCCATCAGGCAAGCCCGCGTTCACCGCTTTCCAGCTGGCGCCGTTGTCCGTGGACCGAAAGACTCCTTCATCCGCGCCAGCATATATGTTTGATCCGATCGTAGCGAGACACAGGACGGATGTGGCCGTCAATCCGGAGTTCGTTGCCGTCCAGCTAGCGCCGTTGTTCTCAGAATGGAACACGCCCTCTCGACGAGTCCCAGCGAAGAGGTGTGGCCCGCTCGCCGCAAGAGATATGACCGACGCTTCCGCGGGCAACCCGGAGTTGACCACTTTCCAACTGGCGGCGCTATCATCGAAAAGAAAGATGCCCTTGGATTGTATTCCGGCAAAAAGGTTCCTTCCGGCAACTTCGAAGCATTCGACGCGAGCGCCCTTGGGCAAGCCCGAGTTGACGGCTTTCCAGCTGGCGCCCCCGTCTGTGGACATGCCGATACCGCCACCATCAGTGCCGACAAACAGATTCGAGCCACTTACGGCAAGACAGTTAACGAACTTGATCCCGCCTTTTCCAAGCGCCTCCCAGCTTTGGCCATCGTTCCTGGAGAGGATGATGCCGCCGCCGTGGCCGGCGAAAAGGTTTTTCCCGCTGACAACAAGACTCCGCAGGACATAATGAACCCCAACTTCGGAATTTACGAGTTGCCAGTTCTTGCCCTTATCCTTAGAAATATAGATTTCACCGAAGGTGCAGGCGAACAGGTCATCCCCATTCGATGTAAGACAACGGATTTTGGCGCCGGCTAAATTTGAGCCCACGGCCGTCCAAGTAGCGCCGAAATCCTTGGACCTATAGAGGCCGATCTCCGTGCCCGCGTAGAGGTCTGAGCCGATCGTCGTCAGATAGGAGACATCCGAGTCTGGTAATCCGCCATCGACCGCCTTCCAGGTGCCCCCATAGTCAACGGACCGGAAGACGCCGCGGTCCGTGCCGGCAAATACGTACGGCCCCAGCGCTGCCAGGGCCTTAACGGCGCCACCTTCCGGCCCGCCGGTTTGTATCCATTGGGCGCCGGACCACTGCGGGAAAGAGAGGAAGATCGCCAGGCCCGCCAAAAGAACCAGCGCGGGACCTGTAATGTTTGAGATCAGCCCCTTTATATAAGTCAATTTCCCCTCCCCGCGGACAAGGATAACGCCGTCAGGCCGGCGAGTCAACTTGGCGGGCCTGAAAGGATTCGAACCTCAGACTTTTGGATCCTGGGAATCGCGTTGGGCGGCCTGAGATCAGGGCTCAAGCCAGGTTCATTTTTTTCAGCAGAGCTCGAAAACGCGGGTCGTCCCGGACATCCTCCAGGAGATAATCAACCTTTATCTCCATCAACCAGCCGTCATGTTCTTGGAAGCCTTTTTCCAGCCATTCGAAACCCGAATCTTTATCGCCGAGGGCGAAGTGCAACAAAGCCATAAAATAGGGTGCGACATGTTCGTTCCTGGAGCGTGCCAGCCAATCCGTGAGGATCCGGCGAGCGTCCTCCGGCTTCCCCATCCGGGCATAGACGATTCCTAGATTGAGTTCAAGGACGCTCCCTTTCAGGGTATCCTTTCCCATGGCCTCCAGCGCTTCCTCAGGCCTGGATTGCTTCAATAAGACATAGCCCAGCAGGATTGATGTGAAGGGTAACAATGGATCAAGTTCGAGCGTGTTCCTAAGAGTCTCCTCAGCTTCTTCCAGCCTGCCGGCGCGCAGGTAGCCTTCGCCAAGATTCCTGCTGAAGGCGGAGTTGAGAGGGTCGATGGCCAAAATATCTCGGGACATTTCGATGGCCTTCTCGAATCTCCCGTGCATCAAGTCGTTATTGACCAGATGGAAATAGGCCCAGATATATCCTGGGTTCAACTCTAAGGCCTTCCGCATTTCTCTTTCGAGACCAGGCCAATCCCATTCCCAATAGCTCTTGACGACTCCCAAGGCCTCATGCGCTTCGGCGAGATCGTCATCAAGCTCCAACGCCCTGAGGGCCGCCTGTTTAGCCTTGGGATAAAGGTCTTTGGGCGGGGTCGGCGAATAGAAAGATAAGACCAAGTAGGCATAGGCGAGACCTGCAAAGGCCAGGGCGTAGCCGGGATCCATCGCGATCGCCCGACTGAAGTCATCGATACTTTTAGAGATCTTGTCCACGGTCAGCATCCGCCGCCAATAGATCCCCTTCAGGTATAAGTTATAAGCTTCGACGTTCTCGGTGTAGCGCTTGGGTACGCCAGCCGCTGTCTTGCTTCGGAGCCCTCTCTTCATTTTTAACGACACGGCCTGGGCGATCTCATCCTGGATGGCGAAGACGTCGGTCATCTCCCGGTCAAAACGCTCCGACCAGAGATGGTAACCGTCGGCGACGTTGATGAGTTGGGCCGTAATCCGCAGCTTTTGGCCGGCCTTCCGGACGCTTCCCTCCAGCACGTTTTCTACGTTGAGTTTCTTCCCGATCTCGCGGATGTCCTCGTCTTTGCCCTGGAAGGAGAAGGCCGACGTCCGGGCGACCACCCGGAGGTCCTTGACCTGGGTCAGAACGTTGATGAGCTCCTCTGCGAGCCCTTCGCAGAAATAGTCTTGCTCCGGATCGGCGCCGATGTTCTTGAAGGGGAGTACGACGATGGACTTCTGGGGGATTACCGAAGCTGAGCTCGGAAATTCAGCGGGCTTCTTGACGAGGTCTGATGATGATTGAGGTGCGGCGGCCGCCCATTGGAGAGACTTAAGGATGATCCACGCAATTCCCAGGCAGACGGCGACAGCAGCTATCAGGAGCGTCTTGCCCGAAATTCCGATGATTCCAAGGAAGATTGTCAGGTCTACCGAGAGCGTGCCGAGGATGATCAAAGGAACCAGAAGGATCTCGATCTTGATGTTCCCCGGACGTTTTTCCGTGCCGCCAAACCAGCGCCAAGCAAGCGTTGCGAGCAAGGCCCCGATGACAGAGACGACGGTTAGGTCGATCGATCCCTTGGGAAAGCTATAATGGCCGACAAGGAGCCGCTCGACGACCTCGATAAGCAGCCATCCGCCGCCGTGCCCCTCGGCTGTAACGAACGTGATGGGCGGCCTGAGATCGGGGCTCAAGCCAAGTTCATTTTTTTCAGCAGAGCTCGAAAACGCGGGTCGTCCCGGACATCCTCCAGGAGATAATCAACCTTTATCCCCATCAACCAGCCGTCATGTTCTTGGAAGCCTTTTTCCAGCCATTCGAAACCCGAATCTTTATCGCCGAGGGCGAAGTGCAACAAAGCCATAATATAGGGTACGACATGTTCGTTCCTGGAGCGCGCCAGCCAATCCGTGAGGATCCGGCGAGCGTCCTCCGGCTTCCCCATCCGGGCATAGACGATTCCTAGATTGAGTTCAAGGAAGCTTCCTTTCAGGGTATCCTTTCTCATGGCCTCCAGCGCTTCCTCAGGCCTGGATTGCTTCAATAAAACATAGCCCAGCAGGATTGATGTGAAGGGTAACAATGGATCAAGTTCGAGCGTGTTCCTAAGAGTCTCCTCAGCTTCTTCCAGCCTGCCGGCGCGCAGGTAGCCTTCGCCAAGATTCCTGCTGAAGGCGGAGTTGAGAGGGTCGATGGCCAAAATATCTCGGGACATTTCGATGGCCTTCTCGAATCTCCCGTGCATCAAGTCGTTATTGACCAGATGGAAATAGGCCCAGATATATCCTGGGTTCAACTCTAAGGCCTTCCGCATTTCTCTTTCGAGACCAGGCCAATCCCATTCCCAATAGCTCTTGACGACTCCCAAGGCCTCATGCGCTTCGGCGAGATCGTCATCAAGCTCCAACGCCCTGAGGGCCGCCTGTTTAGCCTTGGGATAAAGGTCTTTGGGCGGGGTCGGCGAATAGAAAGATAAGACCAAGTAGGCATAGGCGAGACCTGCAAAGGCCAGGGCGTAGCCGGGATCCAACTCGATCGCCCGACTGAAGTCATCGATACTTTTAGAGATCTTGTCCACGGTCAGCATCCGCCGCCAATAGATCCCCTTCAGGTACAAATGATAAGCTTCGACGTTCTCGGTGTAGCGCTTGGGTACGCCAGCCGCTGTCTTGCTTCGGAGCCCCCTCTTCATTTTTAACGACACTGCCTGGGCGATCTCATCCTGGATGGCGAAGACGTCGGTCATCTCCCGGTCAAAACGCTCCGACCAGAGATGGTAACCGTCGGCGACATTGATGAGTTGGGCCGTAATCCGCAGCTTTTGGCCGGCCTTCCGGACGCTTCCCTCCAGCACGTGTTCTACGTTGAGCTTCTTCCCGATCTCGCGGATGTCCTCGTCTTTGCCCTGGAAGGAGAAGGCCGACGTCCGGGCGACCACCCGGAGGTCCTTGACCTGGGTCAGAACGTTGATGAGCTCCTCTGCGAGCCCTTCGCAGAAATAGTCTTGCTCCGGATCGGCGCCGATGTTCTTGAAGGGGAGTACGACGATGGACTTCTGGGGGATTACCGAAGCTGAGCTCGTAGATTCAGCGGGCTTCTTGACGAGGTCTGATGATGATTGAGGTGCGGCGGCCGCCCATTGGAGAGACTTAAGGATGATCCACGCAATTCCCAGGCAGACGGCGACAGCAGCTATCAGGAGCGTCTTGCCCGAAATGCCGATGATTCCAAGGAAGATTGTCAGGTCTACCGAGAGCGTGCCGAGGATGATCAAAGGAACCAGAAGGATCTCGATCTTGATGTTCCCCGGACGTTTTCCCGTGCCGCCAAACCAGCGCCAAGCGAGCGTTGCGAGCAAGGCACCGATGACGGAGACGACGGTTAGGTCGATCGATTCCTTGGGAAAGTTATAATGGCCGACAAGGAGCCGCTCGACGACCTCGATAAGCAGCCATCCGCCGCCGATAAACGCGGCCAGGGTTTCGATGATCCTGCGCTTTCTCAGTTTGCCGAAGAAAGCCCTGGGTGTTTTCCCGTCGCCTTCTGGCATTCCCGATACCCCTTTATTTCTCAGAAACCTGACGCTTCAAGGGCTGCCTGAACTATAAGGTAATGCCGGTTCTTTTTCAATAAGATAACGATCTCTAGGACAAGCTAACGAATCAGAGAGTTATATGAGTGGAGCCAGCGAGAGGGACACCGAACCTCCGACCTGCTGATTACGAACGAAATGTTCTAGCGTTTCAACTTACTTATAATAAAGGTAAATATATGGGGCGCCAAATCGATTATGCTCAGACTGTGCTCACCTGCGGCGTCCCAATCGGCGATGAACTGCTTACCGGGGGGCAGGTTAGGGTCCCTCACTTCGCAGGATTCGTGAAATCTACCCTTCCTTATCCGCCCCCCTGCCGGATTTGGATGACTAGCATGATAATCTGAACGGAATCGTAAAGGGCATGACCAATAATCATGGGTCCGATCCGGCCGCGGCCGAGATAGTAAAGCCCCATCACGAAGGCAAAGAGGAAGGTTCCCGCGATCCCAGCGGGCCCCTGGTAAAGATGGGCCAAACCAAACAGGCCCGCTGAAAAGAAGAGGACGAGAGCCTTGTGCCACATCTTCGGGGCGATGTCCGTCAGCAGGTCTAGCATGAACGCACGCTGGAATTCTTCAAACACGGCGACGCCGATCCAGACGACAGGTCCGAGCCATATGGCCAAAAGTAGAGGATCCCGGACCAGGCCCTGGATCAGAGTAAGAATCGTCGGGTTAGAGGGGGGGCCGGGCAGCCAGCGATAGATCGTACCCCGTTGAATCAATAACAGGAGGAGGAGCCCTACGCCCAGGCCGACCCCGGAGATCGCGTCCCTTGCCCAGGTCCCCGGCTTCCGATTGATCCGGCGCCAATCCTTGCCGGCAAGGGTTTTGTAGAGAAAGGAGATCCAAAAGATCATCGCCGATCCCATGATAAGCGGATAGAGCAACATCTCCTTAAGGGTGTAGGCGCCTCCCGTCAGAATATGGGAGCCGATGACGAAGATGTACATCGGACCAAGGCCGAGGAGCACGGCCGTAACGTCGCGCCAAGCGGGTTTTGATTTTGTCATGAATGCCTCCATGCGCCGCTATTGTCCCGCCGGCCCGGGCACCTGTCCATCCGAAGAAAGTCGGGTTTTTCCATATCCTACCTAAGTCTGGTACGGGCGTGATAATATCCCCGTATGGATCTTTTCACGCCGATGGTCCTTCTTGCGACCCTCGCGTCGGGTTTTGTGACGATCACTCTTCTGGCCGTTGGCCGACAGGCGCGAACGTTCAAACACATAAAGGCCGTTATCTCCGCCATATTCCTTTACAACATCCTTGTCATCTTTGGGCTGATCTGGGAATTCGTCAGGATGGACCTTCTGAGGAACATCCCCGACCGGTACGGGTTTTCTCTCCTCATTGCGACTCTTCTGGCCCTCGGTTATCTGAAAATCCTGTGGATCTATTCTCTGATCGTTATCTCCAGCAAGATCCTCGATCGTCCCGTTCCGCCGCGAATCAGACCGATATTCCTCATTCTGGGAGGGCTCCTGACGCTCCTAGGATGCGCCGCGTGGGCGCCTTTCGTCGGAAGCCGGCTGGCGGGCCAGTTCGTGAACGTTTTTTCATGGTTGGAATACCTGTTCATCGCCGCGGTCATGGGGATTGGAGTCTTTTTGATTGTCGGAGCGAGGCGGCTCGCGCGTGGACGTGTCCGGGACGCCGCTGTTTCCCTAGGTTCGATTTTTTTTCTGTCTATTTTTCCTGAGTCCTGGCCGGTCTGATCCTCGGCCCGGATAGGACGCCAGGGGGCATCGGGGTTGCCAGGTTGGTAAACGCATTGGGACTGCTCCTGTTCAACCTGGCGCTTTTCCTCTGGGTTCGGGCATATGCCGAGGCCTTCCCGGCGGAAACGTGGGCGATATTTCACGCGCCTGCCGATCTCCTGGTCAAGTATGGCATTACAGGGCGGGAAATCGAGATCATTACCCTCGTCTGCCGGGGGAAGACGAACAAGGAAATCGCCGACGATCTCTGCATCTCTCCCCAAACCGTGAAGGATCACAATTACAATATTTTCCGGAAGACGGGGGTCAAGAACCGAACCCAGCTGGCGCGCCTGTTCATGCGATGACAGCGTGCCTGCGATCCCGGCGGTAATCACTCTCGCCGGGATGCCTTCCGGGATGACGGCCTTGAGCGCGACGGCGACCTTTTCGGCCAGGTCACTGTCCGGCACGCCGGACCATGCGGGCCAGGGCGCGTTCCGACTTGCTGAGCGTTTCCGGCCGGGAGGCGTCAAACGGAAGCTTCCCCGTCAGAATGCCCGACGAGGATGAGGTTCCGATCGAGGCCGAGGGTCCTGAGTCCGCGCCACAAGGCGGCCGTATCCTCGCGAAGGTCGTATTTCGTCTCCGGCAGGTCGCTCGTTATCAACCTCTTCTGGCCTGCTTATTCATGACACCCGGCCCGCCTCGTTCAGTCCCAGTCCGGACGCGTCCATCCAATAGACGCCGAAGGTGCCCCGGTCGTACTTCAGGAAAAAGAAGAATTTCCCGTCCGGGGAGACGTACGGGCAAACCGCGCCAGCCGGAGTCTCCAAGCGCCTGGCGGACTTCCAGCGGCCGTCCTCGCCTCGGAAGCTGACCCAGATGTCGGAATCGCGCAGGAAGATCAGGTATCGGCCGTCTGGAGCGGCGAAGGGGCTGCCCTCATGGGCCTCGGAGTTGACCGCCGCGTCGAGGCTGACTGGATTCGCGAACCCTCCTGCCCGGGGTTCGGCCGCGAACACGTCGTCCAGGCCCTTTGAGCCACGTCGCTCGGAGCCGAAATACAAGATTCCCGCGGCGTCGACGGACACCTGCCAGTGGAGGGGCTCGTCATTGACCTCGGGGCCGAGCGGGAACGGTTCTCCCCACCCGCTGGCCGTCCGTTCGACGTACCAGACTCGTTCTCGTCTCCGGTCACCCGGCCAGCGCGGACGATCGGAGTTGAAGTACAGCTTCCGGTCATCGGGAGACAGCTTCGGACCATCCCCGCCCTCGTTCCGGGTGAAAGGCACCGCTTCGGGCTTCGTCCAGCCGTCGTTCTTATAAGTCGTCACGTAGATGCGATCGTTGGACCAATAGATCTCCTTGCCGTCCCGAGAGATCGTCACCGACGCGTGTTTGGATGCGACGATCCCTGGCGCGAAAAGCTCCGGGGTCGTTCCCGGAAGCTTCTGGCCAAGATAAGGACCCGTGAGCTTGTCCGGCGACTGGGCCGAAGCCGAGATAACGAGGAATGAAAAGAGAACCAGAATGCATTTCTTCATAGGGTTGCCTCCAGGTCAACAAGATATATGCCTTCACATCGTTGCTGCAAGGTAAGCAGCAACTTTCAGGCCACATTCCACCCCTGGTGGGGCAGGTGATCCCGTAAAACGCCTTTACATATCGTGTTAAAAACGATTTTGCAGCGGATGATCTTCTCGGGGCACGAGGATCGGTCCGACGGCTTTTTGCACGCCAATCGAACATTCTTAGCGGACTTCTCCATGTGATAAATTGTGCTAGATACGACTGACAAACGTCGGAGAGCGTGTCCGAGAGGATTCGAACCTCCGACCTGCTGATTACGAACCAACTGGCCTAGCGTTTTAACTTGCTGATAATAAAAGTAATTAGATGGGCCGCACAACTGATTGCGCTCACCTGCGGCGGCGCTGACACTCCTCTTTTATCAAACAAGTTTGAAGGCACGCTTCATTGTACCTTCAACCCGGCCAGCCGCCTTGTGACATCCTCAACGTCGGGCAATCGCGTGTCGGTGTCTTTCTGATAATCTGCGGTGCCTATTTATCATGCCGGAATATTTGACCGTCTTTCATGACGAACATGACCCTCTGAAGCGCCGTAATGTCCTGCAATGGGTCGCCCGGCACGGCCACGATATCTGCCAGCATTCCGGGGGCTAGGCGGCCTATTGAAGCAGATTGGCCGAGCAATTCGGCGGCGACGGAGGTCCCGGCTTTGATGGCATCCATGGGACTAAACCCGGCTTTCTTGACCAAGAACTCAAATTCCTTGGCTTGGTTGACCGACCAGGGAAAGGAACCTGCATCTGTGCCGAGGGCGACCTTCATACCTTTTATGTGGGCGCTATTGAGTCCTTTGTATTCTATTGCAAGCAACTGTTTGTTTAGCGCGGGCTGGCTGTTGTCAAAAGGGTATTCAAACACTGACAAGGTCGGGCACCAATAGACTCCCTGAATCTTCGCTTGGTCGATTAAATCATCATCAAACCCGCTTCCGTGCTCGATGCTCTCTACTCCGGCGTCGAGAGCCGCTTTGATTCCATTCCGGCTGATGGCATGAGCTGCAACCTTGCGCTCGAGTCTATGGGCTTCATTCACCATCGTCGCGAGTTCTTCGCGCGTGAAATTCGTCAGGCCCGATATGCCTCCATCTTTATCAATAGAGAACGGCCAATCCACATAGATTTTGATCCAATCCGCGCCATTGGCGACCTGCTCTCGAACCGCCTTGAGGCACTCATCAGTCCCTGTGACCATTTGAGCCCCCTTAGGAAGATCGAGTTCCCAGGAGTAATCGAAGGGCATGTAGCGTCCTAATGTGTTCAATCCGCGCGTCGAGACCCATAGCCGCGGACCTGGAATGATGCCCTTATCAATGGCTTTCTTCACGTCCACGTCGGCGTACATGGCCCCTTCGGACTCCACGTCCCGCAAAGCCGTAAAGCCGTTCCAGAGAGCTCTGCGGACGTTGGCGACTGCTCGAATGGTCCGGAAGGGAGTCGAATTCTTATAAAGGTCCGCTCCATAGTCGTCCGGGCCATCGGCCATGATGTGGGTGTGGGCATCGATAAACCCGGGAAGGACGGTTTTGTCACTGAGATCGAGGATAACGGCATCTTTGGGAACGGCGGCCTTTTCACCGATTGCCGTTATCTTATTCCCTTGGATAACGATGATAACACCACGGCGGACTTCAGAGCTCTGACCATCGACCAGACGTCCGGCCTTGAGCGCGTAGATCTGATCCGCCGTAGCAAAAGTGGCTAGAAAAAAGAGACTCCATACGATCGATAGACATTTGCTAAATCTTTTCATCACCCCTTCTCCTTGCCGAGATTTTCGGCACATCATATCTGTTTACCCATCCGTCGCGACGGCTTCCAATGGCTGGGGCAAGTGTCCGGAGAGTTCCGGTCACGGCCGAAGGAACGTCTAGGGAAGGCGTGTGTATAGTGCCGCCCCCCATCAAACTTCCCGGTATCGGCATTCTCTGAAAGATAGGTCGGGCACTTGTTGCCCATGGGAGCCCCCCAATTCTGCCTGGCCCCAGAATATCCTGTGGGGGAACAGGAAGTCAATCGGGGCTGAGGTACGGACGGGGAATGAGGGGATTCGATGGAGCCAGCGAGAGGGATCGAACCTCCGACCTGCTGATTACGAACCAACTGGCCTAGCGTTTTAGCCTGCTGTCAATAAATGTAATTATCAGAGACGCATAATCGATTGTGCTCAGATTGTGCTCACCTGCGGCGCGGTCATATTCCGCTGAACTGGACGTTCTGAAAACGCAGCGTGGGCGTGCGCCACGCGGAATGCATGTTCGGGTCGTTCCCAATCTCGATCAGGCCGTTCCAGAAATCCTTCATGTTCCCCGAGATGTTCATCTCATAAACCGGTTTGCCTAGGACTCCATTCTCGATGAACAAGCCGGAGATCCCATACGAAAAGTCGCCGGTTGTGTCGTTGGAATTCCCCCCGATGAATCCCGTCACGAAAATCCCCCGCAAAACGCCCTTGATGATATCTTCACGGGACATGCGGCCGTATTCGAAGACCAAGTTGGACTGCTCCCCGCTGGTGGGTTTCATATCGAGCTTCCGGCCGTAGTAATTGTCAATGAAGTATGTTTTGAGAACGCCTTTCTCGATGACCGTTCGACGCCTGGCCGCGAGGCCTTCGAAGTCGAATAGCCGTGACCCTTGCCCACGAACAATGAATGGATCGTCGATCAAGGTCAGCCGTTCAGATGCCACCTTCTGCCCTAGCTTGCCCTCCAGAAACGACACCTTCTGCTGGAGGGCGGCTCCGCTCAAAGGTCCGATAAGCGGAAACAGGAGTTGGCTGGCCCGCCTGTTTTCCACGACCATGTCCATCTTTTCCGAAGCGACTTTCTTCTGACCTATCCGCCGCAGAGCCCGTTCTGTGGCTTCCCTGCCGATCTTCCGCGGATCAGGAAGGTCTCCTTTGTAGCGGGTGTTCCCAAGAGCATAATCCTCTGCAAGTTTGCCTTCGTCGTCCTTGATGGTGGGGCTGGCGTATAGCGAAAAAGAAGTGCCTTCCTGCTCTCCCTCGAAACCGTTGCTATGAACCTTTATCTGCCTCCAGAGGGAATCATTGAAGCCGGCCGTCACTGACACGATGCGGTTGCTGGCCGAGGAAGCAGCATCCGTAGCCTGCCGTACTGATTCGATCCTCATTTCAGAGGTAAGGGATTCGTACGAGGGGTCGCGCAATTCGAGTTCCTTCTTTTCCCGACCCGCATAATAAATGGGATCGGGCAGCTTCCGGAACGGATCCTCGCTCAAGTATTTTGTCATGGCCGCTGGCATCCTCGATAAATTTTTCGAGGGATCCCTTCTCCAAGTTGTTCGTGTTCTGCGACGAGAAACGGTTGTTGAGGTAGATCGAGATGCTCAGGGAATGTCGCTTGGCTTCCTGAAGTTTCTCGATGGTTTTATCGCGGAACTCCACGAGGATTTCCCGTCCATCTTGGATGTCCACGGCAGCGTCCTGGGCGCCACACTTCTTGGCCTGGGTGACGGCCCAGCGGGCTAGTTCGAAGCTTTCCTTGCTGGTCATGTCTTCATCCTTTTCTTATGGTTTTTGTATCCGATTGTCCGGCAGGCTTCATCGACTCACACCGCCCACCGTTATGGCCGAAACCTTCACGGTCGGAAGTCCCATCTGGTTCGGAGCTCCTTGGCCGTCCTTTCCGCATGTCCAGAAGCCTTCATCGAATTTCAGGTCGTTACCGACCATAGTGATTCGGCGCAGAACCTCCGGCCCGTTCCCAATGACATTCACATCTTTGATCGGGCGGGTCCTCTTTCCGTCCTCGATAAGGTATCCGGTCTTGACATAGAATGTGAAGTCACCGGCGCCAATGTTAACTTCGCCGTTGGTGAATTCTTCCGTGTAGATCCCCTTTTTGACGCTCCGCATGATCTCTTCAGGATCGTGAGGTCCGGCGGGCATATAGGTGTTGCGCATCCGGGGAATGGGACTATTCCGGAATGTGTCCCTCCGCCCGTTGCCCGTGGGCTTGACCTTGTAATATTGGGCGCTGATCCGGTCGTGCATGTAGCTGGTCAGCAGGCCGTTCTCGACGAGCACGGTCTTCTTGCTGTCGTTGGCCTCGTCGTCCACGTTGATGGTGCCGCGCAGGCCGGGGATTGTTCCGTCGTCCACGATGTTGACGAATTTTTCCGCCACAGGTTTTCCCATCTTGTCCGCGAAGGTGGATATCTTTTTGCGGTTGAAATCGGCCTCCATGCCGTGGCCGATGGCCTCATGCAGAAGGATGCCGGAACTCCCCGGCGCCAGCACCACCTCCATCTCCCCCGCTTCCGGTTTCACGGCTTCGAACAGAAGGGCGGTCCGCCGGACGGCGTCTCTCGCCAGGGCATCGATCTTTTCCGGGGTGTAGTACTCGATCCCGTACCGCCCGGAGATCATCGCCGATCCTTCCTCTTTCCGCCCGTTCTGTTCCGCGGTGCAGTCAGCGGCCATTCCGGTCATCGGCTGATAATCACTGACGACGCGGCCTTCGGAATTGGCGATCAAGATATGGCTATATTCATCGAGCCAAAAAACCCGGCACTTGATCACTCGTTTGTCCAATGAAAAAACCTTCTGGTTGATTTCCGGCAGAAAACGCACCTTGCGGTCCGGCTTGACCTCCTCCCAGGGGGTCTTGATCTGATAATATTGTGGCGTCTTGTGCAGCTTTAATTCCTGAGGAGGAACGGTTTTGCCTGACTTGGCGATGTTTGCCGCGGTTTCGGCCGCCATTTCCATGGCCTTGGGTGTGATCTCCTCCGTAAAGCAGTAGCCGGTCTGGTTTCCCTTCAGGACCCGGATCCCAACGCCGAAATCCACGCCGGTGTCAGCGTTATTGACGATGTTGTCTTCCAGGCCGATAATGTGGATCACATGGTTCTGGAAGTAGAGGTCGCAGTAGTCGCCCCCTTTGCCTAAGGCGATGCTCATTATTCTTCGGATCAACGCTTCGTCCACGCCAAACATTTTGTAATACCCGCTCAGCGGGAGAGCCTCCGCTGGGGCGTTGCCGAGGGCTTCAAGCAGATTGGCTTTGAAGACGAAAGGAATGCTCGCCAGGGCCAGGCCCGAGCATCCCCTTTTCATGAAATCGCGGCGGGTAAGTCTTTTCATGATCTACTCCTCATAGAATGGAGACATAGATTCTCGCGCGGCAAGGGACTGCCTGGCTTGGGCTCAGAATCATCCCCTCCCCTCACGAAGGCAGGATATTCCGGCCCCGTACAGGTGTCAAGAAATTATGACCGCAACTGCTCGACCAGAGGCATGATGCCTGACTTTCAGTTGCTTGGGGAATAGGGGAATATGGGAGAGCCGGCGAGAGGGATCGAACCTCCGACCTGCTGATTACGAACCAACTGCGCTATCGTTTCAACGTGCTGATAATAAAGGTAAATATATGGCGCCCAACCGATTGTGCTCAAATTGTGCTCACCTTCGGCGCTGATGCTCGCCTTCTATCGGCTTGCTCCTGAAGCTTAAGAACCGGGGCCGGCTAGGTCAAGAGGTCCCGCGCGCCAGCAACGTGGACCACGAGCCCTCCGAAACGACGCTCATAGGCTTTCCGGATCCCCGGGCAGACAAGGTAATTCCGGCCGCCGGGATAGGACGCGCGAAAAACGGCGAGGGAGGCCGGGTCGAAGCGGTCGGGATTGACCTTGCATTCGACCGCATCGACCTCTTTGCCGCGCCGGACGATAAAATCCACCTCTCGGCCAGATTTATCGCGCCAGTGGAACAGCCCCTCTCCCCCGGTCCCGGTCCGCAAGGTGTCCAAGACCAGATGCTCCCAAAGGAGACCGCGGTCGTCATCCCGGATGTCCTTCCATCCCCGCACGTAAGCGACGAAGCCCGTGTCGAAACCGTAGACCTTAGGCCGCTTCAGGATCTCCCTTCGTCCGCCGCCATGGTAAGGAGGCAAGATCGAAAGCGCACAAGCGATGCTCATGGCCTCCAAGTATGCCTTGACCGTCTGACGGCTGATGTCGCATTCCCTTGAGAGCGCGGTATAGTCGGCCAGCCCGCCGCTTGTCCTGAGCATGAGACGGAAAAGATCGAGAAAGCCCGTGCGCTCCCGGACGGCAAAAAGCTCCTGGATGTCCCGGGCGTAAAAACTGTCCATCCATTCCGAGAACAGCGTTTCGTCCTTCTCGGGGCTGAGCAGGAACTCGGGGAGGCCGCCGTGATAAAGTCGGCGATCGAGATCGGCTATGCCGAAGTCATCTTCGCATTCGGACCAGAGAACGGGAGTCAACTGGAGGACCTGCTTCCGCCCGGTCAGAGTGTCACGGAACTTGCGCGTCGCGGCCAAGGTGGACGAGCCGGTAGCAAGGATGCGGAGTCCGGGAAAAGCGTCGGCGGCGACCTTCAGGATGCGGCTGGGGTCGGCCAGTCTGTGGACCTCGTCGAGGACAATGATAGCGGCTTTGGGCTGGGCCCGGAAAAAAAGCTCGGGATCCTCGAGGCGCCGCACGTCAGAGGGCAGGTCGCAATTGACGTAGATGGAATCGGGCAGCAACCTCGCCAAGGTCGTCTTTCCGACGCGGCGGACCCCGGCCAACCAGACGATTGGGCGCTTATTCCAAGCGTCCTCGATACGCTTCAGCCAATAAGGACGATTAATCATGATTTTATAATTAACATATAGACGACTATTTGTCAATTATTATTTCTTTAGACAATGGGGTGCTACGATGGATATCGATGGAGCCAGCGAGAGGGATCGAACCTCCGACCTGCTGATTACGAACGAACTGCTCTAGAGTTATATCTTACTGATAATATATATGTTTAGGTGGTGCGCACGATCGATTGTGCTCAGATTGTGCTCACCGGCGGCGCTGCTCCGAATTGGCAGTCAGCTGCCCTTCTGCTCGGCCAGCCGCTTCTTGGCGGCACCGCTAATCCAACCGCATCTTCTTCATCAAGTCCTGGAATCGCGGGTCGGAGCGGTATTCGCCTAAAATGGGGACAACCTTGAGAAATTTCAAAACATGGCGCGAGAACAAAGCCTCCCTCCTGTTCCGGCCGCGCCTTCTGCTCAGAATCTGTACCGCACGCCCAACCGAATAACCCGAGGGTTGAGAATGCTTGTGATCTGTCCGTAGGTGGGCGAATTGCCCAGATTGACGCGCCCAAGCGCATGATGCATATTGAAGACATTGAAGGCATCAACTTCCAGCACCAGGGAACCGTAGCCATTTAACCTGATGGTCTTGGCCAATCTCAGGTCGGCATTGACGAAATCGGGCAGCCTTTTCGCTCCGGGCTTGACCATGTCCAGATAATAATATGAGCCCAACCCGGTCGCCGCCCTCTCCGGGGTCAAAACAACGATCTGTTCGCCGAGGTTGTAGCCCCGCCTGGCATTGACGAAGCCGCTGAAGGCGATGTCCCAGGGCAGCTCGAACAGGTAGCTGAGCTTGGCCATCCAGCTGGTTTGTGCGACAGCGTCGTTGATCTTGACATTCGTTGGGTCGGTGAAACCCCTCTCTCCGTAAAAGAACTTCCCTACCTCGTACGTCAAAGAAGCGTTCAGCATCCAACCGTGACTCTGGCGTTTCGTAGCCGTGACTTCGACCGAGGAATAATTCCTGTGGTAATCGGGCCGGTTTTCCATAAAAGTGCCTGCGGGCCGAAACTGGTTCAGGTACCAGTATTCGTAGTTGTAGGTCCGGCCGTCATAGGTAAGGGATCCGGGGACCGGTCCGAGAAAATCATCCTGCGTGATCTTGGTGTCCGTTTCCTTGTCGTAAATGACTTCCCAGGTGAAACGGTGCATGCGGCGCAGGGTCAGGGTGGCGGCCAGGGAGAAATCGGCGAACATCTCCCTTTCCACGGCCAAGAGAATTTCATCCGTAAGCGGAGACTTGAGGTTTTTATCGATGCCGTTGGGAGTTTCGAGAACGGTGGGGTTCCAGGGATCAAACCCGCCCCAATCGAGCAGCCCGTCCAGCGGGTAGTCCACAAGTTCATCCGTAGTGACTCTGTCGTCGCCGTTGAGGTCTTCCCAGAAATAGCCCGCATAAGCAAATTGGGCGGGGTTTATCAGGTCGGCGGCAAAGGTGCTTATTTGATCGCTATAGCGCGCGATATTTCCCCTGAGAATGGTTTTATTATCGCCCGTCAAATCGAAGGTAACCCCGAGCCTTGGCGAGAGGGTAAAGAAGGCGACTCCCGGGTCGATGGCGGGAAAAGTGAGGGCGGGGAGCAGATCCGGGGCGGCAAGGCTGGCTTCGACGGGGGAGGCGTCGATCCAGGGCTTCTGGTAATCGCCCCTCAGTCCCAGGTTTATGGTTAAACGCCCGGTGGCGAAAGAGTCACTCAAGTAAGAACTGAAGTGATCCAGGTGCGCCTGTCTATTTTGTTCTCTTTCAACGTAGCCGAGAAATGGCAGGCCATTGCGATAGTATTTCCATACATCCCCGGGGTCGCGAACGTAGCCCAGCCCTTTGGAAAGGCGGTACTCCAGTCCGAACCGGAGTTCGTTGCTCCCACCCAGGAGCTGGTCGAGGAAGAAATTGCCGTCCAGCTTGGCATCGTAATTGGGCCGCTTGCCGAAACCATACGAATTTGTCCCTGAATACATTTCGGTGACAAGATCATAACCGGCCTGCGTGTCAAGGCCGCCCTTGGGATTTAGCTCAAAGGGGTTGTTGAGATAAGACAGCTTAAGAGACAAGAGAAAATTCGGGGAGAAAATGTGCTCATCCTCGAACTTGACATAGACCGGTCCGTCGGGCTTCTGGTCCAAGGTTGTCTCCGGCGGGTTGAACGGTCCGGCCCCTCTTCCGTAGGCATACTTGAGAGGAACGTACAAGGCCAGCTCGGCCCTGTTCTTAGAGCTGAGTTGGGCATTGAGCTTGGCGTTGAAGTTATAAAGCTTGTAATCGCTCGGGTAGCCGTTGATGGTCAGCCGGCGGCTGTCCTGGACGCCGAAACCCAGCCAGGACCAGAGCCTGTCTTTGAGAATGGGACCGCCGAGCTGGAAACCATAGTCCAACATCTGGACGATTTGGTCGCCCACGTAGCCAAGCCCCTTCAATTCCTCTGTCCGGTTGTCAGATTGAAGGTCATCGTTGGCAAAATAAAACCGGGCCATTCCCTGGAACCTGTTCCCCCCCCGCCGAGTGACGAAGTTGATGGAAACACCGGCGGTCTGGACCGGCGCATCCTGTCCCCCCGTGGTGATGTTCATCTCCTCGAAGGAATCAAAATCAAAATAGAAGGATGAACCGAGGGAGGTCTGGTCGGTGATCGGGATGCCGTCCATGTTCCACATGGCGCCGGTGTAGTCGGTGCCCTTGGAGTAGAAAAGCGTTTGGATGCCTGAGCGGCTGCCGCCCACGTTCTCCTCTCCCATGGAGATTCCGGGGACCTGCTGAAGAATAACCCAGGGATCGCGCGCCGACGGGACCTCCTGCAGCGCGACCTGGGTAACGTTGACGCCGACCGAAGTCTTCTTGGTGTCCACGATCGGCGATTCGGCCTTGACCGTCACTTCCTCCTGGAGAGCGGCCTGCTCCATGACGATCTTGAGGTCGAAGTTCGAGCCCACGCGGAGGTCCAGGTTCTGCTGGAGGTAGGTCTTGAAGCCTTGGAGCCCGCATTTCAAGGTGTAAACGCCGGGGGTGACATTGATGAACCGGAAGATGCCAGAGGGAAAGGTCGTCACTGAGCGGGACGCGAAAAGCGGGGATTCGAGAGTAATTGTAACTCCGGGAAGCGGCTGACCATCGGTATCAACGACCTGGCCGCGGATGTTGCCGTATTGCTCTTGGGCATAGGTGAGACCCGAGAGAACCAGCAACGCGCCCAAAATGGCTTTGGCTTTCATCGGTATTCCTCCCCTATCGGGCTCTATCCTGTTTGTTCACTGGCCCCAGGTACTTATCCAGCCAGGCCAGCGTCTCCTTGATGATCTCGTTAACGGGTACATAATGGTCCGTCTCATAGAGTTTTTGGAGTTTATCCTCTTTGGGCGTCCCCAAGAGATCAAATAACGGCTTTGCGCTCGTCTCGTATGGAGAAAGCAGATCATAGCGTCCATTGAGCATCAAAGTCGGCACTCTCACCCGGCCGACATAATTGATATCTCTGACTTCGAGACGGCCGGCCCCACTGAGCCCTCCAACGGCGAGAATGCTGGCTTTCAGGCGATCCTCGATGGCTGGGATCATAGCTCCCCGATTTCCTCCCGAACTCCATCCAAAATAGGCGAGCTTTTGGCTATCGATATCCGGGCGGGTCTCCAAATAATCGATACATCTTTTAAAGTCCTTAATTATCTTGACCAATAATTCAGTACGAAGATAAGAATTAGGATTTGCACCTACAGCCGTGTAGGCAACATCACTGCGTTCAAAGGTCCCCTCATAGATGGGAAAGAGAACAGCACGCCCGTTTTTAACGATCAAGGAGAGCCTGTCTTCAAATTCCCAATATTTATCAAGGCCTTCGCTGGAGGGTTGAGCGATGACGCCGCCACCAGGGTAATAAATTATCGTTTGATAAGGCGGAGAGCCTTTCCTTGGAAGAAAAAGATGAGCGATCATCCTTTCGTTTTCGTACGCCGCTTTGAAGGTGACCTTCTCTTCGGTCCAGTCTTTCGAGCTCTCCTTTTTCCATTCCACACGGGGGTCAAGACCGGTCTTGTCGTAAGAGAATTGTTCCTTGTATGTTTGAAATACCGAATCGGGCACGGGCTTCATTTTATAGAAATCGGGTAATTCTTCGATTTTCGCCGTTTCAAATGCCGACTCCGGGATTTTGTTAGGTTCTAGATAAAAAACGCAACGGAATCCATTCCTAGGCGAGCGATCGAGCGGTGGAGCCTGACTCCAATCTTCAAACATATAGGTGACATCGTTCCAGGCTCCTCCATTGATGACCCTCCCCGTTACGGCTTCATTCCAGCACCATTCTCTGACATTTCCCGCCATATCGTAAACACCATAGCCCGTCATGCCGGGATAGCTTCCAACGCGCGCTGGTCCTTTTCCACTGAAGTTGCTAAGAGGAGCTAATAGAGAATAAAAACCTCTTGATAACAAAATTTGAGAAATTCCTCCTTCTGCAGCAATGCCCCAATGATAGAGAGTCGGAAGGCTTTTCCCCATAAACTCCGCGCAGGCCGCCGCTTCATACCAGCTGACCCCTGAAACCGGGTAGTCATCCTGCCCCCCAGGATAGTCGCCGGCGAACCAAGTTGCGGGGCCGGGCCGTCCGGTTTGGTCCAAGAACGTTTTCATGGCCTCTTCCCAGGTCAGTCCTTTCCCGTCTTTAGGGAACTTCTCTTTCCAATACTTCCTTTCCTGATAGCCGCCTTTGTCCACGAATTCCTTGAATTGTTTGTTGGTGACCTCGTACTGATCGATAAGAAAGTCGCCGATCTCTCCGATCCGCTCGACTTTTTCGCCTTTTATTCGAACCATACCTTGCGGGATCTTCCCTCGTTCATCCAATTTTCTATTTAAGTTAAGGGGCACAACCAATCTTGGATTCGCATAGTCCAAATCAAATGTGGGGGAAGCCGCATAAACCGTTTCATATCCTTCCTTTTCCGCCTTCCATCTGAAAAAGCCAACGGGCAATCGCATCTTCTCGATGGGCGAAACCCCGAGATATGTCCACTCGCTCTCAGCGTCCTTATATTCTTTTTGGGATATTTTCGCGCCCGGGGGCTCGGTTTGAATGGATATGGTCACGGCAATCTTCGAGAAAAACTCGGTAAGCTTCGGATCATTCGGAAGATACTTTTCCCCTTCTGCAGCGAGTCTATACGCTTCGACATAGCTGCCTTGGCCGGCTCCAATGAGACTCTCAATTTTCGGGAGGAGCTCATCTCTGACTAAGCCAATTTTGGCCTGACGCTTGAAGATGGAATAGATCACGAAACCGAGGGCGATGAGGACAAGAGCAGCAGGAACGGCGACAAGAGGCTTGCGGATGATGCGGAGGAAGGAACGGAGGTTGAATAAGCCGGCCTTCTCCTTTTCGAGAGCCGCATGGAGCTTCCTGAGGTCGGCTAGCATCTCGGCCGCCGAGCCGTAACGGTCGTCCACCTTCTTCTTCAGCGCTCGTTTGACGATCTTTTCGAATTCTTCGGGCACCTTGGGCACGATCGTCTTGAGCGGTTTCGGCTCCTCATAGATGATGTTGTGGATGACCGCCGACTCCAGGTCCCCGCGGAACGGGAGCTTCCCGCTGGCCAGCTCATAGAGGACGACTCCCAGCGACCAGATGTCCGTCCGCGCGTCGACCGCCTCTCCTCTCGCCTGCTCGGGCGACATGTAGGCCACCGTCCCCATGGTCGTGCCCTCTTTTGTGACCATAGCCGAGCCGGCGACCTTGGCCAAGCCGAAGTCCATGATCTTGGCCTGCCCCTTGGCCGTCAGCATGATGTTCGCGCTCTTGATGTCTCTGTGGACGATCCCCTTCTTGTGGGCCTCGTCCAGTCCGGCACAGACTTGGAGGGCGATATCGAGCACCCGGTCGAATGGCAGAAGACTCTTGGCGACCTCTTCTCTCAGGTTTTCCCCTTCGACGTATTCCATCGAGATGAATGCCTTTTCCGCTTGGTCGTCGACCTCATAGATCGTGCAAATGTTGGCATGGGAGAGGGCCGCCGCGGCCTGGGCCTCGATCATGAACCGCTTCCTGATGTCCTCGTCCAGGGCAAGCCCGGGCGGGAGGAACTTCAAGGCTACCGGACGCTTAAGCCGCGTGTCATCGGCCAGATACACAACCCCCATTCCGCCCCGGCCCAAAACCCTGGTGATCTTGTAGTGACCGGCGATCACGGTCCCGGAGGCAAGCTCTGCCGCTCCCCTGGCGATTGTCCGGGTGAAGGAGGCCTCTCCCCCCCGAAGCGCCGTCGCGCACTTGCGGCAGAACTTCGAATCTTCCAGGTTCTCGACCCCGCAAGATGGGCATTTCATGGTTCCCCTCCCCGCAGAATCGCTTGATCTCGGGATTGTCGGAAGGACAGGTCGGGCAATTATTGGCTGAGCGAACTCCCCTTCTCTAGCTTGGCCTCAGACTAACAGAGGGCTGGGCGGGAAGTCAACCCGAGCCAGGGGAGGATTTGAAGTGCCCCTCGCCTGACTCGAACAGGCGACAACTGGACATGATCATTATTTCAACCCTAGGCTGGCCGCCCGGTCGCGTTAATCGCAAAATCCAGGTGTCCACTCAAATGTCCACCATGAGGCTGACATATGCGGATTTTGGGGGACTCCGATGGAGAGCAAGGCCGGGCCGCACTCCCCCCTGAGCGGCTGTTTTACTTAGGGAATATGTGATGAAGCCGGCGAGAGGGATCGAACAACTATGTGGGCGCGTAATCAATTGTGCTCAGATTGTGCTCACCTGCGGCGCCACTGACACCGGACACGGTCTCGTCAGAATCTACGAAAGCGCGGCAAAAAGCGCGGGACGCGCCGCATGTAATCCCGGTACGGCGGGATGCGCTCAACTAGGTCCAATTCCTCAAACCTTGCTTGGACGAAAACGAAAATCAAGCCGAGGGTACTGCCCACCAGGACTGGGACGGTCGGCCGCACCAGGACCAGACCGATGAAATCCAGAAGAAGCCCGCTGTAGATCGGGTGGCGGATATGCGCGAAGAGGCCTCGATCAACCAATGTGTCCTTCTCCGTCGGCCGGAAAGACCGGAGGCGGAGAAGAACGAGGGCCCAGATCATGAGGACGGAGCCCAGGACGAGGAAGGCCCAGGCCAGAATCGTGGATGCGACATCTGGCTCAAATAATTGCTTCGCTTCCGGCTTTGTCGCCAGGGCTACGCCCAAGGCCCACACCGGGATCCCCAGGATGTTCCGTGTGATGAAGGTCACGGCCCGTCCCCGGCGCTCTCCCAATTTTTTCGTATAAAAATGGGTGAAGGCGCTGGCCGCCGCTTCCTGGCATCCTCAACCTCGGGCGGGCCGGGTTCGCGAGGAGGGAGGTCTGGCCAACCGAGAAGTAGTTCGCGGTTTCCCCTCATCACCATTCGATATGCGGGTCGACCCATGCGGCCAGGTGCCGGGTCAATGTCTCCAGCGCCCGGACCTCGAGGACGATCTCGACATCCTGCCCAGAAAACCTGCCGAGGTCCAGGGCCAGATCGTCCAACCGGCCGTCATAGAAACTGCGCTGGGCCGCCACTCCGGACGGGTCCCCGCTCACGAAAACCTTGAAGTCGGCGCTGTCCGTGCGATCCTCTTCCTTTAAGAATCCTACCTTCGTTCTGAAAACCGCGTTCCGAGGCAGGTTTCCCAGCTTGAAAATGCCGATGATCGCTGCGTTTGCCTCCATCAACTTCGGACGCGTCAAAAGGACTCTCGGATAAACCTGATCGTCTTCCAGCAAGGCGCCATCTAGGTAGCAAACGAAGCCTCTGATATCGTCTTCTTGTCCGGGAAAAGGCAGGTCGATAGTGCCGTCCGTCCATCGCGTCGGGGTGCTTTCCGCCAGGGGCAATAAGTGGATCGCCCTTTCAGGCGTCCCTACGGGGCCCGACGGTAATCTGACGTTCACCGTTCGAAATCCCGTCCAAGGGTCATTGCTTGTGTTGTCGAAGACCCTGGCCCCGTACTTCAGTGGCCCTTCAGGGTAAGGCCCTCCGAAATAGGCACAGGGAGACGTGAGACAGACGTAGACTTCCCTATCATTGACGAGAAGGACGATCCTCTTCAACCCTGTTCGGCTATTGTCCAGGGCCTCGACGGTAAAGGTGATCTGGTCCTTCGTGGTGGGGTCCGCGGGCGATATGGAGAGCTTGACACTCGGCTTGCCGATCTCCTGGGTTCCCAATTCGACTTGAGGAGAAGCGTCCAGTGAGACCCCGAGCGTCACGAGTATCACCAAGAAGGACTTCACGAGATTGCGCATGCGACGCTCTCGGCTCAGGACCTCATCCGTCGCCATTATTTTCGTGTGTTGCACAAACCCACCCATATGGGGATCGGGATCGACGTCCCCCTGGTGAAACCATGATATTCCCGGCCCCGGACAGGTGTCAATGGCCCGAACGGGTCCCCTGCAGGCGAGGCCGTGCCTGAGAGGATTCGAACCTCCGGCTGCGGTCCCGGACGCCTTGACATGATGGCCGCCCGCTTCTATATATAAAGCAAGAATCGAAGGCCGGTCCGGAGAAGAAAAATGCGGAAAACATCAACGCTGGCCGTCGTCTGCCTTGTCGTGGCTTCCGCCTGTGCAAGCCATGCGGTCTCGCCCTCTTCGGATTCAACTCCGGGAGGCCGCTCATTCGAGCTCGCCCTTGAGCGGGGCATTTCTTTCTTGGCTCGGGGCGAGTACGGAAGGGCCGCGACCGAGTTCCGAGCGGCCGTGGAGGTCAAGCCCGATTCGGCCAGGGCCCACAATTATCTAGGGCTCTGCTATTTTCACCAAAAGGATTATGAGCCGGCCAAGGAGCAATTCGAAAAGGCGACGGCCGTGGACGCTTCCTTCGCCACGGCGTACAACAACCTGGCCGGAGTCTACTCCATCAAGGGTGACTACGCCAGGGCCGAGGAACTGTATAAAACAGCTTTGGCCCTCTCCCCGGACATGATCTCCGGCAGCTACAGCCTGGGGATCCTGCTTTTCAACCTCGGGCGCATTGAAGAAGGGACCCGATATCTTACCCGAGGGATTGCCCTCGACCCAGATTACCTGGAAAAACACAAAGAGCTGGTCACGACGTTCTCCTCTTTGCCCTTTGACATGAAAGAGACGTACTTCGCCTATGCCAAGGCCTATGCTGCCGCAGGCAACATTGATAGGACCGTGGACTATCTGGTCAGGGCCCGAGAGGCCGGCTTCTCGGATTGGCCGAGGATCCTCCGGGACGCGGAATTCGAGAAGATCCGGGATGATCCGAGGATTAAGATCTTCTTCAAAGGTCAAAGGCCCTGAAGGGAAAACGACAAAGGGCTCTGGCGTGCCTGCGAGGATTCGATCTTCCGACCTCTAGATCCGGAGTCCGTGAAGCCGGAGGAATCGGTGGAGCCAGCGAGAGGGATCGAACCTCCGACCTGCTGATTACGAACCAACTGGCCTAGCGTTTCAATTTGCTGATAATAAAGGTAATTAGCCGGGACGCAAAATCGATTGTGCTCAGATTGTGCTCACCTGCGGCGCTGCGCCGAATTGGTGATCAGCTGCCCTTCAGCCCGGCCAGCCGCTTCCTGGCATCCGCAACCTCGGGCAGGCCGGGATCGGCGTCCTTCCAGAGGTTGAGGAATCGTCGGTAATTCGCCTCCGCCTTAGCCGCCGTGCCCCTCTGCTCATAGAGTTTGGCCAGGCGATAATAATTGAGCGGATGGATGAGAGTGCGCGAGATATTTTGCGGGCTGATGGTGACAAGGCGCTCGTACTCGGCAATGGCCTTATCGGTTTCTCCATTCTGTTGGTAAGCTCGGGCCAAGACATCCCTGAGTGCGGAGAAGATATAGCCGATCGGAAAAAGTGAACCACCGAAGCTCATGGGTGGTTTCTGAGGCGGCATCTTGGTGAGGAGGCTTATGGCCGCCTTGGCCGCTCCTTCCCGTAAAAGGATCTCCGCGGAGAGAAGATCATAATGAAGGGAAACGTCCCAACTGGACGTATTCCCAAGCTTTGCGAGGTTGGCCTTAATATCCGCCAATCTCGATCTCGCCGAATCGATTCGCCCGAGTTCAAGCTCTATGAGCCCGAGCTCGTAAGCGTAGATGATCTTGTTTAATTGCCGTGATAGCGGATATGTCTGGGTCTCGTATTCCCAGCAGGCTTGGAGATATCTCCGGCCGAGCTCGAACTCGCCTCTCTCAAAGTGGATGCAACCTCTGAAATAATCCGTGAAAACCCGGGCGTTCTTGTTAGAAATCTTCTCGGCCAGGTCGTCTGCTTCCCGAAGCGTCTCCAAGGCGTCTTTGATCCGACCCAGCCAAAACTCCAGCAAGGCGCGGTACCGATATCCCTGGATGATCACGCCCGGGGATTGGCTTCTCGAGATAAATTGACCCGCCCATCTCATCGCCTCAGGATAATCCTGCTTCAAGGCGTAGAGATATAGGAGGCCTTTGAGCGAGTAAATAAAATCGGGTTTAACCTCAAGGGCTTCCTCGAATTTCGCTTGGGCTTGGTCGAGATCGCCCATCCGGAGATACGTCCAGGCCGTGGAATCGAACGGATTGGCATCGCCGGGAGAAACAGCGGTATATCTTCTGAATAGTTCGAGTGATTTTTCGTAGTCCCCTATTCCCCTGTAAATGATAGCAAGTTGATTTAGGGCCTCTCCAAATTGGGGATCAAGTTCCAGGGCTTTGGTGAGCTCCTCGATCGCCCTGGGCAAGTCCCTCTCCACGAGATCAGCGCCCAGATAAAAATGGAATTCTTTTTGTTTTGGATATTTCTGGACCAGTTGTTCAATCAGTCTTGAATATTCGAGGGGATCTCCTTTGACGTAAAGGGCATAGGTCGCTTCGATGTCAAGCTTCTCTTTTTCCGTGGCTTTATCTGAATATTCCATGGCTTTCTCGATCTCTTCACGCTGAGCCTTGACATCGCTCATTTCCCCGTAAATATCGGCGAGCCAATGATGGGCCGTGGCAAACGTCGGGTCGAGCTTGACCGCCTTTTCAAGGAATTGACGGGCACTTTCCCAATAGAGTTTTTCTGCCTCCTCATCTCCTTTGAGAAAATAGTTATAAGCCTCCATGGAACTGGTCGTGACATCGGCCACCCGGGCCTGACCGGATGGGATCATGTTCGCGGTGAGGGCGATCCCTCGGGATATTTCTTCGGTCAGTTGGTCGATCTGGCTTTCGATGATGCTGTCGACACCCCTCCCCCTTGAACCGGCGCTCTTCAGCATCTTCTTCGTTTCGACGTCCAGAACTTTGACATCCGTGGCGAATACATCACCGGCCTTGACGAAGCTTCCCAGGACGATGGCTTGGATGCCCTCCCTGCGGCAGAGCTCAAAGCCCGCATCGGCATCAATAATGTCCAACTCCCCCTTTCCCATCTGTTTGAGCAGGTCCCGCATCCGTTCCCAGGTCGCGACATAAGGGACGCCGGTTTGCTCAAGGCTCGTGATGAGCAGATTGGGAATGGCCTTCTGGAGGTAGTCATAGTTCTTATCGCCGGTCTCGTTCTCAAAGCTGATCACGGCGATGGAGTTCTCGATCTTGGTAGCAGCCGGCGCTTTCTTGTGAGGGATGAATTTCCAGAGAAAGACGGCCGCGACGGCCAGCACGATGAGGGCGGATAAGGGCAGGGCCAGCTTTCTGATATTGAACTTGACCGTGATCTCTTTGGATGTGAAGGGCTTCCTTTTCGAGACGACGCGCTCGGTTGTCGGCAGGCCCTGCTCGATCTTCTCCAGATCGGCGTGGAGCTCCCCAGCGCTCTGGTAGCGCTTGGCCTTGTCCTTCTCCAGGCACTTGAGGACGAGCCCGCCGAGGTCCTGGGGGATTTGCGTATTGATCTCCCTCGGGTCTCGCGGTATCTCGCTCTTGTGCTTCACCCCGATCGTGAACGGAGTGTCGCCCTCAAACGGCACCCGGCCCGTCAGCATTTCATAGAGTATGATACCCAGCGAATAGATATCCGAACGCTGATCGACGTCCTTGCCTTCGACCTGTTCCGGTGACATATAATCCGGCGTCCCGATCATGACGCCGGCGGCCGTGATACTCTTGCCCCGCAGCGATCGGGCGATCCCGAAATCCATGATCCGGGCGTTCCCGTCCTCGTCCACCATGATGTTCTGGGGCTTCAGGTCCCTGTGGACGACACCCAGACGGTGGGCCTCTTCCAGCCCCTCGCAGACTTGCTTGGCGATCGACACGGCCCGGCCGGCCCCGAGCTGGCCGGACTTCCGGATGAACTTCTTCAGGTCCTCGCCGGGGACAAATTCCATGGTGATGAAGGTCGTGCCCTCGGCCTTCCCCAGGTCGAACATGCCGCAGATGTTCTTATGCCTAATTTTCCTAGCGAGCTTCAGCTCGTTTGAGAAGCGCTCGACGGTCTCCTTGTCCAGGGCGATCTCGGGGCGAAGGAGCTTAAGGGCGATCTTCTCCTTGATGTCGGTGTCGAAAACCTTGTAGACGCGGCCCATGCCGCCGTGGCCCAACTCTTCGATCACCTGGTAGCGGCCGGCGAACGTGGCGCCTGTGGCAAGCTCGCGGACAGGGGTTTGAAGTGTTTCCGTCATGACCGGAGGATGGCTCTGGGGCGGAGGGAGCTGGGTGCCGCATCCGGCGCAGAATCTCGAGGTCTCTGGATTGTCAGAATGGCAGGTCGGGCACTTATTGGCCAAGCGAACTCCCCTACTCTAGCTTGGCCTCAGACTAACAGAGGGATGGGCGGGAAGTCAAACGTGGCGTGCCCGAGAGGATATGGACCTCCGACCTTTGAATCCGGAGTCCTGAGACGGGGGATTAAATGGAGCCAGCGAGAGGGATCGAACCTCCGACCTGCTGACTACGAACCAATTGGCCCAGCGTTTCAAGTTACTGATAAAAAGATAATTAGCCGGGGCGCAAAATTGATTGTGCTCAGATTGAGCTCACCCGAGGCGCCGCCTTGAATTAATAATCAGCTGCCCGTTAGCCCGGCCAGCCGCTTCCTGGCGTCCTCAACCTCGGGGATGCCGGGGTCTGCGTCCTTCCAGAGGTCGAGGAAACGCGCATACCGCTCGCGGGCTTTGGCTTTGAGACCCTTCTGCTCATAGAGTCGGGCTAGCCGGTAGTTGAAGAGCGGATAGATGAGGAAGCTCGACTTCTCAAGTGGATCGAACGTCGCCAACCGCTCGTATTCGGCGATGGCCTTGTCCACATCGCCGGCCGCAGCGTAAGCCCGGGCCAGAACGTCCTTCTGAGCCGGGAAGTTGAACCGCACGTGGTATTCCGGGTAGTTGATGTAGTTGACGACGTGGGCCTTGGCCTTCTTCATGATGTCGACGGCCTTTCGGGGTGAGCCCTCGGCAACCATGATCTCTGCGTTGAGGATGGCCGCGAGGTACGTGATCTGATCCTGGAGGTATTCGGGCTTCGGAAGGCTCATCCAGGCCAGCTTGGCCTTGGCCGATTCAAGCAGGCCTTTCTTCACCTCCAGCATACCCGTGACGAAGCTTTCCAAGGCCTGCTGGTACTCTTTCTGCGTGTATCCCTTCGTCTTATAGAATGCGAACATCTTCGCAAATGCCAGGGCACTCGCCTCGAGATCGCCCTTCTCAGCGTGGATCCAGCCCCGGAGATAATCCCCCCAGATCTTGGTCCGGCCGCTGCCCAGCTTGACGGCGATCTCGTCGAACTGGTCAAGCTCTCCAAGGGCCTCCGTGCGTCTACCAAGCCAGAACAAGTAGAACGCCCGCCCGAGCCGCCCGGTCATCCGAACCCCGTCCTGCTGGGCCCTACCGATGTACTGATCCATCCAGGCCAGCGCCTGATCGTAATCCTCCTTGAAGGCTAAAGTGTAGGCGACTGACGACAGCGACCAGGCGAAATCGGGCTTTATCGCCAAGGCCTCCTTGAAACTGTCGACGGCCTGGTCGATCTTGCCCATCTGCATGAGCGTATGGCCCATCGATTCGTAGACGTTGGGGTCTTCCGGCGTCATCGAGGCCAGCTTCTTCAGAGCTTCGAGGGATTTCTGATACTCGCCGATGTTTCCGTAGATGAGGGCCACATCGTTAATAGGCCGCGTCCAGGTCGGGTCCAGCTCCGCGGCTCTGTCCAGGAGCCCGATGGCCCGCCCTGGGTCGTTATCCTTGATGTATATCGACAACTCGACAAGGAACCGTTTTTCCCGCGGGTATTTCCTTGTGAGCTCCTCGAGCTGTTTGAGGTGGCTTGATGCGTTCTTCTCGACAGCGTACGTGTACGTTGCGTTGATGTATCGACATTCCTTCTCCGTCGCCCGCGCCGAGTACAACTTGGCCTTCTCGAGGGCCGCATACGCGGCGTTGGAGTTCTGGAGGCTTGTCTCGACAGAGAAGAGTGCCGCATAGGCCATGGCGAAGCCCGGATCAAGCTCCACGGCCTTCTCTAAAAAGCGGGCGGCGCTCTCCCAGGCATGTTGGTCTGTTTCCTCGAGCCCTTTCATGTAGATCTTGTACGCTTCCATCGAGGACGTCGTCACATCGGCAACCTTAGACCGGCCTGCGCGCAGCTCCTTTTCAGACATGCCGACCCCGCGGTAGATGTCCCGGCTGAGCTCGTCGATCTGGGTCTTGAGGATGCTGTCGACACCTTCGCCCATGGCCTTGGCCGACGTGAGGAGGCGTTTGGATCCGACGTCGAGGACCTTGATATCGGTCGCGAACATGTTGCCAGTCCGGACGATGCTCCCGATAACGATCGTCTCTACACCCTCCATCCGGCAGAGCTCGAAACCCGTGTCCTTATCAATATACCCCGCGTCCTTTCGTCCCAGCTGTTTGAGAAGATCGCCCAGCCGCTCCCATGTTGTAACGCTCAGGAATCCCGACTGCTCGAGGCTGGTGATCATAAGATTGGGTAGGGCCTTCTGCAGGTAGTCGAGGGCGATGTCGCCGGTCAGGTTCTCGAAACTGATAACGGCTATCGAGAGCTTCTGGCCGATAAATGGAAGGATCTTCCTCTTGAGGAGCGGTCGGCCTATAAAAACCGCGGCAAGAACGAGAACGGCGAGGGCCGCCGCCGGTAGTGCGAGCTTTCGCCAGCTCAGCTTCACGGTGATCTCCCGGGCTGTTGCAGGCTTAGGCCTCCGCGTGGGGTGGGGAGCGAGGCTGGCGCGGCCGCGCGCGGTATCCGGGAGGGCCTTTTCCACTTTCTCGAGCTCGGCCCCGAGCTCCCCGACGGTCCCGAAGCGTTTCTCCGGGCCCTTTTCAAGGCACTTGAGGATGATCGCGCTCAGGCCTGACGGTAGGCGGGGATTGTGCTTACGGGGGTCCTTGGGCAGGTCGTCGACGTGCTTGCGGGCCACGGCGAAGGGTGTCTCCCCTTCGAAAGGTGGCCGGCCCGTCACCATCTCGTAGAGGACGACGCCCAGCGAATAGATATCCGAGCGCTGGTCGACGTCCCGCCCTTCGACCTGTTCGGGCGACATAAACTCGGGCGTCCCGGCGATGGCGCCAGCCGCCGTGAGCTTGTCGGCCTTGAGCGAGCGGGCGATGCCGAAATCCGTGATCCGGACGTGGCCATCGCGATCGACAAGGATGTTCCCGGGCTTGAGGTCGCGGTGGAGGATGCCCAGGCGATGGGCTTCGGCCAGCCCGTCGCAGATCTCCCGGCCGATGTGGACGGCCGTTCCGACATCGAGCTGGCCCGACATGCGGATCATGCTCCGGAGGTCTTCGCCGGCGACGTACTCCATGGTGATGTAGTAGGTTTCGCCGGAGCGGCCGAGGTCATACATCCGGCAGATGTTCTTGTGGACGATGTCGCGAGCGAGCTTCAGTTCGTTGCGGAAGCGCTCGATCGTCCTTGGATCGGCCGCGAACTCGGCCCGGATGAGCTTGAGGGCCACCTTGGCCCGGACCTCCCGGTCATAGACCTTATAGACGCTACCCATCCCACCCTGGCCCAGGGCCTCAATGACTTGGAAGCGGCCGGCGAAGGTGGAGCCCGGGGCGAGCTCACGGATGGGAGTTTGAAGTGTTTCCGTTATGACCGGGGGATGGCCTTGGAGCGGAGGAAGCTGGGTGCCGCACTCTCCGCAGAATTTCAAAGTATCAGGATTGTTGGAATGGCAGGTCGGGCACTTAATGGCCAAACGAACTCCCCTACTCTTGCTTGGCCTCAGACTAACAGAGGCATAGGCGGGAAGTCAAACGTGGCGTGCCTGGGAGGATCCGGATCTCAAACCCTTGGATACGGAGTCAAAATAAGAGGGAATCCGTGGAGCCAGCGACAGGGATCGAACCTCCGACCTGCTGATTACGAACGAACTGCTCTAGCGTTTCAACATGCTGATTATTAATCAGATATGGGGGACGCAAAATCGATTGTGCTCAAATTGTGCTCACCTGCAGGCGCCGCGAAAGAGCGGATTGAATGGAGTGCCGGAGAGGATTCGAAACTCCGACCTTTGGATCGGGAGTCACATTCAATGGCAATCTTCTGGGCAGTTATTCATGAATGCAGCCTTTTGCCGAGTTTTTTCAACATCTCCGCCGCGTAGTTGTTTTGCGGATCCAGCTCCAAGGATTTACTGAAGCTAACAATAGCGTTCTCTTTATCGCCGCCTTCCATATAAGCTTCCCCCAAACAATAATATGCATCGCTCGATTGAGGATAGGCGACGATGTTCAACTTGAAGATCTCAATGGCATCCTTGATTCTTTGAGCCGTCCACAGATCATAGCCTAAGCTGCAGAGTTCCGATTCGCTAAAGTTGTAGGTCTCCGGGTCTCGGCTCTTAAGGTCATAATACTGCTTGATAGCGGCCGCAACGTCCTGCTCCTGTATGGTTTTCATCAGAAGTTTTGAAATTGGCTTCTGGTTGGCGATCTTCTCGAAGTTGGCAAGCATCTCGTCGATCTGTTGTTTGCTAAATAGTTTGCCGCCAAGTACAACAGCGCAGATTCTTTTCGTGTTTTCGATCTTTTCAAGAGGATCGGCCTCGAGCAGCAACAAGTCGGCGATCTTGCCTTTCTCGACAGTGCCGTACGATTCGGCTGCGCCAAGAAAGATCGCAGGATTTAATGTCGCCGTTTGCAGAGCCTCCAAGGGGGTGAATCCCGCCTCGACGAGCAGGGACAGTTCATCGTGAAGGCTGAATCCGGGAAAACAATAAGGGTTCCCAGTATCTGTCCCTGCGAGGAACATTACGCCCGCCCGACGCATCTCCGAGACAATTTTCATTTCTTTCTGGAAACGACGCTTGGACATCGCATAGTCCTCGGCAGATCGGGACGCCCAAAGGGGGTTGTTTTCGGGTTGCCAGCGGGCTCTAAAGGCCGCAGGAAAATACTTAAGTCGAGGATCATTCCTGAAATCGGGCTGATCGATGAAGGCGAGGACACGATTCACGGTGAGGGTTGGACACTGCCACGTACCATTTTTAGCGAAGCGCGTGAATAATGTTCCGGCTTTCTCCTCGTCATAAGTCGCCATCATCTTTTCGCGGAGAGACCGCATTGCTTGCCGTCCGGCCGCATCCATCCCTTTTCGATTGTTCACCCCGGCCGTGTATTTTAAATAGCCTTGGGTAATCTCTTGTCCATCCGGCGAACAGGCCTCCAGGACCCCGTTTAAGTGCTCGACACACTTTTGCCCGGCATCGGAGGCCTCCAGCGCGCTCACGGAGTGAGGAACATGTCCGACAAAGGGCAGGCCCTGTTTCATAGCTTCATCCGCAAGGGCATAAAAAGCATCCCTCGGAATTCCATTGTAGATTTTGACAAAATCGAAGCCGGATTCCTTGATCTTTCGAACGGCATCTCGAGCTTCCTGCTCATCGCCGACTTCGATTGAGCCCACCCATGTGGCTCCCGGACCATCTACGATCGGACTGGCGATGATTTGGCGTGGCGCCATCAGTTCGCCTCGCACGGCCCTATTTCGCCAATCAAGATGAAGTTGAAAGCCAAACATCTGTCGCACACCCGTGACTCCGTTAGCAATATAGAGCGGAAGAAATCGCTCATCATACCAATGGACGTGCATATCCCACAGACCGGGGATCAGATATTTGCCCTTCGCGTCAACCACCTGGATCCCCTTGGACAAGTTGATATGTCCGTTCTTCTTGATGTCTGTGATGCGGTCGCCAGTAATAAACACCGCCCTGTCCGTAAGATTCGGTCCGCCTGATGTGTTGATAATCGTCACGTGTGTAAAAACAAGTGTCGCTCCCGCTCCCACAGGCTTCTGCTGGGTACATGATGAAAATAATAGGCACAAAAAGAGAAGTGAAAAAACGGGTTTATGTCTCATGCAGGCCCCCTTATACCGTAAAAACTAAGAATATCGCCGTCCGTGAGGAATGTCAAAGAGAGATCAGATGGCGTGCCTGCGAGGATTCGAACCTCCGCCATTGGATCCGGAGCCTGGAACGCTTGGAAGAAATCGATGGAGCCAGCGAGAGGGATCGAACCTCCGACCTGCTGATTACGAACCAACTGGCCTGGCGTTTCAACTTGCTGATAATATAATAATTAGACGGGGCACAAAATCGATTGTGCTCAGATTGTGCTCACCTTCGGCGCTATGGACACTCCCCTTTTATCAAACAAGTCTTTAGGCACACTTCATTGTAGCTTCAGCCCGGCCAGGCGCAGTTTGGCGTCTTCGACTTCGGGCAGGCCGGGGTCGGCGTCCTTCCAGAGGTCAAGGAACTTGGAGTAGCGCTCGATGGCAACGGTCTTGTCGCCTTTCTCTTCGGCGATAATGCCCAGCATGTAGAAGCTCCGGGCATAGACTTCGCCGCCGTCGAACCGCCCCGTGGTCAGGGCGAGGATCTTCTCATGGACCGATCGGGCCGCATCCAGGTCGCCCTTCTCGAAATAGGCTCTGGCCAAGGGTTCGTAATAATAAGCGGGGATGCGCGGATCCGAAGGGGGCCATAGGGATAGGGATTTTTCGGCCGCGGCCATGGCCGTTCTATAATTTCCCCTGGCGAGCTCGATCCGGGCCCACAGGTCAGGATAAGTTGTGTCTTTGATGGGCGAACCTTCGAGCGACTTCCGCAGCTCTTCCGCGGTTTTCAAGGCCCCGGGGATGTCGTTCATTTTGGCCTGAGCCATCCCCTTGGTCCATAGCCCGGATCTCAAACCGCCCAGATCATCCAGAGCCTCGGCAACCTTCAAAGCTTCTTCGGCGTATTTCAGCGCGGCCCGCAGGTCCCCGGAGGCCCGGAGGGCGTCAGACATGTAGACGTAGGCCCACCCAGCCCAGGACGATTCGCCCGCCTTCTCGGCCAGGGCGAGGCGCTGTTCGCACACCTCCAGAGCCTTCTTGAACCTGCCCTGGACGATATAGAGGAGGCATAAATTCCCCGTCGCGTTCTTCCGGACGATGTCGGCATCGGCTCCGAGGTTTTTCAAGAACTCTTCTTCTGCGGACTGGAAATCCCCCTGCAGAATTAGCTGATAGCCTCTCACGACGCTATTGTCGGCATTGAGGGGATCTAAAACCTTAGCCTTGTCCAGCTCCGCGCTGGCCAGGTCGAGCTTGCCCATGATCTGGTAGATCCTGGCGATGGACTGGCGTATAGGGGCCCCGTCAGAGACATCCCTGATGTACTCCCGCCCGGTCTCGAGGGCTTTTTCGAACCAGCACTTTTCTACATAACGGTTCATCAATTCGCTGTATGCAAGGAAAGTCCGGCTCCCGTCCTCCCGTAGATACGTCTCGTTCAACTTGATAGCTTTGTCAACTTCGCCAATTCTCGCATAGAGAGAGGCGAGGTTCGCCTTGAACTTCATATCCGGATAGGTCTCCACCAGCTTTTCGTAAGCTTCGATCGCCTTGATATACGTCTTCTCGCTAATGCTATAGTAACCCGCCTGGATGAGGAACTTCTGAGACGTGGACAGGCGGTCAGAGTGCTGCAGCGCCTTTTCGAGGTATTCCTTGCTCTTAACAGGATAACCCAAGTTGATATAGGCCATGGCCATCGACCGGTAGGCCATCGCGTATTCCGGATCGATGGCGACGGCCTTCTCCGTGACGGAGATCGCATCGCCGTAGTTTCCTTCGTTGAGCAGCCGACGGCCCTCGATATAGAGCCTGTAGGCCTCCGGTGAGGACGTGGTGATGGTACCAATCCCCTCGTCGAAGTCGCCGGCGATGGCCGCGGCGCTCAGATGGAAGTCGGACTTGACCTTACGAGTCAGGTCGTCGACCATGGCAAAGAGGCTCGCCTCGCCGGTCCCTTCGAACCGGCCCGTCCCGACGACCGCGCCCTTGGCCAGGTCCTGGAGCGTGTATTCGACGCGGAACGTGTCGCCTGCCCGGGACAGCCGGCCCAGCAGGACGTGATTAGCCTTCCCTTCGGCCGCTACCTTCTTCAGGTCCTCGGTGGCGTAGTCCGATGAGGCCAGGAGACCGTGCTTCTTCAGGAGGCTGAGGAGGGCGTCGGCGGTCAGTACGGTGACGTATTTCGATTGGGCCAGGTCGATGATGACGGATTCGGCCAGCCCCGAGCGCCAGACGTCGAAGGCCGGATCGCCTGTGTTGTTCTTGAAATACATCACGGCCAGGGACGGTTTTCCCGAAGCCGGCCCGGGAACGGCCGTCGGCCGGAGCAGCCGCCAGCCGACGAAGGCCAGGGCCAGGACGCCCAACAGCACCAGGGCCGAGCTGATGGCTTTGCGGGTCGTGAGTTGGACGGTGATGGTCTTCGCGGTGGCCGGCCGGGCTTTGGGGGCAGCCCGCTGGGTCGTGGGCAGGCCCTTCTCGATCCGGTCCAGTTCGGCCCGCGCGTCCTCCGCGCTTTGGGGCCTTTTGTCCTTGTCCTTCTCCAGGCACCGTAGGATGAGCCGTCCGAGATCGGGCGGGATCTGGGGGTTCAGGCCGCGAGGATCGCTCGGCACCTCGCTCTTGTGCTTGACGCCGATCGCGAAGGCGGAATCCCCCTCGAACGGAACGCGGCCCGTCAGCATTTCGTAGAGGATGATCCCCAGCGAATAGATGTCCGAGCGCCGGTCGACGTCCTTCCCGTCGACCTGCTCGGGCGACATGTAGTCGGGCGTGCCGATCATCACGCCCGCGCCCGTGATCGCCTTGCCGCGGAGCGACCGGGCGATGCCGAAGTCCATGATCCGGGCGTTCCCGTCCTCGTCGACCATGATGTTCTGAGGCTTGAGGTCCCGGTGGATGACGCCCAGGCGATGGGCTTCGGACAGGCCCTCACAGAGCTGCTCGGCGATCGAGACGGCCCGGCCCGTGCCGAGCGGGCCCGTCTGACGGATGAGCCGCTTCAGGTCCTGGCCCGGGACATACTCCATGGTGATGAAGGTCGTGCCCTCGGCCCTGCCCAGGTCGAACATCCGGCAGACGTTGCGGTGGCTGATCTTCCGGGCGAGCTTCAGCTCGTTCGAGAAGCGCTCGATCGTCTCCTTATCGAAGGCGATCTCGGGCTTGAGGAGCTTGAGGGCGATCTTCTCCTTGACGTCGGTGTCGTAGACCTTGTAGACGCGTCCCATGCCGCCGTGGCCCAGCTCCTCGATGACCTGGTATCGGCCGGCGAGAGTGGAGCCCGTGGTGAGCTCATGGGCGGGCATCTGAAGTGTTTCCGTCATGACCGGAGGACTGTTTTGGGGCGGAGGGAGCTGGGTGCCGCACTCGCCGCAGAACTTCAGGGTATCAGGATTGTCGGAACGGCAGGTCGGGCACTTGTTGGCCAAGCGAACTCCCCTACTCTAACTCGACTTCAGCCTAACAGAGGGTTAGGCGGGAAGTCAACCAGCGATGACCCAGGCTTTGGTGGGGGACCTGGTGGAGCCAGCTGGAGGGATCGAACCTCTTGCGCTCATCTGCGGCGCCGCCGATACCGGACACGGTCTCGTCAAGATTTGCGAAAGCGCGGTAAAAAGCGCGGGACGCGCCGCATGTAATCCCGGTACGGTGGGATGCGCTCCACAAGGTCCAGTTCCTCAAACCTGGCCTGGACGAAGACGAAAATCCAGCCGAGAGCACCGCCCACCAGGACCGGGACGGTCGGCCGCATCAGGATCAGACCGATGAAATCCAGGAGAAGCCCGCCATAAATCGGGTGGCGGATATGCGCGAAAAGGCCTCGATCAACCAATGTGTCCTTCTCCGTCGGCCGGAAAGACCGGAGGCGGAGAAGAACGAGAGCCCAGATCATGAGGATGGAGCCCAGGACGAGGAAGGCCCAGGCCAGAATCGTGGATGCGACATCTGGCTCAAATAATTGCTTCGCTTCCGTCTTTGTCGCCAGGGCTACGCCCATGGCCCACACCGGGATCCCCAGGATGTTCCGTGTGATGAAGGTCACGGCCCGTCCCCGGCGCTCTCCCCATTTTTTCGTATAAAAATGGGTGAAGGCGCTGGCCCAGTTGAACGCAAAGCCAATCACCAACGGGATAAGAAAATTGAAGTTCATCTTCATCTTCTCCCCGCTCAAAAGGGATAGCTAAACCATGCCCTCTGGGTGGCTGCCCAAATCCTCATATTGGCTAAAGATCAGCCGCCCTCCAGCCCGGCCTGCCGCTTCCTGGCGTCCTCAACTTCGGGCAGGCCGGGGTCGTATAGAGCTCATCCTCTGGGCTTCATGAGTTGTATGTAAGGCGGATAGTCTTTGAGACGTTCCAGAGCCATGGCCCCATGGATACTCGGATAGGCGTAGCCCTGGCTGATCGCTTTTCGAATCAGGTTCACAGCGTCTTCTTTGTCTCCCAGAAATGCGGCAATCAACGCTCGATAATAAGTCGGAGTTCCGAATAGGTATGGAGTTTTGTTATCTTCCAGTTGCTTGGAGAAACTCAGGGCTTTTTCTCTATCACCCATAACGGCCGCCAATTGGCCGCAAAGTGAAATGTAACCGATTTCAGAGGGAGATTCCTTAAGCAACGTCTCGTATCTGGCTTGGGCCTCTGTCCATCGCTCAAGGTACATCAGTATCCCGCCTAGAAGGCCACGGCCGTCGGCCGAGTCCCTTTCTTTTTGTGGCCGGCTTTCAACCCACTGCCGGGCTCGTCCGAGCATTTGAACGGATTCCTTCTGGTGGCCATGCGCTCTCAGCTCACGGCCGGTCTGCATCATCGTTATTCCGGGACCCCATCCGCCCTCAGACGGAAGCGTGGCGCTCTCGTCGATCAGCCGTTTGACCTCTTTCATTTGGCCCATGGCAGAAACAGCCCTGACTTCACGTCTGAGAGCCCAGAGACTTTCCGGAAAGTCTTTTCTAGCGCGCCGGGCCTCTTTGAGCTCCCGCTTATGATCGCCGAGCATATGATAAGCGTTTGTGATAATGTCCCATTGCCCGCCCCACGACTTCCAGAATTCGTCCTCCAGGGGGATGTTCTTAAAGGCTTCCACGGCTTCTCTGGGAAAATTATTATCCACGGCATTAAGGGCAAGATCATGACTCCAGTAAGGATCCAGGGGGGCGATCTGCTTAATTAAACGATACCGATCCTCCAAGTTGCCATGAAGCCACGCCCGTAGATAGTCCAATAAGGCGATCTCTCCCTTTGAAAGCTGGTCACGCGATTTATCGATTTCTCCAACCAAGGCTTCGGACTTGGCATATTCGTTGGAGTTATGCAATGCAAATCCCTTGAAGATCCCAACGGCCTTGAACGTAGGGTCAAGAGCCGCGGCCAGATCAAGGTGCTCGATGGCTTTCGCATGGTCGCCACGGGAGAAGCACCTCATCCCCTCTAGAGTCTCCCGGTAGGAATCGAAGTTTGGCGCCTCCGCTATTATGCTCAAAAAGCTCTTCATCAGAGGATTAAACTGACAAGCGAGGGAGCCCATGAGCTTTGTTCGCAGATAATCCAATGGTTTGGTCAGATCCTGCCGGGGGCCGTCCACCCGGGCGAGAGCTTCTACGATATTCCCTGAATTCATATCACGGATATCCGCGTAGAACCGGATGGTATCGCCCTGGAGATGATAGGACCCCGAAACGACCTTGCCGGCTCCCGTCTCAACCGCCAATCTCCGCAACGGATCCTTGATGGAGGCACGGCTCTGCAGAGCTTCGGGAGAGGGCAACGGAGCGACGGCAAAGAGGTTGGCCTTCGTCAGACCTTCTGTTATCCATTGAGCCGCTTCCTGGCCGAGCGAATCGAGTTTCGGGTCTCCTGTCTGGTTCAAAAAAACCGCCACGGCAACGCGGTTCGGGTCCAGTTTAGGCCCCCTTCCTTTCAGGAGAACGAAGCCAGCCACAATACCGACGATCAGGAGTCCGGCAACGGGTACAAAGAGCTTGCTCAATCGGAACTTGACCGTTATCTCCCGGGAGGCGGTTGTCTTTCTGCCTGCAATGATACGGTCCGTTGTGGGAAGTCCTCCCTCGATCTTGCCGAGCTCCGCCCCGAGCTCGGCGGCGCTCTGAAACCTCTTGTCTCTATCTTTGGCCAAGCACTTCAGAATGATCTCGGCAAGCCCGGCGGGAACCTGAGCGTTGAGCGTTCGCGGATCCTCGGGCGTCTCATATTTGTGCTTGTGAGCGATGCTGAGCGCTGTCTCGCCGTCGAACGGACGCCGCCCCGTGACCATCTCATAGAGAATGACCCCCAGCGAATAGAAATCCGACCTCTGATCGATGTTCTTCCCCTCGACCTGCTCCGGACTCATGTATTCGGGAGTTCCGATCAGCACCCCGGCGCCCGTGATGCCTTTCCCCGAGAGTGAGCGGGCGATCCCAAAGTCCATGATCTTGGCATCCCCGTCCTTGTCGATCATGATATTGCCGGGCTTCAGATCTCTGTGAACAATCCCCAGCCTGTGCGCCTCCTCCAATCCCTCACACACTTGCCTGGCAATGGAGATCGCGGTTCCTATGCTGAGCTGTTTTGCCCTATGGAGAAAGCTCTTCAGGTCTTCGCCCGGCACGAACTCCATGGTGATAAAAGTCGTGCCCTCGGCTCTGCCCAAGTCAAACATGCGACAGACATTCCTGTGGCTGATCTTCCTGGCGAGTTTGAGCTCGTTCGAGAAGCGCTCGACCGCCTCCTTATTCAGGATGATCTCGGGCCGCAGCAGTTTGAGGGCGACCTTCTCCTTGATGTCCGTGTCCTGGACCTTGTAGACCCTACCCATGCCGCCGCCGCCCAACTCCTCGATCACCTGATAGCGGCCGGCGAACGTGGAGCCCGTGGTAAGCTCGCGGACGGGTGTTTGGAGGGTTTCGGTCATGCCCGGGGGCTGAACTTGGGGAGGAGGAAGCTGAGCGCCGCAATCAGCGCAGAACTGCTTGGTCTCAGGGTTTTCGGAGTGACATTTCGGACACTTGATGGCCAACTGAACTCCCCTACTCTAACTTGGCCTCAGACTAACAGAGGGGTGGATGTGAAGTCAATGGAATCATTGGAGCCAGCGAGAGGGATCGAACCTCCGACCTGCTGATTACGAACCAACTGGCCTAGCGTCTCAAATAACTGATAATAAAAGTAATTAAGTAGGATACAAAATCGATTGTGCTCAGACTGTGCTCAGCTGAGGTGCCGCAACAGGGCCGAGTTGAATGGCGTGCCTGAACTAATTCGAACGTCCAATCCTTGCATCGGGGATTGGGAGAACCCCCGGCGGTCATCGAACAACTATTCCCAACTCGCGACTTCCTTCCACGCGCTTCAGGGCGACTTCTCAAGCGGCGGGTCGATTCGCGTTGGAGTCGCCTTGCCCGAGATGATCGGCGCAGCTCCCGTTGCAATGGCTCGAATCAAGCTCGTCATATTAATGAGGTCGAGTGTCTCGACTTCGTCGGAAACGCTATGGAGATCTTTGTCTCGCGGGTCCATAGAGATCGTGCTGATCGTGTGAGCTGGCACTCCTCTGCGTGCAAACGGGGCATTGTCGGCGCGGCGGAAGAGGTATTGACCCCCGTAGGGATCCGGGTAAAAGGAGTAAGGTGACCCCTCCACCGCCTGCTGCAGGATCTTGCCGAAATCTGATCGATCGAACCCAGTGACGATTGCCGTGTTAGGGCCGCGCGGGTCAACTTTTCCTATTGACCCGACGGAAAACATCGCGACTATCTCAGAGCAATTGAGTTGCCGTGCCAAGTATTCTGAGCCCAGAAGCCCGATCTCTTCCGCGGTAAACGCAGCGAACATCAACGTCCGCTCAGGTTTTCCGTTAGCTTCGAAATATCGAGCAAGCTCGATCATCGCTGTGGTCCCGGAGGCGCAATCGTTGGCCCCGTTCGCGATGGAATCGCCATCCACGGGGTCGAGTACGCCTTTCCCGTCGTAATGCCCCCCAAAGAACACGATTTCATCGCTGCGCCTGCCGGGGATCCAGCCCACGACATTCGTGAGGGGAAGCTTCTCCAAGGGGGCCATGACCTCAACCTCAAAGGATGTCATATGCGCCTCATCCGTAAGAACGAAGACCAAGGTGGCTCCTGATGGTGGATCGAGAAAGAATAGGGGGGCAGACCCTCTATTGGTCAATCGGCGGAAGAATGATTCATGGCTGGTGTTCATTAAGATGAGAGCGCTGCGATCCTTCACACGGATCGAATAGATCTTCTGTCCGGCATCGTCCTCTGGTCCAATCACGACCACCTCGACCGGATCGCCTGTTCTCCAGCGGACAGAGGGAGCCCCAGCCCACGCTATGGATCCTTCGGGCGCGGTCTCGATTCCGTTCAGGACAACCCTGCGGCTCTGGACTTGAAGTCGATACGCTACGAACCGCTGCAGGTAGCCGTCCATCCCGCTGATCTTCTGGAGCCCGATCGACGCAAACTCATCGCCGATGAAGTCCGCGGCCTTATCAATGCCAGGCGTGAACGGTGCCCGGCCCGACATTTCGTCCGCGCTCAGCGCCGTGATGACGCGCTCCACGCTAGCCGCGTCGATGCCGGGCTCAGGACGCCCGCAACCGGCGATAGAAAGGATAACAAATCCAAGCACCAACGCTCGCCTCGAAAGTCTCATCTGCCACCCCACTGATAGCCTCTTGAGATTCTCGATCCCCTTACCGTTTGGGGGTACTTTTCCGGCGCGGTTATCCCCCTCCACTTGCGTAAAGAAGCATATTATTGATCTAAATCAATTTCAAGGGCTGTTTCATAAGGCATCTGATCAGATCAGGTTCCGAATCTCGATCGTGCTTGAAAGGTTCACGATTGTAGTTATATATATAGGGAGCGGGATCAAGTCAGCCTAAAGGCAGCATATGAAAACGATGACTCTAGTCATGGCTCTAGGTCTTTTTATCTCATTTCCCTCATGCACGAAAGCAGAAAAAGCCGATATTGCCGTTCAGAACGTCACGATCATTGATGCGACAGGAGCATCCGAAAGGCCCGGAATGACGGTCCTCATTGCCGGGAACCGCATTCTTAAGATAAGCAGAACGCAAAAAATAAAACTCGCCGCAGACGTCAGAATCGTCGATGGATCGGGAAGATACTTGATCCCCGGTCTCTGGGATATGCATATTCATCCCTACGAAGGAAAAGATATCCGCTGGAAGCAATTCATGGCGCTCTTCATAGCCAATGGGATCACCAACGTGCGTGTTATGTTCGGAGTTCCCAAATTCCATCAATGGCGTGAGGAGATGTCGTCAGGTCAATTGATCGGGCCGCGGATGATCATCGCAAGCCCTCGACCGCCCGAGTTCACAAGCGCAGAACAAGGGTGTCAGTTCGTTCAGAAAAGCAAGAACGAGGGAGCCGATTTCATTAAGATCCTCTCCGACGACCTTCCTCGCGACGTTTATTATGCCATCGCTGATGAGGCCCAAAAGCAGGGGATCCCCTTTGCGGGTCATGTCCCCTATTCGGTAAGCGCCTCGGAAGCCTCTGACGCCGGACAACTCAGCCTTGAGCACAAATATGCTGTTTCAATTCCCTGCGACGAGCGCGAAGAAGCGATCAGAAAGAAACTTATGGATATCGACAACTTTCGCGATCGGGTCAAGGCGTTGGCCGACATCAGATACGATGACCAAAGGGCTAGAGAGCTCTTCTCCCGTCTCGTGGCGAATGGCACTTTCCTGTGCCCGACACTTGTTGTCTGGAACGACCCTGCCTACCGGGATAAAGCCGAAATGGCCGATGACCCAAGACTTTCTTTTTGTCCGTCTGAATTGAGAAATTGGTTTAAGAATATGGGTGAAAGGCTGATCGATGATGAAGTCGTTGCCGGCCTGCAGAGAATCTGTTCAGGCTCACGTGAGCTTGTGGGCGCAATGAACAGGGCGGGAGTCAAGATACTTGCCGGAACAGACAGCGGAAGCGTGCCGTTCGTTTTTCAAGGCTTCAGCCTACATGACGAGCTTCAGCTATTGGTTGAGAGCGGCCTCTCTCCGATAGAAGCTCTTCAGACCGCGACCAAGAATGCTTCTGAATGTGTGGGCAGCCAGGATTCGCTTGGGACGGTGGAGGAGGGAAAGATCGCGGATCTGATCTTACTTGAAGGAAATCCTCTTTCGTCTATCGCTAACACGAGGAAAATTAATTCTGTATTTTTCAATGGCCAATATTTTGACAGGCTAAAACTTGACACGATATTGAATGACCTACGAAAGCTCGCCACGGAAATGTAGGGAAGACAATATCGCCAGCTTTTTTGAAGAGGCACAGATCCTTCTAAGTGGACACTACGTGGGAGGAATCGGTGGAGCCAGCGAGAGGGATCGAACCTCCGACCTGCTGATTACGAACCAACTGGATTAGCGTTTTATCTTGCTGATAATAAATATATTAGATGGACTGCAAAATTGATTGTGCTCAGATTGTGCTCACCTGCGGCGTTGCTGCTTTCCTCTTTTGCGACACCTGTGCCACTCATAGGCCCATGCTTCTACGGCCGTGTCCCGAGTAAGATGAATGGATCCTAGAACATGAGGGAGCCCGAGCGGGGCGGTGCCTATTTCAGGCTGCCGGACCGCAATCCTTCGACGATCCGCAGGAGCCACGAGTCGGGCCCGATCCAATCGAGCAAGGAATATTTGGCCTTATAGGCCTTGAGTACGTCATCGCGGACCATGTCCTCGGCGCTCTTCCCAGCCTCATAGCTTTTTCTGACGATCGCGATCATCCCGGCCAGGTCGTCCCTGTACTTCCCGAGGCCATCTCTCGTCAGTTCCTTGCCGTGGCCGCTCACGAACATCGTCCCGGCCGGGAAGATGTTGATGACTTTATCAAGAAAATCCATGTACCCCGCGACATCTTGGACAGCGGGACAGCTCTCGGAGAGCAAAAGGTCGCCCATGCAAAGGACTCTTGACTTCGGGAAATAGATGAGAAGATCATGTTGGGAATGGAGACCTGGATTGGGGATGATCTGGATATCCTGGCTGTTGAAGCGTATCGAGTATGGAGCGGCGAGTTCCTGCCCCGCCCGGCCGCGGAGGGGTCGGTCACTTCTTGAGATCAGGCCTTTGAAATCCGGATTCTCGAGGCTCTTAAGATTGATTACCTTGGTGTCCGCAAGACCGATTCCGTTCCCATCGACGTGGTCTCCATGCAGATGAGTGTTGATGATATATCTGACGTCACCCTTGGCCAGGCCGCCGAACGTTTTCCTGAGAGCGTTGACTGCGTGCTTGCTGAACCCGGTATCGACAAGCAATATCCCGTCCGGACCGGAAAAGGCAACGATGTTGTTCCTCATCCCCCAAGGGTAAGCGACGCGGTGGACTTTCCCGGCTAGGCGGTAGGTCTTGAACTCCAGCGCGGTGGAGGTGGCACCCCTGGATTTCAGGTAGTCGATGAGGGCGACGTTTTCCGTGTCTAGGGCCAGGTCCAACGGTCTTCCTAAGTATTCCGAGACGAAGTTGATGTCCGCGCCTTTCTCTACAAGGAGGCGGACGATCGCCAAAGGGGCGTTCCTCACGCAGGCGACGTCCAGCGGTGCCATATGGAAATTTGACGTCTCGTTGACGTTCGCCCCATTCGAGATCAGGTATTCGGCGATCTCGAGCTGGCCAACCGATACGGCGGCGAAAAGGATGGTCTGCCCTCCCGGGTTCTTGGCGTTCACGATACCGGAGTCTTTCTCAACCAGGACCTTGACCTTGGCCAGGTCCCCCGCCTTTACCGCGTCGAACATCTCCTGGGCGGTAAGCGTGGCCAAAATTGCTGCTAGCGAGCAGAACAGAAACACCAGAATTTTCAGGCTTCTCATGAGGATTTGTCTCCTTTCCTTCCTATCTTCCGCCCTCGCGCGAGAGGGATCGAACCTCCGGCCTGCCGATCAGCTGCCCCTCAACCTGCCAGCCGCTTCCTGGCGTCCTCAACCTCAGGCAGGCCGGGGTCGGCGTCCTTCCAGAGGTCGAGGAATTTCTGATAGAATTCGCGAGCCGTGGCCCTCTCCCCTCTCCCTCAGAAATTCGTCTTCAATTCCAGGCCTGCATCAATTTCTGCCATATTATGTTTTATATGCCAATCTCTTCAATCATCTTGACCTAGCGAAAACCACCTGACCGTTCTTGATAACCATATATGGGGACTTGAAATTTCCAATGTCTTCTAGTGGATTCTTATCAAGAATAACGATGTTTGCCAGCATTCCAGGAGAGATCGAGCCGTATCTATCCTCGACGCCCAGCCATTGCGCCGGGTAAATGGTCGCACCTCTTATTATTTCGAGTTCTGATAGCCCACGATCCCTTAACAACTTCATCTCGGTAAATAGGAGCGAAGGACTCGGGCCGTCATGGCCGACGAGGATCTTAACCTTGTTCTTTATGAATTCCTGGGTGAATACATCCTCATGGCCATACATCCAGAGGGTTGGACAGATGTAGACATTGTTTTCGAGCATCTTGTCGATCAGGCGCTGAAGTTTCTCCGTCGAAATCGATTCATTTCCAAGCTTAATGACCTTATCCATGAATAATTCGCGTGCGGCCTCATCAGCATTTTCTGCCATGAGTTGATCGTGCTTCTTTTTGAGTTCATCTTTCAGCACAACAGGCCAGGGAGCGACACCATGCTCGATGCTCCTGACACCTAAGTCAATAGCCGTGTCCATTGGGATTACATGGAAAAGATAGCGCCCCGGATCATGAACCACTCTAAGCCCAAGTTTCTTCGCGACGACCAAGATATGCTGGTAGACATCCAAATCCATTCTGCCATACGTTTTGACCATGCATGCGCCCTTCCCGGCAAATTCCAAAAGGACCCTGTCCACATCTTCTTTCGTGCTAATTCCCATTTGTAATCCCGGGAGGATTTTATTTTTTTTAAAATAAAAGAGAGGCGGCTTTTCAAGCATAGAGCCGGAATAGAACATCTTCGGCCCCAGGATATCGCCGCTTGAAATTCTCTGATCCATTTGGCTGAGAACATCGATGGGGCCGCCCAAATCGCGCACCTGCGTGATACCATTGAATACGAAAGTCCGGAGCTCGCCGATCATTTCTTCTTCTTTTAATGTCGTTAGAAAACCTAGGTGCGTATGGCAATCAAAAAGCCCGGGGAATGCGAATTTTCCACTTAGGTCAATTCTTTCCACATCTTTTTCGGAAGCGTCCATTCTTCCCACGGCTTTGATGTGCGTTCCCTCAATCAAGATGTCTTCCTTAAGCGTCAGAGCCCCGGCTGATACGTCGAAAACATGAAGGTTTGAGAGAACAATATGACTGTCCTCAGAAATTATGGCCTCGTGCTTTTGTTCTGGATCAATCACACCCGAGAGTAGACTCATCCAAATGAGGAGAAAGACAATGAGAAGTCTAATATTAGTCCGCACTTTTCCAAGCTCCCTTGTCTTGCCCTAAACAAACGATATCATTTTTTAAAAGATACGGTCAATAATGGCGAAACTACTGTCTTTAAGCTAAAATTTGTTTGACTCTGGCCGAAGGAACGGGAAAGCTGTAAGGCTGAATAACAGGAGAGAACGTGGCTTGCCTGAGAGGATTCGAACCTCCGACCTTTGGATCCAGAGTCCGACACTCTGCCTATATGGGGGGATTTAATGG
>CAWEJF010000014.1:0-47199 GCA_963809345.1 Candidatus Aminicenantota bacterium | reverse complement strand
TGAGTGAGGGGAATCGAACCCCCAACCTTCGGATCCACAGTCCGATGCTCTAACCGTTGAGCTACACTCACCATCCGATTGGCGCTAAATTATCGCATGGAGGCCGGGCTCAGTCAAATTAGCCCTTTTGGCCTTCGATGAGGTCGAGGACGTCCTCGGAGTCGCGCCAATTCTCGCGGACGCGGACCTGGAGGTCCAGGTAGACCTTATGACCGATGTAGTCGACGATCTCCTGGCGGGCCTCGATACCGATCTGCTTCACGAGCGAGCCGTGGCGGCCGATGATGATCTTGCGGTGGTTATCCTTCTCGACGAAGATCGAAGCCCGGATGTAGGTCATGGGCCGCGTCTCGCCGGGCTTCTTCCAGTCCTCCTGGGCCTTGTTTTCGATGGACTCGATGTAGACGGCCGTGACGAAGGGAAGTTCCTCGGTCACGTACTTGAGGATCTTCTCCCGGATGATCTCGGCGAAGAGGAAGCGCTCCGACTGGTCCGAGATCTCCTCGTCCGAGTAGAGCTTGGGGGCCACGGGCAGGGCGTCGAAGAGGAGCCGCTCCAGGACGTCGAGGTTGATGCCCTTCAGGGCCGAGATGGGGATGATCTCTTTGAAGGGGAAGAGGCCGTTGTAATGTTCGATGATGGGCAGCACCGTGTCCTTGCGGACAGCGTCGACCTTGTTGATGAGCAGAAAGACGGGCGTCTTGACCTTGCGCAGGGTCTCCAGGACGAACTCGTCGCCGTGGCCGAACTTCTCGGTCGCGTCGACGAGGAGACAGACGATGTCGGAGGTCTCGAGGGCCGAATAGACAAAGTTCATCATCCTCTTGTTGAGGGTGTGGAGCGGCCTGTGGATGCCCGGGTTGTCGACGAAGATGGCCTGGCCCTTGTCGGTCGTCTTGATGCCCAGGATGCTGATCCGGGTCGTTTGGGGCTTGTCTGAGACGATGGCCACTTTTTGGCCGAGCAGGGCGTTGAGGAGGGTCGATTTCCCGGTATTCGGCCGGCCGACGAGGGCGATGTAGCCCGTCTTATAGACCGGCTTGGGTTCCGCCTTTTTTCTGGGAGCCCTTTTCTTTGGAGCGGCTTTCGTGACGGGCGTGGTCGACCCGGGCTCCACCGTTGTTGCGGCGGCTACGGGCGCCGCCTTCTTCGTTCGAGTCGTCTTGGCTTTGGCCGTCGCTGGCATCTGTCCCCCTCGGCCTCTAGGCGGCCTCGCGGATCCTCAGCTTTTTGACTTTCTTCTGGTCGACGTCGAGAACCTCGAGCTGGAGGCCCTTGATCGTCAAGGTCTCGCCCTTGAAGGGCAGCCGGCCCAGGTCGTGCGTGATCAGGCCGCCGACGGTGAGGAAATCGTCCTCGGCCAGGTCGACGTCGAAGAGCTCCTCGAGCTCCTCGACCTCGGTCGCCCCGGACACGGTGAAATCGAGCGGGCCGTTCTCGACGATCTGGGCTTCCTCCGTGTCGTACTCGTCCTGGATCTCGCCGACGATCTCCTCGACGACGTCTTCCATCGTCACCAGGCCGGAAACGCCGCCGTGCTCGTCGACGACGATGGCCATCTTCGTCTTGACCTTCTGGAACTCGCGGAGGAGGTCCTGGACGGCCATGGCCTCGGCGACGAAGGCGACGGGCCGGATGAGGGCCTCGATGGGCTGGGCCTTGTGCTTGTCGTCGGAGTACTCGAGGATGTCCTTGGCCATGACGATCCCCTCCATGTTGTCGAGCCGGTCCTTGTAGACGGGGATCCGCGAGTACTTCTCCTTGATGATGAGGTCCTTGAGATTGTCGATGGTCGCGTCCTTGCGGATGCAGACCATGTTGAGCCGAGACGTCATGACCTCCCGGACGACCGTGTCGCCGAACTCGACGACGCTCCGGAGCAGCGCGTCTTCGCCCTTGTTGATGATGCCTTCCTCGGTCGCCTCGTCGATGAACGTCTTGATCTCTTCTTCCGAGGCCTCCCGGTCCTCCTCCTTCTCTTCGCGCTGCTCCTCCCGGGCGATGAGCCGGCGGGAGATGACGAGGACGGGGAGGGCCAGGACGCGGACGAGAGGGAAAGCCGGCAGGAACATGGCCAGAATATGCGGCTTGGCGGCGAGGACGAAGAGGCGCGGGACGAGGTCGAGTCCGACCGCGTAGACGGCCAGGGCGGCCAGGAAGAGCCAGATGGGCCGCATCCCCAGGCCTTCGATGACGTTGAACCCGTAGACGGTGAGCGCCAGGATGATGACGATCCGGAGGAACTCGACGGCCAGCTGGGTCTCCTCGAAATCCTTGAGGATCCCGGCCCGGTCCGGCTTGTTCCGGTCCTCGAGGAACCGGCTGAGCGAGATCTTCGAATAGGCCCCCAGGACGATATGAAAGAGCGACAGGAGGAACGCGGCCAGGAAGGCCAGGGCCAGACCGGTCCAGGTTAAGGCCGTCATCGTCATGCGAGGTAGATCCGGTGGAGCTTTTGCTCCTCCTCTTCGATGCCGGCGAAATGGTCGTAGCCGAGGAGGTGGAGGAAACCGTGGATCGTGAGCAGGCGGAGCTCGCGGTCGAGGCTGTGGCCCTTCTCGCGGGCCTGGCGGGCGGCGACCGGCACGGCGATCATGATGTCGCCCAGGTAGAACCTGCCGTCGGGGGCCTTCTCGCCGAGGGGGAAGCTCAGGACGTCGGTCGGCCGGTCCTTTTTCATGAACTTGCGGTTGAGCGTCTGGATGGCCTGTTCGCCGACGAACGCGAGGCTGACCTCGGGGTCTGGGAGCCGGTAGCGCCGGGAGAGCTCCCCGAGGAGCCGCTCAAACGCCTTGGTCGGGACCCGGTGTTTTTTCTGGCGGTTGAGAATTGTGATCATCGTCTTTCTTGCCGTTGGCGTTGTTCTTGTTGCCGTTCTTGCCGGGGGCCTTCTTCTTGCCGTTGGGCCGGCCCTCGAAGCTGAAGCCGGGGTACTCGACGCGGGGGTGGTAGATGGCGTAGAGGACGGTCAGGAAGGCCGCGGCGACCGCGCGGAGCTCCCTGAGCGAGAAGTCGCAGGCGTCGAGCTGGCCATCCTGGAGAGTCCCGTTGATGATGTCGGTGATGACCCGCTTGAGGTTGTCCTTGGTCGGCGCCTTGAGGCTCCGCGAGGCGGCCTCGATCGCGTCGGCCAGCATGACCAGGCCAGCTTCCTTCGACTGCGGCGCCGGCCCGGGATAACGGAAGGATTCCTCACCCACGGTCTGCTCCTCGGGGTCGTAGGTCTGCTTGGCCTTGGCGTAGAAGAAGCGGACGAGGGAGTTGCCGTGGTGCTGTTCGATGATCTCGCGCAGGGCCCGGGGCAGCTTGAGCTTGCGGGCCAGCTCGGCGCCCTCTTTGACGTGGTTCTTGATGACGAGCGTGCTCATCGAGGGCGTCAGGTCCTTGTGGAGGTCGAACTCGCGGCTCCGGTTCTCGATGAAATACTCGGGCATCTTGGTCTTGCCGATGTCGTGGTAGAGCGCCCCGGCCTTGGTCAGCTGGGTGTCGAGGCCGAGCTCCTCGGCGGCCTTTTCGGCGAGCGAGGCGACGATGAGGGAGTGGTGGTAAGAGCCGGGGGCCTCCTCCGAGAGCTGGCGGAAGATGGGCAGGTCCGAGTTCGTCAGCTCGAGGAGCTTTGAGCCAGTGACGAACCCGAAGGCCGATTCGACGAGGGGGAGGAGCATGAAGGCCAGGACGGCGCTTATCGCGCCGCCGAAGATGCCCATTGTCACCTCGACGGGGAAGGCCTCGAAGGACGATTCCCGGAGGATGAGGTGGAAGGTCAGGATGAGCAGGGCGTTGACGGCCGGCAGGACGATGAACCCTGCCCGCAGCGTCGCCGCCCGGTAGCGCCGGCGGTAGACCTTGACGCCGTACACGGCGGCCAGGCCGCCGACGAAGGAGAAGATGGTCAGGACGAAATTGCCGCCGAACAGCAGCCCGGCGGTCAGGCTGTTGAGGATGATGAACAGGAGCGTCACCGGGTCGGGCAGGAGGAACGCGAAGATCAGGGTGGCCGCCTGGAGGGGGAAGGCGTAGTAATAGACATCGACCCCGGACAGGGCGGGCGTGGTGAGGGCGCCGCTGACGATGGTGGCCAGGGTCAGGAAGGCCTTGTAGAGGACGAGGCTGCCGATGAGGGCGCCCGACATCATGCGGAAGTACCGGTCCGCCGGCTGGGCCTTGTAGGCCCTGCGGAGATAGGACCACAGGGTGACGAAGAGGAAGAAGTAGAGGATGATGATGCCGGCAAAATTGGGCAGCCAGTGCGACCGCTGCCGGATCCGCTGGTTGAACTGGTCTAAGACCTTGAGGGCGTCGGCCGTGACCTCGTCGCCCTTGCGGATGATGGCCCGGTCCTTCTTGACCGTGAAAGCGACCGTCTCGACCGCGTTCCGGGCGGCGGCCTTCCGTTTTTCGGTCTCGATCTTATTGTAAGTGACGTTGGCGGTCAGGAAGATCTGTCCCAGGTTGGCTAGCGCGGCCCGGCTCCGGGCCGGCATCTCGATCCGGGCCAGGTCGTCGTTAAAGCGGCGCTCGCTCTCGCCGATGTCCAGGAGATCGGAAACCCGGACGGGCCGCTCGCGGCCCTCGGAATCGACCAGGGACAGACCGCGCTCGTCCTCTCCGTGGATGAAGAGGTTCTTGGAGACGACGATGCCCTGGCTATAGGTCTTGGCGGCCAGGCTGACGAGCGTCTCTTCGAGGTCGGCCGGGAATTGCAGGCGGGTGAGCGTCTGGACGTCCGGAAGCTCGAGATCGACGCCGTGCTTTTCGAGGAACAGGCTCCGGAGCCCCTCGCTCTGGTGGTTCGCGGGGAACTTGGCGGTCCAGTCACGCCCCTCGGCGAAGAGCAGCCGGATCTTGTCCTCGGTGTTGGCGAAGACGTTGGCGTCGAAGGTGTAGACGGGAACGATCCCGGCCTCCGCCTCGGATTTCTTCAGGGCCGTCGCTTCGGCGTCTTGGATGGTCAGGTCGAACGGGGCCACGACATCGGCCTGGGCGACCTCGCCCAAGGTGAGCGTCGACAGGCTCTGCGTCGGCAGGCGCGCCAGGAACAGGGCGACGATGATCGTGGTCAGGACGAGGATCGGCCAGGGGTCCTTAAGAAGACGCCGGGGGAAGGGCGGCGGCGTCTCCTCCTCCGGCGGCTCGACCACGGGGTGGCCGGGCTGGATCTCGGCGCCCTTGAAGAGCTTGATCTTGTCGAAGAACGAGGTCGGCATGTCTTTAGGCCTCGCTCGATTCGGCCTTCTGGTAGGCCATGATGATCTTCTGGACGAGGGGATGGCGGACCACGTCCTTGTCGTTGAAGCGGATAAAGGCGATCTCCGGGAGAGGCGCCAGGATCTTCATGGCGTGGATGACGCCCGACTTGCGGGGCTGGGGGAGGTCGATCTGGGTGATGTCGGCCGTGATGACGAGCTTGGAATCGAACCCAGCGCGGGTCAGGATCATCTTCATCTGCTCGCGGGTCGTGTTCTGGGCCTCGTCGAGGATGATGAAGGCGCCGTTGAGCGTCCGGCCGCGCATGAAGGCCAGAGGGGCGATCTCGATGACGCCGCGCTCGATGAGGCGGTTGGCCTGGTCGTACTGGAACAGGTCGAACAGGGCGTCGTAGAGCGGCCGGAGGTAGGGGTTGATCTTCTGGATGAGGTCCCCGGGGAGGAAGCCGAGCTTCTCGCCCGCCTCGACGGCCGGACGGGTGAGGATGATCCGGTTGACGGCCTTGTTCTGGAGGAAGGCCAGGGCCATGGCCATGGCCAGGTAGGTCTTGCCCGTGCCCGCCGGGCCGATGCCGAAGACGAGGTCGTGTGTCTTGATGGCTTGGAGGTAGGCCTGCTGGTTCAAGCTCTTTGGATTGACCGACTTGCGGGACAGGTTCAAGGGTTCGGCGGGGGAATAGTCGTCAAGGCAAGTGGGCGGCCCGCTCTCCAGCATGTCCAGGGCGATGAGCAGGTCCTCCTCCCGGAGCTGGTGGCCCTTGTCCCCGAGCTCCCGCATTTTCTCGAAATAGCGCTTGGCGGCGGCGACCTTGACGGCGTCCCCGTCGACGAGGAGCTGGTCGCCCCGGAGGGACAGGCTGACGCCCAGGCGGGATTCGAGCTTTTTCAGGGTTTTCCCCTGGACGCCCGAAAGGGCGGATTCGTTCATCAGCGGAATAGTGATTTTTTCCATGGTCAGGGCCGGGATGGCCAGGGGTCTTCGTTTTCAGGCATTACCACGGCATTATAACCATGGGGGAGAGGCGGTTGTCAAGCCGACCCCCTGATGGGGTCAAACCTACTTTTTTCGAAAAAAAGTAGGTTTGACCCTCTCTTCGGGGCCCCGGGGCCTGCGGGCCTTGAAAAAAGGGGCCTTCTGGTATATAAAACAGGCATGGAAAAAGAGTTCACGACCGTATCGATACCCACCTCGCTTCATAAGAAGATCGAGGAGCATATCAAGGGGACCGAGTTCAGCTCGGTCTCGAGCTATGCGGCCAAGGTCCTCAGGGAGAGCCTGTCCAAGGCGGAGCCGGCGGCCGAGGTGTTTACCAAGGACGAAGAGCAGAAGGTCAAAGAGCGCCTGAAAGCGCTGGGATATATCGACTGACCTGTCCGGCCCTCCGATCCCCCGTCCCTCCCGAACCCGGGCAAAGGAGTTACTAACCCATGATCCAACCCCACGGCGGCAAGCTCATCGACAGGGCCCTTGAAGGAAAGAAGAAAGCGGAAGCGCTGGCGCGGACCGCCAAGGCGCCCCGCCTGACGATCGATGCCGAGCTCATCTCGGACGTCGAAAATATCGCCACCGGCGTCTACAGCCCTCTCGAGGGCTTCCTCGGCGAGGCCGATTTCAAGGGCGTTCTCGATGGCAGCCGGCTCCGAAACGACGTGGCCTGGACCATTCCCATCGTCCTCGACGTCGACCGCAACACTGCCGACCGCCTGCAGATAGGGGAGGAGGTCCTGCTGGCGGGCGAGGACGGACACCCCGTGGCCATCCTCCATCTCCAGGAGAAATACGGCTACGATAAGGGCGAAACGGCCCAAAAGATCTTCGGGACGCGCGACCCAGGCCCACCCCGGCGTCGCCAAGGTCCTGGGTATGAAAGAGGTCCTGCTCGGCGGGCCGGTCGACCTCCTGGAGATGACGCCCACCCCGTTCGACCGCTGGAAGCTCTCGCCCAAGGAGACGCGGGTCCTATTCGAAGCCAAGGGCTGGCGCACGGTCGTCGGCTTCCAGACCCGTAACACCCCCCACATCGGGCACGAATATGTCCAGAAGGCCGCCCTGACCTTCACCGACGGCCTGTTCATCAACCCCGTGATCGGGCGGAAGAAGAAGGGGGATTTCAAGGACGAGGTCATCCTGGCGTCGTACGAGGAGGCCATCCGCCGCTATTACATCAAGGAGCGGACGACGATGGCCATCCTCCAGATGGAGATGCGCTACGCCGGGCCCCGGGAGGCCATCCACCACGCCATCATCCGCAAGAACTTCGGCTGCACCCACATCATCATCGGCCGGGACCACGCCGGGGTCGGGTCGTATTACCCGCCCTTCGCGGCCCAGGACATCTTCGAGGCCTTCCCCGACCTGGGCATCGTGCCGATGTTCTTCCGCTCCTTCTCCTTCTGCCGGACGTGCGGTTCGGTCGTCAACGAGAAGATCTGCCCGCACCCGCCGGAAGAACACATCCAGTTCAGCGGCACCAAGATCCGCGACCTCCTGGTCAAGGGCGAGTGCCCGCCGCCCGAGCTCATGCGGCCGGAAGTGGCCAAAGTCATCATGGCCTTCAAGGACCCGTTCAATGAATGACCGGAAGGTCCTCGTGGTGGGGCTCGACTGCGCCCCGCCGGAGATCGTCTTCGACCGCCGCGACGAGCTCCCGGTCCTCAAGGGGCTCATGGAGAAGGGGCTGTGGGGCAAGCTCCGAAGCTCCGACCCGCCCATCACCATCCCGGCCTGGATGGTCATGACGACCGGGGCCGACCCGGGGCGGCTGGGGCTCTACGGCTTCCGCCACCGCAAGGGCTATTCCTACGACCAGATGTGGATCGCCAATTCCAGGGCGGTGCACGAGAAGAAGCTCTGGGACTACATCGGCGAGGCGGGCGGGGCGAGCACGCTCGTCAGCGTGCCGCCGAGCTATCCTCCGTATCCGGTCGCCGGGAACCTCATTTCCTGCTTCATCACGCCTCCGGGGCCCGGGAAAGAGACGACCTACCCGGCCGGGCTCAAGGCCGAGATCGAGGAACGATTCGGGCCGTATATCTTCGACGTCGTCTTCCGGACCGAGGACCGGGACCAGATCCTGCGCGAGATCTACGCCATGACGGAGAAGCGCTTCGAGGTCATGGATTGGCTCATCGAAGCCAAGCCCTGGAACCTGTTCATGTTCGTCGAGATCGGCGTCGACCGGGTCCACCACGCCTTCTGGAAGTACATGGACCACGACCACCATCTCTACGAGCCGGGGAACCGCTTCGAGAACGCCATCATCGAGTACTACAAATTTCTCGATGCGAAGATCGGCCGGCTCATCGCTAAGGCCGGCGCCGACACCGCCGTGCTGGTCGTCTCCGACCACGGCGCGAAGAGAATGAAGGGCGCTTTCTGCGTCAACGAGTGGCTCATCGACAAGGGCTGGCTCGTCGTCAAGGAGCGGCCGTCGAAGCCGACGAGCATCGACGACCTGCCCGTCGACTGGGAGAAGACCCGGGCCTGGGCCTGGGGCGGCTATTATGCCCGCGTTTTTCTCAATGTCGAAGGCCGCGAACCCAAGGGCATCATCCCGGCCGAAGATTACGACAAGGTGCGGGACGAGCTCCTGGCCGAGATCGAGGGCGTGCGCGGCCCGGCCGGGGAGAGCTGGCAGACCCGCGTCATCAAGCCCCAGGAGTACTACGAAGAGCTCGAAGGGGAGTACCCGGACCTCATGGTCTATTTCGACGACCTCTACTGGCGGTCGGCGGGGACGCTCGGCCACGGAACGATGTATCTCCCGGAGAACGACACCGGGCCCGACGACGCCGTCCATGCCCAGCACGGGATCTACATCCTTCACGACCCGAAGAGCGGACAGAGGGGAAGGCGCGACGGCGACATCCTCGACATCGCCCCCACCGTGCTGGACATCATGGGCCTCCCTGTGCCCGAACGACTGAAGGGCCGGGTCCTCCGAGCCTGACGAAAGGACATACGCGAATGTGCGAAGAACACGAAGGCTTCACGCTGTGGTTCACGGGGCTGCCGTGCTCCGGGAAATCGGCCGTCGGCGACCGGGTCGCCGAGATCTTAAAGGAGAAGGGGCGCTACGTCGAGCGCCTGGACGGGGATGTCGTCCGCAAGGACCTGACCCGGGACCTCGGCTTCTCGAAGAAGGATAGAGACGAGAACATCCGCCGGGTCACGTTCGTGGCCAAGCTCCTCTCCAGGAACGGCGTCGCGGTCCTGACCTCGTTCATCTCCCCCTACCGGGAGATGCGTGACCGGGCCCGGCAAGAGACGACCAACTTCGTCGAGGTCTATGCCAAGTGCGCCCTGGACGTCTGCATCTCGCGCGACGTCAAGGGCATGTACCAGAAGGCCATCCGCGGCGAGATCAAGGAGTTCACCGGCATCTCCGACCCCTATGAGGAGCCCCTCAACGCCGAGATCGTCCTCGAGACGGACAAGGAGACGGTGGACGAGAGCGTCCAGAAGGTCCTCCGCCGCCTGGGCGAGCTCGGGTTGCTCTAGAGACAGGCCTCGGGTTTTCCTTCGACAGGCTTCCGCTCTTCCTCCACTTCTCGGCTCGGGGCGCGCCACTCCATCAATTTGATTGTTTGACCGACTAAATTAATTTAATATAATTAGCGTTTTAGGAACCATAAGTAATGGCGAGGTATTTGGTCACCGGGGGAGCGGGCTTCATCGGCTCGCACATCGCCGAGACCCTGGTCAAGAGGGGCGACGAGGTCCGCGTCCTGGACGATCTCTCGACAGGGAAGAAAGAGAATCTGGCGGGGATCGCCGGGAGGTTCGAGTTCATCGAAGGCGATATCCGCGACCTCAAGACCTGCCGGCGGGCGGTCGAAGGCGTGGCTACAGTCTTTCACCAGGCCGCGCTCGCCTCGGTGGTGCGTTCGGTCGCCAACCCCCTCCTCAACGACGCCATCAACGTCATGGGCACGCTCAACATGCTTGTGGCGGCGAAAGACGCCGGGGTGCGCAGCTTCGTCCTGGCCTCTTCCTCGGCCGTCTACGGCGACGACCCGGCGACACTGAAGGTCGAGGGCCGCGAAGGAAAGCCCCTGTCGCCTTACGGCGTCAGCAAGTTCATCGACGAGAAATACGCCCAGGTCTTCCATGCCCTCCACGGCATGAACGCCGTCGCGCTGCGCTATTTCAACGTCTTCGGCCCGCGCCAGGACCCGACCTCCGAATACTCGGCCGTCATCCCGCTCTTTATCACCAAGATGCTCCGGGGCGAGCGCCCGACGATCTATGGCGACGGGGAACAATCCCGGGATTTCATCTTTGTGGGCGACGTCGTCCGGGCCAACCTCGCGGCCACGGGATCGCCCACCGCGGCGGGGGAGGCCATCAACGTCGCCTGCGGCATCGGCACGACGGTCAACGCCCTCCTCGACGCCGTGAACCGCGTTTTGGGCACGAGGATCGAGGCGGTCCACGCGGCGCCGCGGCCCGGCGACATCATGCACTCGACAGCCGACATCACCAAGGCCCGGCGCCTCATGGAGTACGCGCCCGGCCTGTCGTTCGCGGACGGCCTCAAAGAGACCGTCGCCTGGTACACGCAAAGGAGCTGACGCCATGAACGCAGAAGCCACAAAGCTGCTCAAGAAGATCGAAACGAAACAGGCCCGCATCGGGGTCATCGGACTCGGGTATGTCGGCCTGCCTCTGGTCAAGACCTTCCTCCAGAAGGGCTTCAAGGTCACCGGGTTCGACGTCGACCGGAAGAAGGTCGACATGCTCAACCGAGGCAAGACCTACATCCGCCATATTTCCGCGGCCGAGCTCAAGGACTTCCTGGGCCGGAGGAAATTCCGGGCCACCTCGGAGTTTCAGAGCCTCCGGGACGTCGACGCCGTCCTCATCTGCGTGCCGACGCCCCTCGATGGCCATGGCAGCCCCGACCTGTCCTATGTCCTCAACTCGACCATCTCCGTCGCCGAGCACCTCCGCAAGGGCCAGCTCGTCGTCCTCGAGAGCACGACCTACCCCGGCACGACCGACGAGGAGATGCTGCCGATCCTCGAGGCCGGCGGCCTCAAGGGCGGCCGCGACTTCTTCCTGGCTTTCTCCCCGGAACGCGAGGACCCCGGGAACAAGAACTTCTCGACGGCCACGACGCCCAAGGTCGTCGGGGGCCTGACCCCCGATTGCCTCAAGCTGGCCAAGGCCCTCTACGACCAGATCATCGTCAAGACCGTGCCCGTCTCTTCGACCAAGGCCGCCGAATCGACCAAGCTCCTGGAGAACATCTTCCGCTCGGTCAACATCGCCCTCGTCAACGAGCTCAAGATGATCTTCGACCGCATGGGCATCGACGTCTGGGAGGTCATCCGGGCCGCTTCGTCCAAGCCCTTCGGCTTCATGCCCTTCTACCCCGGCCCCGGCCTCGGCGGGCACTGCATCCCGATCGACCCCTTCTACCTGACCTGGAAGGCCAAGGAGGTCGACTACCAGACCAAGTTCATCGAGCTGGCCGGCGAGATCAATACCTTCATGCCCTATTATGTGATCAACAAGACGGTCGACGCGCTCAACGCCCAGGGCAAGTCCGTCAAGGCGGCCAGGGTCCTCGTCCTCGGCCTGGCCTACAAGAAGGACATCGATGATTCGCGCGAATCGCCGTCATTGAAGATCATCAGCCTCTTCCAGAAGAAAGGGGCCAAGGTGTCCTATAACGACCCCTACGTCCCGCATGTCGTAGGGCATCGCGAGTATCCCGGGCTCGAGCTCAAGTCGGTCCCTTTGACGACGGCCGTGCTCAAGAGATCCGACGCCGTCGTCATCGCGACGGACCATACCGCCTACGATTACGATTGGATCGTCAAGAACGCCCCGCTCGTCGTCGACTCCCGGAACGCCATCAAGCGCCACCGGAAGAACGTCGTCAAGGCCTAAGATCAAGAAGGGGTCAAACCTACGCGATGCCAGTTACTGGCATCGCGTAGGTTTGACCCCTTCTTTTTTTAGCAGATGCGGGGGAGGAGCTCCGAGGTCAGGGGCTCGAGGAGGCGCAGGCCGCCGACCCCCGTCCGGAGAAGCAGCTCGCCGGGCCTTCCGACCTTGTCCTGGACCTCGCCGATGATGGCCGCCCTACGGCCCAGCGGATGGGCGCGCATGCGCCGGAGGAACTCTGCGGCCTTGGGCGCCGGCGCGATGACGACGGCTTTCCCCTCGCAAGCCATATAGAGAGGGTCTATCCCGAGAAGCTCGCTCGCCGCCCTTACGGGCCGTGACAGGGGAATGCTATCCTCTTCGATGAGAACAGGATAGGGGAGACGCTCGGCCAGCTCGAAGAGGACCGTCGCCAGGCCGCCCCGGGTGACATCGCGCATCCACAGGGCCCCTTTCTTCCAGAGGGGGAGGAGGAAGAGGAGCGGCGCGCAGTCGCTCCGGACGTTCGATTTCAAGCCGAATTCGCCGCGGGCGAGCATGACGGCCAAGCTGTGGTCGCCGATCGTCCCGGTCAGGATGACCTTGTCCCCCCGGCGGATCTTTGCCGGCCTCGGGCGGGCGATCGACCGGCCCACGCCGGCCGTGTTGATAAAGACCTTGTCGCCCTGGCCGCGCCGCACGACCTTCGTGTCGCCCGTGACGATACGGACGCCGGCCGCTTTGGCCGCGGCCCGGATCGAGCGGATGACCCGGTCGAGGACGTCCGACTCGAGGCCTTCCTCGAGGATCAGGGCCAGCGAAAGGAAGCGCGGTTCCGCCCCGGAAACGACGAGATCGTTGACCGTGCCGTTAACGGCCAGGCGCCCGATGTCCCCCCCAGGGAAGAAGAGCGGGTCGACGACGTAGCTGTCGGTGGTGAAGGCGATCCCGCCGGGAAGGTGGACGGCGTCTCCGAGCTCGCGGAGAAGGGGATCGCCAAAGGCCGGCACGATCCGTCCGGCGATGAAGTCCCGCATGAGCCGGCCGCCGCTCCCGAGCTCGAGGCTGACCTTGGTCACGAGCGTGCCCTCCTCTCCGGGCCGTACTTGTAGTGGATGAGGCACGCGCCTTCATAGGACACCATGCAGGGACCGAGCGGGGAGTCGGGCAGGCATTTCTTCCCGAAGAGAAGGCAGCCTTCCGGACGGATGACGCCGCGGAGGACGTCGCCGCAGCGGCAGCCGGCCAGGTCACGGTCCGTCCCATCCGTATTCCTGCCGAACCTGGGGGCAGCGTCAAACCCCCGGAATGATCTCCTGAAACGGAGTCCGCTCGCCGGGATCACTCCGAGCCCCCGCCAGCAGGCGTCGAACGGCTCGAAGACCTCCTCCATGAGCGCCCGGGCCACGGGGTTGCCTTCGCGGCCGATCGCCCTTGAATATTCCAGGGCCACTCGGGGCTTCCCCTCGATGGCCTGTTCGAGGACCGAGCGGATGGCGAGCAGGATGTCACCCGGCTCGAAGCCGGCCACGGCCCCCGGAACGCCGAAGTCGCGGGCCACGAACTCGTAGGGCTCGACGCCGATGACGGCGCTGACGTGGCCGGGATAGATGAATCCGTCCACGGCGACCTCGCCGGCCTCGAGGATGGCCCGCAGGGCCGGGGGGACCAGCCACAGGGCTGGCAGGACCGAGTAGTTCCCCAGTCCCTCCGCCGCGGCCCGCTTGACCGTGTAAGCTATGGCCGGGATCGTGGTCTCGAACCCCGCGCCAAAAAAGACCACCGGCCGGGCCGGCTCGCGCCGGGCTTCCTCCAGGGCCTCCTCGGGGGAGTAGACGATCCTCAGCCGCGAGCCCCGCGCCGGGACCGCTGTTTGAAGCGACCCCTTGCGGGTCGGAACACGGGTCATGTCGCCGAAGGCGGCCAGGGTCATGCCCTCGGTCTCCGTAAGGATGGAGAGGGCCGCCTCGTGGATGCCGTTGGGCGTGATGCACACGGGACAGCCGGGTCCCGAGACCATCTCGACCCCGGCCTCGGCGAGGAGCGGCGTCAGCCCGCTCTTGAAGAGGGCCATGGTGTGGGTGCCGCAGACCTCCATGAGGCGCGGCGCACGCCCGATCTTCCGGGCCTTCTCCCCGATATCCTCGAGGAGCCGCCGGAGTGCGGTGGGGTCCCTCAGCTCCTTCATGGGCGGGATGTTTCGGCCAGCTCCTTGAAGAGGCGGAGGGTTTCCCTGGCCTCCTTGGCGTTCATGACCGAGATGGCGAACCCAGCGTGGATGATGACCCAGTCGCCGATCCGGGCCTGAGGGACAAGGCTAAAATTGACCTGGACTTCGCTGCCCATATAGCTGGCCGTACCCTGGCCCGAATCATCGATCCGGGTGATCTTGGCGGGCACGGCCAGGCACATGGCATCTTCTCCAGGACATTCACTTTAGCAGAATCGCCCGGCCCGGTCCACCTTACGCTGTCTTATGCTATAATGGGGGGCCGATGGAGAAGCACCTCGAGGATTTTTTCCCGCCAGGGACCGAAGAACACGCCCTTCTGCTCAAGGTCGACCGCGACCGCCTGCCCCGCCACATCGCCGTGATCATGGACGGCAACGGCCGCTGGGCCGGGCAGAGGGGTCTCCCCAGGGTCGAGGGCCACAAGGCTGGCGCCGCGTCGGTCCGGGAGATCGTCGAGGCCTCGGCCCGCCTCGGCATCGGGGTCTTGACCCTCTTCGCCTTCTCGAGCGAGAACTGGAAACGACCCCGCTACGAGGTCGGGCGCCTCTGGCGGCTCCTCCGGGAGAACCTGATCCGGGAGGACGGGCTCCTCGTCAAGAACGACCTCCGGCTCAAGGTCATCGGCCGGAGGGAGGGCATCCCCGCGCCCGCGCTCAGGGAGCTCGACCGCGTCGAGGCCCTGACCCGCGACAACCGGCACATGACCGTCGTTTTCGCCCTCAACTACGGCGGCCGGGACGAGATCGTCGACGCGGCCCGACGGATCATGACCGAAGGGCGCATCCCCCCGTCCAAACTCGACGAAAAGACCTTCGCCGCCCACCTCTCGACCGCGGGCATTCCCGATCCGGACCTCCTCATCCGGACGAGCGGCGAGATGCGGATCTCGAACTTCCTCCTCTGGCAGATCGCTTACGCGGAGATCGTCGTGACACCCGTCCTGTGGCCGGATTTCCGCAGGCGCCATCTGCTCGAGGCCGTCCTCGAATACCAGAAGCGGGACCGCAGGTTCGGCGACATCAACCCCGCTCCGAAGCTCCCCCGCGGAAGGACATAAGCCCGCATGAACCTCATCAAGCGAACCCTCACGGCGGCCGTGCTGCTCGGGTCCCTTTTCCTCATCATCCAGTACGCCCCGAACTGGGTCTTCTTCCTGATCGGGGTGGCTTTCGTACTGGCCGCCCTCCTCGAGTTCTACACTCTGACGGGGAAAAAGGGGCTGCGGCCGCGGAAGATCCTGGGCCTCGTCCTGGCCGCCGCGGTCCTCTTGACGTTCTATATCCGCGAGGTCCCGCTCGACGCGGCCCTCTTCGCCGTGGTCCTCGCGGCCTGCGCCTACTATCTCGTCGCGATCAACACCGCCGAGAAGCTGGACGCGTTCCCCGCTTCGTTCGCCACGACCCTGGCCGGCCTCCTCTACGTCGCTTTCCCTCTGGGGTTCTTGTTCCGGATCCGCCTGGAGCAGGGCCCGGTCTATCTCTACATGCTGGCGGCCATCGTCTTCCTCGGTGACACCGGGGCCTTCTTTATCGGCAAGCCCTTCGGCCGCCACAAGATGACGCCGACCGCCAGCCCCAACAAGAGCTGGGAGGGCAGCGCCGGCGGGTTGCTGTTCGCCGTGGGCGGGGCTTTGCTCGCCCGCGTCCTCCTGCTCCCCGGGGCCCCGATCTTGACGGTCGTCCTGACCGCCCTCGTCGTCCACGCCGCCGCGCAGGTCAGCGATCCCCTGGAGTCCCTCTTCAAGAGGGCCGTCAAGGTCAAGGACTCATCGAACAGCCTGCCCGGCCACGGCGGCTTTCTCGACAGGATCGACAGCCTCATCCTGGCCGGTCCGCTCTTCTATTTCATCGTCCGCTGGATCTGGAAGTAAGGCGTGGGACAGCGGACGGAGACCGTCGCCATACTCGGTTCGACCGGGTCGATCGGCACGTCTGCCCTCGACGTCGTCGACCGCCTCGCCGGCCGCTTCCGGGTCGTCGCCCTGGCCGCCGGGGCCAACGTGGCTCTCTTGGCCGCCCAGGTCGAGAAGTACCATCCCGCTATCGTATCCGTCAGCGACAAACTCGACGCCGGTAAGATCCGCGGCCTGGCGAAAGGGTGGCGGATGAAGGTCGTCCACGGTCCGGAGGGGGCCGCCGAGGTCGCCGCGGCCGCCCGCGCCGACATCGTCGTCTCGGCCATCACCGGGATGAGCGGCTTCGGGCCGACCCTCGCGGCCGTCAAGGCCGGACGCCGGGTGGCCCTGGCCAACAAGGAATCCATGGTCGTCGGCGGCGCTGTGCTCAAAAGGGAAGCGGCCCGCTCGGGGGCCACGATCATCCCCGTCGACAGCGAGCACAGCGGCGTCTTCCAGTGCCTCGGCTGGGAGAAGCGGGAGCACGTCCGCAAGGTCATCCTGACCGCGTCGGGAGGCCCCTTTCTGGAGACCCCCCTCGAGGAGCTCAGGACGAAGTCGCTCGAGGCAGCCCTCCGCCACCCCCGCTGGGTCATGGGCCGGAAAGTGACGGTCGATTCGGCGACGCTGATGAACAAGGGGCTCGAGCTCATCGAGGCCCGCTGGCTCTTCGATCTGGACCCTTCGGAGCTCGACGTCCTCATCCATCCCCAGAGCGTTGTCCACGCCCTCGTCGAGATGAAGGACGGTTCGGTCTTGGCCCAGCTCAGCGCGACGGACATGCGCCTGCCCATTCAATATGCCCTGACCTGGCCGGAGCGCCGGGATACGGGCCTGCCCGGGCTCGACCTGGCCGGGATCGGCGGCCTTGAGTTCCGCCGGGTGGACGAGCGGCGCTACCCGCTCTTCGCGCTGGCCCGTCAGGCCCTGAGCGCGGGGGGCAGCTTCCCCGTGGCCCTCAACGCCGCGAACGAGGTCGCCGTCGCGGCCTTTCTCAAGAAAGGAATCCTCTTCGGCGACATCGCCGAGGTCGTCGCCAAGGTCATGGACGGGCATCGGGCCCGCCCGGCCGGCTCCGTCGAGGAGATCATCGACATCGACAACGACGCGCGGCGCCAAGCCCGCACCCACATCCCGCAGAGGTAGATATGGCCAACGCACTCGGCACCATCCTGGCTTTCACCATCGTTTTCGGCATCCTCGTCTTCGTCCACGAATTCGGCCATTTCTTCATGGCCAAGCTCATCGGCGTCCGGGTCGAGGTCTTCTCCTTCGGCTACGGCAAGCGCCTCTTTGGCGTCAAGAAGGGCGAGACGGACTACCGGATCAGCCTCCTCCCCCTGGGCGGATACGTCAAACTCCTGGGCGAGGGCCTGTTCGAAAAGGACCGGCCCCTCGCCCCGGACGACCTGATGTCCAAGACGCGCGGCCAGCGCGTCCTGATCATGGCCATGGGCTCGATCATGAACATCGTCCTGGCCGTCCTCATCGTGGCCTTCATGAACGGCATCGGGACGTCGTCGGCGGAGTATCTGGGCGCCAAGCCGGTCATCGGCCATATCGAGAGCGGCTCGCCGGCGGAGAAGGCCGGCCTGCGCGTCGATGACGAGATCGTCCGCATCTCCGGCCGTGAGGTCAAGACCTGGACCGATGTCGAGATGGCCGTCGGCTCCAAGCCCGACCGGCTCATCCGGATCGACATCCGCAGGAACGGCGAGCTCCTTCCGGTCGACCTGCGGACCGAATCCGTGACCAAGTACCAGATGGGCTATGCCGGGTTCCAGGCCAAGATCATGACCCAGATCAAGATGGTCCTGCCCAAGTCGGCGGCCGAGAAGGCCGGCCTGAAGGCCGGGGACGTCATCCTGTCCATCGACGGCGTCCCCGCCTACTACTACCAATTCATCGAGATCATCAAGAAGAGCGCCGGCAAGGAGCTCATGTTTTCCGTCGACCGGGGCGGGCAGACGCTCAAGATCCCGGTGATGCCCCGCCGGGAAGGCGATGCCGGCAAGATCGGCGTCTCCCACGGGCCGGCCTCGATCACCAAGCAATACGGTTTCTTCGCCGCCATCGGCCAATCGGTCAAGACGAACCTGGACAACGTCTTCCTGGTCATCCGGTTCATCAAGGAGCTCTTCACCGGCGAGGCCTCGACGCGCCAGCTCGGCGGGCCGCTCGAGATCGCCAACTTCTCCTATGCCGCCTTCCGCATGGGCTGGGAGGCCCTGCTCGCCTTCATCGCCGTCATCAGCCTCCAGCTCGGGGTCCTGAACCTGTTCCCCATCCCGGTCTTCGACGGCGGCCAGATCTTCGTCCTGATCATCGAGACGGTCTTCCGCCGCGACCTCGGGCCCAAGGCCCGGCAGGTCTGGATGACGATCGGCTTCGTCATCTTCGCTGTCCTGATCGTCTTCGTCGTGCTCAACGACTTCGTCAAGAAGCTGCCCAACGGCTGGGGCAGCCTGGTGCCCTTCTAGAAAAGGGGAGGAGCGGATGTTCCGACACCGGAAAACACGCCCCATCAGGGTCGGCAGCGTCGTCGTCGGCGGCGACGCGCCCGTCGTCGTCCAGGCCATGACCAAGACGGACACCCGGGACGTCCGGGCGACCGCGGCCCAGATCCGGCGTCTCGAGAGGGCGGGCGCCGAGATCGTGCGCCTGGCCGTTCCCGACCGGGCGGCGGCCGTCGCCCTCCGCGAGATCCGCAAGCGCTCGCGTGTCCCCCTCATCGCCGACATCCACTTCGATCACCGGCTGGCCTTGGCTGCCCTCGACGCGGGCGTCGACGGACTGCGGCTCAACCCCGGCAACATCGGCTCCCCGGACAAGGTCCGCGAAGTCGTCCGGGCGGCTGGTGCGAGGGGAGTCCCCATCCGGATCGGCGTCAATTCCGGCTCGCTCGAGAAGGACATCCTGGCCCGGGCCGGCGGGGTGACAGCGGCGGCCATGGTGGAGAGTGCCCTACGTCACGTGCGCCTGCTCGAAGACCTCGATTTCCGGCTCATCAAGATCTCGCTCAAGGCGTCCGACATCCCCCGGACGCTCGAGGCCTACCGGCTCCTGGCGGCGCAGGTGGATTATCCCTTCCACGCCGGGATCACGGAAGCCGGCCGGCTCCTCGCTGGAAGCGTCAAGTCCTCTGCCGGATTGGCCCTCCTCCTGGCGGAGGGGCTCGCCGATACCGTCCGCGTCTCCCTGACGGCGCCGCCCGAGAAGGAGGTCTTCGTCGCCTGGCAGATCCTCCAGGCCATGGGCCTCCGTACGCGGGGGGCGACCTTCGTCTCCTGTCCCACCTGCGGCCGCTGTGAAGTCGACATGATGGCCGTGGCCGCCCGCGTCGAAAAGGCGGTCCTGGGGCTCCGCGGGCCGCTGACGGTGGCCGTCATGGGCTGCACGGTCAACGGGCCCGGGGAAGCCAAGGAGGCCGACATCGGCCTGGCCTGCGGCCGCGGCGGCGGGGTCATCTTCAAAAAGGGGAAGGTCCTGCGTAAGGTCCCCGCGGCCCGCATGGCCGACGAGTTCATCTCCGAGGTCCTCAAACTCGCTTCCTCCCCCCGTTAATTCGTTCCTCCACGGTCCTTCCGCTCGCTCCCGATACCGATTGATGGTCTACGGACGTTCTTTATCGCCGTTAGGGAATCCGTCACGAGGCGGCGAGGAATATCGCCCCAAAGCCCTCGTAAGGGAAGGGGGGCCCGCCGGAGGCGGGGGAAACCGACTACGAAGGTTTCCGGGGCGCGGGGGCAAGGGGCGATATTCGGAGCAAAGCCGATGGGGCGGATTCCCGCCCTTGGCGAGTAGGATGTCACTCCGAATGCCCGCCGCACAGAACAAAGACTCGTTTCAGATATTTCGCGGAAGTCCGGCTCCGAGTCACTCCGCCGAACTTCTGCCGGGTCGCTCCCCAGAGTCCGCTTCCCGCCGGCGGGGGCAAAGGTAGATATCCCGAGAAAAGCCGATGGATGAACATGACCATTGCTTGGTGGGGAAGGGCAAAAAAAAACGGGGGAAGGAAGCGATCACTCGCTTCCTTCCCCCGTACTGTCTTCGTTCAGACGTGAAGGTGCACGGGAGATGAAGCCGCGCGCTCAGTCGCCCTTTTCCGTCTTTTTCTCCGTGATGATGCCGACGATCTCGATGCCCGCTCCGCGGATGATGTCGATGAGGTCCACGATATTGCCGTATTCGAGCTCCGAGTCCGCTTTGAGGTAGAGCTTCTTGTCGGCGACGGTCAGGAATTCCTCTTCGAGCGCGTTCTGCAAGGTCTCCATCGTCACCTTGTTCTGGTTGACATAAAGGAGGAAACCCTTGGGGTCGCGCGCGTCCTTCTTGATGGCCAGAACGACGTCCGGGTTCTCCGGCATGTTGACGGTGAACTGCGCGTTCGGCAGCCGGACGTCGACGCCCTTCTGGATGAGGGGCGTCACGATCATGAAGATGATGAGAAGGACGAGCAGGACGTCACAGAGAGGGACAACATTCGGTTCCGACCGCATTTGATCTTTGCCGCCTGTCGATACTGAGAATCCCATTGTATGCCTCTCTCTCAATCCGGCCCGAGGGGACCGGAACCTTGGCCCTTAGTGAGCTTCGCCGGACTTGATCAAGAAGTCGACGACCTGAGATTCCGTGTTGCCCATCTCCGCGTCGTAGACCTCGATCATCGAGTTCAGCGTGTTGAAGACCCACAGGGCCAGGACCGCGACGCCGATGCCGACGGCCGTGGTGACGAGGGCCTCAGCGATCCCGCCGGCGACCGCGCCGATACCGCCCGAGCCGGTCAGCTGCATGCCGCGGAACGCGTTGATGATGCCGAAAATGGTCCCGAACAGCCCGATGAAGGGCGCCGACGTGGCGATGGTGGCCAGGATCGGCAGGCCGCGATGGAGCTCCTGGCTGAACAGGGTCTGGGCCCTTTTGCCGCCGCGGGTGGCCGTTTCGATCTGCTCATCGAAGCCGAGCTTGGCTTCCTTGCCCTCGATGAAGTTCTGGACGCCGCCCGCAACGACGCGGGCCAGGTGGCTGCCCTTGTTCTCCTTCTTGGTGGAGAGGGCCAGGGCGTCCTTGAGGTTGCCGCTCTTCAGCAGGTCGGCGAGCTTGGGCGCCACGGCGCGGGACGTTTTCTTCGCCCGCTGGAAGACGAGCAGCCGCTCGATGAACATGTAGATCGTGATGATAGACAGCGCGATCAGGATGATCGCGACGGTCTTGGCCACGGCTCCCATGGCCGCCCACATTTCGAGAAGACCGAATTGCATGGGTTATACCTCCTGTAGAATATCAAAAGCCATTGACTGACTTTACTGACTACTTCAGCTGGAACCTGACGGTGACGGTGAAGACGACGGGCCGGGGCCTGCCGTTGATGATCATCGGCTCGTAGACCCACTGCCGGACCGCGTCGACGGCCGACTGGTCGAGCAGCGGGATCGACCGCAGGATCTTGACGCTCGTGACCCGCCCGTAGACGTCCGTCGTCGCCTCGACGATGACGATGCCCTCGACGCGGGCCTGACGGGCGATCTCGGGATAGACCGGCGCCACTTCCCGGACGAGCTTGGGCGGCTTGACGTCGCCGATGGCCCGCACGGGCGCCTCGACCTCTCCGACGACGCCTCCCAGGACGCCGCCAACGACACCCCCCAGGACGCCTCCGACGACGCCGCCTTCGACGCCGCCCTCGACGCCGCCCTCGACGCCGATGTCAGAGAGCGTTTCCTCGGCGATCTCCTCGGGGATCTCGACGGGGGCGACCAGCCGGCCGGCCTCGATGGGGGCCTGGGCCTGGACGCGCTTGATCCGGGCGCTCGCCGTCGAGGCCTTCCGCTTGGCCGGCGGCGGCGGGGGCGGGGGGGGCGGCGGCGGCGGCGCGAGGAACGCGCTATAGACCTCGACCGTCGGCAATTCGCTGGTCGAGAGGAGCGGGAGGACGATGGCCGTGATGATGAGGACGACGTGGAGGATCAGGGCGATGGGAAATACGACGGCTTTCCGCTTCGTGCCCTTCTCCGCAACGAAGAACGAGTCCTTGAAAAGCGCCGGCACGGCGGGCGCGATCGAAGGCTTTTTAGCTTCCGCCATGATGCTTACCTCATGCTCGGGATATTACGGAAACACACCCCAATAGTATAGAGTAAAAAAACCCCTTTGACAAGGAAAATTTATCGCCTCCCGCCTTTTTTCGTCCCGAACCACTTCTGCCAGAAAAGGACGACCGGGCAGGACAGATAGACCGTCGAATAGACGCCCTCGATCGTCCCGATGAGCATCAGGAAGGCGAAATCGTTGATGACCTCGCCCCCGAACAGGAACAGGGCGCCGACGGTCAAAAAGACCGTGCCGGAAGTGATGATCGTCCGTCCCAGGCACTGATTGAGGGCGATGTTCATGATCTCTTCGAGGGGCTTGCCGCGCATGATCTTCTGGTTCTCCCGGACCCGGTCGAAGATGACGATGGTGTCGTTGATCGAGAAGCCGACGATCGTCAGGATGCCGGCGATGATGGGCAGGTTGATCTCGCGGTTGGTGAAGGAATACAGGCTCATGGTGATGAGGACGTCCTGGGCCAGGGTGAAAATGGCCGCGACGCCGTACTCGAGCTTGAAGCGGAGAGCGATGTAGACGAGCATGCCCAGGAGCGACCAGATGGTCGCCTGGACGGCCTTGCGCCGCAGGTCGGCCCCGACCTGCGGGCCGACGGTCTCGCGGCTGAGGACGGTCAGCTTGCCGAGATAGGTCTTCTCCTTGAGGAAGGTCAGGATCTCGGGCTTGAGCCCGATCCCGGCGATGTCCTGAAAGTCGGCGACAATGCCGGTCTCGTTGCGGTAGGCCATAATGGCCCGCGCGGCCTCGGGCCCGGACCCGGGGAAGTTCGCTTCGAGGAGACTCGTGAGGGATTTCTCGTCGAGCCCGTTGAGGTCGACAAGGCCCCGGGCCCGCTCGGCCTGCCCGTCGTCGCCGCGCAGGGCGGCGATGATCTTATCGGCCAGCGCTTCGTGGGCTTCGAGCAGGTCCGCCGCGGTGGCGGCCCCGCCGCCCGCGGATTCAAGGGCCCGGATCTGGAAGTCCCGGCCCGTATTGCCCGTCTTCTGGACCTGGCTTTTGCCCAGGCCGACCGTCTGGAGGAGGTCCCGGATCTGGCCTTCGGACGTGGGGCTTTTCATCATGACCCGGAGAAGGGTCCCTTCCCCGAAATCGACTCCGAGCTTGAGGCCCTTGAAGGCGGCGATGTTGAGGACGCCGGCCAGCACGATGACAGCGGTGACGGCCAGGGCGATGTACTTGTATTTCAGGAACCGGATATTGGGGGTTTTGAAGAGTTGCATGTCAGATACTCAGCTTCTTGGCGGATTTCTTGACCATCAGGTCGAAGATAAGGTGCGAGATGAAGACGGCCGTGAACAGGTTGGCCACAAGGCTGATCGTCAGGGTCACGGCGTAACCCCGGATAGGTCCGGTCCCGAACTGGAAGAGGAAGATGGCCGAGATGATCGTCGTCAGGTTGGAGTCGAAGATGGCCGAAAAGGCCCGCGAGAAACCCTGGGAGACCGCGCTCGCGACGCCCTTGCCCAGGGCGAGCTCCTCTTTGATCCTCTCGAAGATGAGGACGTTCGCGTCGACGGCCATGCCGATGGCCAGGATGACGCCGGCGATGCCGGGCAGCGTCAGGGCGGCCTTGAAGTAAGCCAGGGCGCCGAACAAAATGACGACGTTGAGGATGAGGGCGATGACGGCGTTGATCCCCGATACCTTATAGAAGACGATCATGAAGGTCATGACCGCGACGATGGCGACGAGCCCGGCGAGGAAACCCTGGCGGATCGAATCGGCGCCGAGGGCCGGGCCGATCGTCCGCTCCTCGAGGTACTTGATGCCCGCCGGCAGGGCCCCGGCCTTGAGGACGATGACGAGATCGTCGGCTTCCTGGGCCGTGAACCGGCCGCGGATGACGCCGCCCTGGGCCCGTGAGATGCGGTCCTCGACGACCGGGGCCGATTGGACCTTCTTGTCGAGGATGATGGCGATCTGCTTGCCGATGTTCGCGCCGGTGACCTGCTCGAAGCGGGCACCGCCGTCGGCGTTGAGGGAGAAGGAGACGGCCGGGCTGTTCCACTCGTCGGTCGTCCGTCGGATCGTCCGCAGGTCCTTGCCCGTGACCGTAGCGACCTTGTCGACGAGATAGAAGCCGACCTGGCCCCGTTTGGGATCGCCCTTGAGGACCTCGGCGTCATCGGGGACGACGCCGTTATAGGGCTGGAGCAGGGTCGCCTCGTCGGCGGCCGGGCCGGCCTTGACCAGCTTCCACTCCAGGACGGCGGTGACCTTGATGAGCTCCTTGACGCGGTCGGGGTCGTCGACGCCGGGCAGCTCGACGATGATCTTGTCCGAGCCCTGCCTCTGGATGAGGGGCTCGGCGACGCCCAGGCCGTTGACGCGGTTGTCGATCGTTTCCTTGGCCTGGCTGACCGACTGGTCTCGGAGGAACTGGGTGACAAGCGGCTTGAGGGTCAGGCTGGCCCGGTCGCCGGCGAACGCGTAATCCCAATCCCGGGAATACTCGTCGAAAAGGTCGCGGGTCTTCGCTTCCTGATCGGCGAGGACGCCTTGGATGGAGATCCGGCCGAGGCCTTCCTTGGTCGCCTTGGCGAACGTGATGCTGTTCTTCTTGAAAAGCTCTTCGAGCCGGCCGATCTCCTGGTCCGTCTCGATGTTGATGGAGTCGTCCGTGAGGACCTGGAGGGTCAGATGGATGCCGCCCTTGAGGTCGAGGCCGCGCCTGATCTTGGTGTCGTTGTAGGGAAAGGCGAGGAAGATCGCCAGGGCGATCACGGCCAGCGTCAGGACGACCTTCCATTGCAGGTTCTTTTTCATGGGACCTTCACTCTCGCGAGGGATTCAGGGACGGGAGGGGCAGCGGCCCCTCCGCGCCCGGAGTTCATTCGCCTTCGAGTCTGTCGTTGGCGCCGCGGATGACGCCGACGGCGCTTTTGGTGATCTTGACGTTCGTGTTGGAGGAGATCTTGAGCTCGATGAGATCCTTCTGGACGCCCATGACCGTGCCGAAGATCCCGGCCGTGGTGATGATGCGGTCACCGGGCTTCAGGCCGTCGACGAGCTCGAGGTGCTTCTTCTGCTTCTTCCTCTGGGGCATGATGATGAGGAAGTAGAAGATGACGAAGACCAGGATGAAGGGCACGAGCATCTGGAGGGGGTTGGCCGTGGCCATGGGCCGTTGGGCCGTGCCCTGGGCCAGGAAAGACAGGGTTCCGAAGATCATGTCTTTTCTTCCTTTTGTAAAACGTTAAAAATCAAACTCTTCTTCAGGGGATCGAAGGAGTTTGATTGAATAGAATGGCGTATTTTCCGGAAGATGTCAAGATAGAAGTGGAGGTTGTGGATGGTGTTCAGGACGGCCGCGGTGATCTCGTTGCGCTCGAAGAGGTGCCGAAGGTAGGCCCGGCTGAAATTCCGGCAGGTCGAACAGGAGCAGGCCTCGTCGAGGGGCCGGGGGTCCCGGGCGTACTTGACGTTCTTGATGGCCAGGCGGCCGTGGCTCGTGAAGAGGGTGCCGTTGCGGGCGTTGCGGGTCGGCAGGACGCAGTCGAAAAGATCCACGCCGCGGGCTACCGCCTCCACGATGTCCTCAATGTAACCCATGCCCATGAGGTAGCGGGGCCGGTCCCGGGGCAGGAGGCCGTGCCCGAGTTCGAGCGTCTCGAAGAGCTTGGTCTTGGGCTCGCCGATGCCCAGCCCGCCGTAAGCGTAACCGGAAAAATCCAGTTCGAGGAGCCCCTCGATCGACCGGGTCCTCAAATCGGGATAGATGCCGCCCTGGCTGATCCCCCAGAGTTGCTGACGGGTCTCCTGCTCGATGAAGCGGGCCTGGGAGCGGCGGGCCCACAGGCCGGTCAGCCGGACCGATTCCGCGACGGTCTCCTCGGAATAGGGGTAGGGCGGGAAGTGATCGAGGCACATGAGGACGTCGGTGCCCAGCCGGAGCTGGATGTCGACCACGTCCTCGGGCCGGAGGAAGATCTTCGTGCCGTCGAGGTGGGAGGAGAAATGCACGCCTTCATCGGTCAGGCGGACGAGGGGAGAGAGGCTGTAGATCTGGAAACCGCCGCTGTCGGTCAGGATGGGCCGGGGCCAGGACATGAATTTGTGGAGCCCGCCCATGGCCTCGACGGTGTCGACTCCCGGGCGCAGGAACAGGTGATAGGAGTTGACGAGGACGATCTCAGCGCCGAGGCTTTCGACCTGAGCGCGGGTCAGCCCCTTGACCGTGCCCTGGCTGGCCACGGGCATGAAGGCCGGGGTTTCGACGGTGCCGTGGGCCGTCTCGAGGAGGCCCGTCCGGGCCGCTGAGCCGGGGTCCTGCGAGGTCACTCGGAAAGCGGAGCTCATGGGGCGAACCGGAAGTAGATGACGTCGCCGTCCTGGACGACGTAGTCCTTGCCCTCGAGTCCGATGGCCCCGGCCTCCTTGGCCTGATGGAGCGTGCCATGGCGGAGGAGCTCGGCGGCGGAGATGACCTCGGCCCGGATGAATCCCTTGGCGATGTCGGAGTGGATGGCGGCGGCGGCTTCGGCGGCCGGGGCGTCCCTTCTCACGGTCCAGGCCCGGACCTCGTCCTTGCCGACCGTGAAGAAGGTGATGCGATCGAGGAAAGCGGCGGCTTGTCCGGCGAAGAGGGTGGCGCTCATCTCGGCCAGCCCGTACTCGGCCATGAAGGTCCGCCGCTCCGCGGATTCGAGCTCGGCCAGGTCGGCTTCGATGCGGCCGCAGAAGGCCATGACCCGGCGCCCGGGGCCGAGGGCCGGGAAGAGGGTCTCGGGCCGGCGGATGGCCGCGAGGTCCTTCTCGTCGATGTCGATGAAGTGGAGGACGGGCTTGAGCGTGAGGAAGGCGAAGCTGCGGATGAGCTTCTCCTCGGCGGGCGTCATCGGGAGGCCGCGGAGGGTCTGGCCCGATTCGAGCGCCGGCCGAAGCCTCAGCAGCAGGTCCCGCTCCTTTTCGCCCTCAGGGTCCTTCATCTTCTTGAGGTCCTTTTCGAGCCGCTCCAGGCGGGAGTCGGCCAGGACGAGATCGGCCAGGACGAGCTCCTCCTCCATGCTCCGGATGTCAGCGGCCGGGTCCACCCGTCCCCGGGAGTGGGGGATATCCTCGTCGGCGAAGGCCCTGACGACGTGGATGAGCCCGTCGGCCTTCCTGAGGTGGGCGAGGAAGAGGCTGGCCTTGACCTCGCCGAAGGAGATGCCGACGAGGTCGGTCAGGTCGAGCAGCGCGGCGATCCTTTTTTTCTCGGGGTAGGCCGCCGAGATCCGGTCCAACCGGGGGTCGGGAAGGGGGACGGTCCGCACATTCGGCTCGCGCTTGCCGTCGTCATACGCGTGGACGGTGGCGTGGGCGCCGGCGAGCAGGTTGAACAGGGTCGTTTTGCCCGTTTTGGGGTAGCCGAACAGGGTGACATTCACGGGACTAGTAAATCCGGATTGGCCGGGAGTGTCAAGGCGGAGGGCGCCGGGGGGAACGGACTTGATGTCCCCGGAGTTTTCCTTTATAGTAGCGTTTTGCGCCGGTGAGTGACATGGACAAGGACAAGAAGAAACGGGACAAGAGCATCTTCAGGGAATACTTCGAGCTCATCGCCGAGACGGCGGTCTTCGTCTTCTTTGTCATGACCTTCGTCGTCCAGGCCTTCCAGATCCCCACGGGATCCATGGAGCCGACCCTCCTCGTCGGCGATTTCCTCCTCGTCAACAAGCTGGCCTACACCCGGCCCGTCGTGCCGCTCGAAGGCGCGATCCTGCCCCGCAAGCCGATCGCCCGCGGCGACATCGTCGTCTTCAAGTACCCCAAGGACCTGACCAAGGATTTCGTCAAGCGGGTCATCGGCCTCGAGGGGGAGAAGGTCGAGGTCAAGGACAAGCAGGTCTACGTCAACGACAAGCCCCTCGAGGAACCTTACAAGGTCCACATCGACAGCCACGTCAACACCAAAGCCGATTTTTATAACTACGACGAGATCATCCGCGACAACTACGGACCGGTCACCGTGCCGCCGGGACATCTGTTCGTCATGGGCGACAACCGCGACAACAGCATGGACAGCCGCTACTGGGGCTTCGTGCCGGTCGGCTCGATCAAGGGCAAACCCTGGGTCATCTATTTTTCCTACAAGGCCGAGCGCGACTCCTGGCAGAAGACGGGCTTCCGCGACCGCCTCAAGAAGCTGGTGAGCTTCATCCCCAAGGCCCGCTGGGGCCGCATGCTCCGCATTATCAACTAAGGTCGAGCATAGGTTCGACAAGCATCCGCTCTTTTTCCTCCCACGGCCTCCTCCAGGAACACCCCTGCGCCACCGCCCTTATCGCTCGATCTGCTTCATAGACGGGTGTGTGGGAACGGTTTATTGACGAGCGGAGGCGGACGGTTGACCGGTCCTGGGGAAACGCATAACATGAGTGGGAAATGAGGACGGAGTGAAGAAAGCGACGCTCGTCACGGGCCAGGAGCACCTCGACGGCGCCATCGAAGAGATCGTCTTCTACAACGCCGAGAACGGCTACACGGTCGCGAAGTTCCTGACGGAGGGCGGCGAGACGCTGACCGTCGTCGGCTCCTTCCCGCCGCTTTCCCCGGGCGAGGTCCTCCGTATTCGCGGCGGCTGGGAGCTCAATCCCCGCTTCGGCCGCCAGTTCAAAGTCGACCATTTCACCATGACCCTGCCGGCCTCGGCCAAGGGCATCGAGAAGTTCTTGGCTTCCGGGCTCGTCAGGGGCATCGGGCCGGTGCTGGCCGGCCGCATCGTGGCCACCTTCGGCGCCGTCACGATCGACATCCTGACCAAGGATCCGGACAGGCTCCGCGAGGTCGGGGGCGTCGGCGCGGTCAAGCTCAAGGAGATCCGCAAGTCCTGGGCCGAGCACCAGGACATCCGGGACCTGATCATGTTCCTCCAGGAGCACGGCGTCTCGACAAGTCTGGCCACGAAGATCTACCGGCAGTACGGCGACCGGTCGTTCACGGTCCTCAGGACGAACCCCTACCAGCTCAGCCTCGACATCTGGGGCGTCGGCTTCAAGACCGCCGACCAGATCGCGCTCAAGCTTGGCCTGGATCCGGCCTCGTTCGAGCGGGTCAAGGCCTACATCCTTTATATACTCGGGAAGGACAACGAACAGGGCCACGTCTTTTCGAACGCCGCGGAGGTCTGCGAAAAGTGCGCCGCCGACCTGGACGTTTCCGCCGACAAGGTCGAGCAGGCCTTGGCCGGCCTTATCAAGGGCGAGAAGATCGTCGCCGAGGAGGGCGCGGGCGGCACGGCCCTCTACCTGCCCTTCTTCTACCAGGCCCAGGAGGAGGTCGTCCGGGCCATCCACCGGTTGTCCTCCTTCCCCTGCCGGACGCCCGACTTCGAGCTCGACAAGGCCATCGCCGCGACAGAACAGGACCTCGGGCTGGTCTTCTCGCCGCTCCAGCGCCAAGCCATCCGGGAGTCGTTCGAACGGAAGATCCTCGTCATCACCGGCGGCCCCGGGACCGGCAAGACGACCATTATCCGGGCCATCGCCGACGTCTTCCGCAAGTGGGGGAAGGACGTCCTCCTGGCCGCGCCCACGGGCCGCGCGGCGAAACGCCTCTCCGCGGCCACGGGCCAGGACGCCCGGACCATCCATCGGGTCCTCGAATTCCAGCCCAAGAAGGGGACCTTCAAGCGGAACGAGGGGAACACCCTCAGCGGCGAAGCGCTCGTCGTCGACGAGTTCTCGATGGTCGACCTGCCGCTCATGTTCCACCTCCTCAAGGCCGTCCCGCCGTACATGCGCCTCATCCTCGTCGGCGACAAGGACCAGCTTCCGTCGGTCGGGCCGGGGAACCTTCTCCATGACATCATCGAGTCCGGTGTCGTCGACGTCGTCCGGCTCGACGAGATCTTCCGGCAGGAGAAGGAGAGCCTCATCGTCGTCAACGCCCACCGGGTCAATCAAGGGCAATCGCTCCTCCACGCGCCCAAGGAGGACAAGAACTCCGATTTCTATTTCATCCGCCAGGATGACGACCGCAAGGCCTTCGAGACGATCCTCAAGATGTGCTCGTCGAGCATCCCCGACAAGCTCGGCCTGAGCCCGCTCTCGCCGCAGATCCAGGTCATCAGTCCCATGTATAAGGGGGTCGTCGGCGTCGACAACCTCAATGCCGAGCTCCAGGCCCGGCTCAATCCCGGAGGGGAGGGCCTCCAGGTCGGGACGCGCGTCTTTCGGCCCCGGGACAAGGTCATGCAGGTCCGTAACGACTACGACAAGGACGTCTTCAACGGCGACATCGGCTCCGTCGTCCACGTCGACCGGGCCAAGGTCCGCATGCTCGTCGACTTCGACGGGCGCACCGTCTGCTACGAGAAGGACGAGCTCAACGATGTCACCCTGGCCTACGCCGTGTCCGTCCACAAGTCCCAAGGCAGCGAGTATCAGGCCGTCATCATGCCCCTGATGACCCAGCACTTCATCATGCTCCAGCGCAACCTCTTCTACACGGCCCTGACCCGGGCGAAGAAGCTGAGCGTCATCGTCGGCTCGTATAAGGCCCTCTGGATCGCCATCAAGAACGACAGCCCGATCAAGAGGAACTCCCTGCTCAAGGAGAAGCTCGTCCGTCTCGTTGACTCCCCGCCTCGATAAGTTATAATGGTTCCGTCCCCGCTGTCCCGAGCGTGCGAAAGGACGATTTGACCATGACCGAAAGGCGCTTCGACGCTGTCTCCGACATCATCGCTTTCGCCATCCGCAGGGAGATCGAGGCGGCCGAAGGCTACGCCCGGATCGGCGCTGCGGCCAAGACGCCCGGGTTGCGTGAGCTCGCGGGTGAGCTCCGCCGGCAAGAGGAAGCGCACCGGCGCCTGCTCGAGGAGCTTCCGGCGGAGACGCTCGGAGAGCTCGGGACCGCCTTCGTCCCCGACCTCCACATCATCGACGCCCTCTCCGACGAGAAGCTCTCGGGCGACATGTCCATCCAGGAGATGCTTATCTTCGCCGCCAAGAAGGAGGCCCAGGCCATGGCCCTCTACGAATCCCTGGCCCGGCTGGACGGGGCGTCGGGGCACGAACAGATCTTCCAGTTTCTGGCCGGCCAGGAGCGGGAGCACAAGCTCAAGCTCGAGGCCGAATACGAACGGCAAGTCCTGCAGGAGAACTGAAAGGAGACCGCCATGGACAAGTACGAATGCACCGCCTGCGGCTACATCTACGATCCCGCGGTCGGCGATCCGGATAACGGCATTCCGCCCGGGACGAGTTTCGAAAGCCTTCCCGACACCTGGGTCTGCCCCCAGTGCGGCGTCCCCAAAGACCTTTTCGTCAAGCTCGGCTGAGTCCCGGCCCGGAGCCATCACAGACGTGAACGTGGTCATTGTCGGCGGCGGCTTGGCGGGCACCATGGCCGCCAAGACGCTGCGCGAGCTCGACCAGGACGTTATGGTCGATGTCTTCGGGGAAGAAGGACTCCCTTATTACCCGCGCCCCAATCTCGTCGAGTACATCGCGGGCCGGCTGCCCTGTGAGAAGATCTTCGCCTTCCCCGAAGGATGGACAGAGAAGCTGAGGATCACCTCCCATCTCGGCGAGCGGGTCGCGCGGATCCGGCCCGCGGAACGGACGGTCGAGACGGCCTCGGGCTCCTCGATCTCCTACGACGCGCTCCTCCTGGCGACCGGCGCCCGCGCGGCCGTCCCGCCGATCGCGGGGACCCATAGGAAGGGCGTCTTCGTACTGCGGACGCTCACCGACGCGCAGGAGCTCATCGAGCATCTCGGTGAACACCGGCGCGTCGCCGTCCTCGGCGGGGGGCTGCTCGGATTGGAGATCGCCCGGGCCATCCGCGGCCGCGAGGCCGAGGTCGACGTCATCGAATTCTTCGACCGCCTCCTGCCCCGTCAGCTCGACCCCGCCGCCGCCGCCCTGCTCAAGGCGCATTTCGAGAAGGCCGGGATCTCGATCCGGCTCGGCACGGTGACCAAGGAGATCTACGGGAACGGGGGAGTGCAGGGCCTACGGTTCGGATCCGGCGGCGAGCTTGCCGCTGATGCCGTGATCATCGCCGCCGGCGTCAAGCCCGAGATCGGCCTGGCCGTCGAAGCGGGCCTTCAGGTCGCGCGGGGGATCGTCATCGACGACCGGACCCGGACCTCCGACTCCCGGATCTTCGCCGCCGGGGACGTCGCGGAGCACCGGGGCCGGCTCTACGGGATCATCCCGGCCGCTTTTGAGCAGGCCCGGACCGCCGCCTACAACATGCTCGGCCAGGACAAACCCTATGCCGGCACGATGCCGTTCAACACGCTCAAGGTCGCCGGCCTCACCGTGACGTCCGTGGGCGAGATCGACGCGGAGGGGTCCGGCTACGAGTCGCTCGTCCGATCCATCCCCGAGGCCGGACTGTACAAGAAGATCGTCTTGCTGGAGGGCCACCTCGTCGGGGCGATCTGGATGGGCACGAAGAAAGGGGCTTCGGAGGTCAGCCGTCTCGTCTCCCTTAAAAAGGACGTCGAGAGCCTGAAGAAGGACCTCCTCGAGGACGAATTCGATTTTGCGGAGATCCAATGAGCAGAAAGTGTGCCGTCATCGCCGCCGTCATCGCCCTGGCCCTGGCTATCCCGGCCCGGGCCCAGGTCAAGTACGGGGGTTATCTGGCCATGGAGTACATCAAGGGACAGGCCGAGAGCGCCTTTCCCCATGGCAATATCGACAACCTCCTGGCCGGCTTTCTGGCCGGGGGCCGAGTCGGGGAGAAGTTCGGGTTCACGGTCGAGGTCCGGGCCCTCGACGCCGAAACCTTCGACATGAACCAGGCGTGGGCCGGCTTCCTGCCTTCCCAGAACTTCACCGTCAGGGCCGGGCTGTACCTCGTGCCCTTCGGCAGATGGAACACGGCCAGCCGCCCCCACGAGACCCTCCTCATCCGCACGCCCCTCAACCTGGAGTACCTCTACCCGGCCAGCTGGCGCGACCTCGGCGTCGTCGTCGAAGGGAGGATCGGGGTCCTGACCTACGCGGGCTACATCGGCAACGGCCTCTCGGAGACGACCGACACGCTCGCCTACGGTCAACAGTTCCGCGACAACAACACCGACAAGTCCAAGGGCGGGCGCATCGGCCTGAACGCCGGGCGGGCGATCAGCGCGGGCGTGTCCTATTACACGGGCAAGTACGACGAATTGAACATGCGCGACCTGACCCTCGAAGGCGCGGACATGGCCTGGGTAACCGAGCAGTGGGAGATCCACGGCGAGTACACCAAGGCCCTCATCGAGAACCCGCAGCCGTTCGAGCAGGGCGAGGCCGAAGGCTATTCCATCTGGGCGTGCATGGGCTTCAAGGGCCTTCAGCCTGTCGGGAGCTTCCAGAAGCTCAAGTTCACGGACACGTATCACGCCGGAGGGATCGCCCTCGACCAGAGCCGCTGGACCGCGGGCCTGCGCTACGTCCTGAGCGCCGCGTTCGTCGTCAAGGCCGAATACGACTGGAACAAGGAGAAGGGGACGGCCCTCAAGAACAACCAGTGGCAGGTCCAAGTGGGACTGAGCTTCTGATCCCCACGGCATTCCTGATCAAAGGATAAGGCATGGCCAATCTGCTCGTTCTCGGAACGCAATGGGGAGACGAAGGCAAAGGCAAGATCGTCGACCTCCTGACTCCGGCCTTCGATGTCGTGGCCCGGTATCAAGGCGGCCACAACGCCGGCCACACGGTCTGGGTCCGCGGCCGGAAGATCGTCCTCCACCTCATCCCCTCGGGCATCCTGCATCCCGGGACGCTCTGCGTCATCGGGAACGGTCTGGTCATCTCGCCGGCCGCCTTCTTCAAGGAGACGGGGGACCTCGAATCCCAGGGGGTCGCGGCCGGGCCCGGGCGCGTCGCCGTCAGCCGCGGCGCCCACCTCATCATGCCCTGGCATCCCATGACCGAGCGGATCTCCGAGGACCTGCGGGGCGACAAGAAGATCGGGACGACCTGCCGCGGCATCGGTCCGGCCTACGAAGACAAGGCGGCCCGTTTGGGCGTCCGGGCCGGGGACCTGGCCGACCTGCGCGTGCTGCGGGAGAAGATCGCCGACGCCGTCGCCGCCAAGGGCCCCGTTTACCGGGCTTTCGGCCTGCCGCCCCTGGACGCCGAGGCGATCTACCGGGAATACGCGGGCTGGGCGGAGAAGCTCGGGCCCTATCTCCGGGACGTCTCGGAGCTTCTCGATGAGCGGATGAAGCTCGGCCAGAGCGTCCTCTTCGAGGGCGCCCAGGGGGCCCTTCTCGACCTCGACCATGGCACCTATCCTTATGTGACCTCTTCGAGCTCGACCGCCGGCGGGGCCGCGACCGGCCTCGGGGTCGGTCCGCGGACGATCCACGGCGTCCTCGGTATTGCCAAGGCCTACACGACGCGCGTCGGCAGCGGGCCCTTCCCGACCGAGCTCGCCGACGAAGTGGGCCGGACGATCGCGTCCCGCGGCGATGAGTTCGGGGCCACGACCGGACGGCCGCGCCGCTGTGGCTGGTTCGACGCGGTGGCCGTGCGTTACGCGTGCCGGGTCAACGGGATCGACCGGATCGCGCTGACCAAGCCCGACGTCCTCGCCGGGATGGGGGACATTCCCGTCTGCACCGGCTATCGCTACAAAGGTCAGGTCCTCCGTAGCTTCCCGGCGGAGCCCTGGATCCTGACGGACGTCGTGCCCGAGTACCGGAGCCTTCCGGGCTGGGACGATTCGCTCCACCGGGCCGCCGATCCCGACGCGCTGCCGCGGGCTTTCACCGATTATGTCCGCGTCCTCGAGGACCTTATCGAGACCAAGGTGGCCATCATTTCGACGGGTGTCGAGCGCGGCGAAACCGTGTTCGTCGAAGAGGCGCTCCGCGGCATCGTCGACCCGGCCAAGGTCCGCGCGGCCGCGGGCGTCTGAGGGGGGAAAATGGGGGGAACCGCCGTCGAGCGGATCGAGATCAGCCGGCCGGCCCTGGCCCACAACATCCGCGAGTTCCGCCGTCTCGTAGGGCCGAAGAGGAAGCTCCTGGCTGTCGTCAAGGCCAACGCCTACGGCCACGGCATGCTCGAGGTTTCGGGGATGGCCGTCGACAAAGGCGTCGACTGGCTCGGGGTCGACTCCGTCGACGAGGGCGCCGCGCTGCGCCGGGCGGGGATCGGCGTGCCCATCCTTGTCCTCGGCTACGCGCCGTTCGCCTCCCTCGAAGAGGCCGTCGTCCGGGACCTCCGGCTCACCGTCTACAACAGGGAAACGGTCGAGCGTCTGGCCGGACTGGCCACCCGGCTGCGGAAGAAGGTCCGCGTCCACGTCAAGCTGGAGACGGGGACCTGGAGACAGGGCGTCGCGGCCCGGGCCCTCGCGGCGTTCGTCCGGGATATCCGCAAGCGGCCCGGCCTCGTCGTCGAGGGCCTGTCCTCCCATTTCGCGAATATCGAAGACACGACGAAACATGATTACCCCCGCCGCCAGCTCGAGATCTATCGGTCGTCCTGCCGGGAGCTTGAGGACGGCGGCACGCGCGTCCCGCTCAAGCACATGTCCTGCACGGCGTCGACCATCCTCTTTCCCGAGCCGGACTTCAACCTGGCCAGGGTCGGGATCGGGCTTTATGGGCTGTGGCCGTCCAAGGAGACCTTCCTCTCCTGCCTGCTCGATAAGAAGGAGCCCCTTTCGCTCGAGCCGGTCCTTTCTTGGAAGGCCCGCATCGCCCAGGTCAAGAAGGTCCCGGCCGGGGCCGACATCGGCTACGGCTGCACCTACCGGACGACCCGGCCGACTGTTCTCGCCGTCATCCCCGTCGGCTATTACGACGGCTACGACCGCGGCCTGTCCAACGCGGCTTACGTCCTGCTCAAGGGCCGGAGGGCTCCGGTGAGGGGACGGGTGGCCATGGACTTTTTCATGGCCGACGTCACCGACGTCCCCGGCCCGAAGCCCGAGGACGAAGTGACCCTCCTCGGGGCGGACGGCCGGGAGCGGATCACGGCCGAGGACCTGGCCTCCCTTGCGGGGACCATCAGCTACGAGATCCTGGCCCGCATCAACCCCCTCGTCCCCCGCGTCATCGTCTAGACCATTTTCGAATCCTACTAATTTTGTAGGAATTATTGTATAATGGGCGTAGCGAGAGGTGCAGGCATGCTCGTCAATTCGAAGAAAGAGCTCCTCAAGGACATCCTCCGCGATCTCCATTCCGGAGGGAACGTCGACGCGCTGAAGAGGCGCTTCGCGGACCTCGTTCACGGCGTTTCCGGCGCCGAGATCGGAGCGATGGAGCAGGAGCTCATCGCGGAAGGGCTGCCGGAAGAGGAGATCCGCGAGCTCTGCGACCTTCACGTCAAAGTCTTCGAGGAGGCCCTCGACGCTCCGCCGGGTCCGCAAACGGCCCCGGGCCATCCGCTCCATACGCTGGCGGCGGAGAACCAGGCCACGGCCCGGATCGTGGCCGAAGCCCGCGATGTCCTGAACCGTCTCAGGACCGCATCGGGTCCGGACAGTCTCGCGGAGGGGAAAGAGCGCCTGTCGGAGCTCCTTGACGATCTGGGCCAGATCGAGAAGCACTATCTCAAGAAAGAGAACCAGCTTTTTCCCCGGCTCGAGGCCCGAGGCATCAGCGGGCCGTCCAAGGTCATGTGGGCGGTCCACGATGATATCCGCGCCCACTTGAAGGACTTTCGGCGGGCCCTCGACCTCGACGACACCGAGCTCATCATCCAGACCGGCCGATGGGTCCTTCAGGAGATCGGGGACATGATCGCCAAAGAAGAGAAGGTCCTGTTCCCCATGGCCATCGAGACGCTCGACGACGCCGACTGGGCCAAGGTCAAAAAAGGGGAGGAGGAGATCGGTTATGCCTGGATCGCGCCGGCCCCGGACTGGGCGCCCTTGACGGCCCCGCCGGCCGAGGCCGCCGTTCCGGCGCGCCCCGGCCGGGACGGGATCGCGCTCGATACGGGGCGCCTGAGCGCCGAACAGATCGATCTCTTGCTGACCCGTCTCCCGGTCGACATCTCCTTCGTCGACGAGAACGACGTCGTGGTCTATTATTCCGCCACGCCCGCGCGGATCTTCCCCCGGTCGCCCGGCGTCATCGGCCGGAAGGTCCAGAACTGCCATCCTCCCAAAAGCTTCGACGTCGTGGAGCGCATTCTCAAGGCCTTCCGGTCGGGCGAGCGCGACGAAGCCCAGTTCTGGATAGAGTCGGGCGGCCGGTTCATCCACATCCGCTATTTCGCCCTGCGGGACGGGACGGGCGCCTACCGGGGCGCCCTCGAGGTCACTCAGGACGCGACGGCGATCCGCCGTCTTCGCGGCGAGCACCGCCTGCTCGACTGGGACCGGCCCGGCGGGGAAGGGGACGTTTGACATCGCCCAAAGGCGAGTCTCGAATACTATCCGGAGGGAGGAACGACATGATCACCAAGAAAGCGAAGAAGCCGGCCCCGAAACCCAAGGCCAAAGCCAAGGCCAAGGCGAAGCCCAAACCCGCTCTCGAGTGCGGCGTGTGCGGCTATCGGGTGGTCGTCGACGAGGCCTGCGGCTGCGCCGAGGAGCACGTCCTCATCTGCTGCGGCGCGCCGATGGCCAAGAAGTAGACCGCGCTAGACCAGAGCGGATCGGATCGGATTCTTGTCTTGCGGCCACGGGCGGCGTAAGATAGGGGACTGTCGCCCGGAACAAGCGAGGAGTTTTCTATGAAAGAAAAAGTCGAACAGGCCTTAGCCAAGGTCCGCCCGGCCCTCCAGGCCGACGGCGGCGACGTCGAGCTCGTCGAGGTCGGAGAGGACGGCGTCGTCAAGGTCCGGCTCAAGGGCGCGTGCGGCGGTTGCCCGATGTCCCAGCTGACCCTGAAGATGGGCATCGAGCGGATCCTCAAGAAGGAAGTCCCCGAGGTCAAGTCGGTCGAGGCCGTCTGAGCCCGGTCGCACGTGACACCGGCACGGTGGCTGAAGAGGGACGGTCCCCTCTCCGGGGACAGTCCCCCGAATAGTCCGCGGACGGGCCATTGGAGGGGGAACCCATGAAGAGAACGTATCTCGATCACATCGCCGCCACACCCGTGCGCGCCGAGGTCTTCGAGGCTATGCGGCCCTTCCTCACCGATGTCTTCGGCAATCCCCAGAGCTTGCATGCGGCTGGCCAGGAGGCCCTGGCGGCGGTCGACGCGGCCCGGGATGAGGTCGCGGCGCTCGTCGGGGCTTCGGCTTCCGAAATCTATTTCACCGCCAGCGGCAGCGAGGCCAACAACTTCGCCGTCAAGGGCATGGCCACGGGCCAGCAGGCCCGCGGCCGGCACATCGTCGTTTCGGCCATCGAGCACACCTCCGTCCTCAACTCCGTCAAGGCCTTGGAGCGGTCGGGCTTCACGGCCACCCTCGTCCCCGTCGACCGGACGGGGAGGGTCGATCCGGCGGAGGTCGAGAAGGCCCTGACCAAGGAGACCGTCCTCGTCTCCGTGATGATGGCCAACAGCGAGGTCGGGACGATCGAGCCCGTGGCCGAGATCGCCGCCGTGTGCCGCGCCCGCAACATCCTCGTCCACACGGACGCCGTGGCGGCCGCGGGCAACATCCCCGTCGACGTCAAGGCCCTGGGCGTCGACGCCCTGAGCCTGGCCGGTGATCAATTCTACGGACCCAAGGGCGCTGCGGCGCTCTACGTGCGCAAGGGCGCGCGCATCCTGCCCCTCATCGATGGCGGCGTCCAGGAAGGCGGCCGCCGGGGCGGCACGGAGAACGTCGCCGGCATCGTCGGGCTCGGCCGGGCCGCCGACCTGGCCCGGGCGGAGATGGCCGCGCGCACAGCCGCGCTCGTCCCCCTGAGGGACCGGCTCCTCGACGAGCTGCCCCGCCGGATCGAGCACGTCGTCGTGACCGGATCGCGGAGCGACCGCCTGCCCCATCACGCCAGCTTCTGCATCGAGTTCGTCGAGGGCGAGGCCATGCTCCTTTTCCTCGACATGAAGGGCATCGCTGCATCGAGCGGCTCGGCCTGCACCTCCAAGGCCCTCAAGGCCTCGCACGTGCTCCTGGCGATGGGATTCGACCACGCCACCGCCCAGGGCTCGCTTGTCTTCAGCCTGATCGACGGCACGACGGGCCGTGACATTGACACCCTATTCGAGGCCTTTCCGCCCATCGTTGAAAGGCTGCGGGGCATGTCCCCGCTCTACACGCAGTATCTCAAAGAAAGAGGCTCATGATGTACAGCGACAAGGTGATGGACCATTTCGCCAATCCCCGCAACGTCGGCGTCATCGCCGACGCCGATGGCAAAGGCGAGGTCGGCAACCCCGTCTGCGGCGACATGATGACGTTCACTATCAAAGTCAAGGACGGCCGGCTCGCCGACGTCAAGTTCCAGACCTTCGGCTGCGGGGCGGCCATCGCCGTCTCCAGCATGGTCAGCGAGATGGCCAAGGGCAAGACCCTGGACGAGGGCATGGCCATCACCAACGAGCTGGTGGCCGCGGAGCTCGGCGGGCTGCCGAAGAACAAGATGCACTGCTCCAACCTCGGCGCCGACGCCCTCCACGAGGCCATTAAGAACTACCGGGACAAGCGGGCCGGCCGGGTGGCGAAGGAGGCCGGGGCGGCCGATCTCCACGAGCACGAGGGTTGCGCCTGCCCGTACTGCGACACCGCCCTCGAAGAAGAGGACAAGTCCGTCTGCCGGGCCTGCCGGGTCGAATTCGAGGAGTGCCCCTCCTGCGGCGGCATCACCAAGAAGGGCGACTCGACCTGCATTCACTGCGGCAAGCCGCTCGGCGGAAAGGGCTGAGGCGATGGACATTGGGGCCCGCATCGGCGAGCTGAAACGGCAAAAGAACGCCGTTATCCTGGCCCACAACTATCAGATCGCCGAGGTCCAGGATGCGGCCGACTTCGTCGGCGACTCCCTCGAGCTCAGCCGCAAGGCCGCCGGACTCGAGGCCGCGACGATCGTCTTCTGCGGCGTCCATTTCATGGCGGAGACGGCGGCCGTGCTGGCCCCGGGAAAAACCGTTCTGCTCCCCGAGGTCGAAGCCGGCTGCCCCATGGCCGACATGATCAACGGCCGCGAGCTCAGGGCCTGGAAGGCTGGATACCCCGGACTTCCGGTCGTCTGCTACGTCAACACGAGCGCCGAGGTCAAGGCGGAGAGCGACGTCTGCTGCACGTCGAGTAACGCCGCGGCCGTGGTCAATTCCCTCGGCGTCGACCGGCTCCTGTTCGTCCCCGACAAGAACCTGGCCGCCAACGTCGCCCGGGAGACGGGGAAGACGATCATCGCCTGGGACGGATACTGCTACGTCCACCATCGCTTCACTCCGCGGGACATCGAGGAGTCCCGGGCCCGCCACCCCGAGGCCGAGGTCTGGGTCCATCCCGAATGTCCGCCCGACGTCGTCGCCGTCGCCGACAAGGTCCTGTCGACGGGCAAGATGGTCCTCGAGGCACGGACGACCTCGCGCCGCGAGATCGTCCTGGGGACCGAGAAGGGCATCATCCATCGCCTGAACAAGGAGAATCCGGCGGTGACGTTCTACCCAGCCCGCGAGAGCGCGGTCTGCGCCCACATGAAGATGACCACTCTTCCCAAGGTCCTGCGGGCCCTCGAAACGGACACCTACCGGGTGGAGGTCCCCCCCGAAATCGCCGACAGGGCGCGGGGGGCCATCCAGGCCATGCTCAGAATATCCTAAGAAGGAGACCGCCTCATGAAGAAGATGACCGAAGAGAACGTCAAGGCCGCCCTCGCCGGCGAGAGCCAGGCCCACGTCAAGTACGCCGCCTTCGCCGGGAAGGCCGAGACCGAGAAGCTGCCCAACATCGCCCGCGCCTTCAAGGCCAACTCCTACGCGGAACAGGTCCACGCCTCGAATTATGTCAAGATCCTCGGCGCGCTCGGCACGACCAAGGACAATCTCGCCGCGGCCGCCGGCGGCGAAAACTTCGAGATCGCTGAGATGTATCCCGCGTACGTCGTCACGGCCCAGAGCCAGGGCGAGAAGGCCGCCGAGACGTACTTCAATTACGCTCTGGCCGCGGAAAAGGTCCACGCCGGCATCTACAAGGCGGCCAGCGAAGCCGTGGCCGCGGGCCGGGACCTCGAGTTCAAAGCTATCCACGTTTGCTCCGTCTGCGGCTTCACCATGGAGGGCGAAGCCCCGGACAAGTGCCCCGTCTGCGGCACATCCAAGGAAAAATTCGCCGCCTTCTGAGGCGGACGCGCGGAGGCCGCCATGTCCATCGACAAGAATCTCACACCCCGGCAGATCCTCGGCGTCGCCATCCGGTCGGAGATCGACGCCGCCGCCTTCTACACCCGGCTCCAAGGACGGGTCAAGAACGTCCTCCTTGTCCAGAAGCTGAAGTTCCTGACCCTCGAGGAGGAGCACCACAAGAGAATCATCGAGCACCTCCTCGACCAGAGGTATCCGGACAAGCCCGAGGACGTCCCCGAGTCGTCGCTGATGCCGCCGATCGGCGTCACGCTCCCCGCCGACGCGACCGTTCCGGCCCTGTTCGAGGCGGCCCTCGAGGCCGAAGTGATCTCTGAGGCCTATTACAACGACGCCGCGGGGCGGGTGGAGGACGAGGCCGGGCGCAGGATCCTGGCCTATCTCGGCCGGGTCGAGCGAAGCCACCAGTCCATGATCAAGTCCGAGCTCGATCTCATCCGCAAGTTCCCCGATTACTACAACGTCGAGGACTTCCACCTCGCCCAGGACCTTTTTCACGTCGGCCCCTGAGCGGGCCGGAGGTGAGGCCCCCATGGACGCCGCGCGGCTGCGCATCAAGCCGATCATCCGGCTCCTGCGGAAGCACTATCCACGGGCCCGGACGGCCCTCGAGTTCGCCAACCCGCTCCAGATCCTCGTGGCCACGATCCTGGCCGCCCAGGCGACGGACAAGCGGGTCAACATGATCACGCCAGGCCTGTTCCGGAGATATCCGGCGGCCGCCGACCTGGCCCGGGCCGGCCGGACCGAGCTCGAGGGGATCATTCGCTCGACGGGGTTCTATCACAACAAGGCCAAGAGCATCATCGGGGCCGCGAAGAGGATCACCGAGGTCTACGGCGGCGTCGTGCCGGACTCCATGGAAGAGCTGGTGACCCTCCCAGGCGTGGCCCGCAAGACCGCCAACATCGTCCTCTCGTCGGGCTACGGCAAGGCCGAAGGGATCGCCGTCGATACCCACGCCGGGCGCTTGTCACGGCGGCTCGGCCTGAGCCGGGAGGAGGACCCGGTCAAGGTCGAGCGCGACCTCATGGCCCTTGTCCCCAAGGAGGATTGGCTCGATTTCAACTCCCTTCTCGTCGAGCACGGCCGGGCCATCTGCCAGGCCCGGAAGCCGAAGTGCACGGAGTGCTTCCTGCGCAAGCTGTGCCCGTCGGCCGTGATGTTCTTCCCTGAGCTCAAAGGGAAATGATCCGCGAAGCCATGCTCTGGGACCGCGCCGATGGAGGCGCGGTCGACTGCCGGCTCTGCGCCCACCGCTGTCACATCAAGCCCGGGAAGCTCGGCGTCTGCGCCGTCCGCGAGAACCGGGACGGCCGGCTGGTGACCCTCGTCTATGGCGAGGTCGTCGCGGCCCACGTCGATCCCATTGAAAAGAAGCCTCTCTACCATTTCTTGCCGGGCTCGAAGGCCATGTCCGTGGCCACCCCGGGCTGTAATTTCCGCTGCGGCTTCTGCCAGAACTGGCAGATCTCCCAGGCCCCCCGGCGCAAGGAGGGCGGCATCGTCGGCGAGCCGTTCGCTCCCGAGGCCGTCGTCAAGGCGGCGCTCGACACGGGCTGCCGGAGCATCTCCTATACTTACACGGAACCGACCATCTTCTTCGAATACGCTTTTGACACGGCCCGGCTGGCCCGCGACGCCGGCCTGGCCAACAATTTCGTGACCAACGGCTACATGACGGCCGAGGCCCTGGAAACGATCCGCCCATCGCTCGACGCGGCCAATGTCGACCTCAAGGCCTTCCGAGGCGAGACCTATCGGAAGACCTGCGGCGCCCGGCTCGAGCCCGTCCTCGAGTCCATCCGGCTGATGAAGTCGCTCGGCATCTGGGTCGAAGTGACGACGCTCGTCGTCCCCGGCTTGAACGACGGCGTCCCAGAGATCGAGGCGATCGCCCGGTTCATCGCCTCCGTCGATCCCGACATCCCCTGGCACATCAGCCGCTTCCACCCCGACTTCGAATACACCCAGGCCCCGGCGACACCCATCGCGACGCTTCGCGCCGCGGCCGAGGCGGGCCGGCGCGAAGGCCTCCGCTACATCTACGTCGGGAATGTCCCGGGCGAAGGAGAGGACACCCTCTGCCGGACGTGCGGGACGGCCCTCATCCGCAGGCGGGGATTCACGGTCGTCGCGAACGTCCTCCGGGGTTCCGCATGTCCGACCTGCGGCACAGTCCTCGCCGGCCGCTTCGATTGACCCGCCGCCCTCAGGCGGTCTTCTTCGGGCCCGCCCGGCTGACATTTCCGCCCGATTCGGGTACCATGGCGTGGGAGGGGAACACGGCCATGGAAAGGTATCGGATCCTGCCCCATACAGCCGACGGCAAGTTCCAGGCTTTCGGCCGCACGCTCGAAGAAGCCTTCGGCAACGCCGCGCTGGCCATGGCCTCGCTGATGTGGGATTGGGCCACGGTCGAGCTTAAGGTTCGGCATTTCGTCCACGTCACGGGCTCCGACAGGGAGCAGCTTTTGGTCAAATTCCTTGGCGAGATCATCTACCTCTTCGAGACGCGGCAGTTCCTCCTCGGCAAGGTGGACGGTCTCAGGATCAGGCCCCAGTTCGAGGGCTTCAGTCTCGAGGCGGTCCTCGGAGGCGAAACCGTCGCGGCCCGGCATGAGCTTTACGGCGACGTCAAAGCCGTGACCTACTCCGATCTCAAGATCGAGGCCTGCGACGGATTCACCGTCCAGGTCGTCGTGGACATGTGAGCGTGGAGATGGACCTCAAGAAGATCGACGACAACACGTGGGAGATCCCGGCCGAGGGCGGCATGAAGGTCCCGGCCCGCATCTATGCCTCGGCCCGGCTTCTCGAAGACATCCGCCGCGACCAGACGCTCACCCAGGCTCGCAATGTCGCCTGCCTGCCAGGCATCGAGCGGAGGTCTTTCGTCATGCCCGACGCCCACCAAGGCTACGGCTTCCCGATCGGCGGCGTCGCCGCCTTCGACCTCGACGAGGGGATCATCTCGCCGGGCGGGGTGGGCTACGACATCAACTGCGGGGTCCGCCTTCTCAGGACGGACTACACGGAAACGGACGTCGCGCCGAAGAGCCGGGAGCTGCTGGCCGAGATCTTCCAGGAAGTTCCCGCCGGGGTGGGGAAGGGGGGCGTCACCAAGCTCAGCCGGGCCGTGCTCAAGGACGTCCTCATCAAGGGGGCGGAGTGGGCCGTCGAGAACGGCTATGGGCGGAAGGAGGACCTGGAGCGGACGGAAGAGCGCGGCCGGATGAAGGACGCTTCCATCGAGGACATCTCCGAACGAGCCATGGAGCGGGGCATCCCCCAGCTCGGGACGCTCGGCTCGGGCAACCATTTCCTGGAGATCCAAAAGGTCCTCGAGATCTATGACGAGGCGGCGGCCCGGGCCTTCGGGATCGACGCCCCCGGCCAGGTCCTGGTCATGGTCCACTGCGGCAGCCGCGGGCTCGGCCACCAGGTGGCCACCGATTTCATCGAAACGATGGAGAACGTCTTCGGCGTCGCCGGCCTGCCCGACCGCGAGCTCGTTTACGCCCCCTTCAAGTCGGTCGAGGGCCAGCGCTACTACCGGGCGATGTGCGCCGCGGTCAACTACGCGTTCGCCAACCGCCAGATGATCGCCCACTGGGTCCGGGACGTCTTCGCCCGCGTCCTCGGCACCTCGGCGGGCCTGGACCAGATCTACGACGTCTGCCACAACGTGGCCAAGGTCGAGGAGCACGACGTGGGCGGACGGTCGAAGCGGCTCGTCGTCCACCGCAAGGGCGCGACGCGGAGCTTCGGCCCGGGCCGGCCCGAGGTCCCGTCGATCTACCGCGAGGTCGGGCAGCCGGTCATCATCCCGGGCAGCATGGGTACGGCGTCGTTCGTCCTGGCCGGGACGAAGGAGGCCGAGGGCCTGAGCTTCGGCTCGACCGCGCACGGGGCGGGCCGGGTCATGTCGCGGCACGAGGCCCTGCGGCGCTTCCGTGGCGAGAAGATCCGTGACGATCTAGCCCGCCAGGGCATCGAGCTCAAGTCGACGAACATGAAAGGCGTCGCCGAGGAGGCCTCGGGAGCCTACAAGGACGTCGACGAAGTCGTCCGCGTCTCGAACGAAGCCGGATTGGGACGCCTCGTCGCCAAGGTCGCTCCGATGGGCGTCATGAAGGGCTAGGGGCCTTCCCCTCGGCTCGGCCCGTTGACAATTGCGGCGGCGGACTTTAAGTTAGAGGGACTATGAAGGTGGTCCTGGCCGGATACAACATCGACAGCGCCGTGCTCGACGAGCTCAAGCGGAATTCGCCGCCCCGCGAAGACGTCACTCCCGAAACGCTGTCCGCGTCCTACGCCCGTATCTCGCGAGACCCGCGTCCGGTCGATGAGCTCAGGGCCGCGGCCCGGGCCGAGGTCGACCGGGCCCGGAGGTCCAACCAGTCCATCATCTTCAAGATGGGCCACCACTCCGTGGCCGAGCACGCCGTCTTCAATTTCGACGTCATCGGCGTCAGCCGGCTGGCGATCGAGGAGATCGAGCGCTTCCGGCTCATGTCGTTCACCGAGAAATCGCAGCGGTATATCACGCTCGGAGAGGACTTCGTCGTCCCGGACGAGGTCAAGCGGGCGGGCCGGGAGGCCCTCTTCGTCCGGACGGTCAGGGCCCAGAACGCCCTTTACCACCGGCTCTACGAGCGCCTCAAGCCGTTCGTCTTCGCCAAGAATCCTGAAGCCGCCGCCGAGCCCAAGAACCACGCTGTCCTCGACGGCTGGGCCAAGGAGGATGCCCGCTACGTCGTCAGCCTGGCCACCGAGGGTCAGCTCGGCCTGACGGCCAACGCGCGCAGCCTCGAGCTCCTCATCCGCCGATTCGCCGCGAACGGACTGGCCGAGGTGAAGGCCCTCAACGCCAGACTGTTCGAGCTGGCCAAGGAGGTCGCGCCGTCCATCATCCTGTTCACCGAGCCGAGCCCCTTCGACGCCGAGACCTACGATGACCTGGCCGGGGCCGCCGCGGCATGGGCGGCGCCCGCCGCCGTGGGGATCCGGGGGCGCCGCCGCGCTGGCCCGAATGTCGTTCTCTCCGGAGTCCCCGGCGACGGGGATTCGCGCGTCCTCGCCGCCCTGCTTCACACGGTCACGCGGCTCCCTTACGGAGAATGTCTCGCCAGGGCGGTCGCGGCCCGGCCGGCGGCCCGGAAGGACCTCATCCGCCGGGCCCTTTCCCGCATGGAGTTCTACGATTTCCCGCCGCGGGAATTCGAGCATGCCGACCTCGTCTTCGACATCGTCCTGTCCGCCTCGTGTTTCGCCCAGCTCAAGCGGCACAGGATGGCCAGTCTGACCTGGCAGCGCTATGATCCCGCTCTCGGCGCGACGGTTCCCCCTTCGGTCAAGGAGGCCGGAGCGGAAAGGGAATTCCTCGAGATCATCGACCGGACGAACGAAGTCCACGCCGCGCTCGAGAAAGACATCGGCCCGGCCGCCGACTACGTCCTGACCAATGCCCACAGGCGCCGGGCCCTCCTCAAGCTCAACGTCAGGGAGCTCTATCACATCTCGCGGCTGCGCCAGGACGCCACGGCCCAATGGGAGATCAGGCAGGTCGTGGGGGAGATGGCCCGGCTGGCCGGCAAGGCCATGCCGCTCGCGTGTCTGCTGCTGGGAGGCAAGGACGCCTATCCCGAGATCTATGCCCGTGTCTTCGGCCGGCCGCCGAAGATGGCCCCCCCGAAGATCTTCAAGTAAGCGTCGGGCCGGATCTCC
>CAWEJF010000013.1:0-241257 GCA_963809345.1 Candidatus Aminicenantota bacterium | reverse complement strand
CGACCCTCATCGTGGAGGGCGGGAAGCTCCAGCTCGGGACCTGGCAGGGGATCTTCTTCTGCGAATTCGACGGCCCGCGCTCGCGCCAGGCCTGGGTCCAAGTCCTCTCCAAATAGAGGAAGCCTAGAACCGCAGTCCGATCTTCCTCAGCTCGGCGGCCAGGTCGGTATCCGGAAGATACTGGATCCCGGCCAGACCCGTCTCGACGGCGCCCCTGACGTTCTCCTCCATGTCGTCGATGAACACGCATTCGGATGGGGCGCACCCGGCGCGCCGCGCCGCTTCGGCGTAGATGGCCGGGTCGGGCTTGAGGAGCTTGAGCTCGTAGGAGAGGACGTAGGAGTCGAAGAACAGGATCTCGGGGAAACGCCGCCGGACGAAGCCGAACCGCTCCGGGTCGGTGTTCGACAGCAGGAGGGCCCGGTAGCCGGCCGCCTTGACCCGGGCCAGGACGTCGATCGCGGGGCGGTTGAGCGAAAAGATGTCGTTGTAGATCTCGTAGAACTCGCCATAAGGGATATCCGCTCCGGCGATCTCCATGACCCGGGCATAGAACGGAACCGGGGCGATGGCGCCGCCGTCGAAGCGGCGGATGAGCTCGAGATCGCCGTGCACCGCCGCCTTGATGTCCGCGAACGGCTGGCCGGAGCGGTCCGCGAGCTTGCGCAAAAAGAGGTCGTTGTCGAACCAGAGGACGACCCGGCCCAGGTCGGAAATGACGGCGCGGATGATCGACATCGAGGGCTCCGTGTCGGGATCGAACGGAAGCGCTTTTATAACAGAAAGAGCAGCCCGGGGCAAACGGGCGACGAATTCCATTGACATCGGCCCATGGGCTCGTTAGACTGAAGGTATCTCAAGTCATTAGCTTGGTCCAGACCGTCGGTGGGGAAGAGACTCAGCCGGGATTCTTCACTAATCCATTTCAAGGAGGGATCATGGGTAACATCGTTCCGTTGATCATCCAACTCGTTAGTGGCGCCTTGGGCGGGAACATCGCCGGAGGGTTGCTGAAGAAGCTGTCCCTGGGGACGGCCCTCAATTCGATCGTCGGCATCCTCGGGGGCGGCCTCGGCGGTCAGCTCTGAAGCTCCTCGGGCGTGGCCTCGGCGGGCGGCGGCACGGACATCGGCGGCATCCTCGGTTCCAGCGTAGCGGGCGGGGGCGTCGGCGGCGGCGTCCTGATGGCCATCGTCGGGGCCATCAAGAAAGCGGTCAGCAAATAGATCTCAATAAAGAGGAGGACTTATGCCTATGAAACGGACAACCCACCGCAGCTCCAAGGGCACTAAGCTCTACGCCGTCCGCGACGCCAAAGGGCGCTTCGTGGACATCCAGACCTACAAACGCGCCCATGCCGCCGACATGAGGCGCAAGAGCAAGGCCGAGCTCGCCAAGAAGCCCTGACGTCCGGACGTTCTGATTTGTTCTAAGCCGCCGGATCTGGCCCCGGGGCGCGGGTCCGCGGCTGAAGCCTATCTCTTGATCGGCCCCAGGTATTTGTCCAGCCAGGCCAGGGTTTCCTTGATGTACTCGGTGATCGGGGGGATGTGGTCGGTTTCGAACAGCTCCAGACGTTTGTCCGCGGCCCGCGTCCCCAGCAGGTCGAACATCGGCTTGATCGTGGTCTCCACGGGATTGATCGTATCGTACCTGCCGTTCAACATGAGCGTCGGGACTCTCGCCCTCCCGACGTAGTTGATGTCCTTGATCTCCGGACGCCCGAGTCCGGTCATGGCCCCGCCCGTCAGGACGCTGGCTTTGAATCGGTCCTCGACCGCTTCCACAATAGGCCCAAGAGCGGCCCCCCAGCTCATCCCGTAATAGGCGATCCTCCGTCCGTCGATGTCCGGGCGCGTCTCGAGGTAGTCGACGGACCTCCGCAGGTCCTTGAGCTCTTGGACGTACAGGTCGACGGCTTGGTGGGAGTCGACGTCGCTGGAGTTCAAGAGGGCGGCCAGGGCGTCATTGCCGCGCTCAAAAGTCCCCTTGTACACGGGATAGAGGGCGGCCCGGCCGTTCTTGACGATGAAGGACAGGAACATCGTGAATTCGTAGTACGTCTCGATCTCCCGGCTCGATCGTTCATTGATGGATTGGGAGCCGGGGAAGTAGACGACCGCCTGGTAAGGGGGCGCCGCATTCCTGGGCAGGAAGAGATGGGCCAGGACCCGCTCGCCGCCATAGGCGGAGTCGAAGCTCACGGTCTCATGGATCCAGTCGGGGCGCTCGTCCCGCGAATCGACCCGGGCTTTCAGGTCGGTCTTGTCATAGGAGAAGAGCTCCTTATAAACGCGGAAAACGTCATCGGGGACGGGCTTTTCCTTATAAAGGTCCTTGGCTTCGACGGGCTTCTGCGGTTGGAACGCGGGAGCCGGGACGCCTTTTCGGTCGGGATACACGGCGCATCGGAACCCGTCCCTGGGCGACCTTTCCATGGCCGGGGCCTGGCTCAGGAAGCCGAAAATATAGGGATTGTCGTCCCAGGCGCCCCCCCTGATGAGACGCCCGTTCGGCGTCTCGTTCCAGCACCATTCACGGACGTTTCCGGCCATGTCCAGAGCGCCGTAAGCGGTCAAGCCGGGGAGACTGCCCGCCGGGACCGGGCCTTTGCCCCGGAAATTGCTGAAGGGCGCCAGGATGGCGAAACCGCCGAGCTGGGGAACCTGGATCAGTGTCGTATACTCGCCTCGGGCGATCCCCCAATGTTCTCTGGTCGGTAGGCTCTTGCCGGCGAATTCCGCATAGGCCGCCGCTTCGTACCAGCTGACCCCTGAGACCGGATAGTCGCCCTGACCTTCGGGGTAATCGCCGGCCTGCCACGTTGATGGCCCGGGCAGGCCCGTCTGGTCGACGAACCTCTTAACGGCCTCCTCCCAGGTCAGCTCCCGGCCCTCCCTGATGAACTTCTGCGTCCAAAATCTCTTTTCCCTGTAGCCTCCGGCGGCGACGAATTCCTTGAATTGCCTGTTCGTGACCTCGCACCGGTCGATGAAGAAATCCGGCAGCTTCCCGAGCGGCGTTTCCTCCCCTTTGACCCGAACCGTTCCCGGCGGAAGGGCGCCCTTCTTGTCGAGGAACCTCGTCAGGTCATTCGGGCCGATGAGCTCTTTCGGGTCGGAAGAAATGCCCCAGGTCGAGGCCGCCGCGAGGACCGTTTCATAGCCGTCCTTCTCGATCTTCCAGCGGAAGATGCCGACGGGCACTCGGACCTTCTCGACCGGCGTGACCCCCAGCAAGGTCCATTCGCTTTCCGGCGAGGTGTATTCCTTGAAAAAGACCTTGGCGCCGGCAGGCTCGGTCGTGACGCTCACGTTCCGGGCGCACTGGGCGAAGATCCCGGCGAGCCGGCGGTCCTTCGGGGTGACGGCCTCGATCTTCTCGGCCAGGCGATAGACGGGGACAAGATTGCGCCAGCAGTCGTTGAGCTCGAGGAGCTTCTGGGCTTCGGGGATGGCGATGTCGCGGGCCCAGCGGATCTTGGCTTGGTGCTTGGAGAACCGGACGCCGGCAAAGACCAGGAGCGCGAGCGCCAAGACCGTCGGTACGGCGATCCGCGGCTTGCGGAGGCGCCGGCCGAGCGTTCTCAGGTTCAAGACCCCCGAGGCCTCGGTCTGGAGAGCCGCCTGATAGGCCTTGAGGTCCTTGAGTATCTCGTCTGCGGAGCCGTAGCGGGCATCCCGCCTTTTCTTGAGGGCCTTGGCGACGACCTGCTGCATCTCCTCCGGAACGGGCGGTTTGCGGACCTTGAGGGATCGGGGCTCGGCGTGGACGATCGAATAGATGACCGAGAGGTCGCGGTCGCCCTTAAACGGCAGCTCGCCGGTGAGCATCTCATAGAGAACGACCCCGAGGGACCAAAGGTCCGTTCGCGGGTCGAGGTCCTCCCCCTGGGCCTGCTCGGGGGACATATAGGCGACGGTGCCGATCGTCGTCTGGCTCTTGGTGAGGGAGGAGCCGCCTCGGACCTTGGCCAGCCCGAAGTCCATCACCTTAGCCTGCCCGCTCGTCGTGATCATGATATTGGCGCTCTTGACGTCCCGGTGGACGATGGCCTTCCGATGGGCTTCGCCAAGACCGGCCGCGATCTGGACGGCGATGGCCAGGGCCTCATCGACCTTAAGGGGCCCTCTCCGAAGCTTGTCCCGAAGCGTCTCCCCATCCACGAACTCCATGGCGATGTAGGGCCGATCCTCGCTTTCGCCGACCTCATGGATGACGCAGATGTTGGGATGATTGAGGGCCGCGGCGGCCTGGGCCTCAACGAGGAAGCGCTCCTTCAGCTCGGGCGAGTCCGCGAGGTGCGGCGGCAGGAACTTCAGGGCGACGAACCGCTTGAGCGTGACGTCCTCCGCCTTATAGACGATCCCCATGCCGCCGTGGCCGATCTCCTCCACGACCCTGTATTTTCCGGCAACGACGGTGCCCGTCTTTATGACCTGGATGGGCGTCTCGAGGGTTTTGGTCAGGGATGGGGCGTCCGCTCCCGCAAGGTGGAGAGGGGCCGCGCAGCTGCCGCAGAAGCGGGAGGCGTCGTTATTTTCGGAATGGCACTTCGGGCACTGCAAGGTCCCGTTCCCTCTATCCTCTGTTGACCGGAAAGATATCACCGCCGAGGGAGAAATTCAACTCTGGAATAGACGATGTCATACACGGCGCTTCTTGATGTATTCGTCGAGGGGAACGGCCTGGTGCTCGAGCTCGAGGGCTCAGGCCTTCGTTTTCTGCGGCGCCTCGAGCACCCCACCCTCGCGCCTGTCGGCCCGTTTGAGAAGCAGGGAGAACGTCAGGCCGACCAGGCCCAGGCTGGCGAACATGATCTGGCTCGCAACGTAGTCTCCGGTCTTGTCCCGCAGGAGGCCGTTGAGGAGCGGGAAGAGCCCCAGGCCGATATTCTGGATGGCCGTCATCAGCCCGAAGGCCGTCCCAACGCGGTTGGACTTGACGATAAGCGGCACGGACGGCCACAAGGCCGCCGGGACGAGGACGAAGGCGAAGCCGAGCAGGATCATCGGGTAGGCCGGGTAGATCTTCGTCAGGCCCATGGCCAAATGGCAGGGGATAAGGAGAAGCGAGCCGGCGATCATGAAGGTCGTCCTCTTCCCGACCCGGTCGACGAGGCGCCCGGCGAACGGGGCGAGGATCATCGAGGCGAAGATGATGATGCTGGTGACGCCGCCGGCCGTGCTGAAGATGTGGAGGAAGTTGTTGAACACCTGGGCCAGGAAGCCGCCCGCTGCCCCGGCCGAAGTGGCGATCCCCCACTTGGTATGGAAGAAATCGGTCGACAGGCTCTGGAAGGGAAAGATGGCCGCGTAGAACGTGAAGCAGAGCCCCGTGACGAACCAGAAGGTCGGCCTGAACTCCTTGACGTCCTTGAAGACGATCTTGTCGCCGGCGCTCTCGTTGCGGAGGTTGAGGACCTTCTCGCCCCGCTTGTCCAAGATGATATAGAAGACGTTGCCGACGAGCGACACGACACATGCGGCGGCCGCGAAAAGGAGCGCGTTGCGGAAACTGCCGAAATACTTCGTGATGAGCTCGCCGTTGTTGAGGGCGAAAAGGGAGCCGAGGCGGCTCACCGTCAGGGCCACGCCAAAGGACAGAGCGAGTTCCTTGTTCTTGAACCAGCGGGCCAGCATGGCGCTCTGGGCGACGACCAGGGGTTCGGAGCCGGCCCCGAAGATGAACCGGCCGAGGAACATCAGGGGGATGCTCTTGGCCTGCCAGACGATGACGGCGCCCGTGAGGACAAGCACCGAGAAGATGATGCCGGCCTTGCGCGTCCCCATCCGGTCGATGAGGACGCCGGCGAAGAGGAGGACCAGGATGGCGGCGACGCTGTACATCGTGTTGAACGCCCCGACGGTGGCCCGCTTGGCATTGAGGGCCTCGATGAGCGACGGGGCGATGGCCCCGATGATGTCATAGGCGAAATAGCTCCCGAACGTCAGGGACGAGATGAAGATCAGGTTGACGAATCGGTAGATCGGGCGGGTCGGGTGGAAGAACCCGACCGAAGGGGCGGTCGCGGCGTCGGTCATGGGCGGGGCCTCCGGATTGGCGATGGTCCGTTCAGGGACGGCCTCTATCTTCCGGAATCCGGCGGAAATAATCAAGCGCCTTTATCCGGGCCCCGGACTGCTGGTATAATTCCAGAGACATGAAAGGGGTCCGCCTATGACGCCATCGAGCCGCGACATCCACGTCGTCAATCCCGGTCGCTTGGAGCCCGATCTCACCCGGGGCCTGGCGGCGCTCGATAAAGACGGCGTCATCCGGCGCATCTGGGAGCGCGACGCGACGGTCTGGAAGCTCGATACTCGGGAGATCTCCGACCGTCTCGGCTGGCTCGCCTCTCCCGACGCCGCCGGAAAAACGGTCCCGGATCTCGAGACCTTCGCGGCCTCGGTCCGCGACCAGGGGCTGACCCGGGCGGTCGTCCTGGGCATGGGCGGTTCGAGCCTCGCTCCCGAGGTCTACGCGCGGCTGTTCCCGACGGGGCCGGGCTCCCTCGAGGTCGACGTCCTCGACACGACCGAGCCCGGGACGGTGGCCGCGGCGGCGGCGCGCTTCACCCCCGACAAGACCCTGTTCCTCGTCTCCTCGAAATCGGGGACGACCGCCGAGGTCCTCGCCCTGCTGCCCTATTTCTATGACCGGGTCCGCATGACGCTCGGGACCGGGCACGCGGGCGGCCGGTTCGTCGCCGTCACGGACCCGGGAACGCCGCTCGAAGCGCTGGCTCGCGAGCTCCGGTTTCGGCGCGTGTTCCCAGGCCAGCCCGACATCGGCGGCCGGTTCTCCGCCCTGTCGGCCTTCGGCCTCGTGCCGGCCGCGCTCAAAGGCATCGACCTCGACCGTCTTCTCGCCCCGGCCCGGGCCATGGCGGGCGCGTGCCGCGTCGAGCGCGCCGCCGACAACCCCGGGGCCCTGCTGGGCGCGATCCTGGGAACGGCGGCCCTTGCGGGTATGGACAAGCTGACCTTCCTCCTGCCGCAGCGCCTCAGGCCGCTGGCGGGCTGGCTGGAACAGCTCGTCGCCGAGAGCACGGGCAAGGACGGCTGTGGTATCGTGCCCGTCGTCGAAGACAGGCCCGGGCCGGCCGGAAGCTACCGCGGCGACCGCCTGTTCGTCGAGATCGGATCGCCGGAGGGACCCGGCTCGAAACCGGGCGGCGTCGCGCCCGAAGGATCAGGGTCACCCCTTATCCGCCTTGCGCTCGACGATCCTTACGACCTGGCTGGGCACTTCTTCCTATGGGAATACGCCACGGCCGTGGCGAGCCGATTCTTGGGGATCAATCCCTTCGACCAGCCCGACGTCGAAACGACGAAAAAGAGGACGCGGGAGATCCTGGCGGCTGACGGCGGGGGCAGGCGCGACGACGCGCCGGCAGACCTTCCGCCCTTCGCGGCAGGCCTTCGGGTCGACCGGCAGGACGCGGCCGAATCCCCTGGCGCCGCCGTGGCCCGTTTCCTAGACGGCCGCCGCGAGGGGGACTATATCGCCTTGCTGGCCTTTCTTCCGAGGACCGGGGCCGTCGAGGGACTTCTGTCGGGGCTCGCCGCCGGCCTTCGCTTCATGACCGGCCTCCCCGTTACGGTCGGGTTCGGCCCGCGCTATCTCCACTCGACCGGCCAGCTCCACAAGGGCGACGGGAACCGGGGCCTGTTCCTGATGCTCGTGGCCGCCGGCCTTCCCGAGGTTGGGATCCCTGACATACCTAGGGTTACCCGACCGGCGGAGAATTTCGGTAGGCTGTTCAGGGCCCAGGCGAAAGGAGACGCGCTGGCGTTGAAGGAGAAAGGGCGGAGGGTCCTGACGGTCGAGGTCGCGAGCCCCGTCGAAGCGGGGATCGCCACGCTGTCATCACTGCTCGGATAAAAAAAGGGACGGTCCCGAAGGGCCGTCCCGGTCTCGTCAGAACGATGATCCGATCAGTAGAGGCCGACGCCCACGACGTCGGCGTGGAAGATCTCCTTGGTGCGGGCGCGAGCGAGCCGGTCGACGCTGTCCTTGATATTGAGGTAGAACCAGAACTTGTCGAACAGCCGCAACTTCTGGATGTAATAATTCGCGTAGGTGCTGGTGGAATCGATGATGATCTTGGCTATTTCCTTGCCTTTGTCGTCGGAGAGAACGATCCGATTGACGTCGCCCTTCTGGAGCGTGCCGTAGACCTTGGCCTGCCCCTTGCCTTCCCATTCCTCGGGCTTGGCGACGCCGGTGATAGCCAGGGCCGGGACGGCTTCCCGGACCTTCATCTCGATGAAGTCCTCGGCCTGGAATTCCTGGCTGCGCGTATAGACCGTCTTGCCGCCGGATTCGACGCTGTCGGCAAGGAAGACAGGCGGATGATCAGGGAGCAGATTGCCCTTGACCTTGATCGTCTTGCCCATGAGGGTGGCGGCGTCGAGGCCGGGGAGGACGATGTCGAAGCCCTGGGCCGTCGACAGATACATGTACCGGCCGAGGGCCGCGCGGACCGCGCCTTCGAATTCTGTTACGGCTTTCACCTGCTCGGCCGCGGGGGTCTCAGCCGCCTTTTTCTGACAGGCCATCGTGCCGGCGAGACCGGCGAGAAGGACCAGGCTAAGGATCAGGATACCGGATTTCTTGGTGGAACGCATCGGGGCTACCTCCATGTGTCAAGCGAGCGCCCGGGAATATCCTCCCCGAACGAGGAGTAGTTTATACCACCGCGACCTCGAAATGTAAAGAAAAAAAACGGCCGGGGGGAGTGCCCCCGGCCGGTTGGGAACGGTGGGGCCGAATCCCTGTTATTTCTTTCGGGCGCTGCCCGACTTGGACGAAGAACCCGAGGACCTCGAGGGCGAGGAGCTCGACCGGCCCGAAGAGCTGGAGCGGCCGGAGGAGGACGAGCCGCCAGACCTCACGGACCCGGACGAGCGGCTGGAAGATCCGCCCCCGGAGCGCGGCGCGCTATAGGAGCGGCCGGAGGATGAGCCTGACGACCGCGGCGATGAGTACGAGCGGCCGGAGGAACCGCTCGACCGGGACGGGGCGGAGTACGTGCTTCGCGCGCGGGAGGACGAGGATGAACCGGAACGGGAGGGTGAGGAATAGGAGCTGCGGGGCTGGGACGAGGACGGCGCGCGGGATGAGCGGGAGAGGGAGAACGACGGGGCGCTCGAGCGGGACGACGATGACGGACGCGAAACGGATGAGGAAGAACGCGAAGACGAATAGGACGGCGAGCTCAGCCGCGCCGACGGACGGGAGACGGAGCGGCTTGGCGAGTAGGTGCGACTTTGAGACCTCCCGGAGGAGGAATCGGAGGACCGGTCCGACCCGGACCGGACGGTCCGGGTCGTCGAAGCGGTCCGCTCGCCCTTGTCAGCCGAGCCCTGCCGGGTGGTCGAGGGCGAGCTCTTGACAGTCCGTTGCGGCTCGCGGACGGTTGCGGTCCTTGAGGACCCGGACGTCTGTCCTTGGGAGCGGGTGATCCGGGCCGTGCTGTCCCCGCTTCCGCTGCCGCGGTTGGTCGAGGCGACGGCGTCGCGGCGGCTGTCGATAGTGCCGCTCTCGCCGCGGCTGCCGGAGACGCGCTGGCTCGGGTAGGACCGGATGGTCCGGCTGCCCGACGCGTCGCCCCGGATGGAGGGCCGGGTGACGGCGGTCCGATTGCCCTGCGGCTGGGAGGAGCTGTCACGCCCTCTCGTCCGGACCGATGAACCTTCGCCGGCCGGTCGCATCCGCGGCGAAGCCAGGGAACGGGAAGGCGCCAGCGTCCTCACCTGGTTCCGGTCGCCGGGCCGGTCCGCCAGGGCCCGCCGGGCAGCGATGGCCTGGGGCTGAGCGTTGTCCACTCTCGGGCGGATCGAGGGCTGTTGGGCCCTGAGCTCGACCCGACCGATGCGGTCCCGGTCGGCGACGCCGAGGTTACGGCGGCCGATGTCGCGGGACTGCAGATGGTCGCGGCGGACCACGGTCATGGCCCGGTTGTGGGCCGAGAACCAGCGGTCGTCGTAGCGGTCATAGAACCGGTTGTTGTAGAGGTAGCCGGGGCGGTTGTACCAGGTGAGAGGGCACCAGCCGACGTTGTCGCGGTCCCACCACCAATGCACCCAGGCTGGGCCCCAATGGCTCTGGGGGATCCAGTACCAGCCGAGTCCGAAGCGCCAGTTCCAGCGGCCGTAGTGATAGACCGGCCAGCCCCAGGACTCGGAGGAGACCCAGTTCCAGCCGATGACGGGATACCAGACCCAGCGGCCGTAGGAATAGGGCCGCCAATCGTCATAATTGGACACCTCAGGCACCCAGACGTTGCCGTAAGGCCGTTCGTAGACCCAGTGCCCGTTGTCGTCGAGCTCCTCTTCGTACTCCTCCATCTCGGAGGGGAGGTACTGCCGGTCGCTCCGCGCGGAGAACTGGGCGTCCCGGCCGTTGTTCCAATCATCGAAAGCGTCGCCTCGGGACTGCCCGTAAGCGGGATCGCCGAGGAGCCGGCCGTCGGCGGCCGTCACGGACTCCTGGGCCTTGATGAGGACGGAGCCGTCCTCGGCCGCGGCTTCCAGGCTGCCCTCGCGGACGAAGACCTGAGTTTGCCGGTCGAGCGTTACGTCAAACCGGTAGAGGCCCTCTTCGAGAACGTAGAATGAAGCATCAGGGGTGTGGATCTCGATGCCCTTGTCGAGGGCGAGCTGGGCGACCCGGAAATAGGCGCTGCCTTCTGTGAGATGGATCTTGATGCGCTCCTCCCCTTCTGTGGGCAGGAGGGCGAATTCGACCTTGGTGTTGTCGCCGAGGCGGAGGTAGTTCCGCCGTCCGAAGTGGATCTCGGCCTGTCCGCTTTCGGTCCCGAGCTTGTCTCCTTGGACGAGGGCGAGGTTGACCTCACCCTTTTCATAGCCCAGGTCCGATGTCCGCTGGACATAGACCGAACCGTTGACGTAACTCAGGCGGGCGAAGCTGTAGGGGTAGAAGCCCTCATCCTGGGCCATGAGGCCGAGGGGGATCAAAACGATGAGGCCGATCGCCAGAAGCGAAGCCTTTGTCATTATCTTGTTCATCGTCTTTCTCCTTCCGGCCCTATTCTTAAGCAACTATCGTGCCAGACCTTCTCCCAGGGGGGAACGGGGGGAGCCGTCCTCTATAAAGGACGATTTTGGAGGGAGTGTCCCCAGGGGGGCGAAATACCTCGAGAAAGGGACCTATTCTGACTTATGGCGCAGGCGGTCGAGGGCGACGGCGACGATGATGATGGCCCCGATGATGATCTCCTGGATATAGTTCGGCCAGCCCATCATCGTGCAGCCATTGCGGAGGAAGGACATGATCAAGACGCCGATCATGGTGCCGAGGATGCTGCCTTCGCCCCCGCTCAGGCTGCCGCCGCCGATGACGACCGCGGCGATGATGTCGAGCTCGAGGCCCACGGCCACGGTCGGGTCGCCGACCGTGAGGCGCGAGAACTCCATGACGCCGCTCAGGCCGCAAAAGAGCCCCGAGATCGTGTAGACCAGCACCTTGATCCGGTCCGTCCGGATGCCGCAGAGACGGGCCGTCGCCTCGTTCGAGCCGACGGCGAAGATGTGGCGGCCCAATACGGTGTATTTCAGGAGCACGGCCATGGCCACGGCGAAGAGGATGACGATCCAGATGCCGGGCGCGATGAGGAGCCAGGAGGGCCTCGGGCTCTTGGCCATGAGCTCATTGACCCAGGTCATGGGCGCGTCGATCTTCTGGTTGCCGGCGATCCACTTGGCCGCCCCACGGGCGATACCCATCATGCCCATGGTCACGATGAACGGAACGAGCCGGAGACGCGTCACCAGGCCCCCGTTGGCCAGCCCGACGAGGCCGCCGGTCAGGACTCCGAGGAGGACGGCGACGAGCGGTCCGGCGCCGGCGTTGACGGCGTAGGCCGCGATGACGCTCGACAGGGCGATGTTGGAGGCCGCGGACAGGTCGATACCGCCGGCGATGATGATGAGGGTCATGCCGAGGGCGCCCAGGGCCACGATGACCGACTGGGTAGCGACGCTCTTGAAGTTGGCGAACCGCAAGAAGCGGCCCTGGACCTCGGGGATCAGGGCGAACAGGGCGATGACGAGGACGAGGCCGATGAACGGGCCGAAAATGTTGAGGGCCTGGCCCAGGCCGGGACGGCGTTGACGGCTCATTCCGCGTTCCTTTGATCCGGGTGTTCTTCCCGCGAGCCCCGGCCCACCGTCGCCGTGGCCATCAGCTCCTCGGCCGTCCATTCGGCTTTCGGCCGCGACGCGACCAGGACGCCCTTATGGAAGACGACGATGCGGTCGCAAATGCCGAGGAGCTCGGGGAGATAGGAGCTGACGAACAGAACGGCCTTCCCCTCGCGGGCAAGCCCGCCGATCCATTCGTAGATCTGGCTCTTGCTGACGACGTCGATGCCGCGCGTCGGCTCATCGAGGAGGAGGACCGTTGCTTTCTGGTGGAGGAGCCGGGCCAGAGCGACCTTCTGCTGGTTCCCGCCGGACAGGTCGCCGACCTTCTGGCCGGGGCCCTTGGCTTTGATCTTGAGCCTCCCGATCAGGTCGCCGACGGCGCGGTGCTGGCGGGCCGGATGGAGGAGCCCGCGGCGCCGGTAGGGGGCCAGGTCGCTCAGGGTCATATTGTCGGCGACGGACAGGGATAGGGCCAGCCCCTCCCCTTGCCTGTCCTCGCTGAGGAGGCCGAGGCCGCGGCGGATCCGGGTCCAGGGCCGGCGGCCGGCGAGCTCGGCGCCGGAGACGACGAGGGCACCGCCCTCGACCTCGTCGAGGCCGAAGAGGGCTCTCAGCATCTCCGTCCGGCCTGAGCCGATAAGGCCGGCGACGCCCAGGATCTCGCCCTTCGCGAGCGTCAGGGTGACCGGCGCGGTCATCCGCGTCCCCTTGAGGTCTCTCACAGCCAGGACCGTCTCGCCGACCGCATGATCGACCCGGGGAAAGAGCTGCGTGAACTTCTGACCGACCATGAGCTGGATGAGGTCCTCCAGGGAGGCCCCTTCCATCGTCCCGGAGCCGACGCTCCGGCCGTCCCGCAGGACCGTGTACGAATCGGCCACCCGCTGGACCTCTTCGAGGAAGTGGCTGATGTAGATGACGCTGACGTCCTGGTCCTTGAGCCCGCGGATGATCTCGAACAGGCGTTGGCTGTCCTCCTGGCTGAGCGAGCTCGTCGGCTCGTCCATGACCAGGATGCGGGACTTGTTGGACAGGGCCCGGGCGATCTCGACGAGCTGCTTGGCCCCGACGCTCAGCCGGCCGACCGGGACGTCGGGCGAGATCTCGGGATGGCGGACGAGCTCGAGGACCTCGCGGACGGTCCGTTCCATGGCCTTGCGGTCCAGCCAGCCGGCCGTGCCGGCCTCGCGGCCGAGCATGATGTTCTCCTCGACCGTGAGGTGTGGGGCCAGGGTCAGCTCCTGGTAGATCATGGAGACGCCACACCGCAGGCCGTCGCCGGGCCCGGACGGGGTATAGGGCCGGCCGTCGATCTCCATCGTGCCGGCGTCCGGCGCGATGGCGCCGCTCAGGATCTTCATCATGGTGCTCTTGCCGGCGCCGTTCTCGCCGATGAGGGCATGGACCTCGCCCCGGCCGAGCTCGAAGGTGACATCGTCGAGGGCCCGGGTCGCGCCGAAGCTCTTGCTCACGCCGGTCATACGGAGGACCGGGGGCGCGGCGAGGGCGTCTTTCATCAGTCCTTGATCTGGGATAGGTCCGGGGAGATGAGGACCCGGATCTCGGGGGAATCCATGTTGTCCTTGGTGGCCAGGACGACGCCGGTATCGATGACCTTCTCGACAGGCTGGCCGCGGAGGTGGGCGACAATGGTCTTGACGCCGAGATAGCCCATCATGTCCGGGTTCTGGATGACGAGGCCCTGGATGTCCCCGTCCCGGAGTCCCTGGACGAGCTTGGGTGAGCTGTCGAATCCGACGAAGACGATCTTGCCGGCGAGGCGAGATTCCTGGAGGGCCCGGAGGGTCCCAAAAGTGCTCGATTCGTTCGGCGCGAAGACGCCGTCGACGTCGGGGAAGCGGCTGATGAGGTTCTCGGCCAGCTGGTAGGCCGTCTCCGTCGTCGCGCCGGCGTACTGGTCCTTGACGAGGAGGGCGATGCCGGGGAACTCCGCGGTGATGGTATCGTAAAAGCCGGCTTCGCGCTGCACGGTGCTGGCCGACCCCTCCTGGTACCTGATGAGGAAGATGCGGCCCTTGCCATGCAGGAGCGAACCGAGACGCCGGGCGGCCAGGACGCCGCCCTTGGTGTTGTCCGTGGCGACGTAGCTCACGAAATCGCTCCCCTGCAGGGCGGAGTCGATGATGACGACCGGGATCTTCTCCCGCACGGCGTCCTGGACCGGACGCATGAGGGCCCGGTCGTCGAGCGGCGCGAGGACGATGCCGTCGACGCCGGCGCTGATGAAGTCCTCGACAACCGTGATCTGCTGGGCCCGGTCGTCCTCTTTCTGCGGGCCCTTCCAGATGATCTCGATGCCGATCTCGCGGGCGGCGCGCTCGGCGCCGGCGTGGATCGACTTCCAGAATTCGTGTGTCGTTCCCTTGGGGATGACGGCGATGCGCAGGGTCCCGCCGGCCTGCGGGCCGGACGTGCCGGATGATTTCTTCCCGCCGCAGGCCGCGAAGACGAGGACCGCGGACAGACCGAGGATCAGGGCCTTGGATGCGAGGGATTTCATGGCCTCAGTATACTCAGAAGGGCCGGAACGGTCAAAGAGGCCGACGAAAAAAACAGAGGGGAGCCACCTTCGGGGAAGGCCGCGAAGGAGGTTCCCCGTCCATGCCGGGAACCGAGGCCCCCGGCCGCGTTTTCCTGGGAAAGAGTCCTTACTTCTTCTTCAGGATGGGCATCCCGGTCTTGGTCGTCTCTTGGACCATGTAGGCGGCGGGAACCGCATCCAGGGCGCCGGGCCGTACGTCGCGGGCGAAGAAATAGATCGTCTGCTTGCGGCCGCCCTTCAGGAGGACGTCCTTGGAATGCAGGTAGTAGCTGACGCCTTTCGAGTTCTTGAATTCATAAGCCATGTCTATGACCTCCGTGAAGAATTATGGACGTTGCTTGCGATGACTCGGCGAGTGAGTCCCCTACAAGATGATATTACACCTCTCGGCCTGGTTCCACTATTATCGAAAACCCGCCTGATGTCAAGGCCGGAAAGGAGGATTCGACCCGGGCGACGGTCACTGGATGAAGTTGACCGAAGGCGGCATGTCCGCCGGGATGATCGTCCCGTAGGCGTCCTCGTAGCGCTTGATGTTGGCTTGCAGGGCTTCGAGGAAGCGCTTGGCGTGGGCCGGGCTGACGATGATGCGGGAGACGAGCTTGCCGAAGGGCCCGTCGGGGAAGAGGAAGGCGAAATCGAATAGGAACTCCTCCCGCGAATGGCGGATGGCCGCCAAGCTGGCGTATTGGCCGAGGGCCACGGCCTCGTCGACCTTGATCTCGACCTTCTTGGGATCCGTCTTCTGGTCCATGCGTCCTCCCGGGTCCGGATTTCCCCTTCATTCTGAGGGGAATCGACAAGAAAATCAATGGGTTGGGGCCTTCGGAAAAAAAAGAATCCCATGGAGGGAAAAAAGGCTTTACAAAGGTCAGGCAGGTGCTATAATGATAATGGCTTTCTTGCGCGGGCTGGAGAAAGCCCCCACCTTTTTGGTTCCCATCATCAACCCCCCTTTTGCTGACAACAGCCCGCACTTCAACCCCAGGCCCCGAGGCCTGGTATAAAAAATATCTGATGCAAAACGTGGGTAGAACGGCGCCTTGCGGCGGCGGCCGCGGGGCATCGCGCCCGCCCATCCGGACCGTCGACGGGCGTCAGTCGGTATAGTAGAGGATCGTCCGCAGGACGGCGGCCTCGCAGACCTTGCAGAACGGCTTCGTGCCCTTGGTGAACATCAGGCAATCGAGCTCGGGGCGGTAGAGCCCTTTGGCCGCATAGCCGGCCCCTTCGAAGGCCCCGACCTTACCCCAGAACGGGCTGGCCCTCAGGAACGCGTCGACCTTGTCGGCGTGCTCCTTTGACAGGCGCTCGGATCCCTCCTCGGCTTGGGCGACGTCGGCCGCGGCCGCTCCTTCCCTTTTCATCCGGGCGATCTTCTCGTTCACATCGGCCCGGATCTTCTGGTAAGCGTTGTCCATCTCGTCGAACTCGGCCTTCTCCCAAAGTGTCGGAACGGCGACGCCCGGGCTCACCAGGGATCTCCATTTGAGCTTGGCCGGGTCGAGCAGGGCGGTGATGTTGGCCTCGGCGGGTTCGACGCCGGCCGGATAGAACTCGTTGTAGGCGACCTGGGACGTATAGTATTCGTCGCCCAGGCCGGCGAAGGAATGCCCGAATTCATGGAGGAAGAGGTATTCGTACCACTGGTTGTCGGTCGTGAACGTGCAGTAGAGGTTGTAGATCCCGCCGCCGCCGTAGCGCTTGTGATTGACCATGATGTAGAGGGCGTCATAAGGGACGTGCGCGGCGATATCGCGGAGGCTTTTGTTGTCCTCGGTCAGGAGGTAGCGCTCGGAGCCGAGGGAGTCGAAGGTCGTGCCGACGGCCGTCGCCTTGAACGAGCCGTGGCTCGGCTCGTCACAGCCGCTTTCGGCTGAGGGCTTGAAGACGCCGGTGATGTTGAACTTGTCCCGGTGGGACTTGTAGGGTTCGAGCTTGAAGAAGACCCCGGTGAAGCGGTCGAGGTCGGCCTTGAACTTCGTTTCCTCCTCGGCCGTGTATCCCTCGGCGATGATGGCCACGTCGACCTTGCGCCGGGGCTCGCCGGACTTGAGGGCCTCGAAGACCTTGACGCCGGGGATGAGCCGCTCGCGGATGACGGTCCCGGCCGCGGGGTCGATCGTCTGGGCGAACAGGGACTTCCAGACGTTCTGCCGGTCCCGGACCTCGACGGTGAAGCGGACAGGCTTCTTGGGATAGGGCAGGAGCGCCGATTCGTGGTAAGTCCGGCGCACACCCTTCAGGGCCGCATCGGACGTCTTGTACTCGCCGAAGTAGCTGTCGAAGCCCTTGCTGAAGATGAGCGTGCCGCTCGCGTCGTCGGTGACCTTGACCATGTACCGGCCGAGGGCGAAGGGATCGATGAGGTGGGCGCGGTTTCCCGCCCAGGGCCCCTGATCGTAGACCTGGTCCAGGGCGAAGGTCTCCTCGGTGGCGTGCCCGGTGTGGAAGTAATCGACGCGCATGGTCCGGTCGGTGAACCAGGCGTCGAAGACGGGCCCTTTCTGGGCCCGGGCGCAGCCGGCGATGGCCGCGGCCAGGATGACGATGGCGAACAGGCGCTTCATGGGCCCCTCCTCAGGACGGCCGGACGATCCGACCCGCGGTTTCCTTGATGATCTTGAAGGCGGCCGCGGCGGTGATCGCCGCGGGGTCGCGCGACGGATTGAGCTCGACGATGTCCAGGCCGACGATCCGGCCCTTGAGCGACTGGATGATTTGGATGGCCTGCCGCGTCGAGAGCCCGCCGGGTTCGTGATGGGACACGCCCGGGGCGAAGGCCGGGTCGAGAGCGTCCATGTCGAAGGAGATGTAGACGGGATTGGCGAAGCGGAGGTGGAGCGGGTCCTGGATGTCCTTCATCTCGACCATCCGGACGCCGCCCTTGAGGGCCTTGGCCCGGTGGGCGGCGGTGATGGCCCGGACCCCGACCTGGACGATCGTCGCGGCCAGGCCGTCCTCGAGGATGCGGGCGAACGGGCAGGCGTGGGACAGCCGGTCGCCGTAGAGGTCCTCGTAGAGGTCCGGGTGGGCGTCGAAGTGGAGGACGTCGAGGGGTTTGAACGTCCGGGCGAAGGCCTTGAGCACGGGGTAGGTGATGGAGTGGTCGCCGCCGATGACGATGGGCACGGCGCCCTTGGCGAGGATCCCGGCCACGGCCTTTTCCGTCAGGGCGAACGATTTGTCGGGATCGCCGGAGGTGTCGACGTCGCCGAGGTCGACCATGACCGTGTCCTCTTCGAGATTGACCCCGAGCTCCGTATAGCCGCAGTAGCATTTGCCGGTGGAGACCGAGCGGACGGCGGCCGGGCCGCCGGCGGCGCCCCGGAGGTAGCTCGACTTCTCGTCGAAGGGGACGCCCAGGATGGCGATCTTGTAGTCGGGATTCTCGGAAAGCGGCTTTGCGGCCCCGCCGAAATCGGACATCGTCGACCTCCTCGGATGATGACGCTCGTCCGATTATACCGGATTACTCTCTCCTACCCAATAGCCCGCCCATGACAAGGGAGTGTTATCCGATCCCGAATGAGCCATGGCGGCAACGTTCGTCCTCCTGATGCCCCCCGTAAGGGAAAGGGGACCCGCCGGAGGCGGGGGAAACCGTATAAAGAGGTTTCCGGGGCGCGGGGGGCAAGGAGGATGAACGTTGCTGGAAGACCGTGGCGAATGAAGGGTCGGAAAACGACCTTTTTTCGGGGTAATAAAAAGAGGGGGAGAAGGATCCTCCTTCTCCCTTTTCACAACCTTGGCACCGCCTCTTTCGAGGCCGTCGCGCCTGGGGGGCTGCGACTGGGGACAGAATCCCATGGGAGGCCCGGGGGGTCAATCGCCGCGTGAGATGATTGCCACGGTGAGAAAATCCGCTTTTTCTCACCTCCAACGGCTACCCTCCGGCCCTGACCCGGCGCCGGTTGACTTTGGACCGTGGTTCCGTAGAATAAGGGCGATGGCCGACGCGATCCGGATCAAGAACCTCCAGAAGAAATTCCGGGTCGGTTTCATCCCCAAATCCCGCGAGATCCTCAAAGGCATCACCTTCACCGTCCGGGAAGGCGAGACCTTCGGCTACCTCGGCCCGAACGGCGCCGGCAAGACGACGACCATCAAGTGCCTCCTCGGGCTCATCCATCCCGACGCGGGCACGATCGATATCCTGGGCCGGCCGCACTTCCAGCCCCGCTCCCGCGAGGCGCTCGGCTTCCTGCCCGAGAACCCCTATTTCTACGACTACCTCACGGCCCGGGAGTTCCTGGCCTTTACGGCCGATCTGTTCGGGCTCGGCCGGGCCGAGAAGGATGAGCGCATCGCCCGCCTTCTCAAGCTCGTCGGCCTCGAGCGGGCCGCCGACCTGCCGCTCCGGAAGTACTCCCGGGGCATGCTCCAGCGGGCCGGCCTGGCCCAGGCCCTCATCAACGACCCGAAGCTCGTCGTCCTCGACGAGCCCCTGGGCGGCATGGACCCGCTCGGCCGCAAGGAGATCCGCGACATCATCGTCCGCTTCAGGGACGAGGGCAAGACCGTCTTCTTCACCTCGCACATCCTGCAGGACATCGAGATGATCTGCGACCGCGTGGCCATCATCGTCGGCGGCCGCATCGTCAAGGAGGGCGGCCTTCGCGACCTCGTCTCGGAGAAGGTCCTGTTCACGGAGGTGACCGTATCGGGGCTCCCGCCGCAGGCGTTCGCAGGCTGGGGCGAGTGCGTCTCGGCCCAGGGCGACCGGGTCCTGTTCAAAGTCTACGACGAGGCCCGGGTCGACGAAGTGGTCGGGTTCATCCATGACCGCAAAGGCCGTCTCATCTCCCTCAGCCCTCGGACGGAAACGCTCGAGGACATCTTCGTCGACACGGTGACGCGGACATGAAGATCAGGGCCATCGCCGGGATCACGTTCAAGGAAGCCAAGCGCGACCGCATCCTCTATCTGCTGTTCTTCTTCGCCGCCCTCGGCATCGCGGCCTCCCGCGTCCTGGCCGTCCTGACCGTCGGCGACCGGGTCAAGATCATCAAGGACATCGGCCTGGCGTCGATCTCTCTCTTCGGCGTCCTCATGGCCATCCTCATCGGCACGGGGCTCGTGTACAAGGAGATCGACAAGAAGACGATCTACACCCTGCTCGCCAAGCCCCTCCACCGGGCCGAGTTCATCCTGGGCAAGTTCCTGGGCCTCGTCCTGACGCTCTTCGTCATGACCGCGGCCATGACCCTGATCTTCCTGGCCATCGTCTACGCCCACACGCTCAAGATCGAGGGCGGCCTCCTCGTGGCCGTCGCCTACATCTTCCTCGAGCTCGTCCTCATCACCGCCGTGGCCATCCTCTTCTCGTCCTTCTCGACGCCCATCCTGAGCTCCCTCTTCGCCCTGGCCTTCACCATCATCGGCCACTTGTCGTGGGGCCTCGAGCTCATCATCAAGAAGATGGAGGCCGGGGCAGGCAAAGTCCTCGTCCAAGGCCTGTACATGATCCTCCCCGACCTCGAGAACTTCAATTTCAAGACGGAGGTCGTCCACGGTCTGCCCATCCCGCCGGGGATCTATCTCTCATCCTTCCTCTACGGCGTTTGCTACACGGCCTTCATCCTCGGCCTGGCCGTGCTCATCTTCCGGCGCCGGGACTTCATCTGAGCATTCATGAAAACGCCGCTTTTCACGACCAGAAAAAAGAGACTCAGACCGGCGTTTTCACCCTTCGGGCAAGCCGATCCGGCCGCATCTGCTTCGTTGCAAAGGGCTCGCGGTACTCCGAGTACAGCTTCACCCTTTGACGCCTCGCATCTGCGGCCGCCTCGGCTCGTGAATGCTCCAGGGTGAGGGAGGGGTCCATGGGCGAGCGCGCGGCGAAGAAGGGTCCGGCGACGGTCCTCCTCGTCGCCTTCCTCCTGGCCAGCGCCGCCGGCATCATGGCCCTCAAGGCGGCGACGGACCGGGTCGTCCGGAAGAAGCTCCCCGGCTCGTCCATCATCTACATCCCGTCCGGCAAGTTCCTGAAGTTCGCCGCGTTCGGCTACCGGGCCCTGGCCGCGGACGCCATCTATCTCTGGGCTATCCAGTATTTTTCGACCCCGACGATCGACGACCGCTTCAACCACCTCGATCACATCTTCGCCATCATCAACGAGCTCGACCCGCGCTACCAGGACCCCTACGAGGTCGGGGCCCTCATCGCCGTCCAGGAGGCGCGCGACGTCCGGGCCGCATTCGCCATCCTCGACCGGGGCGCGGCCAATAACCCCGATCAGTGGGTCTATCCGTTCGACGCCGGGCACGTCGCCCTGATGACCCTCAAGGACTACCCGCTGGCGGAGAAGTACTTCGAGCAGACGATGAAGGTCCCCGGCGCGCCCGATTTTGTCGAGAGGCTCAGGGCCAACGCCATCTTCAAGAAAGGCGACCTCAAGACCTCGTGGGAGACGTGGCTCGACATCTCCAAGAGGGCCCCCGACGAGCGGACCAAGAAGATCGCTTCGAACCATCTCTACAACGTCAAGGCCACGATCGACGGCGAAGCCCTCGAGGGCGCGGCGGCGAAGTACCGGGAGCGCTTCGGGCGGCTGCCGGCCGACCTCGAGACCCTCGTCCGGACGGGATTCCTCCGCGAGGTGCCGAAGGACCTCGACGGCCAGAACTACCTCTACGACCCGGCGACGGGGAAAGTGAAGACGGCGGTCAGCCCGTGGAAACGATGACGCTCGTCTTCGTCGCCGTGGCCGGCCTCGTGTTCGGCAGCTTCTTCAACGTCGTCATCTACCGCCTGCCGCGCGGGCTGAACCTGTCGCGCCCCCCCTCGGCTTGCCCGGGATGCCACGCCCCCATCAAGCCCCACGACAACATCCCCGTCCTGTCCTACCTCATCCTCCGCGGCAAGTGCCGCAAGTGCGGGCAGAGGATCTCCCCCACCTACCCCACGGTCGAGGCGCTGACGGCGGTCGGCTTCGTCCTCGTTTACTTCAACGCCGGGCGTCAGATCAGCCTGGAGTTCTTCGCCGGCTGCGTCTTCATGAGCGCGCTCATCGTCCTCGCGTTCATCGACGCCCATCACCAGATCCTGCCCGACGCCATCACCTGGCCCGGGCTCGTCCTCGCCCTGGCCTACTCCTTCTTCCGCGACGATCTGACCTTCCGCGGCGCGCTCCTCGGGGCCGTCGTGGGGGCGGGGTTCCTTCTCCTCGTCTACGGCGCGTACCTGCTCATCCGCAAGAAAGAGGGGCTGGGTATGGGCGATGTGACCATGATGCTCATGGTCGGCGCCTACCTCGGCTGGGCGCGAACGCTCCTCGTCCTCATCCTCGCGTCGTTCGCCGGGGCCCTCTTCGGCCTCTACCTCATCGCCCGGCGGGGTAAGGACGCCCAGTTCGCCCTGCCCTTCGGGACGTTCATCGCCCCGGCCGCGTTCGTCGCCATGCTCTGGGGGCAGAAGATCGTCGGGTGGTACGTGGGCCGGCTCCCCCACTAGTCCTTCGAGGCCCCGACGGCCGGGCGCCGCTTGCGGCCCTGGAAAAGACGGATCAAAAAAACGGATGACGTGTCGTCCGTGACCTTGAATCGCTCGCCGACGGGCAGTCCCGGGACCCAGACGATCTCGTTCCCCGAAACGATGACAGGGAGTCTGTCACGGCCCGCGACGGGGACCCGTTTGGCCCTGAGGATCTCTTTGAGCTTCTTCCGGCCCGGGGCGCCGATGGGCCGATAGAGATCGCCCGGCCTCCGGTTCCTGACCGTCAGCGGAAAGACGAGCTGGTCCGCGTCAAGATGGGCGCCAGCCCGGTCGTCGGCCTTGAGTGATCGGAGCGACCCCCCCGCTTTCCGAAGCGTTCCTTTGAGCCTCAGGCCCGCGGCGGCGAGGGCAAGCTCGCCGCGGCCGTCCCATCGGGTTTCATACGATCCGATGGGCGTCGTCCGCTTCTTTGGTCCGACCCGGCCCCCTTCCCGCCGTAGAACAAGGCCCTTGCGGATCGTCAGCTCCTTGCCTTCGCCGAGCGCGAGGAGCGATCCCACGTCCTCGTAGGAGATATCCCTGAGGCTCCCCGCGACCTCCCGGAGAAACTCCCGGACGACGCGCCGGGCCAGGGCCGGAAGAAGAAGGGGCAGAGTCTTCAGGTCCAGGGTGATGTCCCGTCCCGTGCGTAGGATGAACTCGTCGGCGAGCTCACGGACGAAGCCGTGGAGGAGCTCGTCGTCCTCCCGCACGATCCCGGCCAGCCGGGCCAGGTGGGAGACGATCTGAGGCTCATAGCGACGGGCCAGTTCAGGCAAGAGCTCGGCCCGGATGCGGTTGCGCAGGAAGCGGCAGTCGCGGTTCGAGGCGTCCTCGCGGAAAGGAAGCCCTTCCGCGTCGAGCCAAGCGCGGAGGTCGGGTCCGGGGATCGCCAGGAGCGGCCTGACGAGCGGGCAAGGAGGGCCGGGGACGATGGGCGCGATCCCGGCCAGCCCCGAGAGCCCCGTGCCCCGCATGAGACGCATGAGCACGGTCTCGGCCTGGTCGGTCATCGTGTGGCCGGTGGCGATCTTCGTCGCCCCCGCGGCCGCGGCGGCCCGACGAAGGAAACGGTAGCGGAGGTCGCGCCCGGCGTCCTCGAGGTTGATCTTGCGGCGTGAGGCGTGGGTCCGGACTTCGGCCGATCCGACGGTGAGGGGGAGAACCCAGCGGCGGGCGAGCTCCCGGACGAAGCGCTCGTCCTCGGGGGCCTCGTCCCTGAGCCGGTGATTGAAATGGGCCAGGCGGACCTCGAGGGGCATCTCCTCGCGGAGCTTCAGGAGGAGCGCGGCGAGGGCGACCGAATCCGGGCCGCCTGAGATGGCCGCCAGGACGTGGTCGCCGGGGACGATCATTCCGCCGTCCACGGCCGTCCTCCTGAAGGCGGCAAGAACACGGTCGGTGGTCTTTCTGGAGGGCATCGTCATGCTCGCGTCATGGGGGCGAAGGCCTGAAAAAAATGGCGGCGGAGGGATTTGAACCCCCGACACTGCGGATATGAGCCGCATGCTCTGACCAACTGAGCTACGCCGCCAGGGTGCAGGAATCTTAGCGGAATCGACCCCCCAAGTCAACGCAAAACGCCCCGGAGTGAAGGCCGCGGAAGAAGCGGTTGAGGGGAATCGTCGGAGTGAGCATAAAGCGGAACGGAGATGATTCCCGAAGCCCCTCCGCGGCCGGCGGATAGGGCGATTACTGATAGATGGGGGCCTCGGTCTCCTTCCTGAAGGAGAATCGGCCCTCGCGGAAGAGCTTGGTGCAGGCGTCGACGACGCGGGTATCGTAGCGGATACCCCGGCCCTTGCGGATCTCCTCGAGGCCCTTTTCGATCCCCAGGGCCGGCCGGTAGGGTCGGAGCGAGCAGACGGCTTCGACGACGTCGGCCACGGCCAGGATCCGGGCCTCGGGCAGGATGGCGTCGCCGACGAGCCCCTCCGGGTAGCCCGACCCGTCCAGCCGCTCGTGGTGCTGGAGGACGATGTGGGCCACCGGCCAGGGGAAGGCGATGTCCTTGATCATCTCGTAGCCGATGCGGGGATGGTCCTTGATGAGCTGGAATTCCGTCTTCGTCAGGCGTCCCGGCTTGGCCATGATCTCGGCCGGCGCGGCGATCTTGCCGATGTCGTGGATGATGCCCGCGAAGCGGAGGCCCTCGATCTTCTCCCAGGGCATGTTCATTTCCTGGGCGATGGTCACGGCCAGGCTCGAGACCCGGTGCTGGTGCCCGGCCATGTACGGGTCGCGCAGCTCGAGGGTCATGGACATGGCCTTGAAGGTCCCTTCGAGGGACCTCTCCAGCCGGTCGAGCGTCGATTGGAGATAATCTTCCGAGCGGCGCGTCTCGAGGACCTTGCCGTGGAGCTCGTCGTTGGCCCGGGCCAGCTCCTCGGTCCGCTTGTCGACGAGATTGTCGATCTGGACGCGGGCCATCCGCAGCTCTTTTTCGATGCGGATGCGCTCGGCGGCGTCCTTGTCGATCTGGCCGGCCCGCTTGGCGGCCTCGTCCTCGAGGAAGCGGTTGCGGCTCTCAAGCTCCTTGAAGGACTTTTCCAGGCCGTCGAGCATCCCGTTGAAGGTCCGGGCCAGCAGGCCGGCCTCGTCACGGCCGAAGACGCGGGCCCGCTGTTTGAGGTCGCCGCCGGCCAGCCGCTCGGCGGTCCGCGTCAGCTGGACAAGCGGACGGGTGATCATGCTGCTGAGGACGACGACGCCGAGGACGCCGAGGACAAAGAAGGACAGGACCAGGACCGCCAGCGCCGCGGGCTGGCCGTGGAGGATCTGGTACAGGCCGACAACGCCGGCCATGAGCACGCCGAAGAGGATGAGCATTTTGGTCCGGAGCTTGCGCGGACCGAGATTACCGAGGATGCCCGAGCCGCCGGGGAGGCTGGAGTTGTCGAAATAGCTGCGATTCATTCCGTGATCCGGTTGGCGCGATCTTCCTTTACAGATTAGCCGAACTCCCAAGGCGAACAATACCCTTTGGGGGTGATTTTATGGGGTGAGTCTTAACCTCAAAAGGGGGGAAAGGGTGAGAGAGGGTGAGGGCCGGCCCGGCGTCACCAACGCCTGGCTTTTTGGGGCTCCATGAAGCGGAGGTCGAGACCCCGTTCGACCGCGCCGATCCTGTAGAGACAGATCTCGCGGAGGGACGACGGATGGTGGAGGACCTCCGAAAGGGATTGCGCGCCGACCGCCCAGACTCCCCCGCCCCTGATCACGGCGACCTTGTAATCGTGGAGCGAGCGGATGAGCGTATCGGCCCTGACGTCCGGCGGCAGGACGGGGATGACGAGATAGAGGAAAGACCCCTCGGCATCAATAGGGATAATGCGGTCGGCGGGCGCCGTCTCCCCCGGATAGGTGTAATAGGCCGAAGCCTCGGCCTCCGCGACGTGACAGTGCATCACGGATTGGAAATCGCTCCCCGCATAGATCGCCTTGTGGAGCGCCGTCTCCGCGTCGTCCGAGGGGCCGGCCGCGAGGGGGACCCTGAGCAGCGGCCCGCCCACATCGCGCGGCATCGAGGCCTTGGGCGCGTAGAGCATCGTCGCGACGCCCCGGACCGACATCGAGCCGGAGTGGAAGGGCGACAGCCGGGATTCGAAGATGCGGTGGCCGGCCTTGACGAATTCACGCAGGATCTCCTCTTCGTCGCGGAAGTCCGAGCGGTTGTCGCCTTCGGCCTCGTAGTCCGGCGGCGGGGCGGCCAACGCGCGGGCGGGGTCGGCCGCGATCGCGCCGCGGACGGCGCCGACGTCGATGCCGAGCTTCTCCATCCCCCCGACGACGGCGCCGGCGTAATTGCCCACGCAGAGACGGAAGAAGGCCTCGCGGAGACTCCGGCCCCTGGCCATGGCCCCGTGGCCAAAGATAATGGTCAACGGGTGGTCCGCCAGCCGCTCGGGGATGACGCGGGCTAGCTCGGCGGAGCCGCTGGGCACGGCGAACCAGTCGACGGGGATGGCGGCGCCGAGGTGGTGGCGGGCGAGCGGATCGACCGGGACGAAGTCCGGCGGCCGGGACGGCTTGGGCGCGTCGTCGAGCGTGGCCAAGATGAGGTCCTTGAGGTGGGCGTGCATCGAGGCCCGGACCCCGGGCAGGGCGAGGATGCGGGCGTGGATATCCGTCTCTGAGGACGCTTTGTAGTAGCCGTAATCGGTCTCCGTGGCCGAGAGGAAACAGATCTGGCTCGGCTCAAGATCGCCTTTCTGCGAGCCCGTGGCCGTGATGACGATCTCGTCTTCGCCATGCTCGTTCGTCCGCCGCAGGGCCATGTTCCCGCTGTGGCTGTCTTGGATGTCATAAAGGAGGGAGGCCCGGCCGAGGGCCTGGAATTCTCGGAAGAGGTCCTCGCTCGCCTGCCATTTCGGTCCGCTCATCGCCGGCTCTCCTCGATGCGCAGGGCGCGGAGGAGCTGCGGCGTCGGCCGGCCCTCCGCGTCCCATCCCCTGACGGCGTAGTAATCCCGCCTCATGCGCTCCTGGTCCTCCCGGGAGACCCGGCGCTCCCGGCCCTCGGCGACGATGGGGACGTCGGCGAAGCGGGCGGGCAGGGTATCGTCCAAGGCGGTCGCGCCGGCCTCGACGTTGAACTGGCGCTCCAGGGTGGCCACGCGGTTCTCGATCTCCTCGAGCCGGGCCACGGAGAAGTCGCGGCCGGTGACACCGCTCACCATCCGGGCCCAGGGGTCGACGGCGAACGCGTAGCCGGTGAAGCGGCAGACGCCGAGGCTGTCTTGGAGGATGCCGATGTTCTGCATGTTCCGGATGGCGATCGGGGACTGGATCAGGCTGAAGCGGGGGATCTCCTTGGCCCCGCCGAAGAAGGCCAGGGAGACGGCGTATCCGCCCCGGAGGTGACAGGCCCCCGACGGCGAGGTCATGTACCCGAGGGCCTGGGTGAAGGAGGCCCGCGGGTCGTAGGCCGGCATCTCGAGCTTCTTGACGGTCATGGCCAGCTCCGGCCGGCCGCGGCCCGCAGCCAGGCGATGGGCGCCCTCGGCCAGGGCCGCGCCAAGGCCTTCGCGCCGCGCCGTCATCGTGACAAGATCTTCGAGGGCATCGGCGTCGCCGAAGGCGAGGCCGCGCCCGCCCGTCTCGGCGCGGCCGATAAGCCCGAGTTCGGCGAGCTCCATGGCGCAGGCGAGCGTGCCGCCGTAGCTCATCGTGTCCAGGCCGAGCTCATTGGCCCGATAGTTGGCCCGGGTGATGGCGGCCATGTCGTAGATGCCGCAGAGCGGGCCCATGAGGACCATGGTCTCGTACTCCGGGCCCTCTCCGCGCTCCTCCCCGCCGGAGCGACCCGCGACCCGGGTGTGCCGCTGGCAGCCGATCGGGCAGAGATAACAGGAACCCGCTTTCTCGAGCAGGGTCTTGGCCAGCGTCTCACCCGAAATGCGCTCGACGTCCTCGTCGCGGTGCGCGCAGTCCTGGAAGTTCCTGTGGGGCAGCATGGCGATGACATTGATGAGCTCGACGAGACCGGCCGTGCCGAGGTCGCGCATGAGACGCTTGGTGACCGGGGCCTGCTTCATGAGGTAGATGGCCTGGTCGAGGCCGGACTGGTACTTCTCCTTGTCGGCGACCGTGATCTTCTCGCGGCCCTGGACGCGGACGGCCTTGAGCTTCTTGCTGCCCCAGACGGCGCCCGGCCCGCAGCGTCCGTAGACGCGGTTCCGGTCGTTGGCGACGGCGGCGAAGCGGACGAGGTTCTCCCCCGCCGGCCCGATGCACAGGACGCGCGCGGACCGTCCCGGTTCGGAGGCCGCGGCGAGGATATCGTTCGTCTCGTGGGTCGTCTTGCCCCAGACACCGTCCGCCGGCAGGATCTCGGCGCGGCCCGGCGCGATGTCGAGCATCACGGGAGACGCAGCGGCGCCTTTGACGATCAGGGCGTCATAGCCGGCCGACTTGAACGCGGCGCCCCAAGTCCCGCCGGAGTTGGACGTCCCGATGACGTCCGTGAGCGGCGACTTGAAGACCATGTGGCCCCGGCCGGCGGTCGGTGCGTTGGCGCCGACGAGCGGCGAGGAGGCGATGACGAAGGCGTTCTCCGGGCCGAGCGGATCGCAGGCCGGGTCGATCGTATCATAGAGGAGGCGGGTCGCCAGGCCTCGGCCACCGAGGTAGCGCAGGGCGGTGTCAGGGTCGAGCGGGACGGCTTGGACCTCGCCGCGGGTCAGGTCGGCGACGAGGACACGGCCATGGTATCCGGAAACCGGGAAATCGGGCATGTTCAGCGCCTAAGATATCAGAACGTCATAAGCCCCGCAAGGAACCGCGAGGCTCACCCGCCGCCCATGATGGGAAAGATGGCGAGCGTATCTCCGGGGGTGAGAGGCGTCGACAGTCCCTTGAGAGATTGGACGGGGACGCCGTTGAGCATGACGACGAGATGGGGTTTGAGCGCGGCGCCGGCGAAGATCTCGCGGCGGCGGTCGGGCGTGTCGCAGAGGACGGCCAGAGCGTCACCGACGGTGGCCCCTTCGCCGATGGCGACGTCGCGCTCGCGGCCCTCGAAGAGATCGCGGAAATAGGCGAAGAATTTGGCTTTAACGGTCATCGGACCCGGCCTTTCCGAAAAGGTGCGCCTCGAGGCGCTCTCGGAGCGAGGGGTCGCGGACACCGAACACGACGGGGACGATCGGGGCCAGCGCCGCCGTGAGCTCCCCGAGGATCTCTTCGCGGACGACAAGGAGGATCGTCACGGCCGGCCGCGGGAGCGCGTCGCGCAGGGCCGGCCAGAGGCCGCCGCCGCGGAGCTCGAGAGGACCGACCTCGTCGACGATGAGGAGGCCGGAGGACCCGGCGTCACGGATGATCCCGCGGGCCCGCTCGAGGGTTGCCGGGACGAAGACGTAGGGACCGATCCGCTCGACCCCGGGCTCCCCTTCGCGCCGGAGGTACGGCCGAAGGCGGCCCGTCCCGATCTCAGCGAGGTCATAACCGTTATTCCCGTTCTCGTCCGTCATCGCCGGACTGAGGAATCCCCGGCAGTCCAGGCCGCGCCCCGTCCAGCCGGGCAGGGAACGCTCGAGGAAGTTGGTCTTGCCCCCGTGGACGGGCCCGGTCAGGACGAGGACCATCGGGCCCTAGCGGATGTTGACGTTCGCTTCGCCCGTCTCCAGGACGATGGCCTGCCCCATCGGGCTGCCGGCCGTCGCGCTGGTGAAGCCCACGGACGCCTGGCCCGTGCCAACGGACGTGAAGACGAGCACGGCCAAGACACCCCGCCCCTTGAAGCCGCGGCCGCCGGGCGGGCTGGAGAAGCCGATGGTGCAGGTCCCGCCGCTGATGCTCTTGAGGAAGGGGACCTTCTCGCCGAGCTGACGCAGACCGCCGCCCTCGAGGACGTCCTTGAGGTTGAGGATGCGGGGGTCGAAGGTCAGCACGAGCGAAAGGTTGCCGATCTCCTGCTCGCTCGAGAGCTCGACGTTCATCCGGAATTCCCGCTGTCGGGGGGCCTCGAAGCTCGCCGGTGACAGGTAAACGCTGCTGGGCCCGGCGTCCTCGGGCTGCTCCTCGGCGGGTTGTCTCCTCGGCCACGGCCGCGGCTTCACGCCCGGCCATGACGCCGGCGCCCGCCGCTCCGGCCGCTCCCGCTCCTCCTCCGGTCACGCTGGAGAGACTGTCGGGATCGACCCAGAGCGCCTTGGCGTCCTCTTCGGAAATCTCGATCTCCCGGATGATGTGAGGGGTGATGGTCAGGATGACATCGGTCTGGTCGATCACCTTTTTTTTCGAGGAGAACAGGCTCCCGATGAGGGGGATGTCTTTGAGCCCCGTGATGCCGCCGGCGGACATGCGCTCCTCATCGCGGAGGAGCCCGGCGAGGAGGTTCGTCTCGCCGTCCTTGAGCCGGACGACGTTCTTGATCTCCCGGTTGGCGATGATGGGGATCCCGGCCGTGCCCTCGCCCGCGATCGAGGAGATCGTGAGCTCGATCTCCAGGGTGACTTCTTTCTCCAGGTGGATCCTCGGCGTCATCTTGATGGTGATGCCGATGTCCTGGAGATTGTAGTTGACGATGGGCTGCGTGTTGAGGCCGCCCGCGGCGACGGCCGCGAACGTGGAATTGACGATGGGCACCTTCTGGCCGACGATGTACTCCATCTTCTCGCCGCCGAGCCCTCGGATCTTGGGCTGGGCGATGATCCTGGTGTCGGAATCGGCGGCCAGGATCGTGGCCAGGGCCGAGGGAACGGACATCTGGTAGTTGGCGAGGGAGCCGAAATCGACCCCTTGGATCGGAAAATAGCCGTCCTCGTTGATATTCCCGGGATTGAACTGGACGCCCAGGACCCCCTTGCTAAGGTCGATGCCGAGGTTCTTTTCCCGGAGCCGGCTGACCTCCATGATCTCGATGTCGATGATAACTTCGCCTTTGGATTTGTCCCAAGCGCGGAGGAGCTTCTCGGCCAGGGCCACGGCCTGCGGCGTGTCGCGGATAGTGACCGAGTTGAGGTTCTTGTCGACCTGGATGGCCGGGACCTTGTACATCGTCTTGACCATCTGGGTCAGGCGCATCTGGACGTCGCTCGCGTCGAGGTTGGACAGGTAGAAGGTCTTGATGGCGTTGAGCTCGTACTGCATCCGCTTCTGGACGTTGTCGGGGACGATGATGACGGTCCGTTCGTCGATGACGCGGGAGAAGTTCTTGCTGGCGACGCAGAGAAAGTTGACGGCCTGCTGCAGGTTCTTGCCGGTCAGGTCGATGGCCAGGTTGGTGTCCCGGAACTGGTCGTCGTAGAGGAAGTTCACCCCGGTCATGCGCCCGAGCGTCTGGAAGATCGAACGGAGCGAGACCTCGTTGCGGAAGCTCAGCTCGAGCGCCTCGCCGGAGCCCTTGAGTTGAACAGGGCCCTCGAGCTTCTCGCCGTTCTTGGCGGGTTTCTCCACGGGGGCCAGGAGCGCCCGGAGCTCGGCGGCCGCCCTGTAGTTCTGGGGGTCGAAGAAGAGGCACTTTTTGTAATTGACCTCGGCCTCCTTCTTCTTGTTCTGGGCGACGAGGGTCCGGGCGCTGTGGAGGAAGTAGAGACTGGCCGAAGAGCGGGCCCGGACGAGGGCCAGGCGGTAGGCGGGCTCGTTGGGATGGTCGAGGGCGGCCTTCTGGTATTGGGCCACGGCCTGCTCATAGTTCTGGTTCATCTCGGCCTTGACGCCCTCACGGTAATCGAGACTGAGCGTTTGGCAAGCCACGGCGGCAAAGGCCAGGATGACGATCAGGGCGGTTTTCTTCATGGCCGGTCTCCTTGCTTCGCAAACGTCTTCGTCTCGCCGGTAGGGCCCTTGACGACGATAGCCTCGGCCGTCACGCGGACGACCTTGTAGCCCGGGGCGACCTCGTCGCCCTCGCTCACCGACAGCGTCTGACCGCCGCGGAGGACAAGAGCGATCGTCCTGCCTCCGGCCTTGACGGAGCCGATGTAACTGATGTTCAGGGAGAAGGCCGGAGGCGCGTCGGGAACGGGGGCGTCCACGCTCGGCTTGAGCGCGGGACCGGACTTCCAGGCGACGGTCGCCGCGACCGCGGCGGCCTTGGGCCGGAAGATGTCCCGGGCCGGCGGCCCGATCTCACCCTTGCCGAAGACGAGAAGGTCTTTGCGGACGAGGGGTTTCGGGGTCTCGCCGGTCTGGGCCGCGGCGAGGGCCAGGGCCCCGCCGAGGGCAACGAGCACCGCCACGAGTCGTGTCGTCCTAGATGCCATAGTACCCTGCCAGTGTCAGCTTGGCGTTCAGGCGTTCGCCCCCCGAACCCGTCCTGGGGAATTCGAGCTTCTCGATGACCAGGAACTTGGGGAAGGCCTCGATGACGGCCAGGAGCTTCTTCAGGCCCGCGTAGGTGCCCGAGTAGGTGAAGGTGACGAGCGTCTTGCGGACCTTCTCCTTCTCCATGTCGGAATAGCCGTAGTCGAGGTCGGTGATGGCCGTGCCCGCCCGGGCGAAGAGGTCCTGGAGGTCCTTGCGCAGAGTGGGGATCCCGGCCGCGTCCTCGTAAAAATAGCCGGTCCTCAGCTCGGCCAAGTCACGCCCCGCATCCTCCCACCGCTTCCATTCAGCCTGGGCCTTGTCACGGGCCTGGACGGCCCTCTGCGTGGCCTCATTGAGGCGGAACGAGGTTGTCCGCTCCCGCTCGAGCCCACCCTTGAGACGGATGAACAGGGCCAGGAAGACGACGAGAGCGATGAGCGCGGCCAGACCGAGCCGGCCGAGCGTCCGCCGCTCGCTGTCGTTGAGCAGGTCAAAGAGGGCGTTCATAGGTTGTCGTGATCTCCGAGATGAGACGTCCGCCCGCGTCCCTCTGCTCGCCGCCGACCAGGACGTTCTTGAAGCCGCCGGCGTACAGGGCGGTGATGAAGGCCGTGAGATCGTCGAGGCCGCGCGAGGTCACTCGCATCTGCAGCGCGACCGCGCCGGTCGTGGTGAAGGTGGGGTTGAGCGCCGTGATGTAGCTCGGGGCGGGGAGCGCCCGCTCGAGCTCCGAGAGAAGTCCCGTCCAGGAGAACATCTTCCGCAGGATGATGCCGTTGATGAGGTCGATGCGGGTCCGGCTGAGCTTTTCCTCACGGTCGATGTCGGCCGTCAGGCGCTTCTCCTCGCGTCCGGCCTCGGCCTGGATCTGCCCCGTCGCGGCGCTCGCGGACTTGATCCGCGACGCCTCGCCGCCGTACTTCACGACGGAGAACACGGCGAGCCCCGCCAGGATGACGACGAGCCCGATCAGGGCCCGGACCACCGTCTGGTACAGCCGCCGGTTGCGGAGCGGCCGCGTAGCCAGGTTAAGGTTGAGCGCGGGTCGTTCCATCACAGGATCTGTCCGATGAGAGGGGCAAGGATGATCTTGTTGGCGTCCGTCCACCCGTCGGGCGCCTTATAGTCGATGGGATCGATCGGCAGGGCGATCCGCTCCTGGAGCCGGCCCATGATATCGGGCCCCTCGGAGGCGTTGGCGCAGCGGAGCCAGAGGCTCCCGATCCGGATGTCGTCCCTGTCCTCGAGAAAGCGGACGGTGTTCTCGGCCTCCCGGACGATGTTGTCGGCCCGCTCGTCCGCCGTGGCCCCGCCGGGGAGGCCGATGGCCTTCTGGCGGTAGAGGGACCAGCCGGGGTCAGCCAAGGCGAGGACGGTCAAGCTGTCGTCTTCGACGTTGAGAAGGACGCCGTTGGCCCGCCCGGCGCCCCGGACGAGGTTGGCCAAAGCGAGCGATGGGGCCGAGACGAGGACGGACCTCAAGCCGGCCTTCTCGAACAGGGCTTCATATTCCCAGACGACGACCTGGCGGGCCATGGCGACGATGATCTTGCGGGCGCCCTTTCCGGGGGTCACGGCGTAGTCGATCCGGGCGTCCTCGGGGATGAGGGGCATCTGCTTGCCGATGCGCCAGCGGATAAAGGCCTCCCGCTCCTTGCCCGATCCGGGGAACGTGTCGACACTTATGACGAAGACGCGGATAGAGGCCTCGGGGAGGAGGAGGCCGGCCGAGCCCGACGAGAGCCGGAGGTCCTTCATCCCCCGGGCGATGGCCTCTTCGAGGACGGCCGGAGCGGTCACATTGGGCCGGTCGAACGACGGCGTGACCGGGCGCTCGGGGAAGGGCAGCACGAAGCCGCCCTTGATCCCCCCGTCGCCGCGGCTGACGCGGACGCCGCTGAGGTGGCCGGCGGCGATCTGGAAGACGCAGTCGGGCACGAGGCGCTCGGTGAAATGCCGCATCAATCGTAGCCCGAATGTCACGCGCTCACTCCACGAAGGTGATCTTATTCAGGTCCTTGAGCCCGGTCAGCCCGGCGAGGACCTTGTCCATGCCGACTTCCCGCAGGAAGATCATGCCCTCGGCCTTGGCCCGCTTCTTGACCTCGGACAGGGGGCGTTTCTCGAGGATGAGCTCCCGGATGGGGTCGGAGAGCTCGAGGATCTCGGCGATGGCCGTCCGGCCCTGATACCCCGTGAAGTTGCACTCGGAGCAGCCCTTGGCCTCGTAGAAGACCGTCTCGGCGTGGCGGCCGGGGTCGAGGCCCGATTCCGCGAGCTGGGCCGCGCTGTAGCGCACGGGGACCTTGCACTGGGGGCAAAGGAGCCGGACGAGACGCTGGGCCAGGATGCAGTTGAGGGCCGAGATGAAGCTGTAGGGGTCGACCTGCATATGGAGGAAACGGCCGATGACGTCGAAGACGTTGTTGGCGTGGACGGTCGTGAAGACGAGGTGCCCCGTCAGGGCGGACTGGATGGCGATCTGGGCCGTCTCGGGGTCACGGATCTCGCCGACCATGATCTTGTCCGGGTCGTGGCGGAGGATGGACCTGAGGCCCCGGGCGAACGTCAGGCCCTTCTTCTCGTTGACGGGGATCTGGGTGATGCCGTCGACCTGATATTCGACCGGGTCTTCGATGGTGACGATCTTGTCCTCGGGCGACTTGATCTCCGTCAAGGCGGCGTAGAGGCTCGTCGTCTTGCCGCTCCCCGTGGGGCCCGTGACGAGGACCATGCCGTAGGGCTGGGCGATGTACTTGCGGAACTTCTTGAGGATCTCGTCGGAGAAGCCCAGGACATCGAGGCGCAGCTCGCGGATGGCCTGGGTGATCATCTCCTTGTCGAGGATGCGCACGACCGCGTCCTCGCCGTAGATGCAGGGCATGATGGAGACCCGGAAGTCGATGGTCTTGTCCTTGATCTTCAGCCGGAAGCGGCCGTCCTGGGGGACGCGGCGCTCGGCGATGTCGAGGTCGGACATGACCTTGATGCGGGAGATGATGGGTGATTGGAACTTCTTGTCGATGGCCTCCATGGCCTCGCCGAGGACGCCGTCGATGCGGAACTTGATCTTGACGTCCTCGTCCTTCGATTCGATGTGGACGTCGGAGGCCCGCTTCTGCACGGCCGTGAAGATGATCGTGTTGACGAGCTTGATGATCGAGTCGTCCTGGTCGGCGAGCTTCTCGATGGAGATGACGTCCTCTTCCTCGCCGCTCTCGCGCTCGACGATCTGGGTGACGAACCCTTCCGTCGCGTCGCGGAGGACCTGCATGGCCGTCTCGCTCTTGCGCAAGGCCTCGAGGATGGCCCGCCTCGTCGCGGCATAGACCTTGACCTTCTTGCCGAGGAAAGCCTCGATGGCGTCGATGGAGGCGATGTCGGAGGGGTCGGCGACGGCGATCTTCATGACGCCGTTGTCCTCGCCGAGGGGGACGAACGAGAGGCGGTGGATGAAGTCGGCGGGGAAAGACTGGATGAGGTTCCGGTCGAGGTGCTCGTCCTCGAGGTCGATGTAGGGGACGCGGTAGCGCTCGGCGAGGGCCCGGACGTCCCGTTCGCCGCCGCCGTCCGTCCTATCCTTGCTCACGTCCCTCGCCTCCTCGCCCGCTCACCGGGCGACCCGGATGATGTTGAAGATCGGTATGTAGACCGATAAAAGCATACCGGCCACCACGAGTCCCATGATGATGATGACCACCGGTTCGACCAGGGTGACCAGTGTCTCGATTTTACCACGAACCCGGTCATCGTAAAAGTCGGCCATGTCACCGAGCATGCCCTGCAGGTTAGCCGAGCTCTCCCCGATCCGGACCATGTCCAGGGCCAGGGGCGGGAACGTGGCGCTCTGGGCCAACGAGTCCGACAACCCCTCGCCGTTCCGGATGTGGTCGGGGACGTCCTTCATATGCCGCACCATCCAGACGTTTGGCACGGCGTGGATGGCGATGCCGATCGAGGAGAGCAGAGGGATGCCCGCCTCGAGGAGAAGACCGAGGGTCCGGCTGAAGAGGCTGATCCCGGATTCGAGCCAGATCGTCCGGCCGAACGGCACGTGGAGCTTGAACCGGTCGACCTGGTAGCGGAAATCCGGCCGGCGACGCAGCCGGGAAACCGCGACGGCCCCCCCCACGAGCAGGCCCAGGAAGACGTACCAGTGCCGGTTCAGGCCCGTGGCCAGCCCCATGACGGTCTTGGTGATCGGGGGCATCTGGGCCTCGAAGCTCTTGTAGAAATCGGCGAACTGGGGGATGACGAAATTCATCAGGAGGCCCATGAGGATGAAGGAAAAGACGATGAGGATCGTCGGATAGGTCATGGCCGACTTGATCCGGGACCGGGTCTGGGTGACCATCTTCTCGTACTGGATATAGCGTCCGATCGAGGCCGGCAGGTTGCCGCCCTTTTCGCCGGCCATCAGGCTGGCCGTGTAGACCGGGGTGAATAGCTTCTCGTACGGCTGGAACGCCTCGGACAGGGCCTTTCCCTTCTTGACCTCCTCGGCGACGTCGATCAGGATCTCCCTCAGATGGAGGTTCTTGACCCGGGAGGAGATGGATTCGAGGCTCTTGAGGATGGGGTAGCCCGCCTTGATCATGGCCACGAGCTCTTGATTGAACAGGATGATGTCCCGGTCCTTGATCTTCCGGCCCAGCCGGAAGCCCAGGTTGCCGAGCCTGTTCCAATCGCGCCGGACCGAGAGGACGAGCAGGCCCTCCCCTTCGAACGTCCTACGGCAGTCCGTGGCCGCCGTTGCGAGGACCGATCGGCTCTCGACCCGGCCGTCCTCGCCGGCTACCCGGCAGAGATAATAGGGCATTGTGGCAAAATTCCGCTCAAAGTGCTCCTTCCTAATCTATTCCAGGGCACAATTATTGTCAATCCGGGGGCGGGGCTTCGGCCCACCCCGCATGGCGGGGCTGCCTCGAAGCGGGGCCGTATTGACAAACCCGGGGATAAGGGTTAACTATAGTTGCCGTGACCAAAACCAGGAGAGCCTTTTTGGGTGCACTGGCCGGGGCCGTATTCGGCCTCCTCATCGGCCCCCAAGCCATCCCGACCGGGGCTCAGACGACAGCCCAGGAGCCTCCTCCTCGTGAAGTCCAGAAACCCAGCTACGATTACATGAGCGGCTTCCTGTCCCGGAGCACCAATCCTCTGGGACTCAAGGACGATCCCGCCGCCCGCCGGATGCTCGGCCAGGGCCCCGTGGCTTGGGCCATTCGCGCCGGTTCCCGTCATGTTCTCGATTAGGTAATTTTTTTTATGATACGGATTCAATTTTTTGGATGACGATGAAGAAAACCCTGATCTTCGTCCTCCTCCCGCTCGTCGCCGTCCTGGCCTTGGGCACGATGAACGTCGTCCGCAAGATCGAGTGGCGCGATGTCACGGACGGCGTTACCTGGAAGGCGGCCGAGAGCGGCTTGCGGGCCATCCGGGTTGACCCCGAGAGCGAGGCCTTCCTACGGGCCGGCATCCGCCGGGGGGACGTCCTCACGGCCATCAACAAGGTCCCTGTGAGGACGAAGAGCGACGTTCTCAAGAGCCTCTGGCAGGCCGGGGCGACCGATCAGAGCGTCACCTACGAGATCAACAAAGAGGGGATGCAGATCTACCCGACCTTTTATCCCCAGCGGAAGGCGGTCAACCCCATCTACTATTATCTCGTCCTCGTCGGGGTCATGACGCTGGCCATCGGCCTTATCGTCTTTTTCAATTCGCGGGGGCTGATGTCCCTCCCCTACGTCTTCTTCTATCTCCTGGCGCTGGCCTTCGCCGCGTTCATGATCTTCTCGCCGACCGGGGAGATGACGGCCCTCGACATGGTCTTCTACGCCCTTGACAAAGCGGGCTTCCTGGCCTTCCCGCCCCTCCTCCTCCACTTCTTCATGATCTTCCCGCTGCGCAAGCGCGTCCTGAAGAACCATCCCAACGCCGTTCTCCTCCTCTATGCGCCTGCCGAGCTGCTCCTCCTCGCTCGCATCCGCATGCATATCCCCTTCCCCGGCCCGTTGAGCGAGGCGGCCGTCCTCCGCACGCAAGACGGCCTCGAGCGCCTCGAGCTCGCCCATTTCGCCGTGTTCGCCCTTGTCACCCTGGCCATCTTGATCCACAGCACCCGGAAGGCCCCGAATATCCTGCTCAAAAAGCAGCTCCGCATCATCGCCTACGGTCTCGGGTTCGGCGTCCTCCCTTCGACGGTCTTCTACATCCTCCCCTTCGTCCTCGGCAACCGGCCCTCCACGGGCGCCGAGCTGACGGTCCTGCTCCAGGCCCTCATCCCCCTCGTCTTCTCCTACTCCATTTCGCGCTACCGTCTCGTCGACATCGAGGTTTTCCTCAAGAAAGCGGCGACCCTGACCTTCTCCTTCTTCGTCCTCGCCTTCCTCTATTTCTTCGTCAGTTCCCGGACCCGTCTCTTCTCCGAAAACAGGCTCAATACGATCGTTTTCGGCGCCCTGGCCATCGTCCTCGGCGCGACGCTGTTCACGCCCCTCAAGCGGATGTTTCAAACCCTCCTCGACCGGGCCATCTATAAGAGGAGCTACGAATACCGGAAAACGCTGCTGTCGATCACCCGCGACCTCAATCGCGAACGGGACCTCGGGAAGCTCGCTCAGTCGCTGCTCGACGCCATTGCCAACGCGCTCAACCTGAAACGGGTGGCCCTGTTCCTGGCCGAGGAGGGCGACCGCCGCTCGTTCAAGGTCCTCAAGACGAAGGGCGAAGGCGCGGACCTCTCCCAGCGCATCGTCCTCGACGATTGGCTGGCCCATGCCCTTCGGGAGAGGGATTGGCTCGGCTTCGTCTCGGCGTCCGAATCGGAGCCCGCCCGGGCGGCCATGGAGAAGCTCTCAGCCGCCGGCTTTTTCCATGTCCTTCCGCTCAAGGTCGAGAACAAGGTCGTCGGCTGCCTGGCCATGGGCAAAAAGCATGACGGGGCCTACTTCTCCCGGGAGGACTGGGAGCTGCTGACGACGATCTCCGGCTCGGCCGCGCTGGCCCTCGAGAACGCCGATCTCTACGGGCGCGAGACTATCCGGGCCATGGAGATGCAGCGGCTCAAGGACTACAGCGAGAACATCATCGAAAGCCTGACCGTCGGCGTATCCGTCATCGACGAGGCCGGCCTCGTCATCGGCTGGAACCGAGTCCTCGAGGACCAGGTCGGCATCCGGAAGGAGGCCGCGCTCGGCCGCAGCCTTCAGGACGTCCTCGGCCCGACTCCCTACGGCGCCCTGTTCCCCGAGGAGGGCCAGGCCGACTTCCGGCTCCTCAGCGAGATCACGCTGGAGACGGCCGGGGGCGGGAAGAGGGTCTTCGATATCGCCCGGACGCCCCTCCTCGACAACGCCCTCCAGCCCTACGGGACGATCATCGTCTTCGAGGATATCACGGACAAGATCCGCCTCCAGCAGCAGTTGCTGACTTCGGAGAAGCTCGCCTCCATCGGCCTCCTCTCGGCCGGTGTCGCCCACGAGATCAACACGCCTCTGACAGGCATCTCGAGCTACATTCAGATGCTCCAGAAGAAGCTCACCGACACCCACTACGCCCAGATCCTGGAAAAAGTCGAGACCCAGACCGACCGGGTCGCCAAGATCATCAAGAACCTCCTGACCTTCGCCCGCAGCCCTTCGGAGGCCGGGTTCCACCGCGTCGACCTCAAACAAAGCCTCGAGGAGATCCTGTCCCTCATCGACTACAAGCTCAAGAACATGAACATCCGCCTGGTCCTCGAGCTCGAGTCCGTCCCGCCCCTCAACGCCCAGGGCGAGCGGCTCCAGCAGGTCTTCATCAACATCATCCTCAACGCCCTCGACGCCATGCCGGGGGGCGGCGAGCTCCGCATCCGGCTCTCGCTCGAGGACGGGGCTGAGGTCGTCCGCATCTCCGACACGGGAACAGGCATCAAGCCGGAGCACCGCTCCCGCATCTTCGACCCGTTCTTCACGACCAAGGGCGTCGGCAAAGGGACCGGGCTCGGCCTGTCCATCAGCTATGCCATCGTCAAGGAACACGACGGCCGCATCGACGTCCAAAGCGAGGTCGGCCGCGGCTCGACGTTCAGCATCACCCTTCCGGTGGGCCGCGAGGGCGCCCGGAAGCCGGCCGCCCCGGCCCCGAGGACTACGCCATGAGCAGCAAAGGCATCATCCACGTTATCGACGACGAGCCCGTCATCCACGACGTCCTGGCCCAGCTCCTGACGTCGGAGGGCTACGAGGTCGAGATCTCGAGTTCGGGGGAAGAGGCGCTGGAGAAGTTCCCCTCCCAGTCCTTCGACGTCATCCTCCTCGACCTCCTCATGCCGGGGATGGACGGGATCGAGACCCTGCGGCGGATCAAGCGGATCGACCCCCTCGTCCCCGTCATCATCATCACCGCCTACGGCTCTGTCGAATCGGCCATCTCGGCCATGAAGATCGGCGCCCTCGATTACGTCCAGAAGCCCTTCAAGCACGACGGGCTCCTGCTCGTCCTCGAGAAGGCCCTCGAGCGCAAGCGCCTCCAAGACGAGAACCTCCGGCTCAAGGACGAGCTCCGGCAGCGCTTCGGCTTTGACAACATCATCGGCAAGAGCCAGGCCATGAAGAACGTCTTCGACCTCGTCAGGGCCGCGGCCCCGACCCGGAGCACGATCCTTCTCCAGGGAGAGAGCGGCACGGGCAAGGAGCTCGTCGCCCGGGCCATCCATATGAACTCGAACCGGACCGAGGCGCCATTCGTCACCGTCAACAGCGGGTCCCTCCCCCCCGACCTCCTCGAGAGCCACTTGTTCGGCCACGTCAAGGGCGCCTTCACCGGCGCCGTGGCTCTGAAGAAGGGGCTTTTCGAGGCGGCCGACATGGGGACCATCTTCTTCGACGAGATCTCCTCGATCAGCCTCGAGACCCAGGCCAAGCTCCTGCGGGTCATGCAGGAAAAGGAGTTCATGCGTCTCGGCGGGACCCAGACGATCAAGGTCGACGTCCGCATCCTCGCGGCCACCAACACGGACATCGAGGAGCTCATCGTCCAGAAGGCCTTCCGCAAGGACCTCTTCTACCGCCTCAACGTCATCAAGATCGAGATCCCGCCGCTGCGGGCTCGCAAGGAGGATATCCCGCTCCTCGTCAAGCACTTCGTCGAGGTCTACGCCCGCGAGAATCGCAGGGAGATCGAGGGCGTGAGCGAGGACGTCTTCGAGATCCTCGACGCCCACGACTGGCCCGGCAACGTCCGCGAGCTCGAAAACCTCATCGAACGCGCGGTCGTCCTGTCGCGCTCGAAGGTCATCGCCCGGGCCTCGCTCCCCCCCTTCTTGCTCAAGCGGGAGGGCGTCGACGACGAGGCCACATTGGCCGCGGAGGAGTCGCTCGATCTCAAGGACCGGACCCAGGCCTACCAGAAGAAGATCATCGTGGCCGCGCTCAAGAAGACGAAGGGGGTCCAGAACAAGGCCGCTAAGCTCCTCGGGGTCAAGCCGACGACGCTGAACGAGATGATCAAGCGGCTGGGGATCGAACCGACGAGCGTCCCGTCTTAAGAGAACTTGCCGGGCACGGCCTTGTCCGGGTTGACACGGATCCGGGCCGGGCGTCGCGGCAGGGTCAGCGACACGGTCTTGGTCGCCTCATCGACGACAATGAGAGTCCGGCCGCTCTCGGCGCCGATGGTCCACTCGATCCAGAGAGGGAAGACGAACCTGCCCTTCGTTTGGGTCACCCGGAAATCGACGCGGACGCCCTCCGCGACCGCTGTCTCGGTCCAGGTCGTCCGGACGTCGGGCAGCTCCCAGGAATAGATCCAGCCTTGGAAGAAGGCCCTCAGGTCCCGCCCCGACGCGACCTCCATGGCCGCGATGAACTCGCCCGTCCGGGCCGCCCGGAACTTGTGCGTCTCGAAGTAGGCGCGGAGCCCGGCCTCGAACGCCTCCCGACCGACGAGGTCCTGGAGCATGAACAGAGCCAGAGCGGCCTTGTCGTAGACGATCGCCTGGTAGGCCGAGAAATCGAAGTGGCTCAGGCGCGAGCCCATGATGACCGGGCCCCGGAAGGACTTCTTTTCTGTCCAGCGCGAGAACTTCTTCAGGATGTCGGCATAGGCGCCCTGGCCGTACTTGGCTCGCAGGTAGGAGGCCGCGGAGAATTGGGCCAGCCCTTCGCTCAGCCACTGGTCCCGATAGGAATCGAAGGACACGCCCTGGCCCCACCATTGATGGGCGATCTCGTGGGCCAGGAAATACTCGTTCCAGGCCGACAGGTCGACGGGCGTATCGAGCGGCACAGGGAAGCCGGTATCGCCGACCCAGGGGACCTCGTTGATGACGATGAAGGAAGCGGGGCTGTGCCCGCCGAAGACCGGCCAGAGCCGGAGGACGATGCCCAGCTTTTCGTAGGGATAGGGTCCGAAGGCCCGCGCGAAGTGAGCGAGGATGTCGGCCGCCTGGTCGGCGATCGCCGGCCGCGAATCCGTGATCTCCGATGACACGTGGATCGAGATGGGCACCGGACCTGGCCGCTCCCTCACCGGACCGAACTTGCCGACGATGAACGACAGGTATTTCACGGGCGCGCGGGAGACGAACGAGTAGACGACGTTGCCCGCTCTTTCGATCGCGGCGACGTCGCCGAGGTCCTCGCGGCGGCCCTTCGCCACGAGCTCGCCGTTGGCGACACACGTGTACTCCGGGGGGATGCTGACGTTCAGCCGGGCCACGAAGTAGTCCTCTTTCGCGGGTCCCGGGTACCAGTACCCGGCGTGCGTGTAGAACAATGTCTCGTAGCGCGGACGGATGCGGATCTTGTCCCCCGATCCGGCCTGGGCCATGACGTCCGTCGTCGGCGTCGCCGGCCGCGCCTGGCCTCGGTAGAGCACCTCGATCGACGTCGTCGCCCCGGCCGCGACCGGGGACACGAAGTAGACGTAGAGGATACTGCGGGCCTTGTCCATCGTGTGGAAGAGCTCCCGACCCTCGGCGTCGGCGATCTTGAGGATCTCAAGGTCGGGGTTGAAGCGGAACTTGACACTCTCGAGGAGGTCGACCTTGGGGACGACGTCGATGAGGGCTCGGGCCGAAATGTCGTGCGAGGCCGGGATCAAGCTGAGGTCGAGGGCATAAGAGGTGACGTCAAATTTCTCCTCAAACGAGAGGAACATCCTCTTCAGGGACGGCGAGGACTCCGGCTTCGCCGCGTAGAGGCAGACCGTCCTGTCTTTGCCCAAATCGTAGAGGCTGATCTCGTCGTCGGAGAACGGGGAGTAGATGTAGATCATCTCCCCGGCCTTTCGGGCCTTGAACTGCAGGACCGCCTCGTCGCCCTGGGGAAGGAAGGACAGGAGTTTCCCGTCGATCGAGCTTTCGATGGTGAACGAGTTGGGGTAGTCCCGGGCGAATACGGACGCGGCCTTGGTTCGTTCGGCGGCGGACACGGCGGCGCCGCCCTCGTCGGTCGCGATGACGATGTTGGAGGCGAAAAAGCCCGAGGAACAGCGGACGAACAGGGAGTCGATGTCGTCCTCGAGCCGGTCGTTCTTATAGAGGAGCTCAAGCTGGTGCCGTTCGTTGGCATCGCCGGGCGCGAAGGCGACGCGGCCGCGTCCGACCACGACGAGCGCCGTCTCGATGCCCTTGAGATTGTCGTAGAAGACGGCGGCATCGGTGAAGGTGAAGCGGACATCGGCGTGGCTGATCTCGACCCGGCGGGCCCGGACGGCCCGCTCCGCAGGAATGCGGACCTTGTACAGCCGGGTCATGGTGCCCGTGACGTCCAGCCGGGTGATGGACCAGGCCCCGTCGCGCCGCTCCAGGGCGAGCGTCCACGATTCGATGATGGCCGATTGATCGTTCTCGAAGAGGGCCCGGACGAAAACGCGCGTGGGGCCGTCTGCGGGTCTTTGGACGCCGGCCATGCGCAGCGTGACGCCGGTCATGATGAGAGTGTCGAAGAAGACGCCGAGTCGAGCTCGTTCGTCCGGCCTGAGCTCGGGCCTGAACGAGGCGAGGTAAGCGGGCATGTCCCGGGCCTGGAGCTTCGCCTGCAGTCGCTCGACAAAGACGGACGGGGGTTCGGGCGGGGCCTCGGAAGATCCGGCCTGGCCCGAAGCCGGACCTGGGAATAGGAGGAGAACGAGCAGGACCCAGAAGACCGCTTTTCTCACGGTTCTCCTTATTATAACATCATTCCGGGCGCGCCACCCGTTGAGAAAGCCGATTTTGTGCCAAGGCAAGGGCGCCCCGCCCCCCTGGAGCCGGGGGGACGGCAGGGCAGAGAGTCACGGACCCTGAAGGGATGTTCGATCCGGCGTAAACGAACTTTACGTGGCCGGGGCTATTTCTTGAGGGTCCGCCCCAGGACGTCCTCGACCTCGCGGACCTTGCCCGCGATCCGGCCTTTCGTCCCCGGCCGGTCGTCGATCGTGATGTGGGTATAGACGCGTCCGGAGCCGTCCCCCATGGCTTCGTGGCAGCGCCGGACGAGACCGAGGACCTCATCCCAATCGCCTTCGACAAGGGTCCCCATGGCCGTCAGCTGGTAAGGCAGGCCGCTCTGATCAACGATGTCCAGGATCCGGGCGACGCGTTCGGCGAGGGCCTCGCCCCGGCCGATGGGCACGACGCTGAATTCAACGATCATACCTAGCCCTTATCCTTATCTTTGTCCTTGTCGCGGTCCTTCTTCTGGCCTGCTTTCTTCAGCCGCTCCTCCCAGGTGATGAAGCTGTGGTAGAAGACGGCGTCGCCTTCGTCGATGCCCCGCGTGATCTCGGTGATGTGCGAGGTCTCGGCGCCAAACTCCTCGACGGCGTAGATGACGGCCTTGTCGGGCTTGGTGTTGGCCCCGCACGTGTAGATGTCGAGAGCGGCGTAGCCCATCTCGGGCCAGGTGTGGGTCGAGATGTGGGATTCGGAGATGACGACGACACCGCTGACACCGGCCGGCGGGAACTTGCTGAACGAGATCGACCAGACGTGGGCGCCGGCGATCTCCGCCGCGCGCACGAGAATTTGCTGGACCTTCTCGACGCTGCCGATGATCTTGGGATCGCAGCCGGACGCCTCGACGATGTAATGATGGCCTATCGGGGAATGGGTGATCTTGACCATGCCTTCTCCTTCATACGTCGGAAATACCGATTATGGCACAACTCCCGGGCCTGTCAAGAAGGCCGGCCTCCGCGGCGCCTTAGACGGGAACCCGGGGGTCATCCTTGACGATGTTGAGGACGAGATGCGTAACGGTCCGGTCGACGTGGGGGATGGCCAAGAGCCCCTTGACGAAGCCGTTGAGGTCCTCGCGCTCCGTGAAGCGCCCGACGATGAAGCAATCCCAGTCCCCCGTGACATCGTATACGGCGGCGACGTGGGGATCTTGGGCGATCCTCTTCTGGGTTTCGATAAGCTTGCCCTTGGAGATGCGGACCGCCACGATGGCCGCGAGACCGATGCCGAAATATTCCGGGTCGACGACGGGCACATAGCCCCTGATGGCTCCGGCGGCTTCGAGCTTCTTGACGGTGTGAATGACCGACGTGGCCGACGTTCCCACCTCCTTGGCGATCTCCCTGAAGCTCTTGCGGGCGTTGGCGTTAAGGACGCGGATGATCTTCCGGTCCAGCTCGTCGATCATGGGCATACCTCCGATTATCCAATGGCGTACCATGGATTGACACAAATGTAAATATATATTTAAAATATATTGACATTTGTATCATTTTTATTTGTATTATCTGACATTAGATCCAGCCCTGGCCGTTCGGGGCGTCTGAAAGGAGACCGCGACATGGCTCAGCCGGCACGCGCCAAGACCTTCAGGGCTTTCGGGACGAGGGACGAGAAGGACGTCCTCGCCGTCCTCCAGGACCCCGCGAGCGACATCCAGTTCGTCCGGCTGATCTTCCCCGACATCCTCGGACGGCAGATGGATTTCACCATCCCCGCTTCCGAGGCCGCCAGCGCGTTCAAAGAGGGCAAGGGCTTCGACGGCTCGTCGATCGCCGGTTTCGTCCGCATCGAGGAGTCCGACCTCGTCGTCAAGCCCGACCCGCGGACCTTCCGGGTCCTGCCCTGGGCCTACGAGGGCTTCTCCCCCGACATCCGCTGGCGCGAGGCGGTCATGTTCGGCGACATCCTGACACCCGACGGGGCCGTCTATGAAGGCGACTGCCGGGCCGCGCTGAAGCGGGTCCTGACCCGAACCTGCCGGGACCTCGGGGTGGACGACTTCAAGTGCGGTCCTGAGCTCGAATTTTTCATCTTCCCGTCGAGCGACCGGCCCGAGCCGACCGACGACGGGGGCTACTTCACCGGCGGCCGCTACGGCGAGGTCCGCAAGGAGATCCAGCTCCTCCTCCACCGCATGGGCATCGCCACGGAATACGACCACCACGAGACCGCCCACAGCCAGCACGAGATCGACCTGCGCTATCAGAGCGCCGTGGACATGGCCGACACGGGCATGATCTTCCGCTACATGGTCAAGAAGGTCTGCCGCATGCACGGCCTGCACGCCACCTTCATGCCCAAACCGGTCAACGGCCAGAACGGCAGCGGCATGCACGTTCACCAGTCGCTTTGGCGCGACGGACGGAACCTCTTCTTCGACAAGAATGGTCCCTATCATCTCTCGCTCGTCGCCCAGCGGTACATGGCCGGCCTGATGACCCACGCCCGGGAGATCTCGGCCGTTCTCAGCCAATGGGTCAACTCTTACAAGCGCCTCATCGAAGGCTACGAGGCCCCGGTCTACATCGCCTGGGGCCAGAGGAACAGGTCCGCCTACATCCGCGTCCCCGAGTACCAGCCGGGCAAGGAACTGGCGACCCGGATCGAGCTCAGGGCGGCCGATCCGGCCTGCAACATCTACCTCGCCTTCGCCGTCATGCTGGCGGCCGGCGCCGAGGGGATCCGGAAGAAGACCGAGCTCGCCGATCCGGTCGAGGAGAACATCTATCATATGAGCGGCGCGCGCCAGAAGAAGTTCGAGATCCGGGTCCTGCCCCGCGACCTCGGCGAGGCCGTCCGGATCATGGAGAAGAGTCGCCCTCGTCAAGGACGCGCTCGGCGAGCACGTCTTCCGGACGCTCGTCGCCAACAAGCTCAAGGAGGTCGAGGAATACTCCCGGAACGTCTCCGGCGAGTTCGACAAGCAGGTCAGCGACTACGAAGTCCGCCGCTACCTTCCCGCGCTCTGAGCCGACGCCTTGCCTTGCGCCATCACGACGAATATAATGCCCGCATGTGTCCGTCGAAGAGTGAGCTCGAGGCCCTGACGGCGAAGGCCACGGGCCGCAAGCGGGCGCTCATCCAGGTCCTCCAGGATGTCCAGGACCGCTTCCAGCTGGCTCCCCCCGGAAGCCCTGGAGCATGTCGCAGAAGCCCTCGGCGTCCCTCTCGTCCAGGTCTACGGCGTCGCGACGTTTTATAAGTCCTTCAGTCTCTCTCCGCGGGGCCGCCACATCTGTACCGTCTGCCTGGGCACGGCCTGTCACGTCCGCGGAGGCGGGGCCGTTCTCGAGCAGTTCGAGCGCACGCTCGGCATCGACGCCGGCCAGACGACGCCAGACGGGAAATACACCCTCGAGCGTGTCAACTGCCTGGGCGCCTGCGCCCTGGCCCCCCTGGCCGTCGTCGACGGTCGCTACTACAGCCAGATGAACGAGGCCAAGGCCGCGGCCGTGCTGGCCGAGACGGAAAAGGACGACGCGCTTGACGACCTACCGGGCCCACCTTCTCGTCTGCGCCGGGACGGGCTGCGTCTCCTGCGGGGCCTTCGAGGTCCGGCGGGCCCTCGAAGAGGAGGTGCGGCGCCGCGGCCTCGAGCGCGAGGTCCTCGTCGTGGCCACGGGCTGCAACGGGTTCTGCGAGCGGGGGCCCATCCTTCTCGTCCAGCCCGACGGCGTGTTCTACCAGCGGCTCAAGCCGTCCGACGTTCCGCGCCTCGTCGAAGAGCATCTCGTCAAGGGCCGTCCGGTCCGCAGCCTTCATGTACGTGCCGCCGGAGGAGCGGGAACCCGTCCCGCGCATGAAGGACATCGAGTTCTTCAGGCACCAGCGGCTCATCGTCCTGCGCAACCGCGGCCGGATCGACCCGGAGAAGATCGACGATTATATCGCGTACGACGGTTACGCGGCCGCGGCCAAGGCCCTCGGAGAGATGACGCCCGAAGCGATCATCGCCGAGATCACGGCGGCGGGGCTGCGCGGCCGGGGCGGCGCCGGCTTCCCGACCGGCCGCAAGTGGGACGCGGCGCGCCGGGCGACGGGCAGGCCCAAGTACATCGTCTGCAACGGCGATGAAGGGGACCCCGGGGCCTTCATGGACCGCTCCGTCCTCGAAGCCGATCCGCACGCGGTCATCGAGGGGATGGTCATCGGGGGCCGGGCGGTCGGCGCGGGCCGGGGATTCCTCTACATCCGGAACGAGTATCCGCTGGCGGTCGCCCGCATCGGAAAGGCTCTGGAGCAGGCCCGCGGCTATGGGCTCCTCGGAACGAACATCCTGGGCACGGGATTCGACTTCGACCTCGAGGTCGTCCGCGGGGCCGGCGCTTTCGTCTCCGGAGAGGAGTCCGCGCTCCTGGCCTCCATCGAGGGCGGCCGGGCCTACCCGCGCCAGCGCCCGCCCTATCCGGCCGAGCGGGGATTGTGGGGCCAGCCGACGGTCATCAACAACGTCGAGACATGGGCCAACGTCCCTTCGATCATCCACCGGGGAGCGGCCTGGTTCTCGGCTTTGGGAACAGAGACGAGCAAGGGGACGAAGATCTTCTCACTCGTCGGCAAGATCTCCAACACCGGCCTCGTCGAAGTCCCCATGGGCATCTCGCTCCGCGAGATCGTCTACGGCATCGGCGGCGGCATCCCCAACGGCCGCGAATTCAAGGCCGTCCAGATCGGCGGGCCTTCCGGCGGTTGCGTCCCCAAATCGAAGCTGGACCTGGCCGTGGACTACGAGAGCCTCAAGGCCGCCGGAAGCATGATGGGTTCGGGCGGCATGATCGTCATGGACGAGGACACCTGCATGGTGGACATCGCCCTGTACTTCCTTCGCTTCGCAGAGGAGGAATCCTGCGGCAAGTGCTCCCCCTGCCGGGTCGGGACGGGGGCCATGGCCCGGATCCTGGCCAAGATCACCGCCGGAGACGGGACGGCGGAAGACATGGCCCGGCTCGAGGCCTTGGCCGCGACGGTGAAGCAGGGCTCCCTCTGCGGGCTCGGCCAGACCGCGCCGAACCCCATCCTGACGACGATGCGCTATTTCCGCGACGAGTACGAGGCCCACGTCTTCGACAAGCGCTGTCCGGCCCTCGTCTGCAAGGCCCTCATCGCCTTCGCCATCGATCCCGAAAAGTGCGTCGGCTGCCTTCTCTGCAAGAAGGCCTGCCCCTCGGGCGCCATCGCGGGCGAGCTGAAGAAGGTCCACACCATCGATCAACAGGCCTGCATCAAGTGCGGCATCTGTCTCAGCGTCTGTCCGGCCAAGGTCCGCGCCGTCCGGAAAACGACCCCGGCTGCCGCCGGGGCCGCCGGGTCGCCGGCCGCTTCGACCCGGACTGCTGCCCCTGCTAAGACGGGAGAGCCCCGATGAAACTCACCATCGACGGGCGCGAGGTCGTCTGCCGGGACGGTGTGACCATCCTCGAGGCCGCCCGCGGCGCCGGCATCTCCATTCCCTCCCTCTGCGACCACCCGGACCTCGAGCCCTTCGCCGGTTGCCGCATCTGCCTGGTCGAGGTCAGCGGCCGCAGGGACTTCGCCCCGGCCTGCGCGACGCGGGTCGAAGAGGGGCAGGTCGTCCGGACCCGGACGCCCGAGATCGTGGCCCTCAGGAAGAAGATCCTCGAGTTCGTACTGGCCCAGCATCCTTACGCCTGCCTCGTCTGCCCGGAAAAGAAGACCTGCGACGATCTCAAGTCGACGATCCGCAAGACCGGAGAGGTCACCGGCTGCGTCCTCTGCCCGGAGAACGGCGGCTGCGAGCTCCAGAAAGTCGCCGACGAGGTCGGCCTGGAGAAGGTCGAGCTGCCGGCCTCCTACCGGAACCTGGAAGTGCGCAAGGGAGATCCGTTCTTCGACCGTGACTACAACCTCTGCATCCTCTGCGGCCGCTGCGTCCGCGTCTGCGAAGAAGTCCGCGGCGCGTCCGTCCTGTCCTTCATCCAGCGCGGCGGCCGGACGGAGGTGAGTACGGCCTTCGACCGGCCGCTCCTCGATTCGGGATGCCGCTTCTGCGGGGCCTGCGTCGACGTCTGCCCGACCGGGGCCCTCGTGGAGCGGGCCATCCGTCCCCAGCCACAGGCCACGCGCTCGGCCGCGGTCGTCTGCCCGTTCTGCGGGCAGGGCTGTATGCTCGCGCTCGGCATCCGCGAAGATAAGGCCGTCGACGCCAAGCCGGTCAACGTTCTCCCCAACCACGGCCAGGCCTGCGTCAAGGGCCGCTTTCTTGTCCGCAGCGCTCTCTCCGGCCCGGGGAGGGTCCTCCAGGCTCAGGTCCGGAAAGACGGCCGTCTCGAGCCCGTCTCTCTCGATGAAGCCCTCGATCGCGCGGCGGCCGGACTCAGGGCGGCCGCCGACGGGCGCCGGGCGCTCGTCTATCCCGCCCAGGTCTCGCTCGAGGACGCTTTTCTTTTCCTCGAATTCGGCCGTGACGTGCTCAATGCTGGGGCCGTGGCGGCGTCGCCAGCGCCGGCCGTCGGCACGGCGCTCGACGCTTTCGCCGTGAGATACGGCCGGACGATCCCGGCGGACCTGAAGCTCTCCGAGATCGGGGAATGCGGCTCCATCCTGGCTTGGAACCTCGACCTCCCTGACGTTCATCCGATGGCCTGGCTCGAGGTCGTCCGGTCCGTCCGCCGCGGCGCAAGCCTCGTCGCCGCCGGGACCGTTCCAGAGGGGCCGATCGGACGGGCGTCCATCACCCTCGATATCGCGCCCCATGCCGCGGTCGCCGCCGCTGACCTGGCATCGACGATCCTGGCCATGACGGCCGGCCCAGGGGCCGGCATCGACGGCTTCGACGATCTCAAGAGATCGCTCGCCGGCCGGGGCCCCGCCCCGGTCCGGACCCGGCGCAGCTTCGAAGACGCCGGCCGCGCCCTCGCGGCGGGCAGGCCGGCGGCCATCCTCTTCGATGCCGGCTCCGTCGCCGGCCCTTCGGGTCTCGAAGCACTGGCCTGGCTCTGGAATATCGCCCTGCTCACCGGGGCCCGGCTTTTCCCTCTCGCCCGCGGCGCGAACGAACGCGGCATCCACGAGCTCGCCCGCGTCCTCGGCGATCGTTCCTCCGGGGAGAGCTTCGAACACCTCCGGGCCGGGCTCGAAGCCGGCGCCTATGAAGCGCTCTATATCGCCGGCCCGGTCCCCGACCTGGGCGGCCTGAAACCGCCCTTCCTGGTCTACCAGGACACGCACTGGAGCGCGAACGCCGAGCGGGCCGATGTCGTTCTTCCGGCCGCGGCCTTCGCCGAAGCGGGCGGAACGTGGGTGAACACCGAGGGAAGGGTCCGGACTTATCCTCCGGTTGTGCCCTGCCCCGGCTCCGCCCGCCGCGACGGGGAGCTTCTCGCCGGCCTCGCCGAACGGATGGGCCGCCCGGGGGCCGCCGGACGCGACACGGCCGCCGTCCTTCGGGAGATCTGCGATCGCGTCCCCGCCATGAAGGGTTACCGGCCCGGCGCGGCGGCCGGGGAAGCGTTCTTCCTCGCCGGGCCGCCAGCCGGTGAGCTTCGTTTTATTCCCCTCGTCCCTCCGGCCCGGCCCCGGGGACGCCGGCCGTACGCCAAGCCCTCCGCTCCCGATGCGCAAGAGAACGCGCTCCGCGGCTTCGACCTCGTCGCCGGGAGCCGCGGCTACGCCAGAACGAGGAGGGTCCGCTGATGCCCCGCGTCGTCCGCCGCGAACGCCTGGTCCCCAACATCCATCTCCTCGAGGTCGAGGCGCCCGAGATCGCCCGGAGATGCCGCCCAGGCCAGTTCGTCATCGTCATGCCGGACGCGCGCGGCGAGAGGATCCCCCTGACGATCGCCGATTGGGACCGGGACCGCGGCACGGTGACCTCGGTGGTCATGGCCGTCGGGACGTCGACGCGGAAGCTGGCCCTGCTCAACGCCGGCGACACGGTCCCCATCTTCGCCGGTCCGTTGGGATCGCCTTCCGAGATCGGCTCCGTCGGGACCGTCCTTTGCGCGGGCGGCTGTTTCGGCATCGCCGCCATCCATCCGCTCGCCCGGGCTTTCAAGGAAGCCGGCAACCGCGTCATCGTCCTCGTCGACGTCAAGGCCGACTACCTTCTCTACTGGAGGGACAAGCTCGAGGCCCTCGCCGACGAATTCGTCGTCTCCTCCCGTGACGGTCTGTACGGCGGGACGGACTACGTTCCCCGCCACGTCCGCGACATCCTCGGGCGCGAGAAGATCGACCGTGTCGTCGCCGTCGGCTGCACCTATCTCATGTCGAGCATCACCGAGGCCACGCGGCCGTCGGGCGTCAAGACGATGGTCAGCCTCAATCCCATCATGGTCGACGGCACGGGCATGTGCGGGGCCTGCCGGGTCACCGTGGACGGCCGGACGAAATTCGCCTGCGTCGATGGGCCCGATTTCGACGGCCACCTCGTCGACTGGGCCGAGCTCTACGCGCGGAGAAAGTCCTACTTCGACGACGAGGTCCGATCCCTCTGCGCCTGGGAGGAGGAGCGCTTCCCGTGAGCGAGCAGGACGCCAAGGTCTAGATCAGCCCCTCCCTCGTGGCCGAGGTCCTGGCCGAGTTCGAGAAGGACTGGCGGAAGGACCTCCGCCGGGCCGTGCCGGTCAAGGAGCGCATGAAGATCGGCCGCCGGCCGATGCCCCAGCGCCCGGCCGGCGAGCGGAACAAGGACTTCTCCGAAGTCAATCTGGGGCTCTCCGCGGAGGAGGCCGTCGAGGAGGCGCAGCGGTGTCTCGATTGCGCCAAGCCCGGCTGCCTGGCCGGCTGTCCCGTGCGCATCGACATCCCCTCGTTCGTCAAGCTCGTCGAGAAAGGGCGAATTCGCCGCGGCCGCGGCGAAGATCCGGGAGGCCAACAGCCTGCCGGCCATCTGCGGCCGCGTCTGCCCGCAGGAATCGCAGTGCGAAGAGAGCTGCCACCTGAAGAGGGCCTCGGGCGTCGCCGTGGCCATCGGCAACCTCGAGCGCTTCGTCTCCGACGCCGAGCGCCTCAAGGGCGGCGCCGTTGTCCCCAAGCTCCCCCCGCAGACGGGCCGCAAGGTCGCCGTCGTCGGGGCCGGACCGGCCGGACTGACCGTGGCCGGCGAGATGGCCCGGGCCGGGCACGACGTGACGGTCTTCGAGGCCCTCCACGACGCGGGCGGTGTCCTCGTCTACGGCATTCCCGAATTCCGCCTGCCCAAGAGCATCCTCGTCGCCGAGGTCGCCTACCTCGAGCGTCTCGGCGTCGAGTTCCGCATGAACTTCATCGTCGGCAAGACCGCGACCATCGACGATCTGCGGGCCGACGGCTACGAGGTCTTCTTCATCGGGACCGGTGCGGGCCTGCCCAACTTTCATGAAGATCCCCGGCGAGAACCTCGTCGGCGTCTACTCGGCCAACGAATACCTGACCCGCGTCAACCTGATGCGGGCTTACGATTTTCCGAACTACGACACGCCCGTCTTCCCCGGCCGGCGGGCCGCCGTCATCGGGGGCGGCAACGTGGCCATGGACTCGGTCCGGACGGCGAAGAGGCTCGGCGCGGAGCAGGCCCTCATCATTTACCGTCGCTCCCGGATCGAAATGCCGGCCCGTATCGAAGAAGTCCATCATGCCGAGGAAGAGGGCATCGAATTCCACTTCCTGACGACGCCGACGCGCTACATCGGCGACGAGTACGGCCGGGTCAAGGCCATGGAATGCCTGCGCATGGAACTCGGCGAGCCCGACGCCTCCGGCCGGCGCCGGCCCGTGCCCATGCCCGGGTCGGAATTCACGACCGAGGTCGATCTCGTCGTCGTGGCCATCGGGCAGAGCCCAAACCCGCTCATCCCCCAGACGACCCCCGGCCTCAGCGTCGGGAAGTGGGGGACGATCGACGTCGATTGGGCGACCATGGCGACCTCGCTCCCGGACGTCTATTCCGGCGGCGACATCGTCAGGGGCGGGGCGACCGTCATCCTGGCCATGGGCGACGCCCGGACGGCCGCCGCGGCCATGGACCGCCGCCTCAAAGAAGGCCCCGCCGATCCGACCACCGGCCAGAAATAAAAGGAGCTCGGCCCATGAGGAAAACCCGTACCGCCGCGCCGGCGCTCATCGCCGCCGTCACCCTGGCCATATCGTGCTCCGGCGGACGGCCGGCCGGACCCGCCGACCTCATCCTGACCAACGCCGCGATCACCACGATGGCCTCGAACAAGCCCCGGGCTGAGGCCCTGGCCGTGACGGGCGGAAAGATTGCCTTCGTCGGGACCAGCCGCGAGGCCCTGATGCGTCGGGGCGGCGCGACCAAAGTCGTCGACCTCGGCGGCCGCATGGTCCTGCCGGCCTTTCAGGATTCCCACATCCATCTCGTCATGGGCGGCGTCGAATGGCTCTCGTGCAACATCGCTGAACTCAATACAAAAGAGGCGGTGTATGCCCGGATCAAGGAATACGCGGCGGCCCATCCCGATCTCCCCTGGATCACCGGCGGCGGCTGGGCACTGCCCCTCTTCCCACAGGCGAATCCGCGCAAGGAAGATCTCGACGCCCTCATCCCGGACCGGCCCGTGGTCCTGGACTCGGCCGACGGCCACAGCAGCTGGGTCAATTCGCGGGCCCTGGCCCTGGCCGGCGTCACACGTGACACGCCGGACCCCGTGGGCGGCCGCATCGAACGCGACCCGAAGACGGGGGAGCCGACGGGGACCCTTCGGGAGAGAGCGGCCGGCCTCGTCGAATCACGCGTTCCCCCGATGGGGCCCGTGGAATATATCAACGGATTGAAGGCGGGGCTGGCGATGGCCAACCGCTTCGGCATCGGATCGATCATCGAGGCCCGGGCCGACGGGGACATCCTGGAGGCCTATGCGGCCCTCGACCGCGCCGGCGCGCTCAGCGTCAAGGTCCTGGCCTCGCTCCAGGTGGACACCGATCGCGGTGTTTCCGAGGCTCAGCGCCTGGCGACGCTCCGCCGGCGTTACGCCGGAACCCGCCTCAAGGCGACCACGGCCAAGATCTTCGCGGACGGAGTCATCGAGCCGCACACGGCCGCGCTCCTCGAGCCCTACGTCGACCTCCCGGGCGACCGGGGAACGCCGCTCCTCGAGCCCGAAGCCTTCGACGCGCTGGCCCGGGCGCTCGACCAAGCGGGCTTCCAGATCCATGTCCACGCCATCGGCGACCGGGCCATCCGCATGACCCTCGACGCGTTCGAGGCCGCCGGCCGGGCCAACGGCTTCCGGGACATGCGCCACCACATCGCCCATCTCGAGCTCATCGATCCGGCCGACATCCCGCGCTTCAAGCGCCTCGGCGTCGCGGCCAACTTCCAGGCGCTCTGGGCCTACCCGGACACCTACATCACCGACCTGACCCTGCCCATCCTCGGCCCCGCCCGCTCACGCTGGCTGTATCCGATCGGCAGCGTGGCCGCGACCGGGGCCGTCATCGTGGGCGGGAGCGATTGGTCCGTTTCCTCCATGAACCCTCTGGAAGCCATCCAGGTCGCGGTGACGCGCCGTGACCCCGGCGCCCCCCCTGGCGAGGCCTGGATCCCCGAGGAGAAGGTCGACCTCGCGACCATGCTCCGGGCCTACACGGTGAACGGCGCCTGGCTCAGCCACGATGAAGGGATCCGGGGCACTCTCGAGGCCGGCAAGGCGGCCGACCTCATCGTCCTCGATCGCGACCTCTTCGCCATCCCCGCCTCCGAGATCGGCCGGACCCGGGTCCTCCTGACGCTCCTCGACGGCCGGGAAGTCTTCCGCGACCCTTCCTTTAAATAAAGGCCAAAGCCGGTTGACGCCGGGGGGCTGAAGGTTTATCGTTATCTCAGGATCGGGAGGGGTCGATGCCGATGAAGCTCCGGGTCGGCCGCCGGACGGGATTCATGATCCAGGGTCCGACGGACAGCCCAGACCGGCGAGCGGCGGGGGGGAACATGTATGTGCGCATGACCACGCTGGCGTTCATTGCCGACAAGTATGACGAAGGCGTCCGCGCCTTCGAGGAGAGCGTCGTGCCGGCCGCCCGGACCCAGAAGGGCTTCCGGGCCATCTACCTGCTCGCCGACCGCAAGGCGGGCCGCTGTGTCGCCATGACCGTCTGGAAAGACGAGGCCGCGGCCCTGGCCAACGAAGAGAACCGCTATTACCAGGAGCAACTGGTCAAACTCATGCCGTTCTACGCCTCGCCACCCGTCCGCGAGGGCTTCGAGCTCGTCGTCGCGACCGGCTGAGCCGGCCGGGCCTGTTTACGGATTCCTCCATCTGTGCTATAAAAGATGTTCTTTTAGACCATGGATATCCGAATCATACTCGTCCAGGCGTTCGTCATCTTCTTTGCCATCACCGTCCACGAGGCGGCCCATGCTTGGGCGGCCAACAAGCTCGGCGATCCGACCGCGGCCGCCATGGGCCGGGTTTCCCTCAATCCCCTGGCTCATATCGACCTCTTCGGCACGATCATCTTCCCCCTCCTCCTCATCCTCCTCAAGCAGCCCGTCTTCGGGTGGGCCAAGCCCGTACCGTACAATCCCCTGAACCTCCGCCACCCCAAGAAGGGCGGCCTGTGGATCTCCTTCGCCGGCCCGATCGCCAACATCGCGACCGCGACGGCCGCGGTCGTCATCTTCCAGCTCCTCAAGCTCGGCGGCGCCCGCATCCCCGCCTCCTCGCTCTTCAGCAAGCCCATCGGCGGGCTCGTCGTCATCCTCATCTACACGGCCATGATCAACCTGTCCCTGGCGGTCTTCAACCTCATCCCCATCCCGCCCCTCGACGGCAGCGGCATCCTGGCCGGCCTGCTGCCTGAAAAGGCCGCCGCGAAGTTCGATCGCCTCCGGCCCTACGGATTCCTCATCCTCATCGCCCTCATGTACACCAACGTTCTGACCTATATTTTCACGCCCATCCAGAATCTCGTCCTCCGGCTCTTCTCCTAGCATGCCCGAAACATCCGTCGAGACCCTGCCCGTCGAGGACGCCTCCGTTCCGCCTTCGGTCGCCGAGGCCGCCGCCGACGGCTATCAGGTCCGCCTCGACGTCTTCGAGGGCCCGCTCGACCTGCTCCTCTTCCTCATCCGCAAGAAGAAGATCGACATCCACGACATCCCCATCGCGGCCATCACCCGCGATTACCTCGGCTACCTCGAGCGGAAGACGGAGATCAACCTCGACCGCGAGGCCGAGTTCGTGTTCATCGCCGCGCTGCTCATCTACATCAAGTCCCAGATGCTCCTGCCGCGCGAGACCGACCTCGCCGAGCACGAGGACCCGCGCCGTGTGCTCGTCGACCGCCTCGTCGAATACGAGAAGGTCAAGGCCGCCTGCTCCCTCCTCCGCGAGCGGGAGGACATCCAGATCCTCCAATGGAAGCGGGACTTCATCCCCCCGCTCCACGGCGAGAACGAGCTCGAACCCGTGGAGCTCGCCCTCTTCGATCTGGCCGAGTCCTTCTTCCTGATGATGAAGCGCCGGGCGGCCGACGACACCCGCGTCATCCGCGGCCGCGACGTCTCGATCGAGGCCAAGATGAAAGAGCTCGTGGCGCTCCTCCACGAGAAATCCGTGATCGATTTCCTCGAATACTTCGAATCCAACGCCTCGCTCGAGGAGGCCCTTGTGTCCTTCTTCTGCATCCTCGAGCTGGTCAAGTCCCGGGTGGCCGTGGCCGTCCAGGACGAGCTCTTCCAGACGATCCGCGTCTGGCTCCGCAAGGACGCGCGCAGGACGGCCGCCCATGACTGACTCCCTCAAGACCCTCATCGAGTCCCTCATCTTCGTCTCCCAGGAGCCCCTGACGCTGGAGCGGCTGGAGACGGTCCTCGAGGGTGTCCCGGCGTCCGAGATCCAGGCGGCGGTCGACGAACTCGTCGAGGACTACGCCTCCGACGGCCGCGGCATCCACATCATCCGCGCCGGCGGCGGCTGGCTTTTCTCGACGAAGCCGGCCTATGACCGCGAGGTCCGCCGGCTGCTCCAGATCGAGCGTAAGAACCGGCTCTCGTCGGCCGGCCTCGAGACGCTGGCCGCCATCGCCTACCGCCAGCCGGTGACCCAGTCCGAGGTCTCGGCCATCCGTGGCGTCGATGCGACGGGCGCGCTGAAGACCCTGCTCGAAAAGAAGCTGATCAAGATCGTCGGCCGGAAGAAGGCGCCGGGCAACCCCCTCGTCTATCGGACGTCCGACGAATTCCTCCTCTACCTCGGGCTCGACAGCCTCGACGGACTGCCCTCCGAGGCGGAGATCGCCAAGATCCTCGAAGAGGAGAAAGCCGTCGACGCCTAGCCCGAACCTGGATCATTCACGAATCGAGACGGTCCCCAGCTGCGAGGCCCGAGGAGTGAAGCTGTACTCTTTGGTACTGCGAACTCCGAGAACGAAGCAGATGGGGCCGGATCGGTTCGCCCGGAGGGTAAAAACGCCTAAAAAAGGCGGGATGGGAAAAGAAGCGGCGTTATTATGAATGATCCAGGCTAAGTGTCGGCGCAGCCTTGACTTAGAGTTGACAACAAGGAGTTTCTTCGATAGGATAGGTCGTTCTTTCCGGGCCCTTCGGGGAGAGACGACCTCGTACTTTCAATTCAGGAGCTTTGTGCCATGACCGAGCCGACCAAACAGCCCGAACGCGACGACCGGATGTCGTCGGAAGACTACGAGAACCTGCTCGACCGCTACCAGTACAGTACGAAAGAGATCACCATGGGGAAGATCCTCAAGGGCCGGGTCATCAAGACGACCCCGACCCACGTCCTCGTCGACGTCGGCTTCAAGACCGAGGGCGTCATCGCCAACGAGGAGTTCACGGACCCCGCGGTGCTCGAGGCCCTGAAGCCCGGCGACGAGGTCGATACGATGCTCGAGAGGACCGACCTCAAGGACGGCTACCTCGTCCTGTCCAAGAAGCGCGCCGACGGCCTCCTGGCCATCGAGACGCTGGACAAGGCCTTCGAGCACGGCCTGACGGTCACCGGCACGGTCGTCGAAAGGACCCGGGGCGGCTTCAACGTTGATATCGGCGTCCCGGCCTTCCTACCCGAGTCCCACGCCGACCTCCGTCCCGTCCGGGACGCCTCCTCCCTGGTCGGGCAGACCTTCAAGTTCCGGGTCGTCAAGTTCGATCGCAAGACCGAGAACGCCGTCCTGTCGCGCAAACTTGTCCTCCAGGACGAGCGCGACAAGAAGAAGAAGCGCGTCTTCGGCGGCATGGCCAAGGGCCAGAAGATCGCGGGACGGGTCAAGTCCCTGACGAATTTCGGCGCCTTCGTCGATCTCGGCGGCATCGAGGGCCTCCTCCACGTCTCCGACATTTCGTGGGGCAAGAGCGCCCATCCCTCGGAGCACCTGACGGTCGGCCAGGAGGTCGAGGTCGTCGTCCTCGACTTCAGCGAGAAGGACGAGAAGATCTCGCTCGGCCTCAAGCAACTGACCCCCGATCCCTGGGCCAACATCGCCGAGAAGTACCAGGCCGGCCAGAAGGTCACCGGCAAGGTCTCCAGCCTGACCGACTTCGGCGCCTTCGTCGAGCTCGAGAAGGGCGTCGAGGGCCTCGTCCATATTTCCGACCTGACCTGGTCCCGCAAGCTCATCCACCCCAAGAAGGTCCTCACGCCGGGCCAGGAGGTCGTCGTCACCGTCCTCGACGTCAACCCGACGACCAAGCGCATCTCCCTCGGGCTCAAGCAGGCCTCCCCCCATCCGCTCGAGGCCTTCCGCCAGAAACACGGCATCGGCTCCCGTGTCAACGGCGTCGTGATCAGCTTGACCGACTTCGGCGCCTTCGTCGAGGTCGAGAAGGGCATCGAGGGGCTCGTCCACATCTCCGACATCAGCTGGGAAAAGGTCAAGCACCCCTCCGAGAAGCTCCAGGTCGGCCAGGAGGTCGAGGCCATCGTCCTCAACATCGACGTCGACAAGCAGAAAGTCTCCCTGGGCATCAAGCAGCTCGAGGGGGACATCTGGGAGGATTTCTTCAACCGCCAGAAGCCCGGCGACGTCGTCAAGGTCAAGATCGTCCGGCTGACGGACTTCGGCGCCTTCGTCGAGATCATGCCGGGCATCGAAGGCGTCGTCTTCACCGCCGAGCTCGACGAGAAGAAGCTCGAAAAGCCGTCCGACGCCTTCGCCGTCGGCGACGAGCGCAACGCCAAGATCATCAAGATGAATCCCAAGGCCAAGAAGATCTCCCTGAGCTTCAAACAGGCCGTCTACGACATGGAGAAACAGGACTTCCAGCGCTTCATGGAGTCCCAGAACGACCGGATGACCCTCGGCGACATCATGAGGGACCAGCTCAAAGGCATCAAGGCTCCGAAGAGGAAGGGAACCAAAAAGGAGGACACCCATGATTAAAGCGGATTTGACAAACAAGATCTCCCAGGAACTCAACATCCCCAAACAGGAGGCCGAAGAGGGCGTGAACCTGTTCTTCGAGACCATCCGCGAAGCGATCCTTCGGGGCGAGGAGATCGAGATCCGCGGCTTCGGCAGCTTCCGCTTCCGGAAGCGCTCGCCACGGGCCGGACGCAACCCCCGGACGGGCGAGCCGGTCAAGGTGCCGCAGAAGAAGGTCCTCTACTTCAAGCCGAGCAAGCTCCTCAAGGAGCTGATCAACAAGTAATGCGCTACATCTCCGCGCCCTGGAGAGCCGACTACGTCCGCCACGCCATGCCCAAGGAACACTGCATCTTCTGCGAAGCCCTCAAGGCCCGGGACGACCGGACCGCGACGGTGCTCGCCCGCGGACGCCGCAACTTCATTCTGCTCAACAGGTTTCCGTACACGCCCGGCCATCTCATGATCGCCCCCAAGCGGCACCTGGCCGACTTCGCCGACGCCGGCCCCGAGGAGCGGACCGAGCTGGCCGATCTCTTCCAAGCCGCCCTGCGGGTCCTGCGCCGGGCCTACGCGCCCCACGGCTTCAACGCCGGCATGAACCTCGGCGCGAGCGCGGGCGCCGGCATCGCCGGACATTACCACCTCCACGTCGTCCCCCGCTGGACGGGGGACTCGAATTTCATGCCCCTCCTCGGGGGCACCCGGGTCTTCATCGAGGACCTGGACACGACTTACCAAAAGCTGCGTCCCCTGTTCGACCGAGAGCTACGGCGCGGACGCCGGACCGCGGCCCCTCCAAGGTGAACCCATGCTGAAAACCATGAGAAAGAACGTCAAGTCGCTCAAGCCCATCCTCTGGCTCATCGTCGCTACGTTCATCGTCGCGATCTTCGCCATCTGGGGCGGCGGAGTTGGCGGCGGCAAGGCCGGAGGCTCCAACACCCTGGTCAGCATCGGCGGCGAGAAGATCTCCACCGACGCCTTCACCCAGGCCCTCCGCCAGAGGATCGAGGCCATCGGCAAGCAATTCGGCGGGGAACTCAACGCCACCCTTGTCCAGCAGCTCGGCGTGCCCCAGCAGACCCTGCAGCAGCTCGTCCAGCAGCGGGTCCTCTTCGAGATCGCCCGCGACATGGGCCTGCGCACGACGGACGCCGAGGTCCGGGCCAAGATCATGGCCTACCCCGGGCTCCAGTACGAGGGCCAGTTCGTGGGTTTCGAGGGCTACAAGCGGGCCCTGGAGTACAACCACATCCCGATCGCCGAATTCGAGGCCGAGATGCGCCAGGAGGCCGTCATCGGCAAGGTCGTCGACGTCCTGACGGCCGGCATCTTCGTCACCGACGACGAGGTCTGGCAGGCCTACCGGAAGCAGAACGACACGGCCAAGATCGAATATGTCGTCGCCGAGACGGCCAAAGTCGAGGACGCCGGCGCGCCGACCGAAACCGAGCTCCGGGCCCACTTCGACAAGAACCCGGCGTCCTACAAGGTGCCCGAGAAGCGCACCGCCGACTACGTCGTCCTGAGGACGGTCGACCTCAAGAAGGAAGCCGCGGCCAAAGATGCCGATATCGACAAGTACTACCAGGACAACACGGCGCAGTTCCAGGAGCCGGAAAAGGTCCAGGTGAGCCGGATCTGGCTGCCCTTCACCGCCGCCGACAAGGCCGCCGTCATCGAGCAGGCGGGGTCGGTCCATAAGCGGGCCGCGGGCGGCGAGGACTTCGCCGGCCTGGCCCGGGCCTTCTCCAAGGACGACAAGGCGGCCGCGGGCGGCGATTGGGGGCTCTTCGACTGGAGGTCCCTCACCGCCGCGGAGACCGAAGCCATCGGCAGGCTCGACAAGAACGGCGTGTCCGATGTCGTCGAAACCGAGACCGGCGCCGCCGTATTCAAGGTCACGGACAAGGCACCGGCCGTGGCCAAGCCCCTGACCGAGGTGCGGGAGACGATCAAAGGCATCCTCGAAGAGGAGAAGGCCCGCGCCCTCGTCGCCGAGCGGATCGGGCGGCTCGAAAAGCTGGCCCGCAAGGAGAAGAGCCTCGACGTCGCGGCGCAGAAGGAAGGTCTCAAGCCGGCCTCGACCGGCGCTCTCAAGAAGGGCGGCCCACTCGGCGATTTCGATCCGTCCGGCGCCGTCAGTGAGGCCCTGTTCCTCCTCAAGGAGAAGGAGATCTCGACCCCCATCTTCACCTCCGTGGGCGAGGCCCTGGCCGAGCTCAAGACGGTCGAGCCGGAGCGCCCGGCCACGTTCGAAGAGGTCCGCGATCAGGTCGCCAAGGACATCGTCGCGGAGCTCAAGAAGGAGAAGGCCCGGGCCAGGCTTCGGGAGGTCCGGGCGTCGCTCAAGGACGATTGGAGCGGCGAGGCCTTGAAGCTCAAGCTCGAGTACAAGTTCGTCGAGGCCCACAAGAAGGAGCAGTACCTGAGCCTCATCGGCGAACGGCCCGAGATCGACAGCCTCGTCTTCAGCTTGCCGGTCAAACAGGCCAGTGAGCCCCTCGCCGTCGACGAGGGCTACGCCTTGATCCGCGTCCTCGAGCGCAAGGAATCGACGCGCGAGGAGTTCGACAAGGTCAAGGCGACGGAGCGGGACACCCTCCTCGGCGAGAAGAAGAACAAGTTCCTGCAATCCTACTTGGCCAAGGCCCAAGAGGAGAAGAAGGTCAGGGTCAACACCGAGGCCTTCCAACGCATCACGGAAGAAGTCCTGTCGAGGTACACCAAGACATCCTGAGTCTCACAGCCTGAGTTCCGCGCATAAACGACGCGCTGCGAAAGGAGACTGAGATGGAGACGACCCCGAAATCCCTGCCCCCCGAAGCGTATCAGGAGCTCCCCCCCGGCCAGTCCTACAAGCCCTACGTCCCGGACGAGACCGGGGTCCCCGAGGTCACCGCCCGCTCCGTGATCTGGGGGCTCGTCATGTCCCTCTTCTTCACCTTCTCCATCGCCTACCTCGGGCTCAAGGTGGGGACGGTGCCCGAGGCGGCCATCCCGGTGGCCATCCTGGCCGTCGGCATCGGCTACGTCTATAAAAGGAAGAGCACGATCCTGGAGAACGTCATCCTCCAGTCGATCGGGGCCGCCTCAGGGGCCCTCGTGGCCGGGGCCATCTTCACCATCCCGGCCCTTTACATCCTCGGCCTGCCCACGGACATCGTCAAGGTCTTCCTCTCGACCTTCCTCGGCGGCTGCCTGGGCGTCCTGTTCCTGACCCCGCTTCGCCGCTACTTCTGCGTCGAGCAGCACGGCAAGCTCCCCTTCCCCGAGGCCACGGCCACGACCGAGATCCTCGTCTCCGGGGAATCCGGCGGCAAGCAGGCCTGGGCCCTCATCCTGGGCGTCGCCGTCAGCGGCATCTACGAGTTCCTGGCCATCGGCGTCCGGCTCTGGGACGAGATGATCACCTTCCGCTTCCTGCCGTTCATGGACAGCCTGGCCATCAAGACGAAGATGGTCCTCAAGATCGACGCCCTGTCGGCCTTCCTCGGCCTCGGCTACGTTATCGGCCTGCGCTACAACGCCGTCATCGTCGCCGGCGGCCTCCTGTCGCACTTCGCCTTCATCCCCGCGATCTGGTTCCTCGGCCAGCACATCCCGGAAGCCGTGTACCCGGGCACGATCCCGATCACCGGGATGAGCGAGGCCCAGATCTTCAGCACCTACGTCCGCAACATCGGCATCGGGGCCATCTTCATGGCCGGGGTCTTGGGCATCATCAAGTCCATGCCGGTCATGGTCAAGTCGTTCTCGCTCGGCTTCCGCGAGATCTTCAAGGGCAAGAAGGCCGCGGCCGCCCAGACGCGGCGGACCGACCGCGACCTCAACATGAAGACGATCATCCTCGGGCTCCTGGCGACGGCCGCGGGCCTGTTCCTCTATTTCCTCTGGATCTCCAACGTCAAGCTGGCCATCATCGGCGTCCTCGTCTGCATCCTCCTGTCGTTCCTGTTCACGACGGTCGCCGCCAACGCCATCGCCATCGTGGGGACGAACCCCGTCTCGGGCATGACCCTCATTACGATCATCCTGTCGAGCGTTCTCCTGCTCGGCGCGGGCCTCGCGGGGGAGGAGGGCATGGCCGTCGCCTTGCTCATCGGGGCGGTCGTCTGCACGGCCCTGTCGATCTCCGGCAGCTTCGTCACCGACCTCAAGATCGGCTACTGGCTCGGGGCGACGCCGCGCAACCAGGAGCGGTTCAAGTTCGCCGGCATCCTCGTCTCCGCCCTGACCGTCGGAGTGGCCATCTACATCCTGGACAAGGCCTTCTCGTTCCAGAGCGGCGCCCTGGCCGCGCCCCAAGCCAACGTCATGGCCACGGTCATCAAGTCGATGATGTCGCGCGAGCCCGTGACCTGGCTCCTCTATGCTATGGGGGCCTCGGTGGCCCTGGTCGCCGAGCTGGCCAAGGTGCCGCCCCTGGCCTTCGCCCTGGGCATGTACCTGCCTCTTCCCCTGACGACGCCGCTCCTCGTCGGCGGCTTCATCTCCCACCTCGTCAAGAGCTCGACCAAGGACAAGGAGCTGGCCGAGCGGCGCAACAACCGCGGCACCCTCATCTCGTCCGGGTTCATCGCCGGCGGCGCCCTCATGGGCATCGTCCTGGCCGTCCTCAAGCTCCTCAAGGTCGACCACCTCGTCAGCCTGGGCATCCCCATGGTGCTCGAGGGCGGGCGCTGGGTCGACGGGGCGCCCTGGGCTTGGTTCAACAGCTACGGACAGATCATCAGCCTCGTCGCGTTCGTCCTGCTGTGCTCCTTCGTCTACTGGGACGCGCGGCGGCAGAAATAGCGGAACGATGGGAACGGAGGGAACCATGACACCGAACACGCTCGACGCGGCGGCCGACCGGGCCGTCAACCAGGCCCTACGGATCAGGCGGGGGGAAAGATACCTCCTCGTCACGGATAAACAGAAGATGGAGATCGCCGAGGCCCTGGCCTTCTACGCCAAGAGAGCCGGCGCCGAGACGACGACCTATCTCATGACCGAAAGCCTGCGGCCCATCACGGAGCCGACGCGGCAGTTCAAGGAGCTCATCCGCGGCGCTTCGGTCACGACCTACCTCCTCGAAGGACGCTTCCCCGAAAAGCCCTTCCGCGGCTTCATGGTCGCCGAGGGGGCCAAGCACGGCCGGATCTGCATGATGCCGGGCATCACCCGCGACATGATGGAGCGGCTAGTGGCCATCGACTTCTCGGAGATGGCCAAGTTCACCAAGAAGGTGATGCGGGCGATGCAGGACGCGGACGATGTCATCATCGAGAACGCGGCCGGGACGAAGATCTCCTTCAGCGTCAAGGGCCGGAAGTGGGACGCCGACATCGGTAACATCTCCAAGAAAGGCGTGCATGGCAACCTGCCGGCCGGCGAGTGCTTCACGGCCCCGGTCGAAGAGACGTTCACGGGCAAGATCGTGATCGGCCTCATCGACGACAAGCTCGGTCCCGGGACGATGACCTTCAGGGAAGGAAAGCTCGTCGCTTTCACCGGCGCCGGCATCGCCGAGGTCATCAAGACGGTCGGCGACGACCCGACGGCGCGCATCATCGGCGAGTTCGGCATCGGCACGAACAAGGGCGCCCGGATCTCGCCGAACATGCTCGAGGCCGAGAAAGCCTTCGGCACCGTCCATTTCGCCATCGGCGATTCCTACGGCATCGGCAAGAACAAGAGCAAGTACCATTTCGACGCCCTCGTCGACAAGGTGACCATCACGGCCAAGGGCAAGACCATCGCCAAGAATGGCAAGTTCCTCATTTGAAGTACGATTTCGACAAGATCGTCGACCGCTGCGGGACAGAGTCCCTGAAGTGGGTCTATCCCCGCAAGGTCCTCAAGATCGAAGATGCCCTCCCGTTGTGGGTGGCCGATATGGATTTCGAGTCCCCCCCGGCCGTCATCGAGGCCCTCCGCCGCCGGGTGGACCACGGCGTCTTCGGCTACCCCCTTGTCCCGCCGTCGTTTTACGAGGCCGCGATCGGCTGGCTGAAGCGGCGGCACGGCTGGGAGGTCGAGAAGAAGGGAATGGTCATGACCCCCGGCATCGTGCCGGCCCTCAACACCTGCGTCCGGGCTTTCACCCACCCGGGCGACCCGGTCATCATCCAGACGCCCGTCTATCATCCCTTCTACGATGCTATCGAGAACAACGGGCGCCGGGTCGTCCGCAACCCGCTCCGGTTCGACGGCCGGCGCTACGCCATGGACCTCGATGATCTCCGCACCAAGATCGACGCCCCGGGCCGGATGCTCATCCTCTGCAGCCCCCACAACCCGGTCGGGCGCGTCTGGACGCGGGAGGAGCTCGAGGCCCTGGGGCGGATCGCCGTCGAGCGCGACCTCGTCGTCATCGCCGACGAGATCCACCACGATCTCGCCTTCCGGGGCCACCCCCATCATGTCCTGGCCGCGCTGTCTCCGGAGCTGGCCCAGCAGACGATCACTTGCATCGCCCCGAGCAAAACCTTTAACATCGCCGGCCTGACCACGGCCGCTGTCGTCGCCGCCAATCCCGACCTCCATAAGAAGTTCAAGGACGAGGAGGAGCGCGCGGGATTCGATCTCGGGAACGCCCTGGGCATCGTCGCCTTCGAGGCGGCCTACCGCCACGGCGAGGCGTGGCTCGATGAGCTCCTGCCCTATCTCGAGGCCAACGTCGATTATCTCGAGAAATTCCTCGAGGACCGGGTCCCCCACGTTCGGCTCATCCGACCGGAGGGGACATATCTCGCCCTGCTCGATTGTCGGGGCATCGGCCTGGGCGCGGCCCAACTCAACGATTTCTTCCTGAGGACATGCCGCGTCTATTTCAGCGAAGGCATTATTTTCGGACGGGAGCTCGAGGGCTTCGTCCGCGTCAATTTCGGCTGCCCCCGATCCACCCTCCGCGAAGCCCTGGAGCGGATCGAGCGGGCCGTCAGAGACTTGGGCCGGTAAGCCCTCCGGGCACAACCTACGTCACCCGCAGGAAGCCCCCTGCGTCCCTTGACGACCCGCGGCGGTTCTTCTATCATCCCCGGGGTGATAGCGAAGGAGAACGATGGATATCGGCGCACACCCCCTGACGCGCGCGACCGCGCGGGATGCCGAAAGGCTGGCTCGAGAGCTTTATGGCCTGGAAGCGCGGGCTTTCCCGCTCCCGAGCGAGTACGACGATAATTTCCGGCTCGAGGCCGCTGACGGGTCCGTCCGGGTCCTCAAGATCATGCACCCGGCGCGCGAGGCCGAGTTCGTCGACATGCAGTGTGCCGCCCTGCGGACGGTGGCTGAACGGGATCCCCGTTTGCCCGTCCCGGCGGTCATCCCCGACAGCACCGGCCGGTCCTGGTCCACGACCTCGATCGGAGAAGGACCGCTCCGGCTCATCTGGATGCTCTCCTACCTGCCGGGCCGGCCTGTCGCCGGGGTCCGGCCGGTAACGCCTGAGCTTCTCGAAGAGCTCGGCGCCACCCTGGCCCGTCTCGACGTGGCCCTGGCCGGATTCTCACATCCCTCGGCCCGCCGGGAGCTCAAGTGGGACCTGGCCCGGGCCGGCTGGATCCGCGAGCATCTCGGACTCGTCCGGGACCCTCGACGCCGTGCCATCATCGAAAAGACCCTGGACCGCTTCGACGTCGAGGTCGCACCGGCCCTGCCTCGCCTGCGCCGGGGCGTCGTTTACGGCGACGCCAACGAACACAACGTCCTCGTACGCATCGAGACGGGACGCCCGCCGCGGCTCGCCGGTCTCGTCGATTTCGGCGACATGATCGAAACTGTCTCCGTATCCGAGGTCGCCATCGCCTCGGCCTATGCCGCCTTCGGCGCGGTCGATCCGCTCGCCGCCATCTTGCCGCTCATCGCCGGCTACCATCGGGCGCACTCCCTCGATGAGGAGGAGATCGCCGTTCTCGACGCCCTCATCCGCACCCGCCTCGCGGTGAGTGTCGTCAACTCCGCCTGCCGGGCCGCGTCCGAGCCAGGCGATCCCTATCTGACTATCAGCGAAGCCCCGGCCTGGGCCGCCCTGGAGGCCTTCGATAGGATCCCTCCACGGCTTGTCCTTTGCGCCGTCCGCGACGCGTGCGGCCTATCCCCGGTGCCGCACGGCCAGGCGGTCTTGCGCTGGTTCGGGGAATCCGCGGCCTCGTTCGCCCAAGTCCTGCCGTATGACCTGCGCCGGGAACCCATTGTCATCCTGGACCTCTCCGTGGACAGCCGGATGCTCGGCGCCGACCCGGCCACCCTCGAGACCCCGCGCCTCTCCGAGACGATCGCGAAGGTCATGAAGGACGCCGGGGCCTCCGTTGGCATCGGGCGCTACGACGAGGCCCGGGCGATCTATACGACGGGCGCCTTCGCGGCTGGGGGAAGCCCGACGGCCGCACGGCGCACCGTCCATCTTGGAATGGACTTGAGCCTGCCGCCGGGAAGTCCCGTGCACGCGCCCCTCGATGGCACGGTCCACACCGTCGCCGAAAACGCCGCGCCCAAGGATTACGGCCCTCTGGTCATCCTGCGACACGTGATCCCGTCCGGGGAGGAATTCTTCACCCTCTACGGCCATCTCGATCCGGATTCGGTCGCCGGGCTCAAGCCCGGAAAGGCGCTACGGGCGGGCGAACCATTCGCGGCCGTCGGCGCCCCGCCGGCGAACGGTGACTGGTGGCCGCACGTCCACGTTCAGATCATCCTGGACCTTCTCGGTCTTGACGAGGACTTCCCCGGCGTCGCCGCGGCCGGACGGCGCTCGCTCTGGACCGGGATCTCCCCGGACCCCAACCTCATCCTGGGCATCCCGGCCGACCGCTTCCCGGCCCCGGAACCGGGCAAGCCGGAAACCCTGGCCGCGCGTCACAAGCTCCTGGGACACAACCTCAGCCTCTCGTATCGCGACCCCTTGAAGATCGTCCGCGGCTGGATGCAGTACCTCTACGACGAAACGGGGCGGGCCTACCTCGACGCTTACAACAACGTCCCCCTCGTCGGCCACAGCCATCCCCGCGTCGTCCGGGCCGTTCAGGAACAGATGGCCCTCCTGAACACGAACACCCGCTATCTCCACGACAATCTCGTCGGCTATGCCGGGCGATTGACCGCTTTAATGCCATCGCCGCTTCGCGTCTGCTATGTCCTCAACTCGGCCAGCGAAGCCAACGAGCTGGCCCTGCGCCTGGCCCGGACGCGCACCGGCCGCGAGGACGTCATCGTTCTCGAGGCGGCCTACCACGGCCACACGACCGGGCTCATCGACATCAGCCCCTACAAGTTCAACGGGCCTGGCGGCAAAGGGCGCAAACCCTGGGTCCACGTGGCGCCGCTCCCCGACGACTTCCGCGGGCTCTACCGGCGCGACGACCCTGAGCGCGGCAGGAAATACGCGGCGGCCGTGGGGCGTCTCGCCGCGGAGGCGGGGGCGCGGGGCGGACTGGCCGCGTTCATCGCCGAAACGCTGCCCAGCGTCGCCGGTCAGATCGTCCTCCCTCCCGGCTATCTGGCCGAGGCCTACCGTCACGTCCGGGCCGGGGGCGGCGTTTGCATCGCCGACGAGGTCCAGGTGGGTTTCGGCCGGCTCGGCACCCATTTCTGGGGCTTCGAGACGCAAGGCGTCGTTCCGGATATCGTCGTCCTCGGAAAGCCCATCGGGAACGGCTTCCCGCTGGCCGCCGTCGTGACGACCGAGGCGGTCGCCGGCTCGTTCGATAACGGCATGGAGTTCTTCAGCACCTTCGGCGGCAACCCCGTGGCCTGTGCCGCCGGGCTGGCCGTCCTCGATGTCATGGCGGACGAGCGGCTCCAGGAACGCGCGCTGCGGGTCGGCCGTCACTTCGCCGCGGCATTGGCGCGCCTGGCCGGGCGTCACTCGATCATCGGTGATGTCCGCGGCTCCGGGCTCTTTCTCGGCGTCGAGCTGGTGCGCGACCGGCAGATGCTCGAGCCCGCCGGCGAGGAGGCCTCCTACGCCGTCGACCGCCTGCGCTCGCTCGGGGTCCTCGCCGGAACGGACGGTCCCTTCCACAACGTCATCAAGATCCGGCCGCCGCTGTGCTTCTCCGAGGCCGATGCCGACATGTTCGTTGCCGCCCTGGACGAGATCCTGTCCGAGGCCCCCGTCGCGATGCGGCCTGACGTTGGTTGACCTAGCCATCGTTTGACATCGATCAGGGATGGACGTATCCTTTTTTGGCTCCCAGGTCGCACCAATTCCGGCCTGCGCAGGTGGCATTTTGAGCCGGGCAAAAGAACGAACAGTGGGACTCTTCTTCGCCGTTGCCGTCATGACGATTATGACGGCCGCCGGAGGGCCACGAGAGGCCTCGACCCCGACCTTTCAGGACCGTCCGGCGGATTTGGCCGATATTCTTGAGCGCTGCGCGGATTATTGCGATCGGCTTTCGGGCGCCATTCTGGAATTCGTCTGCTTGGAGCAGATCGACGAAATTGTCGGGGAGATGGCCATCCTGAACCCCGCAAAGGATCCCTCCCTCGCGGGCTTTGAAAGCTCGGGAGACCTGGCGGGGATAGCGAGGAGCTCGGACCCCGGCCTCGTAAGAATCGCCGTACGGGTGAAGAACAAAGTCCGGTCCCGCTTAGTCTACGATTATCAGCTCATCCGGGACAAAGCGGGCCACACCACCGAATCGCGAACTTTGATCAAGGAAAACGGCCGCACCGTTCTCGAGAAGAACGCCCCGCTAAAGACACGCGTTTTCAGCTACCAATTCATCGTGATGGGCCCGCAGACGCTCCTCGGGCGGGACCGCCAGAACTTGTTCGATTACAGGATCGTCAAGGAAACGACGCTCAGAGGAGATCGGGCTCTCGTTATTGAGGCGACCCCCAAGCCGGGATCGGCGGCGACTGTCCTGTCCGGAAAGGCCTGGGTGCGGAAAGGCGACGCCAGAGTCCTCCGGATCGAATGGATTCCCGAGTCGACCGGTCGTTATGAAAAGATCGCGGACCTAGCGAAGCAGATCGGAGCCAAGCCGCAGTTGACCTTCGTCACGGATTTCGCGTTCGAACACAACGGTGTGCGTTTCCCGAGCCGCTACAGGATCGAGGAAAAGTATCTGTTCGATTCGGGGCCGCCGGTTGTTCGTTCGTTGATGGAAATCACGCAGACCAACTATAAGTTCTTTACGGTCGAGACGGGAGTCATCATCCGCTGATAGAACAGCCGCACCGGACTCCCTGGGGAGACTCTCGCAAAATAAGAAAACCAAAGAAATGTCTTGTCAGTCGGCCCGCCTTATATAGAATGTCCTCAAGTCAGGTGAAGCGCGCATGACCATCAAAGCGAAGCTGACGACATTTGACGCGACGATGATCGTCGTCAGCCTGATCATCGGCATCGGCATCTTCCGGACCCCGGCCCTGGTCGCGGCGGCGGCCAAGACCCCCGCGCTGTTCTACGCCGCCTGGGCCCTCGGCGGCCTCGTCAGCTTCATCGGCGCCCTGACCTTCGCCGAGATCGGCGGCCGCTTCGCCAAGCCCGGCAGCTACTACAAGGTCGTCGCCGAGAACTACGGCTCCGGCCTGGCCTTCATGCTCAACTGGACCAACGTCGTCATCCTCAACGGCGCCGGGGCCGCCGGCGTGGCCCTGATCGGGGCCGAATACCTGACGCCCATCGTCGTTCCCAGCGCGGCGCCCACGACCGCGACCGTTCAGGCCACGGCGGTCGTCCTCATCCTCGGCCTTCTCGTCATCAACTATCTGGGCATCAAGACGGGCGCCTGGGCCCAGAACGTTCTGAGCGTCCTCAAAGTCGTCATGATCGGACTCCTCGCGGCGGCGGCCTTCCTGTCCAAGCACGTCCCCGAAGGCCCGGCCGCGCTCCCGCTCGACAAGCCCTGGTTCTTCGCCCTCGGCGTCGCCTTCATCTACGTCTTTTACGCCTACGGCGGTTATCAGAACACGATCAACTTCGGAGCCGACGTCCACGACGCCCGCCGCAACGTCCCCCGGGCGGTCTTCTTCGGCATCCTCATCGTCCTGGCCTGTTACCTGACCATCAACGCCGCCTACGTCAAGGTCCTCGGCGTCCCCGGCATCGCCGGGGCCAAGCTCGTGGCCGCGGAGACGGCCCGCGTCACGCTGGGCGAGACGGGCAAGCTCGCGGTGTCCCTGGCCATCTTCCTCTCGGCCATGGGCTTCCTCAACGTCACGCTGATGCAGATCCCCCGGGTCTACTACTCCATGGCAGAGGACCGGACCCTGCCCGCGGTCTTCCGGAAGGTCAATCCGAAGACCCAGACCCAGGAGTTCGGGCTGCTCTTCCTCGGCGGGATCATCCTCGTCTCGATCTTCCTCCTGCAAAAGTTCGAGAACATCGTCAATTACGTCATGTTCCTGGACACGATCACCCTGGCCGTCGTGTCGTCTTCGATCTTCTCCCTGCGGCGCAAGGCCAAGCGCGCCGGCGAGGCCACCTCGGGTTATCGGATCCCTCTCTACCCGGTCCTGCCGCTCGTTTTCATCCTCACGATGCTGGCCGTGGCCGGGTTTGTGCTGGCGACCCAGACGCGCGAGGCCCTCTACGGGGCGATCTTCTTCGCCGCCGGCTTTCCCGTCTTTTTGCTCATGCGGCGGGTCAGCCGGGGTCCGGCCCCTGACGGCGGAAGCTCGGACGGCCCCGCAGACTGATCCCCGCTATCCCGGCCCGAGGGCTTCGCCGCATGTCAGCGGAGCCGAGGAGGGTTTGCCATCGGCCCGGGCAACGGTCGTGGTAAGATAGGATGAAGGGAGGGCAACATGGAAAGGGCCAGGAGCATCAAGAAGGTCCTCGTCAGCCAGCCCACGCTTGAGGGGGCCGGCGTCCATCTCCACCGCGGCTTCGGCTTCCGAGAAGTCCCGGCGTTCGATCCCTTCCTCATGTTCGATGATTTCCGCCAGGACGACCCGGCCAAGTTCCTGCCGGGCTTCCCCTGGCATCCCCACCGGGGCATCGAGACGATCACCTACATGATCCGCGGCACGGCCGAGCACGGCGACAGCATGGGCAACAAGGGCGTCATCGGCCCGGGCGATGTCCAGTGGATGACGGCCGGCAACGGCGTCATCCATCAGGAGATGCCCAAGGGCGGGAAAGACGGCCGCATGGGAGGGTTCCAGCTCTGGGCCAACCTGCCGGCCTCGCAGAAGATGATGGACCCGCGCTACCGCGACGTCAAGAACGCGGACATCCCCGAGGTCGCCCTGCCCGGCGGCGTTACGGCCAGGGTCATCTGCGGCACGGTCGGGAAGACGCGGGGCCCGGTCCGGGACATCGTCATCGACCCGGCGTATATCGACGTCTCGATGCCCCGCCAGGCCGAGTTCGTCCACCCGACCAAGCCCGGCCACACGGTCATCGCCTACGTCTTCGAGGGCGAGGGTTGCTTTTCGGGCGAAGCCACGCCCTCGTCGTACGACGTCGAGCCGGCCAGCTATTTCGAGCTCGAGCGCAAGCCGGTCCAGGGCGACCACGCCGTCATCCTCTTCGGCGACGGCGGCCGGATCGAGGTGACGACCGCGGACTCCTCCGTCCGTTTCCTCCTGATGTCCGGCCGCCCGCTCGGCGAGCCCGTGGCCTGGCAGGGGCCGATCGTCATGAACACCCAGGAAGAGCTCAGGACGGCCTTCCGCGAGTACCGGGCCGGGACGTTCATCAAACACGCCTGAGCTTTGTTAAGATACCGAGGAGGCCCCATGTCGATGACCAGCCGCGAGCGCCTGGACGCCGCCCTCCGCCACCGCCAGCCCGACCGCATCCCCGTCGACTTCAACGGCACCGCGGTCACCGGCATGCACGTCAAGTGCGTTATCGGGCTCCGCGAGCACTACGGCCTTGAAAAGCGCCTCGTCAAGGTCCACGAGCCGTACCAGATGCTGGGCTGGATCGACGACGACCTCCAGACGGTCCTTGGCATCGACGTCGAAGGCGTCTATGGCCCGGACACGATGTTCGGCTATCGTAATGAGTGCTGGACGCCCTGGCGGATGGACGACGGGACCGAGGTCCTCATGTCCGGCAATTTCAGGACCACGAAGGACGGGAACGGCGACACGCTCGTCTACCCCGGCGGCGATCGCTCCGCCCCGCCCTCCGGGCGCCTGCCCAAGAACGGCTTCTTCTTCGACACCATCATCCGCCAGGAGCCCATCGATGAGGCCAGGCTCGATCCCGAGGACAATGTCCAGGAGTTCGGGCCCATCAGCGAGGCGACCCTCGACCACTTCGAGGCCGAGAGCCGCCGGGCCGGGGCGACGGGACGCGGGATCATCGCCAGTTTCGGCGGGACCGCCCTCGGCGACATCGCCCTCGTCCCCGCTCCGGGCTTGAAGCACCCGAAGGGGATCCGCGACGTCGAGGAGTGGTACGTCTCGACGCTCACCCGCCGCCCTTACGTCCACCAGGTCTTCGAACGTCAGACGGAGATCGCCCTCGCGAACCTCGAAAAGGTCCATTCCCGTGTCGGCGAGCAGGTCCAGGCCGCCTTCATCTGCGGCACGGACTTCGGGACGCAGCAGTCGACCTTCTGTTCCATGGCCGCCTTCCGCGAGCTCTACATGCCGTATTACCGGCGTATCAACGACTGGATCCACGCCCACACAGGCTGGAGATCGTTCAAGCATTCCTGCGGCGCCGTCACCACCCTTATCCCGGCCTTCATCGAGAGCGGCTTCGACATCCTCAATCCCGTCCAGGTCTCGGCCGCGGGCATGGACGCCCGAAGGCTCAAGCGGGAATTCGGAAGCGACATTGTCTTCTGGGGCGGCGGCGTCGACACCCAAAAGACCCTGGCCTTCGGCACGCCGGAAGCGGTCCGGGCCGAGGTCCTGGAACGCTGCCGGATCTTCGGCCCCGGCGGCGGCTTCGTCTTCAACGCCGTCCACAACATCCAGGCCAACGTTCCCGTGGCCAACATCGCGGCCCTCTTCGAGGCCGTCCGGGAATCCAACGCGTGAAAAGAACCGCCTGGTACGTCCTCTCCATCACGCTCGTCGCCGCCATCGGCGGCCTCATCTTCGGCTTCGACACGGCCATCGTCGCCGGCGCGACGCGCTACATGAAGGAGCAATTCTCGCTCGACGCGCTCCAGGAGGGCTGGGCCGTGAGCGTCGTCCTCATCGGCTGCATGTTCGGTGCGGGGCTGGCCGGCCCCGTCAGCGACAGGATCGGGCGGCGGCGGCTCATGCTTGTCTCGGCCGTCCTCTTCCTTGTGTCGGCGGTCGGTTGCGCCTTGCCGCGGACGATCACGGTCTTCGTCATCTTCCGTTTCGTCGGGGGTCTCGGCATCGGCTCGGCGGCCGTCCTCTCGCCGCTCTACATCGCCGAGGTCGCGCCGGCCCGCGTCCGGGGCGCCCTTGTCTCGATCAACCAGCTGGCCATCGTCACCGGCATCCTGCTCGCCTATTTCGTCAATTGGATCTTCGCCGGCGCGGGCCCGGCGAACTGGCGCTGGATGTACGCCGTGGGGGCGGTCCCCTCGGTCTTCTTCTTTCTCCTGCTCCTGCGCGTTCCGGAGAGCCCGCGCTGGCTGGTCAAGAACGGTCGCGAGGACGAGGCCCGGGCCGTCATCACCCGGGCCGACAGCGCCGAAGCCGCGGCGGCGGGGATCCGGGAGATCAGGGACACCTTGGCCCTCGAGGAAGGCTCATTCCGGGAGCTCTTCCGACCCGCCTTCCGCCGGCCGCTTCTCATCGCCATCGTCCTGGCCGTCTTCCAGCAGATCACGGGCATCAACGCCATCCTCTACTACGCCCCGCGGATCTTCGAGGACGCCGGCTTCGCCCGGATGTCGGCCATCGGCCAGTCGACGCTCGTCGGCCTCGTCAACATGCTCTTCACGGTCGTGGCCATCGTCCTTGCCGACAAGGTCGGACGACGCCCGCTCCTGCTCGTCGCCACGGGCGGCATGGGCGTCTCGCTCGTTCTCCTCGGCGCCGCCTTCCGTTTCCCGCTCCTCCCGACCTCGGCCCTCCTGTTCATCATCCTCCTCTACATCGCCTTCTTCGCTTCGGCCATGGGTCCCCTCGTCTGGGTCGTTATGGCCGAGATCCTCCCCATCAAGGTCCGGGGCAGCGCCATGGGACTGGCGACGCTCATCCTCTGGTTCGCTGACTTCGTTGTTACCCTGACCTTCCCGGTCATCTCGGACCGGTTCCAGCCCGCAACAGCGTTCTGGTTCTACGCGGCGATGTGCGCCTTGGACCTCGTCTTCATGTGGCTCTTCCTGCCGGAGACAAAGGGCCAGACGCTCGAGGAGATCGAGCGCCGCTGGCTCAGGGCGTGACGGGTCCCGGGCCGCAGGCTATTTCGCGGCCTGGGCCTCGGCCAGCTTACGGACGGCGATATCGAGCTCTTCCACCAAGATACGCGATAGGATGGCCGGCAGGAAGCTGACTTGGCGGGCGCCGAGCGGCAGCCGCTTGTCGAAGGAGTGCCGAACGAGGCTCGTGCCGGTCTTGAAATCCAGGAACTCGATGTCCATGGCCAGGCGGCCATACCAGACGTTGGGGTTGTCGATCTCCTCGATAAGCCGGACGTTCGTACGCAGGGCGATGGACGGATCCCCCTGGAGGACGTCGAGCGTGACCCGGGAAAAGCCCTCCTTGCGGATGAGATAATCGCTCAAGGCCTCCCGGAAGAGATCGTCGGGCTTCTTGGCCCAATAGACGGAGGAATAGTATTTCAGCTCGTAGGGCGAGACCCGGTAGATGATCCGGAAATCGTCATAGAGGGGGTCGACGCGGACCGGCTCGACGTAGAGGACCTGGCCGATCTTGGGGTGGAGCTGGGCGTCCGTGTCCATGGCCACGATCTGGAAGTACCTCTTGTTCGGGGTGGAGAAGCAGCCGGCGAGAAGGAGGACGGCCGCGAGCGGGAAGGCGAGTTTCCTCATCATTTCTTGTCCTTTCGTGTCCGCAGGATGGACGACGGCTCGTCGGCGATCTCGCGGGAGAACCGGGCCAGGTTCTCGACGGCGATGCCGAGACTCTCGAACGTATGCGTCAGCTCCGACTGCTGTTCGAGGAGGACGCTTTCGACCTTTTTCAGGCTGACGGAGGCCGTCGACAGAAAGTCCCTGAGGTCCGTGATCACCCGGCCCATTTCCTCGGCCGAGAACCGCTCCGAGATGTTGCCCAGGGTCTGCTGAGAGTTCGACTCGACCGTCCGAATGAGACGGTCGAGGTCCTCGGTCATGGGGACGAACTTCTCCGTCGCCCGGGCAAACTCGGTCGAGGCCTTCTCGATGCTGACCAAGGTGTTCTCGAGCGACGTCCGCCGTGATCCCAGGACCCCGGAGATCGAGGCCGTAGCCTTGTCGGTGTTCTCGAGGAAGGAGTTGAACCTGGCCACGTTCTCCGGGGAGAGGAACTCGGTGATCCGCTTGGCCGTCGTTTCGATGTTATTGATGATATCGTCCGCCTTTTCCCCGAGGCCTCGGCCCGTGGGGATCACGCCATGGGCCTTGAGGTTCTCCGAAGCCAGCGAACCGCCGCTGATCTCGATGTACTTCTGCCCGGTGATCCCAATGTAGGTCATGAGGGCGGTCATGTCCTTCTTGACGACCATGCCTTCCCGGATCTTGACGTCGACAAGGATGGAATCGAGGTCTGTCGGATTGACCCGGATACGAACGACCCGGCCGACTTCGACACCTCGGTACTTGACGAGCGAGCCGATGATCAGGCCTTGCACGGACGTGTTCCGGAAGTCGACCGTATAGATCTCGCCCGAGTCACGGAGCTTGGGGACAATGAAGAACCCGGCCACGGCAATGAAGATGACCGTGGCGATCGACAGGAAGATCCCCAACCGGTTTTTTTGTTCATGCGTCATCATGGCTGTCCTTCTTGAGGAAAAATGTCCGGATGAACGCGTCGTCGGACGCGGCCAGGGCGGCGGCATCGCCCTCGAAATGGAGGCGGCCGTCGTTGAGGACCAGGACGCGATCGGCCACCCGCTCGATCGAGCGCAACTCGTGGGTGACGACGACCAGGGTCATGCCGAAGGTCGCTTTGAGCCGGAGGAGGAGGTCGTCGAGCAGGGCCGAAGTGATGGGGTCGAGGCCCGACGAGGGCTCGTCGCAGAAGACGACATCCGGATCGAGGACGAGGGCCCGGGCCAGCGCCCCCCGTTTGGTCATGCCACCGGAGAGCTCAGCGGGATATTTATCGGCGGCGTCGGCCATCTCGACCTGGGCCAGTCCGGCGTGGACCATGTCCCGGACCATGTCCTCGGGCATCTCGGGGTAGTGCATCCGGATGGGCAGGGCGACGTTCTCGAACAGGGTCAGGCCGTTTAGGAGAGCCCCGCCCTGGTAAAGGACGCCGATCTTGTCGTAGAGGGCGCTGAGGGAGGCTTCCGAACGGTAGTCAACCGGGCACCCGGCGAAATCGAATCCGCCGCCGAGCGGGGGGAGGAGGCCGGCCAGGGTCTTCAGCAGCGTCGATTTCCCCGACCCGCTGACACCCAGGATGACGGTGATCCGGCCCTCGGGGATGCCGAAGGACACGTCGCGGAGAACCTCCTCGCTTCCGTAGCCGACGGCGAGATCGTGCGCGCGGATGATGTCCATGGTCAGTAGATCACGAAGGCGAAGATACAGTCGATGATGATGATCAGAGTGACCGACAGGACGACGCATTCCGTCGTCGCCCGGCCGACCTCCTCGGCGCTCCGGCCGACGGTCAGCCCCTTGAAGCCGGCGCCCACGACGACGGCCCAGCCGAAGACGACCGTCTTGACCAGCCCCCAGGCGAAATCGACCCAATCGACGGTCGTGACCATCTCAGTGATGAAGGCGGCCGGGGTCATGCCGAATTTCACCCGGGCCACGACGATGCCGCCCAGGATGCCGGCGATGTCGGCCATGGCCACGAGGAGGGGGACGACCAGGGTGATAGCGATGAGCCGGGGGACCATGAGGAATTTCTCCGGGACGAGGCCCATGGTCTTGAGGGCATCGACCTCCTCGAGAACGCTCATGCTGGCCAGCTCCGCGGTCACCGCGGCCCCGACCTTGCCGGCCAGGATGACGCCGGTCATGAGCGGCACGAGCTCCCGGAGCATGGCATAGCCGATGAGGTCGGCGAGGTAGATATCGGCGCCGAAGACCTCGAGCTGCTTGGCCGAGGTGATGGAGATGGTCACGCCGACGAGGAAGAGGAGAAGACAGACGATGGGGAAGGATAGGTAACCCATGAAGTACATCTGGTTCCAGGTTTCCCCCGGATAGACGCCCTTGCGCTTCTTGACGTAGTGGCCGATATGATAGATCTCGTCCCCCAACATGGCCAGGAACTGGCCGAGGACACGCATGCGGGCCAGGAAACGATCGGCCAGGCCCTGGAAGAACCGCCCCCACCGGGTGCCCGAGGGGGTGGCCGCCGGCTTTTCGGGCCAGCAGGCCTCCGGCCGCCCGGCGAAGGCCGCCTCGGCCCGGGCCAGCGCGTCAGGGACGTTGGCGGCGACGGCGCCGGGGAAGCATCTCGTGAGATGACGCAGGAAAACCACGGTCGAGGTGTCGAACTCCTCGACCTCCCGGAAATCGAGGGTCACCGTCCCGTTCCCGGACCGTCGCTGGATCTCCGTGAGCACGGTGACGATCTCGGGCGTACGGAGCCTTCTCGGCATGACCATCGGCTCGGCCGGACGGGGGGTCGACGGAGATTCGCTCATCGTGCCACCGGAAGGACGACGACGGTCTGGTTCAGCTCGGGGGCCGTGGCCGGGAAGCGGGCCGTTTCGCCGACGGCCGCGACTTCGACGTAGTATTCGATCGCCCCGGCAGGAGGAAGCAGGGTCACGCTATAGACGCCGCGGGTCTTATGCTCCAATGGGACGCTTTGGAATTCCCCACGGCCCATGTCGCGCCAATGGAGCTCGACGGATGCCGGCTCGCCCTTGGCAAGGACGAGGACTTTGAGGGCCAGCGGCTCGCCGGCTTCGAGGGATGGCCGCACGGCCGGGACGATGATCCGAAGCGGCCCGTCGTAAGCGCGGGGCAAAACGCATTCCGCCGGCACTCCGGACCCGCGCATCTTGACGAGCTCGGCCTCGGGCCGTTCCCACGCTCCCGGCAGAAGGTGCTGCTCCCAATTGGCGATCGTCCCCATCTCACCCGTCGTACTGACGGTGGCCAGGAGCGCGTCGAAGATCCTCTTCAGGGTGGCGGCCATCTCCGCCCGGACCGGAAGGACTTCCGCTGTGAGAACGTTCCGTGTCGCGGCTTCGGACCCGGCCGCCTTCGCTTTCGCTACGGCCTTGTTGTAGACATCCCAGAGCCCGTTGAATCGGGACACGTCGCGCATATAGCGGAAGCTCGCCAGCCAGTAGCCGAACCGCTCCCTGTTTCCGGCGCCGGAGATACGGGATTCGAGGGCCGCCAGCTCGTCAGCGAAAGAGTAGGACGGCGCGACCTCATCCCAAGGCCTGGGGTCGGGCTGGATGTTGCCGGGCCCGCCGATCCAGGTCACCGGGACGGGGTGGCGGCCGTCGATGCGGGCGAAGATGGCCGCGATCTCCCCGGCCGCGGCGGGACCGAACTGGGCTTCGGACCAGTCGCGGTAGAGGTCGAGGGAGCCGAGGTGACGCTCGGTTTCCGGCCAATCCGCGTCGTAGTCCAGGACGGCCGGCCCGCCGCAGTTGATCTTCTTGGTGAAGCCCTTTCCCGCGACGACGATGGCGGCCACAGCCGGGTAATGGATGCGGTCGGCGAAATCGATGATGAGGTTCCCGTCGACGACCTCGACATCCCCGAAGGTCAGGTCGAGGGCCTTGAGGGCGCCCGCGCGGGCGAAGATGTCGAGGTTTTCGACCGCCTTCCGGCCTTGGATGATGACATCGAAAACACGGCCGCGGACCCTGTCGATGGCCCCCTCGACGAACTGCAGGGTCACCGAATAGCTCCCGTTGGGGACCTTCAGGTGATATCCGAAGACGCGGTCGCGGACATCCTCATAGACGGCGGCCCGCGTCCCGGCCCCGGCGATCTTCCGGCCCTTGAAAGCCAGATACTGCCCGGTGATGGGCCCGATGTCGTCGGCCACCCGCCGCGGCAGGGTGTTCCAGCCCTGGTCCCAGGCCGCCCTGGCCAAAGCGAGGACGTTGGCCGAAAGGACGCGCGTCCGCCAATGGATGCCGAGGAGCCCGTCGCAGCCGTAGCGAAGGGCGTCGGCGGCGTCCCGGCGCATCCGGCCGGCCCAGAGCTGCGGCGACGTCAGGGCCGGGTCATCCTCCATCCAGGGGATGGCCCAGAGCGACCGGCCATGGACCCGGGCGAATCCCGGATCGACGGGCGCCTTTCCGACCTCCCGGTTGATGGTGCTCATAGCCACGTCCTTGGGCAGGACCTGGTCGAAGAGGGTCCTGTTCGACGTCGGCCCGAGCACCCAGCCGCAGGTGGCCAGGCGGAAAGGCGGGGCGGCCTCTTTCCACGCCTGGACGGCCATGTCCAGGTCGGTCGTCACCGTCTTGATCGCCTCAGGGGAGGCGTCGTCCCAGGTCCAACCCTCATTCGTCCAGAACCAATAGTAATCGACGGGGTAGGCCGCGGCGATCCGTTCGAACATGGCCTTGTAGAGGTCTTTGATGACGGCCGGGTCCTTCGGGTCGCCGCCGGCATCGGCCAGGCGCTTTTTGACGAGGTCGGGAACGGTCAGCGCCGTCTCGGTCCCGACGCAAGTCTGGACACCGAGGCGCCGGGCCAGTGAGAACGCGTTTCGGAAGACTGAGGCGGTCCGGTTGAAGACTTCGTTAGAGGCGTCGGGCGTAACCGGGTCGGAGCTGAAGCCGTCCATGACATCGTTCCCGAAATCGTCGCGCTCAAAGAGAAGCGAGGCGCCGCAATGGAAATCGCCGGTCTTCTTGGCCTCATAGCCCCAGTTGCCCCGGGCCGTGTTCTGGTAGCTCGCCGGGTAGCTGGCCGTGACCGCGCCGTCGGGACGGAATTCGCCAGCGCGGCCGATCCAGACCGTGGGTTCGGCGTTGGGGGTGGCGCCGTGCTCCTTGCTGGGGTTCTCGGGATAAGTATGGAGCCCGAAGAAGTTCATCCGCAGCTTCGGCAGCTGGCCGAGGATGGTCTTGTAGTTCTCGACCGTCCACCAGTCCGGGCCCTCGGAGAAATCGTGGAAGGGCTGGATGCCGCGGACGGCAAAAAGGGGCCGCCCAGTCTCGTCAAGGTCGAGAATCGGCATCGGGATCCTCGCATCCGGGATGACGTCGCCCTCGAGGCCGTAGCGGACGCCAAGCTTCTCAGCCAGCTGATACGCGGCGTAGAGGACACCCGGCCCTCCCCCGCCGGCGACCAGGACGATCCCCTTGGAGCCGGGCTCGAGGGTTTTCAGCCAGTAATCCTCGGGCCCGAGGGCGGCGATCCTGTCGGCCACGTCGCTCTTGTCGAGGCCACGGGCGAGCGCGCCGTCCTTTTTAAGGACGACGACGGCCCGGGCACGGATGCGGGAAAACGATCCGGCTTCCTTGAGGGTAGGAAGGGCTCCCGTCCTCAGGTAAAGATAGCGGCGGACCTCGGCGGCGGCGACCCGCTCGTGCCAGCCGGCATCCGCGGCAACGACGACGTCAGGGACGGGGCTTTTCCGGGCGCAACCGGGGGCAAGAAGGCAAACGAGGCCCGCGAGGGCGACATACTTCCGATACCCTGTCCGACCGCTCATGTTGACCGCTCCGATCCCTGCGGGACCATTCTAATACAGGCCGGTGCCCTTTTCAACGCAGCCGGGGCCAAGCGGGGCGGCCAGATTGACGGTAGCGGACCTCCGGGATATCATCATCCCACCGATGACCACGAGAGAACGATTCAATCAGGTCTTCCGCTGGCAGAAGCCGGACCGCGTCCCCGACATGGAGTTCGGCTATTGGGACAAAACGATCGCCGTCTGGCACGACCAGGGGCTGCCGCGCGCATGCCGGACCAACGAGGACGTCGAGCGGCACCTGGGGCTCGAGGGCATCTCCATCATCCCCGAGGTCCCCGTCCGCAAGGGCCTCTTCCCCGAGTTTGAGGAGAAGACCCTGGAATGCCGGGGCGAGCGGCGCATCGTCCAGACGAAGGACGGGGCCCTGACCGAGATGCTCGATTATGACTCGTCCATGCCCAAGTTCCTCAAGTTCGCGGTCGAGACCCGGGCGGACTGGGAGAAGCTGAGGGACGAGCGGCTCGATCCGGGGCGGCCGGGCCGGGTCGGCGACGTCAAGGCGGCCGTCGAGGCCGCCCATACGGCGGGCCTGCCCATCCTCTTCCACTGCGGCTCGCTCTACGGCTGGCTCAGGGATTGGATGGGCCTCGAGAACCTGTCCATCGCCCTGATGACCGACAAGGCTTGGGTCGAAGAGATGATGGAGCACGTCACCCGGATGGACCTCGAGCTCATCGAATGGCATATCCCGGGGAGCGGGTCGGTCGACGTGGCCTGGTGGTGGGAGGACATGTGTTATAACCACGGCCCGCTCATGTCCCCGAAGCTCTTCGAGGAGCTCATGGTGCCCCGCTACAAGCGCATCACGGACGCCCTCAAGGCGCGCGGCATCGCGGTCAACGTCCTCGACTGCGACGGCCGCATCTACGACCTCGTGCCGGGGTGGCTCCGGGGCGGCATCAACTGCATGTTTCCCATCGAGGCCTTGCACACCGACCCAAGGAAGCTGAGGGAAGACTACGGCGACCGGGTGCTCCTGCTGGGGGGGGTCGACAAGACCGCCCTCATCGCCGGTAAGGATTCGATCGACCGCGAGCTCGAGAAACTTCACCCCCTGGTCGAGCGCGGCGGGTTCCTGCCGTGCGTCGACCACCGGGTCCCGCCGGACGTCACCTACGAGAACTATCTCTACTACCTGGAAAAGAAGAAAGCCATTCTCTAGCGGCCGCCTGGGTCACGATCCGGTCGTATGCGGAGTCCGCCGGGACCGCGTCAATCGAAAACGAGCCTGAGCCAGCCTTTGGTCGAGGCCGTATCCGTGCCTTCGGGAAAAACGACCGGCTTTTCCCAGTCCGGCGCCAAGGGCGTTTCGATCCGGACCAGCCACTCGTCTGAGCCGAACTTGGACTGCCGGATCTGGAACTCGAAGCCGTCGTACTTGTAAAGGGACGCTTGCTGGGCCTCGCCACCGTTTTTCCCTTCTTTGATCAAGGCCTGGACCTTCCTCTCGTTCCAACGGATCTCGTTGGCGTACCAGCCGGTCGTGTCGCCCCAGATGAATTCCGGATCTTTGCCCGGGACCGCCGTATCGTTGAGAAGCCGCTCGCCGAGTTGGGCAGAGACGTGGAGGTGACGGATCGCTTTGCCGTCGGGCGAGACGAAGAGATCGACGACGGAGAGGGTGAACGGCGTGTATCGGATGCCCATGAAAATGAAGCCGGTGGTCTTTTTCAAGAGAAGCTCGACATTCGGGCGGATGGGGATCTTTAGGGCGTCGTCCCATTCCCCGGGTGAGAACAGACCGTCGATGAGTATGGGCTTTCCGTTCCCCTCGGGAACGCGGACCGCCGGACGCTCCTGGGCCAGAAGCGGGCCCATGGCGAGGGCCGCGCCGGCCAGCAGGATGATCGCCGGAAAGCGCTTCAAGCGAGTCATTATGACCTCCCGTTCAGCCGGATTCGGGCCTTATCGCGTGCAAGTCGTGGCCAGGGGGGGAGCCCCTTTAGGCCTTGGCCACGCGCTCCAGCCGCTTCATGATGGAAAAGATGAAGGCAGCGGAGAGGATGCAGGCGCCGGCCAGGATGGCCCACACCGCCCAGAGAGGAAGGCGCTCCCAGAAATAGGCGGTGACCCCTACGAGGGAATTGCCGATGGCCGTGGCGGCGAACCAGCCGCCTTGCATCAGCCCCTTGTATTTGGGCGGGGCGACTTTGGAGACGAAGGAGATGCCGATCGGACTGAGGAAGAGCTCGGCGATCGTCAGCATGAAATAGGTCGAGATGAGCCAGTAGACGGAAACCTGGGAGCCGGCCGGGGCGACCTGGCCGCCGAGGGCCTTCGGGCTGAGGAGGCCGATCGAGCCCACGACGAGGATGCCGTACGCTGCCGCCGTCATGAGCATGCCGATGCCGATCTTGCGCGGCGCCGACGGCTCCTTGCCTTTCTTGTTGAGCCAACCGAAGATGCCGATGACGATGGGCGTCAAGACGACGATGAAGAACGGGTTGAAGTGCTGGAACATCTGGGGCTGGAACGGGTTGACCGTGCCGTATCCGCTGTAGCGGAGGTAGGCCAGGACGCCGAAGCCGATGAACGAAACGCCGCCCAATATCCGGGCCAGCTTGCCCGAGGCTTTCCTCGCCAAGAAGACGAACCCGAGGGCGGACAGGAAGACGGGCAGGAGGCCGGTCAGGTCGAACCACAGGTTGGTCGCCTTGCCGACGCTGGGGACGGTATAGTCCCGGGCGAAGTAGGTCAAGGTCACGGCGCTCTGATGGAAGGCCATCCAGAAGAAGATGACGACGAAGAAGACCAGGCCGAGGCAGACCAGGCGCTCGCGCGTCTGTTCGCGGGTGAGCTCGACGACCTGGGACTTGAGGGTCTCGGACCTGGCCTTCTGACGCTCGGTCATGGCGGCCACTTTGTAATGCTTTCGGAAGGCCCAGAAGATGATCATCGAGGCGATGAGGCTGAGGCAGGCGACGCCGAAGCCGAAGTGGTAGGACTTGCTCAAGGTGTTGATGTAGTCCGTGGAGAAGCGGCCCAGCGCGTCCAGGGTCACGGAGGCGTCCTGGCCCTGGGCGATCGACAGGAACGACGAGGCGTCGGCCAGCTTGCCCTTGAGGAAGTCGTTGGCCAGGGCCGGGATGCGGGCGTCGTAGACGAAGTGGGACTGGCCCATGATCCAATTGCACACGGCCATGGAAGCCGAGGGAGCGAACATGGCTCCGATGTTGATGCCCATGTAGAAAATGCTGAAGGCCCGGTCGCGCATGGACGCGTACTTGGGATCGTCGTAGAGATTTCCGACGAGGGCCTGGAGGTTGCCCTTGAACAGGCCCGTCCCCAGAGCAATGACGGCCAGGGCGCCGACGACGAGCGGGAACCCGGAGTTCATCGTCGTCGGGAGGGCGAGCAGGATATAGCCGATGAACATGACGACGATGCCCAGGCTGATCGTCCGGCCGTAACCGAGGAAGCGGTCGGCCAGGAAGCCGCCGAGCAGGGGGAAGATGTAGACGCCGACCAGGAAGGTCGCGTAGATGGAGCCCGCGGCGGCGGCCGACATGCCGTACTTCGCCTGCATGAACAGGACGAAGATGCTGACCATCGTGTAGAAGCCGAAGCGTTCGCCCATATTGGCGAAGAAGGCGACGAACAGGCCTTTGGGGTGTCCTTTGAACATGATTCACCGTCCTCGGGAAAGATTATTGGAGTAGCCGATGATATCCAAGAGCGGGATTACCTCTTGCCGCCGAAGATCGAGCCGAGGACGCCGCGCAGGATCTGCCGGCCGAGGTTGCTGCCGACCGACCGGGCGGCGCTCTTGGCCATGGCCTCGATCAGGGTGTCCCTGGACCGGCCCGCCGGCCGCCTGGGCGCCTGGGGATACGGGGCCCGGCCCCGGCCGCCGGGCGCGGGGTATTCGTAGGGGGACGGCTGCCGGGCTTGCGCTTCGGCTTGGGCTTGCGTCTGGGCCTCGGCTTCGGCCGCCGCCTTCTCGGCCCGCGCCTTGAGCATCTCGTAGGCCGATTCGCGGTCGACGGTCTTCTCATAGTGCCCGAAGATGACGGAGCCTTGGATGATCGCCATGCGCTCCGGGGGCAGGATCGGCCCGATGCGGCTGTGGGGCGGCAGGACGAAGGCCCGTTCGACGATCCCCGGCTGGCCTTTTTCGTCGAGGAAAGACACCAGGGCCTCGCCGGTGCCGAGCTGGGTGATGACGGTTTCGACGTCGACCTTGGGATTCTGGCGGAAAGTCTCGGCCGCCGACCTGACCGCCTTCTGGTCCCGGGGTGTGAAAGCCCGCAGGGCGTGCTGGACGCGGTTCCCGAGCTGGCCGAGGATGACGTCGGGGATGTCGAGAGGGTTCTGGGTGACGAAGTAGATGCCCACGCCCTTGGAGCGGATGAGACGGACGACCTGTTCGATCTTCTCCAGCAGGACTTGCGGGGCGTCGGTGAACAGGAGGTGGGCTTCGTCGAAGAAGAAAACGAGCCGCGGCTTGTCCTGGTCGCCGACCTCGGGCAGCCGCTCGAAGAGCTCGGACATCAGCCACAGCAGGAAGGTCGAATAGGCTCGCGGCATCAGCATGAGCTTATCGGAGGCCAGGATGTTGATCATGCCGCGGCCGGCGCCATCGGTTTGCATGAGGTCGTCCAGCTCGAGGCCCGGTTCGCCGAAGAACACGTCGGCGCCCTGGTCCTCGAGGGTCAGGAGGTTCCGCTGGATCGTCCCGATGCTGGCCGGCGAGATCCGGCCATATTCCGTCTCGAATTCGTCGGGGTGGTCCCCGGCGTACTGGGCCAGGGCCCGGAGGTCTTTGAAGTCGAGGAGGTGGAGCCCGCTATCGTCGGCGATGCGGAAGACGATGCTCATGACCCCGCTTTGGACGTCGTTGAGATTGAGGAGGCGCGAGAGAAGGAGGGGCCCCATGTCGGACACGGTCGTCCGTACCGGATGGCCCTGCTGGCCGAAGATGTCCCAGAAGGTCACGGGGCTTCCTTCAAAAGCGTAATCGCCGAGCTTCAGCTTGGTGATGCGCTCCTGGATCTTCGGGTTCATCGCGCCCGGCTGACTGACACCGGCCAGGTCGCCCTTGACGTCGGCCATGAAGACGGGGACGCCGATGCGGCTGAAGTGCTCAGCCATGACCTGGAGCGTGACCGTCTTGCCCGTGCCCGTGGCGCCGGCCACGAGTCCGTGTCGGTTGGCCATCTTCGGGAGAAGGAACAGATCCTTCTCTCCCCGAGCGATCAGCATGCCTTCGAGTGCCATGGGTCCCTCCTCAGCTCACAACGATCCGGTCTACCAGCTCAGGCTTTCGCGGAATAGGCCCGTAACGGTCCCCTGCAACGCGGCCCGGAAGGTCTCGACGGTCGCGACCTCCTCGCCGGTCCAGTAGTCCTTGACGAACAGGGGCGGGCCGACGTTCACCTTGATCGTCGCCGGCACCCCCCACATGATATGCGTTCCGAAGAGAGAGATCGGCGTCACCGGGACCGCGAGGCCGCTCTCCTTATAGAGGTTATAGGCCATGATGGAAACGCCCCGCCGGAATTCCATGACGTACGGGTTCGGGTCCTTGGGAAGGACGCGGCCGCGCCCCTGCAGGGCGATGACGGCCCGGCCCTTCCTGAGATAGTCCTGACACTTCAAGATGGAGGCCCGCTTGTGGCCATAGATGTCGACGGGGATGGTCCCGATCTTTTCGATGTGGCCCGAGACATAGTCGACCATGAAGTTGTAGAAGGGCCCGAGCAGGACGTGGACGAAAGCGCCGAAGGTCCCCATGTGGCGGTGAAGGTGGCGCAGGACGAGCTCGGACGCGCCCTCCCGGGTGAAGATCATCTGGTTGGCCGTGAAGTAGATCATCCGGGGCACGTTCCGGAGCAGGATGGACACATCCTGATAGCTGCCGATGTGGTTCCCGATGATGATATTCGGCCCTTCCCGGACGAAGTTCTCGCCGCCGCGGATGTCGACCTTCTTGGGGAACAGGAAGAGCCCGGTCACGCGGTCGAGGAACTTTCTGATGGACTCGAATTCTTCTTCGTAGGTGCCCATGGTCGAGGGGCTATTCTACCCAAACCGCCCCGGAATATCAAAGCGCCGGGCCGGGGCGCCGCGGCCGCTTGCGCGGGCCGGCGAGGCATGCTAATTTAGGGCCCGTCACCCGCTCAAGGAGGCGCCCATGATCACCCTGATACGCGGCGGCGAGGTCTTCGCGCCGGAGCCGCTCGGACGGAAGGACATCCTGGTCGCGGGCGGCGTCATCGAGGCCGTGGCCGAACCGGGGCGCTTGGCGCCCGGCAGCCTCGAGGTCGGAGTCATCGACGCGGCCGGCAAGAGCGTCCTCCCCGGGCTCATCGACCCTCATGTTCACATCCTGGGCGGCGGCGGCGAGGGCGGCCCGGCCACGCGCTCCCCTGAGATCCGCGTCGAGGACATCGTCGCGAGCGGCGTTACCACGGTCATCGGCTGCCTGGGGACCGACGGCGTCACCCGCCACATGACCTCGCTCCTGGCCAAGGCCCGGGCCCTCGATGTCGAGGGCATCTCGACCTTCATCTATTCGGGATCCTACGAGGTCCCCGTCCAGACCCTGACGGGGAGCATCCGGTCCGACCTCGTCCTCATCGACAAGGTCATCGGCGCCGGCGAGATCGCCGTGAGCGACCACCGCTCCTCCCAGCCGGTCTTCGACGAGATCGCCCGGCTGGCCGCCGAATGCCGCGTCGGCGGGATGCTCGGCGGCAAGGCCGGCATCCTCCATCTCCACCTCGGCGACGGGAAGCGTCGTCTCGAGCTCCTATTCCGTCTCATCCGCGAGACCGAGATCCCCGTGACCCAGGTCATCCCGACCCATGTCAGCAGGAACCCGGAGCTCTTCGAGCAGGGGCTCGAGTGGGTGGCCGGCGGCGGCTCGATCGACATCACCGTCGGACCCGAGCCTGCCCCCTCCGATCCCGACGTCAGCTTCGAGGACGCCGTCGCCGCTTTCGTCCAGCGCGGCCTGCCGCTCACGCGGATGACGGCCAGCTCGGACAGCAACGGCAGCATGCCCGTCTTCGACGCGGAGGGCCGGCTCGTCCGGCTGACCATCGCAAGCGAGGTGGACCTGCTGCGGAAGCTTCGGGAGTCCGTCCGCACGGGCCTCCTGCCGCTCGAGACGGCCGTCCGGATCTTCTCGACCAACGCGGCCGACTTCTATAAGCTCGGCCGGAAGGGGCACATCGAGCCCGGCCGCGACGCCGACATCCTCGTCCTCGATGGTGACCTCGGGCTCGTCGACGTCTTCGCCCGGGGAAAACGGATGATGGCCGCCGGGCGCCTCCTGGCCCGCGGCACCTTTAGCAGCTAGAGGGGCCGTCCCTCTTAGAAGATGGAAGGAGAGAGCCAATGGCCGACGAGCCGCACCGGGCGCCGACGGCGCCGCCTGTGACCGTGACGGAAGCCCCTCCCGCCGGCCGGCGGCCCTCGTTCGGCGTCGCCCTCATCCCGCTCATCGCCATGGCCCTCCTCCTCGGGGTCGGCTACGGCATCTATAGGGTCAAAGCACAGATCCTTCTCGTCGCCGCGGCCACGATCACGGCGTTCCTGGGCCTCCTGCTCGGCTTCAAGTGGCAGGACATGGAGCGGGGCATCGTCGAGAGTATCCGCAAGGCGTTGCCGGCCATCCTGATCATGCTTTCGGTCGGTCTCCTCATCGGCTCCTGGATGGCCAGCGGCACCATCCCCATGGTCATCTATTACGGCCTCAAGCTCATTTCGCCCAAGTTCTTCCTGGCCACGGCCTGCCTCGTCTCGTCGGTCGTGGCCATCGCCTGCGGGACATCGTGGGGGACGATCGGGACGATCGGCGTCGCCTTCATGGGTATCGCCATGGGCCTCGGCATCCCCCTCGGGCCGGCCGCCGGGGCGGTCGTCGCCGGGGCCTACTTCGGGGACAAGATGTCGCCGCTCTCCGATATCCCCAACCTGGCCACGGTCATCTCCGGGTCGAACCTTTTCGACCACATCAGGCACATGATCCCGTCGGCCGGGCCCGCCTGGCTCGCCGGGTTGGCCATCTATTTCGTCGCCGGTTTGAGATACGACGCGACGGCCGCCCGGTCGGAGACCCTGGACCTCATCCTGACGACCCTCAAGGCCAACTTCCGCTTCAACCTGCTCCTGCTCCTGCCGCTGGCGGTCATCTTCTATTTCGCCATCGCCAAGAAGCCGACCATCCCGGCCATGGTCCTGTCGTCCCTCGTGGCCTCGCTCCTGGCCGTCCTCATCCAAAAGATCCCGTTCCCTGTCGTGGCCACGGCCATGAACACCGGGCTCCCGGCGCGGACGGGCGTCGCGGTCGTCGATACGCTCCTGGCCAAGGGTGGCATGATGAGCATGATGGAGACCCAGCTCATCGCCTTCACCGCCTTCGCTTACGGCGGCATCATGCAGGCCACGGGCTGCCTCGCCGTCATCCTGGACCGGGTGATGAAGTTCACTAGGCACGTCTGGAGCCTGGTCCTGACGACGGTCGGCGCGGCCATCCTCTCGGCCATGATCACGGGCAGCTCCTACCTGTCGATGATCCTCCCGGCGGACCTCCTGGCTCCCGCTTTCAGGAAAAAGAACCTGGCCGCCAAGAACCTGTCCCGCATCATCGAGGAAAGCGGCGGCATCATGGTGCCGCTCATCCCCTGGAGCATGGCGGGTGTTTACATCACCGGGACGCTGGGGGTCTCGACCTTCTCCTACCTGCCCTGGGCCTTCATGAACTATCTCTCGGTCGGGATGCTCGTCCTCTTCGGCTTCACGGGGTGGACGATGTCGCCGCGAGTGCGGGACGACGAGACGCAGGCGGGCAGCTGAGCCGGCTCAGGCCTCTTCTTCTCCCTCGCCCTTTTCGGCTTTTTCGAGCGCCTTTTTGAAGAGCTCGTCGGCCTTGGAGTGCTTTTCCTTCTGGAGCTCGAAGGTGGCGTCGAACTTGCGGTCGAACTCGCTCTGCCGCTTGTGCTCCTTGTCCAGGAGCTCGTCGAGCGAGCCTTTCTTCTTCTTGGCCTTCTCCGACCTCAGGACCGCTTTGGTCTCGCCGTCGATCCAGAGGGTCGCTTCGCAGCAAGGGCAGACGACCGAATAGACGTGGGTGTCGTCCTTTGGCTCGGCCATGGCCCGAATGTAGCACAACCGGCGCCCGCCATAAAGAGGGCGGTCGCTCTCAAGGGCGGCCGGCCTTGGCTTCGATGCCGTGCTTCTTCATCAGCTTGAACAGTCCCTGCCGGGTCAGGCCGACCTCGGCTGCCGTCCGGGTCCGGTGATAGCGGCAGCGGACCAGGGCCTCCCGGAGGAACCGCCTCTCGAAATCGGCCTTGGCCTCGGCGAACCCGTGCGAGGCCGTCGAGTACGTCTCCCCGGCCGGGTTGATCTTGGGTGACAGGTAATCCTCGAGGATGAGAGGGCCGCCCGCGGCCATGACCAGGCACCGCTGGACCTCGTTCTGGAGCTCGCGGACGTTCCCGGGCCACGGATAACGCAGCAGCAGCTCCAGCGCGATCGGCGAGACGAAGGGCCGCGGCCGCCCCATCGATCGCGAGAACTCGTCCAGGAAGTGGTTGAGCAGGAGAAGCGCGTCGTCCGGTCTCTCGCGGAGGGGCGGCAGCTCGATGGCCATGATCTTCAGCCGGTAGTAGAGGTCCTGGCGGAAGCGGCCCCTCTCGACCTCGTGGTCAAGGTCCTTGTTCGTGGCGCTGACGAAGCGGACGTCCACAACCCGCGGGCGCGTCTCGCCGACGCGGCGGACTTTTTTCTCCTCGAGGACGCGGAGGAGCTTGGACTGGAGGGCCAACGGCAGATCTCCGATCTCGTCGAGAAAGAACGTGCCGCCGGAGGCCTCTTCGACAAGGCCGACCTTGTCCCGCACCGCCCCGGTGAACGAGCCCCTGGCGTGGCCGAAGAGCTCGCTTTCGAGGAGCGCCTCCGGGATGGCGGCGCAATTGACGGCGACGAACGGCCCGCCGCTTCGGCGGCCCGTGTCATGAATGGTCTTCGCCGCGAGCTCTTTGCCCGTGCCGCTCTCGCCGGCGATGAAGACCGGAGCGTCCGTATCGCGGATCTTCTCGATCATGGCGCGGACGCGCCGGACCGACGGCGCCTCGCCGAGGAAGGATCCGAAGGCGGGAGCGTCCTGCGGCCGCGGCGAGGCTTCGGCCGGGCCTCCGCCCCCGTTCTTTTTGAGGAGATAGATGACGGGCGCCATGGCCAGGGTCAGGAACTCGAGGTTGTCCGTGTCGAAAGGCCGGTCGCCCCCGTTCCTGGCCAGAAAAACGATGCCGGCCGGGCGGCCACGCAGCGTCCAGGGATAGGACAGCAGACTGCGGGGGCGATGCCCGTTCCCGTCGATCTCGAGGTCGGCGAAGAGCGGCTCCTGCCGGAGGTCCCGGACAAGGACAGGGCGGCCGATCTCGAGGGCCCGGCCGACGAGGGCTTCGCCGGCTTCTTTGGCCGAGGCCTCCGCTCCCGGCTCCGTCCCAACTCCCCGCGCGGCCTCGAAAACCGGATCGCCCTTGATGTCGAAGGCGCGAAGGACGGCCTGGTCCGCGGCGACGTGGTCGAAGACGACCTCGGCGGTCCGGGTAAGCAGCTGATGGTTCATCGTCTTTTCCCGACGGGGCCCTTTCTCTCTCCGTCCTTTCATATTACCGACGCTCGGGGCGGGCCGTTTTTCTCATTGCGCCCCCCCGGAGGAATCCCCTAGAATAAGCTTTCGGCCGTCACGGTCCCGACGGATCCCGGGCGAGGAGGCGTCCATGCCAAGAACCATCGCGATCTTGAGAGTTTTGGGCATCTGCGGCGTCCTGGCCACGGGCCTGTCCGCCCAGGGAGATCCCACGTTGGGAGACTCCTTGAAGAAGGTCCGCGTCCTGGCCATCCCCGAGACCGGCCGGGCGGTCGACCGGACCGTGGCCGAAGAGATGCGGCGCGACCTCGTCCCGCAGGCGGAGATCAAGGGCGTTGGGCCGGGCGAGATCGGAGGAGCGGGCGTTTTCCGCATCGCCGTGGCCGGCGAAAAGCTCGCCGCCGGGCCCTCGCCCGACGCGCTGAAAAAGGCGGACGATAAGAGCAAGAGCTGGATGTTCCTGAAGGTCGGCCCGGACGGCTCGGGCGAGCTCACGGCCTCCGCCCCCCACCTCCTCTACGCCCTCTATCGCCTCCTTAAGGACGATTGGCTCTCGCGCGACGCGGCCGGGTTCGAGCGTGGCCAGATCATCGTCCCCCGCTTCTCGCGCCTCGAGGGCGGCGACAACTACCTGGCCAACCCGAAGCGCGTCGCGGCCGGGTACGAGCCGGAAGCCTCCATCCGCGAGCTGGCCCGGCTCGGCTTCAGCCATGTTCCCGTCAACGCCCTGGCCAAGGACATGCCGGCCGAGCAGGGCCCGCCCGGGGAGATCTATTACCGTTTCTACTATTTCAGTCCCGACCTCGACCAGTTCGTCGAGACGCCTCTCAACGCCGGGGCGTATGCGCCGGAATATCTCGCGGCCAATCTGGCCCTTCTGAAGGAGAACGCCCGCCTGGCCGTGAAATACGGCCTGACGCCGGGCCTCAACATCAGCTCGCCGCGCTCCGTCCCCGACGCCGTCCTCGAAAAGTATCCTTATCTCCGGGGGGCCCGGGTCGACCACCCGTTCCGGAGCTATCGCCCCCGGTTCACGCTGACCTTGTCCCATCCCGTGGTCCGCTGGCATTACGCCGAGCTCATGCGGCGGCTGATGCGCGAGGTCCCTGAGCTCGGCTACATCTATCTCTGGACGAACGACAGCGGCTCGGGCTTCGAATACACGGCCAGCCTCTACGCCGGCCGTAACGGAGGGGCCTATCTCGTGCGGGAGTGGAAATCGCACGAGGCCGTCGCCAAGGCCGCCGCGGAGAACGTCCTGCGCTACTTCCGGACCCTGCGTGACGCGGCCACCGAGACCCGGCCCGACTTCCGCCTTCTCTTCAATCTCTTCTCCTTTTCGAACGAGGAGGCGTTCATCCTCGACGGACTGTCGGAAGGTCTCGACCTCTGGGTCGCGCCGAATGAGCTCGACGACTCGCCTCGCGGCCGGCGGCTCAAGGCCCTGCCGGCGAAAGGGAGCGATATCTTCACCACGACACGCTTGCAGAACAACTACCTCTTGGGCATCCCCTCGCCCTGGCTCGCCGCCGAAGAGGTCCGCGGACTTCAGGCGGCCGGTTTCGACAACGCTCAGGTCACGGTCGACCCGGCCCCCCTCGCGCCCTACGACATCAACCGGGAGGTCCTGCGGGCGCTCAATTTCGACCCTGCGGCGGACACCGACGCCGTGGTCACGAACACGGCCGCCCATCTCGTGGGGAAGGACGGCGCCCCGGTCCTCGTCAGGGCCTGGCGGCTCTGCGACGCGGCCGTCCGCGGCTTCCCGCCGATCATGCTTTACGGCGACAACAACTGGGGTTTCCCCTGGTATCGCCTCCTCGTCCGGCCCTTCGCCCCGGACATCGAAAAGATCCCCGAGGCCGAGCGCGCGTATTACGAGAAGTACATGACCGTGACCTTCAACAATCCCAATCTCGTCGACCTGGGGACGGACATCCTCTGGACCCTCATGAACCGCGACCAGGCCGACGCGGCCGTGGCCCAGGCCGACCAGGCGGCGTGGAAACCCCTGGATGAGGCGATCGATGTTCTGGGCGAGGCCGTTCGCTCGTCGGCCGGCGGCGCGCGCGCGGTTTTCGCCGACCAGCTCGACCGCGTCCGGGCCGCGCGCTCGTACTTCCGGACCCTGCGCAACACCGCAGCCTGGGTCGCGGGGGTCCACGGCTTCATCGAGGCCAAGGACGCGGCCGAGAAGGACCGGCGCCGGGCCGCGGTCCGGGCCATGATCGACGACGAGATCGCCAACGCCAAGGACCTCGCCGCCCTCTTCGAGACGTCGAAGACGCGGTTCATGCCCGTCGACCCGACGGGCGAGACCTTCAACATGTACGGGACAAACCTCCCCGAGCTCATCCGCAAGAAGATCGCCCTAATGGAAGAACACCGGAACGATGAGCCCCGCATCGACCCCGATTTCATGTGGCGACTGGCGCCCGATGCCGGTCTCGACCCCCGGCGCTATCTGAAATACTGATACCTTTCGCGCCATTGACAGCCTATGCCCGCGGGGTTAACCTGGGGGCCATCCGTCGAAATGAGGTCCACCCATGAGAACCCGTACGCTTGCCGCCGTCACACTATGTCTGCTCGCTCTCGGCATCGCCGCGATCGCCGCCCCGCCTGCCGTGCCGGGCCAGGCCCAGGCGCCCGACCGCCTTCAATGGTTCCGGGAGGCCAAGTTCGGCCTGTTCATCCATTGGGGCGTCTACTCCATGATCGGCCGCGAGGAATGGGCCCGCCAGCTCCTCCAGATCCCGCTCAAGGAGTACCAGTACTACGCCGATCATTTCAACCCCGTCAACTTCAACCCGGACGAGTGGGCCGCCCTGGCCAGGGATTCGGGCGTCAAATACGTCATCATCACCTCGAAGCACCACGACGGCTTCGCCATCTTCGACAGCGCCTATACCGACTACGACGTCATGCACGCCGAGTACGGTAAGGACATCCTGGGCCCGCTCGCCGGCTCGATGAAAAAGGCCGGCATCCCCCTCGGGTTCTACTACTCCATCATGGACTGGCACCACCCCGACTACCTGCCTCGCCGCGACTGGGAAAAGGACCGGACGACGAAGGGCGCCGACTTCGGCCGCTACATGGACTTCGCCACGAACCAGATCAAAGAGCTGGTGACGAAGTACGACCCGGCCGTGCTCTGGTTCGACGGCGAATGGGAGCACTCGAACGAGGAGCAGCGCGCCTTGGCCATCGGCAAGATGCTGCTCGAGATGAAGCCGTCGCTCCTCATCAACGACCGGCTGTTCAAGCGGGAGCCCGGCTACGGTGACTTCGGGACCCCGGAGAACTACGTCCCGGCGACGGGCATCCGCAACCCGGACGGGACGCCCCGCCTCTGGGAGGCCTGCTATACGATGAACTGGAACGGCTGGGGCTACAATCGCACCGAAACGGAGTTCCATAGCGCCAGCCAGCTCATCCGTCAACTCGTCGAGATCGTCAGCAAGGGCGGGAACCTGCTCCTCAACGTCGGGCCCCAGCCCGACGGCCGCATCCAAGCCGATTTCGCGGCCAGGCTCCGGCGCATCGGCGAGTGGCTCAAGACGAACGGCGAGGCCATCTACGGCACGACGGCCAGCCCGTTCGAGCGGCTTCCCTTCTTCGGCCGCGCGACGGTCAAGGGCTCGACCCTTTACGTCCACATCATGGGCTGGCCGCAGGACGCGAAGATCGTCCTGCCGGGGCTGAGATCGTCCGTCAAGAAGGCCTATCTTCTCGCCGACAGGGCGAAAGCCCTGGCCGTCCGCCGCTTCGCAAAGGACGTCGCCGTCACTCTGCCCGCCAGGGCGGCTGATCCCGATGCGACCGTGGTCGCCCTCGAGCTCGACGGCCCGCCCGTCGTCGTCCCCTGGAAGATCCTGGCCGGCGAAGACGGCCGGATCGACCTTCCCGTCACCCTCGCCGACATCCAATCGGAGATGGGCCAGCGCGCTTATCTCGATCATTTCTACAGGACGACGATGCTGGCCAACTGGCAGAACGTCAACGATTTCCCGGAATGGTCCTTCACGACGGACAAGGCCGGGACCTTCGAGGTCCGGGCCTCTTATGCCAGCATGTGGGGCGGCCAGGCCGGCTACGAGGTCGAGATCGACGACCAGAAGCTCGCCGCCCGGACGGAGTCGTCCCCGAGCGTCTATTTCCCGGCGACGTTCCCTGTCGGCAAGGTCTCGCTCGCGGCGGGCCAACATAAGCTCCGTGTCCGGATCACGTCCATCGCCAACAACCACGCCATGAACCTGGAGAAGGTCGTCCTCGTTCCCGCGGCCAGATGACACGGAGGAGAACATGAAAACAAGGACGGTCGTCTCTCTTCTGGCCATCGCCTTAGGGGCGCTCATCACCGGCGGGCCCGCGAGCCCGGCCGCCGCCGACCGGCCGTTCACGCTGGCCGATGTCCTCGCGCCGGCCTATCCCTCGGACCTGGTCGCGGCCAGGTCCGCAGACCGCGTCGCCTGGATCATGAACGATCGGGGCGCGCGGAACGTCTGGACCGCGGCCGCCCCGGATTTCCGGCCGGTCAATTTGACCGGTTTCAGCCGTGACGAGGTCTTCGAGATCGACGCGGTCCTGCTCACCGGCGACGGCGCGACCGCGGTCTTTGTCAAGGGCGGCCGGCCCAACGCCGCCGGCTGGGTGACGAACTCCGACAGCGACCCGGACGGACGGGAACAGGCCGTCTGGGCCGTCCGGACGAGCGGCGGAAGGCCCTGGAGGGTGGCCGCCGGCAGCGATCCGGTCCTCGCGCCGGATGGGCTGTCCGCGCTGCTCGTCAAAGACGGCTTGATCTATCAGGTCCCGCTCAGCCCCCGCTCCGACCCGGCAGCGGCCCCCGCGCCGGAGCTGCTCTTCCGGGCTGCTGGCCGGAACGCCTCTCCCCGCTTCTCCCCGGACGGGGCCCGCGTCGCCTTCATCAGCAACCGCGACGACCACAGCCTCATCGGCGTGTTCGATCGGGCCCGCCGCAAGATCACCTGGATCGCCCCCGGCGTCGACCGCGACGGCGACCCGCGTTGGTCGGCAGACGGGACGCAGATCGCCTTCATCCGCCGGCCCGGCCTGACCTTCGACGCCGCCACGACGGGTGAATTCCGGGCCCGGGGACCGGCGGACCTGGCCATCTGGCTGGCCGACAGCGCAACCGGAAAGGCCCGCGAGCTGTGGCGGACACCCAAGGACCTGCCCCGGTTCTATACGTTCCGAAACTTCGATCTCGCGGCGAACGGCCGGATCCTCTTCACCGCCGAGCGTGAGGAATGGAATCACGTCTTCTCGATGCCGCTCGCCGGCGGCCCGCCGGAGGACCTCACGCCAGGCGAAGGGTTCGTCGAGCACCTGGGGCTCTCGAACGACGGAATGATCCTCTTCTTCTCGAGCAACGCGGACGATCTCCACGGCCGGCGGATCTGGAAGGTCGAGACGACCGGAGGCAAGCCCGTCCCGATCAGCCCCAAGGACGCCATCGGGACCCTGCCCGTCGCTCTGGCGTCGGGCCGGGCCGCGGCGTTCCTTTACGCCACGGCCGTCCATCCCACCTCGGTGGCCACGGTCCCGGCCGCCGGTGGAAAGGTCGAAGTCGTCGCGCCCCGCGAGCTTCCGGCCGAATTCCCGCTCCGGGAGCTGGTGACGCCCCAGCTCGTGACGGTGAAGGCCGCCGACGGGCTCGACGTCCCCTGCCAGCTCTTTCTGCCCAAAGGGGCCAAGGCGGGCGACCGGCGGCCCGCCGTCGTCTACACCCACGGCGGGCCCATCCGGCAGATGCTCCTCGGTTGGCATTACATGGAGTTCTATTCGGAGGCCTACGGCATCAACCAATATTTTGCCGGCCGTGGCTACGTCGTCATCTCCATCAACTATCGCAGCGGCATCGGCTACGGCCGGTCCTTCCGGGAGGCGCCGAATTGCGGCCTGGAGGGCGCCGCCGAATACCAGGACGTCCTGGCCGGCGTCGGCTATCTCCGGACGCGGCCCGAGGTCGACCCGGAGCGCATCGGCGCTTGGGGGCTGTCCTACGGCGGGCTGCTCACGGCCATGGCCCTGGCCCGCAACTCCGACATCTTCAAGGTCGGGGTCGACATGGCCGGCGTCCACGACTGGTCGCAGATGCGCTGGGGACGGCTCGACGAGGCCCAGCGCAAGGTCGCCCGCGAATCGTCACCCGTCGCCTCGGTGGCGACGTGGACATCGCCGGTCCTGTTCATTCATGGCGACGACGACCGCAACGTCGCTTTCCAGCAGACAACGGATCTCGTCCAGAGGCTCCGGGCCAAGGGCGATGTCCTCATCGAGCTGATGATCGCCCCCGACGAGCCGCACGAGTTCCTTCTTCATGCCAACCGGATGGAGGCCTACGAGCGCACGTTCGAGTTCATCGACAGGCACATCGGCCGGAGGAAATAGGGCCGGACTCCCGGGTCCTCTCGTGCCGGGGGGAAACCATGACGCGCGCCAATCATCTGGCCGGGGAAAAGAGCCCCTATCTGGTGCAGCACGCCGGCAATCCCGTGGACTGGTACCCTTGGGGCGAGGAGGCCTTCGACCGGGCCCGGCGCGAGGACAAGCCGGTCTTCCTGTCCATCGGCTATTCCGCGTGCCACTGGTGCCATGTCATGGAGAAGGAGTCTTTCGCCGACGAAGAGACGGCTCGCCTCCTCAACGCGGGCTTCGTCGCGGTCAAAGTCGACCGGGAGGAGCGTCCCGATCTCGATCGGCACTATATGGCCGTCTGCCAGTCACTCACGGGCGCCGGTGGTTGGCCGCTGACGATCGTGATGACCCCCGACAAGCGGCCGTTCTTCGCGGGGACATATTTCCCCCGGGCACGCCGCTGGGGGCGGCCTGGCCTCCTCGAGATCCTCCCGATGATCGCCGAGACGTGGCGGAAGAACCGGCAGGAGCTCCTCCGGTCGGCGGAGGCGGTCGAAAGCGCGATCGGAAGGCCCGGGATCGAGGTCATGGCCAGGAGCGGAGACAAGCTGACGGCGGCGACGCTCGATGAAGCCTTCCGGGAGCTGGCGGCGGACTTCGACCGGGCGCGGGGCGGCTTCGGCGGCGCGCCCAAGTTCCCCATCCCCCGCCATATCGGCTTCCTCCTCATGTATTGGCAGAGGACCGGCAACGGCGAAGCCCTGGGCATGGCCGGCAAGACCCTCAAGGCCATGCGGCGCGGCGGCATCTACGACCATCTCGGCTTCGGATTCCACCGCTATGCGACCGACGCCGGCTGGCTCATCCCTCATTTCGAGAAGATGCTTTACGACCAGGCCCTCCTGGCCGAGGTCTACGCCGAGGCCTACGCGGCGACCGGGAGACGCGAATTCCTGCGGACGGCCGCCGAGATCGCGGATTATGTCCTTCGGGACCTCGCCTCCCCCGAGGGCGGGTTTTACGCGGCCGAAGACGCCGACAGCGAAGGCGAAGAGGGAAAATTCTATCTTTGGACGCGGGGCGATCTCGACCAGGTATTGGCCCCCGATGAGGCCCGGATCGCGGCCCTGGCTTTCGGGGTCGAAGAGGATGACCGCGCCGGGGGCGGGCCCGAAGGCTTTCCGCACGGCCGAAGAGCCCTCTATGGGGGCCGGATCCCGAACGAAACCGTGACCGAAACCGGGAGCGTCTTCCAGGCGGCCGAGGCCCGGATCGAAGGGATCCGACAGAGGCTCCTGGAGGCGCGCAACGGACGGCCGCGGCCGTTCAAGGACACAAAGATCCTGGCCGATTGGAACGGGCTGATGATCGCGGCGCTGGCCGGGGTCTTCCGAGTGACGGGCGAGGAGCGCTACCTGAAGGCCGGCGCGCGGGCGGCGGAGTTCATTCGGAGCGCGATGCGCGGTCCCGGCGGCGGCAGGCTCCTGCACGTCTATTCGGGAGGTGAGGCCCGAGTCCAGGCTTTCCTCGACGACTACGCCTATCTCGCAAAGGGCCTCTTGGCCCTCTACGAGGCGGGCTTCGAGCCGCGCGACCTCGAGGCGGCCCTCGAGCTCACGGAGCGGGCCGTAGAGCTTTTCTGGGACAAGGGCGACGACGGCTTTTTCTTCACGTCCGAAGCCACGGGACTGGCCCGGCGGAAGGAGCTTTACGACGGAGCGGTGCCTTCCGGCAATTCGGTGATGTTCATGAATCTGCTGCGGCTGGCCCGCCTCACGGGACGGAGGGAACTCGAAGATCGCGCATCACGCTTGGCGGCGACATTCGCGTCCGAGGTCGCGGCGCACCCCCGGATGTACACGGAATTCCTCTGCGGGCTCGACTACGCTCTCGGCCCGTCGCAGGAGGTCGTGGTCGCCGGAATATCGGACGCTCCGGAAACGCGCGAGCTGCTCGCGGTGTCGAGGGGGACATGTCTCTGGGATACGGCCTGGCTCTTCAAGCCGATGGACAAGGCCGAGGCGGCGGGGGCGGTCGAGCGCCTGGCCCCATTCACCAAAGGCATGGACGCAGGCGGCGGCCCGGCCGCCGCCTACGTCTGCTCTGAGGGGGCCTGTCTCCGACCGGTCTCGTCCGCGGCCGACCTCATGGAATCTCTGAGGCGGTCCCCGGAGATCACTTCAAAACGACGTCGCACTCTCCCGTGATGGACGGGTTCTTCGCGTCCCTGACCTTGATCGTCAGCGTGTCCCCCTTGGCGAATCCGGGGTTCTTGAAATAGACGGGGGTGATGAAGCCGTAGAACGAGGACATGTGCCCTTCGGTCACGGCCAATGTCGATCGGAGCGTGAGGGGAGGGAAGAAGTTGGCCCTCTCCGGGAATTCGTAGAATCGGACCCATGAGGAGAGGATCCCCTCCTTACCGAGCTTGCGGTAGAAATCGAGGTCCCTGATGCCGCCGCTGTAGTCCTCGCGCAGCTCCGAAAGCGTGGGCATGTGGTACTCCTGCCCCTTGTAGACCATGACGACGTCTTTCGCCGCGACCGCGATCGTGGCGCTCTTGTCGTTGGCCGCCATGAAGAGGACGAACATGGCGTACGGCGTGTTGATCGACTGGTTGACCAGGGAGGCGTCCACGGCCATGAGGATACCGCCTGTCTCATTGGAGAAGGCCCCCTGTCCCAGGTCCCTGGTCTGCGGATAGGCCGCGGCCACAAGGACGAGGATGGCCAAAGCGACTTTAAAGAATTTCATCGTAATCTCCTTTCTGTCGGGCAGCCCCTCTATCGCCCGGGAGGCCGCCTGTTCCTTTCCGGCGTTCTGCCGGACTGCCGATCTGCTATAGTGCAACCATCATGCCAAGGCCGACCGGGGAAAGCTGCGAGGGAACATCGTCGGAGAACAATGCCGATGTCCAAAAATGGGGACAGCGGCTGTCCTATTTCCTACAATATTAGTAGGATTTAGCCCGGAGAAAACGGGGAATGGGTCTATGGCCCCAATCTATGAGGGCTGGAGGGTCTTTTTGATCTTTGAGGTGTCGTAGCCCTTGGCGGCGGCGCGGCGGATGAGGTCATCGTAGAGGGCCGGGTCCATTTGGGGCGTCCGGGAGAGGATCCAGTAATAGGTCCGGTCGGGGTGGCCGACGACGGCCCACTGATAATCCTTGTCGAGCTCGATGATCCAGTAGGCCCCCGCGAAGGGCCAGAAAAAGCGGACTTTGAGCTTAGCGTTGGTCGTCTTGTCAACGACCCAGGCTTTGCCGCGGATCGAGCGCGGCTTGCCATCGAGCGTTTCCTTGCGGCAGACGTTGACGACATCGATATCGCCGTTGGGGCGGAGGGAATAGTGGGCCGTGACCCCGACGCAGCCCTTCTGGAAGCGCTGGGGGATGGTCGCGATCTCGTACCATGTTCCGAGGTAACGCTCGAGGTCGACGCGGGGGACAACCTCAAGCGGCGTTGTTTCGGCCTTGGCCTTCACGGCGGCGCCGGCGGCGATGATAAAGATCGAGATCAGGATCAAGGATTTCATCTTTCGGCTCCTCTGTCTTTCACCCCATTCTAAACGACCCCCCGGCCCCGGTCAAATGCTCGGCCAGACTCCAGTTGAATTACCCCCTTCCTTTTAATAGAATCGTCATGCCGTGGGTGACAGACGCACCTTCCGAGAGTCCCCGTCCCATCGAGTGCGGACGCGGGGCTTCCGTTTCGACTGACCGGCTCTCGGAGTCTGCCCGCTCGTCCCCCGGGGATTTTCGGTGAGGAGGGTAAACGTGGAGAAGCCAACGACCGGCCCGTCCAGAAGGGAGTTCCTCAAATCCGCCGCGCTCGGGGCGGCGGCCTTGTCGTTCGCACCGCGCGACGCATCCGGCCAGACCAAGCCCGCCGCGAGTCCGGGCACCGGCTTCAAGCTCAAGTATGCCCCCGGCATCGGCATGTTCGAAGCGCACGCCGGGAAGAGCGCCGTCGATCAGCTCAAGTTCATGGCCGACCGGGGCTTCACGGCTTGGTTCGATAACGGACTGATGGGCCGGCCGGTCGCCGAGCAGGAAGCGCTGGCCCGGGAATCGCGCCGCCTCGGGATGACCATCGGCCCGTTCGTCGTCTACGCGGACTTCAAGATCGAATCTTACGTCACCCGGGACGCGGCTATCCGCGACATGCTGGTCGGGCGCGTCAAGACCGCGGTCGAAACGGGCCAGAGGACCGGTTGCAAGTGGACGCTGGCCGTGCCCGGCCGTTTCAACGAGAGCATGGACTGGGATTATCAGACGGCCAACGTCATCGAGAACCTCAAGAGGCTTGCCACCCTATGCGAGCCCTCGGGCCTCGTCATCGTCCTCGAGCCCCTCAATCCCAAGGACCACCCCGGGCTCTTCCTGACCAAGATGGCCCAGGCCTACCAGATCTGCAAAGCCGTCGGGAGCCCGTCGGTCAAGATCCTCGACGACATGTACCACCAGCAGATCACCGAGGGCAACATCATCCCCAACATCGACGCCTGCTGGGACGAGCTGGCCTCCTTCCACGTCGGGGATTCGCCGGGCCGGAAGGAACCGGGCACGGGCGAGATGAACTACCGCAATATCTTCAAGCACATCCACGGCAAGGGCTACCCCGGCGTTCTCTGCCTGGAGCACGGCAAGAGCCAAAAAGGTCTTGAGGGCGAGAAGGCGCTCCTCGAGGCCTACCGCGCCGCCGATAATTTTTAGAGGAAAGGGGGTCGGGTCTACTTTTTACACGCCTTAGGGTAAAAGGTAGACCTGACGCCATCTTGATAAGGAGAAAAGGAATGACCGACAACAACGACAACGGTGTGACCCGCAGGGATTTCATCAAGACGGCCTCGGTCGCCTCCATGGCCACGCTCGTGGCGGCCGTCTCGGGATCGGGCGGGGGCTGCGCCGCGGCCCCGATCAAAGCGGTCGCCGCACGAGCGGTCTCGGGCTCTGACACGATCCGCATCGGCGTCATCGGGGCCGGCGGGCGCGGCACGGGCGCGGCCATCAACGCCGTGGAGTCCTCGCCGGGGGTCGAGATCGTCGCCCTGTTCGATCCCTTCCAGGACCGCATCGACAAATCGCTCCAGACGCTTCGGGAGAAGGTCCCGGCCGCGGTCAAGGTCACCCCCGAGACCTGCTTCACCGGTCTCGACGGCTACAAGAAGCTGCTGGCGATCAAGAACATCAACTACATCGTCACCGCCGCCCCGCCCGGATTCCGGCCGATCCACCTCAAGGCCGCGATCGAAGCGGGCAAGAACGTCTTCATGGAGAAGCCCGTGGCCGTCGACCCCGCCGGCGTGCGCTCCGTTATCGCCAGCTCGGCGCTGGCCGCGAAGAAGGGCTTGGCCATTGTCGCCGGGACGCAGCGCCGCCACCAGCAAAGCTACCTCGAAACAATGAAGCGGATCCGCGACGGGGCCATCGGCGAGATCGTCGGCGGCCAGTGCTACTGGAACCAGGGCGAGCTCTGGGTCATCAAGCAGACGCCGGAGATGAGCGACATGGAATGGCAGTGCCGCAACTGGCTCTATTTCAGCTGGACCTCCGGGGACCACATCGTCGAGCAGCACGTCCACAACATCGACGTCATGAACTGGGCTTTCGACGCGACGCCGGTCAAAGTCATGGGCATGGGCGGACGGCAGGTCCGGACGGCCCCGGAATATGGCAACATCTTCGACCACTTCGCCGTCGAGTTCGAGTATCCGAACGGGGCCCGGGTCATGAGCATGTGCCGCCAGACGCCCGGCTGCGCCGAACGCGTCGAGGAGAAGATCGTCGGGACCAAGGGCCATGCCTTCGGCAGTGGCGAGATCTCGGGTCCGAACGCCTGGAAGTTCGAGGCCGACGAGGCCAATCCCTACGTCGTCGAGCACACGGACCTCATCGCCAGCATCCGGGCCGGCCAGCCCCTCAACGAGGGCAAGCGCGTCGCCGAGAGCACGCTCTGCGCCATCATGGGCCGCATGAGCGCTTACACCGGCCGGGCTCTCTCCTGGGATTGGGCGATGAACGCTTCAAAGCTCGACTTGACCCCGGCCAAGATGGAGTTCGGGCCGAACCCGGTCGATCCGGTGGCGGTCCCAGGTGTGACACCGCTCGTTTAGGACGAATCGACAATAGCCCGAAGCGATCAGGAGACAGAATGAGCAGCCCGCGGTTGGCCGGCCAGCTCCTCTATGTCGGCGGCGGCTGGAAATGGCATCCCTGACATCCGGAGGACTCATGAAAAAGATGGATCGACGACACTTCCTCAAGACGGTCGCCGTGGCGGGCGGCGCCGCCGTGGCCGGGTTCCCGACAATCGTCAAAGCCTCGGCCTTGGGCAAGAACGGGGCCGTCGCGCCATCGGACCGGATCGTCATGGCCGGCATCGGCTTCGGCATGATGGGCCCGGGCAACATGGAGAGCTTTCTCGAGAAGCCCGAGGTCCAGTGGGTGGCCGTCTGCGACCTCGATACGGAGCCCTTGGCCATGGCCAAAGGCATGGCCGATAAGAAGTACGGCAACAAAGCGTGCGCGACCTACCACGATTTCCGCGAGCTCTTCTTGCGCAAGGACCTCGACGCCGTCTCGATCGCCGTGCCTGACCACTGGCACGCCATCCTGTCGATTTCCGCCCTGCGCGCCGGGCTCGACGTCTACGGCGAGAAGCCGCTGACCCACAACCTGCGCGAAGGCCGGGCCCTCTGCGACGCGGTCAAGCGGTACGGCCGCGTCTGGCAGACGGGCTCCTGGCAGCGCTCGGTCGAGAACTTCCACCAGGCCTGTGAACTCGTCCGCAACGGGCGCATCGGCAAGATCAAGGGGATCGAGGTCGGGCTGCCGTCGGGACACTATGACTTTGCCGGGACCTTTGGCCAGGAGGCGCTCGTCCCGCCGCCGCCGAACCTCGACTACGAGTCCTGGGTCGGTCCGGCGCCGTGGTGGCCCTACTGCAAGGCCCGCGTCCACATGAACTGGCGCTGGAACATGGATTTCGGCGGCGGCCAGTACATGGACTGGATCGGCCACCACCTCGACATCGCCCACTGGGGCATGGGCTGGGACGAGACCGGGCCGGTCGAGATCGAGGCCACGGGAGAGTACCCGACGTCCGGGATCTACAACAGCCCGACGCGCTATTACGTCAAGGCCAAGTACGCCGAGGGGACGCCCATGGTCCTGACCGGCGGCCACGACGAGATCTGGAGCGGCACGAAATGGATCGGCGAATACGGCTGGATCTGGGTCGATCGCGGCCAGTTCGAGACGGAACCTGCAAGCCTCAAGCGCGAGGTCATCGGCCCGGAGGAGATCCGGCTCTATAAGAGCCGCGACCATCACCAAAACTTCCTCGATTGCGTCCGCAGCCGGGCGAAGACGATCACTCCGGCCGAAACGGCCCACCGCTCGGCCAGCGTTGGCCACCTCGGCGTCATCGCCATGGAGATCGGCCGGAAGATCAAATGGGACCCCGCGACGGAGACCATCATCGGCGATCCCGGGGCGGAGCGGCTCCTCGGCCACTCCTACCGCGAACCCTGGCAGCTGCCGGAGTGAGGAGAGCGATCATGAAGAACGCGCAGAAAACGATCGCGATCGCGGCCCTGTTGCTCATGGCCTCGCTGACGCTCGCGGCCCCCGCCGCGGCCGGCCAGGCGGACGAACGGACGCGGCAGGGTATGGGTCTTATCTACGACTCGTTGGAGTCTATTCTCAAGGATCTCCAGACCTACGATTTCGCCGCCGGCGTCGGCGCGCCGATGGCGCTCAGGGCTTACGTCTTCGCCCGCAAGGACAACCCCCAGGCCCGAAAAGAGGCCGAGACGGCGCTCCTCAAGTTCGTCCAGGGCTCTCCCGCCCCGGGCGGGCTGATGGCCGCCTGCCGGGCCCTTCGGCTCATCGGCGGCCCGGACTCCGTGCCCGTCCTCACGGCCCTCCTCCTCAAGCCTGAAACGACGGACCCGGCCCGGTATGCGCTCGAGAGGATCCCCGGCGGGGAGGCCGACGAGGCCCTCATCGCCGCGGTGGGCAAAACCAAGGGCGACATCCGCCGCGGCATCGTCTTCTCGCTGGGTGAGAGAAGATCGGCTGCTGCGGTCCCGGCCCTGGCGCCGCTCACCGGAGGCAAGGACGTCGCGCTCGCTTCGGACGCGATCAAGGCGCTGGGCAAGACCGGAGGCGTCGATGCCATCAAGGCCTTGATGGTCGCGTTGGCCAAGCCCGCGCCCCTCAAATCCGAAGCCGCATCGGCGCTCTTGTTCGCGGCGGAAGGCCCTCTGGCCGCGGGAGACAAGGCAGCGGCGGCCACAATTTATGACAAGGTTTTTGCCGCCAACGCTTCTCCTGTTTTGCGGCAAGCCGCGTTCAGGGGAAAGATCGCCTCGGGAACCGATGCCCAGGGCGCCATTCTCAAGGCCCTGACAGGGAAGGAGACGCAGCTCTATACGCCCGCGCTGGCCATGGTGCCGGCCCATTTCGGGGCCGGCGATATCGGCAAAGTCGCCGATCTCTCGGCCCGACTGCCCGAGCCCGCCCAGATCCAGATCGCAGCGCTTTTGGCGAAATATCCGGCCGAGACGGCGCGGCCCTACCTCCTGACGGCCGCGGAAAGTCCGTCCCCCAAACTGAGGCTGGCCGCACTCCGCTCCCTCGCCGCGGCCGGCGACGGGAGATCGGTCGTCTTCCTGGCGACCAAAGCGGCCCGGACGGCCGGCGCCGAACAGGAAGCCGCCCGGGAGGCGCTGGCCCGGCTCAGGGGGCTGGACGTCGACGCGGCCGTCCTCGAGCATCTCGGCAAGGTCTCGGACGAGGCGGTCGAGATCGAGCTCGTCCGGGCCGCGAGCGCCCGGCGCATCGCCGGGGCCAAGCCCGCCCTGATCGAGCTTGTCGGCTCCGGCTCGCCGGGGCTCAAGACGCGGTCGGCGACCGCGCTTCGGACGATCGCGGTTCAGGCCGATATCCCCGACCTCCTCGGACTTCTCGGCGGGCTCGATGACGACGCGGCGCGTGAGGCCATGGAAGACACGATCGCGGCGGTCGCCCGGACGAACCCGAGAGAACTGGCTCGCGCCGGGGAGGTCAAGACCCTTCTCGCCGCGGAAGAGGACACAAAGAAGAGGATGGACCTCCTGCGCGTACTCGGCAAGATCGGCGACGACTCGGCCCTTTCCGCTGTTCGGGCGGCCCTCGCCGACCCTGACGGGACGGTCGTCGATGCGGCCGTCCGGGCCCTCGCCGACTGGCCGACGGTCACGCCCAGGGACGACGTCCTCGAGATCGCCCGCACATCCCTCATCCTCAATCACCGTATCCTGGCCTTCCGGGCCTATATCCGTATGATCGGGCTCGAACCGAACAGGGCTCCCGAAGGGGCGGCGGCCGACCTCCTCAAGGCCCTGGCCCTCTCGCCCCGTCCGGAAGAGAAGAAGCTCGTGCTGGGGTTGCTCGGGCGCTTCCCGTGTGTCACTTCCCTGAAGGCGGCCGAATCGCTCCTTTCCGACCCGACCGTCACGGAGGAGGCCAAGCTCGCCGCCGACCGCATCCGCCGCGCCCTAAAATAGGATTTGACCCCTTCTTGGAGGGATTCCTCATCGAGGAGGAGCAGCATGGCGCGATCTGGCTGAAGATGGAATGAGCAAGGAGAGAACCATGGCGCGACCCGTGACGATCTTCACCGGCCAGTGGGCCGACCTGCCTTTCGAAGAAATCTGCAAGAAAGCGAGCGGCTGGGGCTATGACGGCCTTGAGATCGCCTGCTGGGGCGACCACATGGACGTCCGCAAGGCCGCGGCCGACCCCGCCTACGTCCGCGAGAAGAAGCGCGTCCTCGAGAAGTACGGCCTGAGGTGCTGGGCCCTCGGCGCGCACCTCGCCGGCCAGTGCGTCGGCGACGAGTATGATCCCCGTCTCGACGGCTTTGCCCCGGACGCCGTCAAAGGCAAGCCGGAGGCCCTGCGCACGTGGGCCATCGATGAGATGAAGGCCGCCGCGCGTGCCGCCCGCAACATGGGCTGCGCCATCGTCAACGGCTTCATGGGCTCACCGATCTGGAAGGCCTGGTATTCCTTCCCGACGACGACCGAGGCCATGGTCGAGGCCGGGTTTCAGAAGGTCCTCAAGCTCTGGACTCCCATCCTCGACGAGTTCGACGCCCAGGCCGTCAAGTTCGCCCTCGAAGTCCACCCGACCGAGATCGCCTTCGACGTCCACACGACGAGGCGCCTGCTCGATACCTTCAATGGCCGGCCCGCCCTCGGGCTCAATTTCGATCCCAGCCACCTCGTCTGGCAGGGGATCGAGCCGCACCTCTTCATCCGCGAATTCGCCGACCGCGTCACCCACGTCCACATGAAGGATGTCGCCGTGACCCTCGACGGCAAGGCCGGCATCCTCGGCTCGTTCCTGCCCTTCGGCGACGTCCGCCGCGGTTGGAACTTCCGCTCGCTCGGCCACGGCGACGTCGACTTTGACGCCGTCATTCGAGAGCTCAACGCGATCAACTATGACGGTCCGCTCTCGGTCGAGTGGGAGGACAACGCCATGGACCGCGAGTTCGGGGCGAAAGAATCGCTCGAGTTCGTCCGTCAGATGAATTTCGCGCCGTCCAAAGTCGCGTTCGACAAGGACATGAAGAAATAGGCTCATCTCCCGATTCCGGGAGTCCCCTCTCTTCGGCTTCGCTTCGGATATCGCTCCTTACCCCCGCCGGCGGGGAGCGGACTCTGGGGAGCGGACCGGCAGAAGGACGGCGGAGATACACGGAGCCGGACTTCTGCGAAATATCCCAGAAGGGCTCTTTCTTTATCTTCTCCCAGCACCGCCCCTCCGGGTCGCTCCGGGGCGGCGCTGATGGTCGCTATGAAGACCGCTCCCTGCCGGTCCCCCTTCCCTCACGGGGGCTTGGAGCGACATCCGTCGCTGCCTCGAGAGGGATTTCCGGAAATGGGAGATGATCAAAGAAGGTGCCTCTCGCCGTGTGATGGGCCGCCGCGTCAGCGGTCGCCGCGACGAGACGGGCTGACGACCTGGAAATCCCGCACCAGCCGCCGGCCCTCGTCGTCCGTCAAAACGAGCCTGTGCGGACCGGGCTCGGGGGCGACCGAGATCTGGTGGAAGACGCGTGTTGAGGCGAGATAATCCTCGTCGAGATGCCAGTGGATGGTCGCAGCGCTCTCCCGATGCACCGCCTCGAAGACGACCTGGCCCACTTTCCCGTCAAGCCCGACAGGGACATAGACCGACATGTCCGGCTCCGGGTAGACGAGACTCATCACCCGCGACCCACGCTCACCCGCCGGCCCTTCACCGCAGTCGCTTCGGAACGGCGGCAGGGGCCGGTACTCGGCGTGATCAGCCCGGAAGAAATATTCTTGGACGGGCGGCAGGACGAACCACGACGCGTGGCGCATCGAGCTGACCGGCTCGCATCGGCTGTCGACCCTGAAACGCCCCGACGCGTCGAGGTGGACCGCTTGGTGGAAGGCGCACATCCGGTCGAAGCCGCTCTCCTCCGGCACCGTGACCTCCTCGGCCGGGCAGAGGTCCGTCGCCAGGTAGCCGGAATCGCGGCAGACCCGGAGGACCTTGAGGCCCGACCGCGGCCGGACGACCTCGCCGCCGCCGTCGACCGCGCCGAGGAGGTCGAAGAGGACCGGGGCCGCGGCCCCGAGCCCCGTCAGCCCGGGCTTGCCTTCCCCGTCGGCGTTTCCGGCCCAGACGCCGATCGTGTAGTGGGGCGTGACGCCGACCGCCCACGCGTCGCGCAGCCCGAAGCTCGTCCCCGTCTTCCAGGCCACCCATTTCGACGAGCCGAAGTTCCGCCAGAAGCCCTCCTCATCCGGCCGGTTGACCGCGGTCAGGGCTTGGAGCGTAAGGTAGGCGGAGGCCGCCCCGAGGTCGCGCATCCTCGACGGCGCCTCCGGTTCGTTCCGCAGCAGCCTCACCTCCCGCCCGCCTCCGGGCGCGCTTGACGCAAGCTCGGCCAGCTTCGCGTAGAGCGAGGCGATCTCGAGGAGCCTGCCCTCCGCCCCTCCCAGCACCAGGGTCAGGCCATAATCGTCCGGCGGCCGGTCGAGCGTCGTCATCCCCCACCGTCTCAACATGTTCTCGAACCGGGGAATGCCGTATTCGCGGAGCTCGCGCACGGCCGGGACGTTGAGCGACCAAGCCAGGGCGGCCCGGGCCGGCACGGCGCCCCGGAAGCGGCGGTCGAAATTCTCCGGCCTGAAGCCCTCGAACCGCACGGGCGTATCGGGCACGAGAGTCACCGGGGTGAGCCCGCCCTCCTTGAGCAGGGCCGCGTAGAGGAACGGCTTGAGGATGCTGCCCGTGCTCCGCCGGCTCTGGAGGAGGTCGACATTCTGACCGTGGTCCTCGCGCCGCTCGAGCCCCGTGTTGCCGACGTAGGCCACGACGGCCGCCGTGCGGTTGTCGATGACGACCGCGGCAAGGTTCCGGATGGCTCGCTCGGCGAGCCGCGCTCCGTGCTGCTCCACGATCCGGCTTGCCGTTCTCTGCAGGTCGGCCGCGAGGAAGGACCGGAAAGGCGGTTTGGCGTCGGGGCGGGCGGCCAGCGTATCGAGGAGGTGGGGCGCTTCGCGGGGCACGGCGCGGAAGCGGTCGGGCGTGGGTTCGGCCAGGGCCAGGCGGCACTCGAGCTCGGGCATCGCCTCATGCGCCCGAAGCTTCTCGAGAAGCCCGTTACGCTTCTGAAGAAGCCGGGCCCGGCCCGTCGCCGTGGCCGGGAGTCCCGGGTCGTTGGGCAGGACGGCCAGGAAGGCGGCCTCGGCCCAGGTCAGCTGCTCCGGGCTCCGGCCGAAATAGAACCACGATGCGGCGTCGATGCCGACGACGTTGCCGCCGAAGGGGGCGTGAGCGGCGAAGAGCGACAGGATCTCCTTTTTCGAGTGTCGCGTCTCGAGCCGCAGGGCCAGGAACGCTTCCTTGAGCTTCTCGAGGTAGGTCCGCGGCCGGTTCTTCCGGGCCAGCCGGACGACCTGCATGGTGATCGTGCTCGCGCCGCTCCGGACCTCACCGGTGCGGAGGTTCTGCCGCAGGGCCCGGGCCACGGCCAGAGGGTCGATCCCGGGATGGGAGAAGAAGCGCTTGTCTTCGAAGCGGACGAGGACATGGGAGAAGCGATCCGGGACACGCTCCCCAGGCGGGAAGCGCCACTGTCCGTCGGCGGCCGTCCGCGCTCCGAGAAGCCGGCCCTCCGCGCTGAAGAGGACCGGAGAGACGGGATCATTGAAATGGACGACCGGGATCGCGAGCCAAAAAAGAATAAGCAGCATGGCGGCCGCGCCCAAAAGGGCAAACCGCCGTCGCTTCAAGAGGGGCAGCCCCCTCCCGGGCCAGGCCCACCTGGTGGGGCGTCCCCTTTTTGCCGGCGTGTCCCCGTTCATTGAACGATCTCGACCCATTGTCCTTTCGTGTTAGCGTGGAGTCCGGCGTCATACATCGCCTCGACGGCGATGCCCGGCTGATAATACCGGCCGCGGTAGGACGCGTTGAGGACGACGAGGAAGACCTTCTCCTGACCGGCGTCGAGCCCGAAGTAGGTGAAGACACGGTCGTCACGGATATCCTGGTAATCGACGGCCACGGCCGTCCCCGCTTCCCCAGCGAACCGCGGGTTCTTGATCTGGAAGCCCGCGGCCGAGAGATGGGTCAGAACGAGGTTCTTGATCCGGTTCGGAGTCAGGTTCTTGACCCGGACCTCGGCGACGAGGTCGAGTCCCTGGGTGATCTTGTCGATCGCGATCGCGTTCATCTTCATGTCCCGCGTGCGGACATCGATCGAGAGGCCCTCGGAGGACGGCGTCTCGACGCCGGCCGCAGGCACGCCGCGCCGATACACGTTGACGTAGAGCGGCCCCGTTTCGGTGTTGGTCACGACGAGGCCGCGGCCCTTTATCGGGAAGTCGGCGTATTCGCGCCGGTCGAAGGGTGTCGTCGATGCGACGTCCGTCGCTTTGTCCGCATCCCAGGCGAACCGATAGCGGAAGGGCTTGACCTCCGCGGTCCCGTAATAGGCGGCGAGGGCCATCAGGCCGAACGACGTCTCCTGGGTCGAAAGCCAGAGGTCCGAAGCGAGCGTCTTGGACATGTCGTCGAGAAGCGGCCGGGCCTTTTCGGGCCGGCCGATCTGAACGAGGGCCCGGACGGCCAGGCCTTTGTCGCGGAACTCGGAGCCGAAGGTCTCGCTATCGTCGCGATAGGGCTGGAATTCGAGCCTGGCCTTGTCCGCCAAGTCGGCCGCCGCGTCGGTCTGCCCGGTCATGTGAAAGGCCGAGGCCAGCATGAGCCCGGCCAGCCCGGGGAGACCGGGGCTCTCCCGAAGGCGATTCATGGCCCCGAGGTCGGGGTCCCGGGCCAGGGCCAGGGTGAAGAGACGGAAGGACTGGATGAGCTGGGCCGAGGCGCCGCCGGTGACGAAAGCGTTGGACAGCATCTTCTGGTTCTCCCTCCACGCGTCGAGCATGGACTGGGGCACGTGATAGCCGAGGCGGGCCGCTTCGAGCAGGAAGTAGCCGGCGTAGGCCGTCGTCCACTCGTGCCCCTCGCGGCTTCCCGGCCAGTATGAGAAGGCGCCGTTGGTCATCTGGAACCCGGTCATCCTTTGGATGGCCGCCTTGACGTGGTCTTCGACGTCGCGCGTCTGCCGGTCCTCGAGCTTGACCAGGCTCTTGAGGTAGAGCTGAGGCAGGGCCGCCGAGAGCGTCTGCTCGAGGCAGCCGTGAGGATACTGGATGAGGAAATCGAGGCGCTTTTCGAGATTGAGGGGCGGCAGGGGCGACACTTCCATGATGACGGTGTTCGTGTTCTCCAGGCCGAACGGGACGACGTCCTGCCGGGCGGTCTCGCCCGGCTTGACCAGAAGGCGCGTCGTCTGGGTGATGGCGGTATTGCTGGCCAGGACCGGGATGGCGATCACGTCCTCGACGCGCTCCGCTCCTCCGGACGCCCGGAACCGCACTTCGCCCTGTCCGATCCCACCCGTCGTCTTGAGCGCGAACGTGACGATGTCGTCGCCAGGCTTCGTAAAAGCGACGGCCTTCGAACGCTCGCCGACGATCTCGAAGAGGCCGTTGGTTTCGATGCTGACCGTGACCTCCTTGATCTCCGGCTTGGTGACAAAGACCGTGACGGGCATGACGACGTCCTCGCCCGGCCGCACGACCCGCGGCAACGTCGCCAAGGTCATGAGATCGCGCCGGACGGGGACGGACTTTTCGGCCAGGCCGAACGCGCCGTCGCGGCCGGCCACGACCATGACCCGGACGGCTCCGAAGTATTGCGGCATGGTCAATTCGTGGACGCCGCTCCCGCCCGCCTTGAGGTCGAACGGACCTTCGAACAGGACGACGGGCGGAAAGCGCCGCGGCTGCTTGGCCTTGTCCTTCGACTCGGCGCCTTCGTCGCCGCCGAGGGCCAGGATGCGGGCCATCTCGGCGCCGTAGGCCTCGGCGACGATGTCGAAGAGATCCCACGTCGAGACCCCCAGGGCTTCGCGGGCGTAGAACCCCTTGCGCAGGTCCGGAGTCGCGAACCGGGTCAGGCCGAGGAGCCCCTCATCGACGACGGCCAGTGTGTAGGTCATGGGCCGGCCACCCTTCTCGCGGACCTCGACCCGGAATTTCTCCTTGGGACGGAACTCGTCGGCCGTCTTGATGGTGGGCTCGAGGCGCGTCCCCGGGTCCTCGACGAGGAGTGGGATGACGCCGTAGAGCCGGATGGGCGTGTCGCTCGCCTTGTCGCGGTGCGGCTGGATGAGCGTGACATGGACATAGACGTTGGGCGTCATGGCCGCCGTGAGCGGGACCTCGAAGCGGTTCTCGCCCTTGACCGTCGACACCCAGAACGTGTCGATGACGGACGTGCCGCTCTCGATCGACACGAGGGCCCGGCCCTGGACAGCCTCGGGGAGGAAGATGACGGCCTTCTCCCCGACCTTGTAAGCGGGCTTGTCGGCCGTGAAGCTGAGGGCCGTCGCGCCGGCCCCACCCTCCTCGCGGGCCCGTCCGGCCCAGTCGGGCCAGTCGATGTAGACGGTCTGTCCCGCGGCGTGGCCGCTCACCGGATCTTCGACGCGGATAAGATAGCGGCCCCAGTCAGGGTAGCGGACCTGGAACGCCCACTTGCCGGCGCCGTCTCGGGTCGAGACATCGGCCCTGAGCAAGGGCCGGGTCTGGACATTCGAAACGTACTGGGCGAGGGACTCGCCGCTCCGGTCCCACCACCACTTCCACTCGATCTTGTAGAGCGAAACGATGACGTTGTCGCGGGATACCGGGCGTCCCGCGGTGTCGATGGTGACGATCGAGACTTCCTGGTCTTTGTCGGTCAGGAGCATGCCCCGCTCCTGATCGCCTTTGGGCGCGCGAACGCCGACATAGGCGTCGTAGGGATGGAACGGGAGCGAGAACGTGTCGATGCTGAAATCGCCGCTTTCTTCGAAGACCCGGCTGGTGAACGCGGCGTCGAGCATCCCCGGGCTGGGCTGCTGAGGGTCGATGTCGATGCGGGCGGTGCCGCGGCCCTCGGCGTCGAGGGTGCCCTTGGCCACCTCGACTGTCGCGCCTTCGAAGTCCCGGGCCGGGTCGTCGAAGCTGAAGTCGGGGTACTTATCGAAGCGGGTCGGCCGCCGCGAGAGCCTGACGGAAACATCGAACTTCAGGTTCGCGGCCGGCGCGCCGTGAAGCCACTGGGCCGTGATGGCCGCGTCGAAGGGCATGTCCTTGCGGACGAGGACCTCGCGGGCCGGATCGAGGACGATCTTGAGCCGGTTGGGCACAACCGTCTCGATCTTGAGAGTCTTGCTGAAGGTCAGACCGCCGACGAGGACGCGGGCCTGCCAGTTCCCGGTGGGCGCCGTCTCTTCGGTCTCGACGCGGAACGCATAGAACGGGGCCACGACCTTGTCAGGCTTGACCGTCATGACGAGCTGGCCCTGGGGATTGGAGATCTCCAGAAGCACGGGATGGCCGGCGGGCAGGACGTTCAGGCGATCGAAGAGCGCGAAGGTCAGGTAGAGGGTATCGCCCGGACGCCAGACGCCGCGCTCGCCGTAGAGGATGCCCTTGACGCCCTTTTCGGTGACCTCGCCGCCGACGTCGAAATGGCTGAGGGGGAGGGCGCCTTCGCCCGCGATGCGAAGGTAACCGGTGTCGCCCCCGCCCTCCGCGGAAACGTAGAAGGCCCGGTCCTTGAGGGCGAAGACAGCAAAGCCGTTCGCGTCGCTCGTCGTTTCGCCGAGGAGCTCATTCTGGTAGTTGTAGGCCCGGACGCGGAGGCCGGAAAGCGGCCGTGCCGTGCCGATGTCGGTCGTCACGACATGGAGGGTGTTGTTCGCTTCGAGCTTGGCCACGAGCCCGATGTCCGAAGAAAAGAAATTGCGTCCGACGGCGGCCTCGTTGTTGTAGCGGGGAATGTAATAAGCGTCGGAACAGGGGTCATTGCGGCGGGACCAGTCGCCGGGGTTGTACGGGTAGCCCTCGTCATTGTAATCCCAGTTCGCATAGCGGCCGTAGCCGGCGTCGTCCATGTTCCTGAGCGCCGGCTCGGCGACGACCGGCTTCTCACTTGCGGCACAGGGATAGGTCGAATCGCCGCGGTTGAACGTCAATACGAGGCGGAAGAGGCTGCCCGGGTTCTCCTTGAACAGGGGCGTCACGTCGAGGTCGAAGCGCGTCTTGCGGCCGGTCACGGCGGGATCGTCCGAGAGGGGGACCGTCTTGCGCCAGAGGTAACGGCCGACACGGGCCAGTTCCTCCGACCCCTCGAGGCTGTTGACCTGGAAGAACTGGGCCATGTTGCCCGGGTAGATCCGGAAGGCCGCGACCTGAACGCTTCTGAGGTTGACGGCCTCGATGGGCACGGTCAGCCGGTCCTTGCGCGGCAGGATGAGCCCGCGGCCGACGAAGCCGACTTGGGGCCGGATCGATGCGAACGTGACGGTCCGGTCCACGCGGTCCCGCAGGCGGCGGTTGAGGGTGTTGCGAATGCCCGGCAGGATCTGGACGCGAACGTCGCCGAGGAACTCCCGGGTCGAATAGACCCTGACGACGTTGCCTTCGACCTCATAGGTCAGGGGAAGATCGGCAATGGTGATGAGCCCCTGGAGCTTCTGGTCCTTCGCCAGGGGATCGGAGAAGCGGACGATGACATGCCGGGTCTCCCCGGCGACGGGCTCGACCGAGAGGACCTCAAAGGCCCCGAGGGCAGGCACTTCGACGTCCCGCCGGCCGCGATTGGCAACGCGGACCGGTCCGCCGTCCCACGACAGGGTGACGGCCGAGGGCTCCTCCTTGCGGACGACATCTTTCACCGTGAAATAGTGCGTCAGTCCGTCCTGGCCATGGCTCCATTCGATGGGGAGCGGTTTTCCGTCCTGCACGGCTTCGAGGATCTTTTCGACCAGGGCCTTCTCCTCCGTGTCGGCCGTGACGACGCGTCCCCGCAAGACCTGGGCCTGCGGCCGCGCCGTGTCCTCGGCCAAGAGGCCCTCCAGCATGACCTCCATGTCCCGGCGGACGACCCCGAAGCGGAATTCGAACCGAGCGTACGTTTTGGGCAGGTCGAGGATCTTCCCCACGTGGAGAACGGCTTTGTATTCCTGGCCCGCTTCGAGCTCTCCCTTGGGAGTGAAGACGAGCTCGCGCGGGTTCATCCACTCGGCCGTCCCGTCGATCGAAGGCGAGAATTCGAGAAGCCCGGCCGCCGCCCGTCCCGGAGCGCCCGCGTTGTCGACGAAGAGGACGCGCACCGCGGACTTGCGCGACACCGTCCCCGAGGTACATGCGCTGATATAGCGGTACCATTCGAGCTCGGCCTTGGGCTCGGCCGCAGCCGGCTTCTTCGACCGGCAGCCGGCGAGCCCGAGGACGCAGACGGCAGCGAGGATCGCACACACGGACTTCTTGGTCATGGATATCCCTCCCCTGAGAATCGGTCGTTCGGACAGGCGCCGGCCACGGTCACCCTTCGGGGGCAGGGTAGTGCGGGCGTCCGGCAAAGTCAATCGCCGCCCGCGCCGGCGGCCGGCCGGAAAAGTCCTATTTCAGGCCTAGCTTCTCGACGAGCGCGGCGTAGCGCGGATCGGCACGAACGCTGTCGAGGCCGGGGAAGACCTTGATGAACTCCACCCAATGATCGCCGGTCTCCATGGCTTTATCCATGCATGCGAAGCCCCGGTCGTTGTCCCCCAAGCGGAAGTGGATCAGGGCCGTCAATAGGGGCGAAACGTAGGTCTTGTCCACCATCCGGTCCAGGCGCTCCAGGATTCCCTGAGCGAGCTCCCGGCGTCCCGCGGAAGCGTGGACGTAGCCGACACCCTGGACAAAAAATCCGGCCCCCCCCGCCAACTGGACGGACCGTTCGAGCAGGGCCAAGGCCTCTTCGTAGTGTCCCCTCTCCACCTGGGCGATCCCCAGATAGAAGGTGGCCAGGACATGCTGAGGGTCCATCTCGAGGGCCTTGATCAGCTCTTCGACCGCTCGGTCGTAAAACCGGGCCAGATAGAGCGCAATGCCGTGGACCATGTTCACCTGGGCCGACGTCGGGTCGATCGCCAGGGCCCGTTTGATCTCGCCAAAGGATTCCTGATGGCGGCCCATCGCGGCGAGGAACAGGGAGTACCAGTGGTGGGCCCAGACATATTCCGGATCGAGCTCGATGGCCCGGCGGAATTCCCGTTCCGCACCCGCCCAATCGCGTTCGAGCTTGTGCTTGACGAAGGCCATGGATGTGTGGGCCTCGGGCAGCGTATCGTCGAGCTCGAGGGCCCGGGCGGCGGCCCCCCTGGCCTTGATGAGGGTCGGCTGCGGCGACATGTAGTAATAGGCGATAAGGCCATAGCAGTCGGAGATGCCCGCATAGGCCCGGGCAAGGGACGGGTCGACCTGGATCGCCTGGGCAAAGCATTCGAGTCCCCGCTGGATGCCCTCCGCCGTCCTCTTGTTCCAGAAATAGCGACCCTTCAGATAGAGATTGTAGGCTTCCGGGTTGTCCGTGGTCCGCTTGAGGAGGGCGGCCTTCTCGTCCCCCAGGAGCTTGACCCTGAGCCGGTCGACGATGGCCAATGTGATCTCGTCCTGGATGGCGAAGACGTCCTCGAAAGTCCGATCGAATTTCTCCGACCAGAGATGGTAGCCGGTGGAGACGTTGAGGAGCTGGGCCGTGATGCGGAGCTTGTTCTCGACCTTGCGGACACTGCCCTCGAGCACCGCGGCCACGCCCAGGCGGCGCCCGACCTCACGGATGTCCATGGTCTTGAACTCGACCGAAAAGGCCGAGCTCTTGGCCGCCACCTCGAGGTGGCTGACCTTGGCCAAGGCGGTGATAATCTCCTCGGCCAGGCCCTCGCAGAAATATTCCTGGTCTTTCTGGGGGCTGAGGTCTGCGAAGGGCAGGACGGCGATAGTGTTCAGGATCCGGGTGCCTCCGGGCGTCAGCCCCGCCGTCGTCGGTTGGGGCCTGGCCGTTCCGAGATCCGTGAGCCCCTCGGCGACCCCGTGGAGCTCGGCGGCAAGGTCCTCGATCCTCTGATAGCGGGCCGTGGGGTCCTTCTCCAGGCATTTCGAGATGATCCCGCTCAGACCACCCGGCGTCTGACTGTTCAGGTCGCGGGGGTCCGGAGGCTTGGCGCTCTTGTGCTGCATGGCGACGCTCAGCGGCGTCTTGCCCTCGAAGGGCACCCTCCCCGTCGACATCTCGAACAGGATGACGCCGAGGGAGTAGATGTCGGCCCGCTGATCGACGTCCGTCCCTTCGACCTGCTCGGGAGCCATATACTCGGGCGTCCCGACGAGGGCGCCACGGTCGGTGAGGCCCTTGGTCTCGGCGGCGCGGGCGATGCCGAAATCCATGATCCGGGCGCTTCCCTCGCGATCGATCATGATGTTGGACGACTTGAGGTCCCTATGGACAACTCCCAGCCGGTGGGCTTCCGCAAGGCCGTCGCAGACCTGTCCGGCGACCGCCAGGGCCCGGGACGGGGCAAGCGGACCCATCATCTGGATGATGCTCTTGAGATTGTCGCCCGGGACGAACTCCATGGTGATGTAATAGATCCCCTCGCAGTTCCCCAGGTCGAAGATGCGACAGACGTTCTTATGGGAGATCCTCCGGGCCAGCTTGAGCTCATTGCGGAAGCGCTCGATCATCTTCTCGTCGGCGCTGAACGCGGGCCCGAGGACCTTGAGGGCGATGGACTCGCTGATCTCTCGGTCCAGGGCCTTGTAGACCCGGCCCATGCCGCCGCGGCCGAGCTCATCGAGGATCCGGTACCGCCCGGCGAACTCGGCCCCCGGGACGATCTCCCCGCAAATGATATGGGCCGTCATGGTCGGGGAACCCGGCGACGGCAGGGGCGTCGTCATCGACGGGGAGGAGGGTGTCGCGGCGCCCGGGCCGGGGCGGAGGAGTGCGGCACAGTTGCCGCAAAAGCGGGTATCAGCCTGATTCTCGAATTGGCAATGAGGACACCGCATGGGCTCCCCCTCCCTGGGCGCGCTCGAGCGGTCCCATTGTTCGGGGCCGGGCACGCCAGCGCGGGGGAATGATAAATCCGCCAGAGGGCGAAGTCAATTCCGTTTTTTTCTTCGGGAGGGCCATTTTATAGTATGATGGGCCGGTCTCAACCGAGGCAGGAGTGACACCATGGGCAGTGCAGTCCAGACGCCTGCGGCGAAGCGGATCAGCCGCCGGGATTTCCTCAGATCTTCGGCCACGGCCGGGCTCGGCGCCGCCCTGGCCGGGTCGGCCTTCGCTCAGGGCCTGCCGCAGGCCGCGCCCGCGCCGGCCGGCGGCAAGAGCGCCGACGAGCTCCGCGTGGCCGTCATCGGCTGCGGCGCCCAGGGCCGGGTGCTCATCGAGTCGATGTTGCGCATTCCTTCGGTCCGCATCGTCGCCATCTGCGACATCTGGTCGTACAGCCGCCAGTACACCGGGAACTACCTCAAGAAATACGGCCACCTCGCCAACGTCTATGAGGAATACCGCGACCTCCTGGCCTCCGAAAAAGGCCTCCATGCGGCCATCGTCGCGACCCCCGACTGGGTCCACGCCGAGCAGACCAACGCCTTTCTCCGGGCCGGGCTGCCGGTCTACTGCGAAAAGGAGATGTCGAACTCGCTCGACAAGGCCCGGTCCATGGTCCTCACGGCCCGCGCGACCGGCAAGCTCCTCCAGATCGGCCACCAGCGCCGCTCCAATCCGCGCTACATCCACGCCATCGACCGGCTTATCCGCGACCAGAGGCTCCTCGGGCGGGTGACCGTCGCCTATGCCCAGTGGAACAGGGCCAAGGCCGACCTCCTGGGCTGGCCGGAGAAGTACGCCATCGACCAGGCCACGCTCGACAAGTATGGCTACGGCTCCATGACCGAGTTCCGCAACTGGCGCCTGTACAAGAAGTACGGCGGGGGCCCGATGGTCGACCTGGGCTCCCACCAGATCGACCTCTTCAGCTGGGTCCACGGCGCGCCGCCCAAGTCCGTCGTGGCCAGCGGCGGCCTCGATTATTACAAGAACTGGGAATGGTACGACAATGTCATGGCCATCTACGAGTTCGAGACGAAGGAGGGACCGACCCGCGCCTTCTACCAGGTCCAGACGACGACCCAGCACGGCGGCTTCTACGAGACCTTCATGGGCGAGAACGGCTCGCTCGTCCTGTCCGAGATCCCCCAGCGCGGCAACTGGGCCATGCGCGAGCCCCACGCCCCCGAGTGGGATTCTTTGGCCAAGGCCGGTCTTCTCCAGTCCGAGGCCGTGCCCATCCAGAAATCGACGACCAAGAACATCTACGTCGACGTCCGGGTGACGGCCGAAGCGGGGCGCTGGCCGCTGCCGGTCGAGCTGGCCAAGCCGGCCCACCAGCCGCACCTCGAGAACTTCTTCGACGCCGTGCGGAACGGCACGACGCTCAATTGCCCCGCCGAGCTGGCGTACGAATCCTGCGTCGCCGTCCTCAAGACCAACGAAGCGGTCAAGGCCCGCCGCATCATGGAGTTCCGGCCGGAGCAGTATAAAGCATGAGCCGCGCCGGACGGACCTCTCTCGAGGCCTTCGGCGGCGCGCTGGCCGCCGTCCTCATCCTCGCCGCGGGCGCATTGGGCCAGACAGCCGCGCCGGAAGCCGCCCGGGCCCAAAAGCTCGTCACCTGGGACGGCAACCGGACGCTCCCGGCCCACCTCATTCCCCTGCGCGACGAGAACGACGAGCCCATCATCCCGACGGAAACCGACCCCCTGCCCTATTCGGCCCGCTTCACCTGCGGGCCTTGCCACGATTACACGAAGATCCGGAACGGCTGGCACTTCGGCGCCATGACGGCCGCCGAGAGCGGCCGGCCGGGCGAGCCCTGGCTCCAGGTCGATCCGAAAACGGGGACGGTCCTGCCCCTGTCCTACAGGAAGTGGCCGGGGACCTTCGCTCCCGAAGCCGTGGGGCTGACGGCCTGGGACTTCACCGTCCTCTTCGGCAGGAGCCTGCCCGGCGGCGGCCCGGCCGAACCCTCGGACGAGGAGGTCGCGGACCATCCCGAGGCCCGCTGGAGCGTCTCCGGCAAGGCCGAGGTCAACTGTCTCGCCTGCCACAACCGCTCGGGACGGCAGGACCACAGCGAATGGGCCAAGCAGGTCCTCCGCGAGAACCTGCGCTGGGCGGCCACCGCGGCCGGCGGCGTCGGCGAGGTCGGCGGCATGGCCTCCCGTCTCAAGGAAACGTGGGACATCTACGACGGCCCCAACCTCGACGATCACGAATGGGCCGTCGTGCCGTCCGTCAGGTACCGGACGGTCGATTTCGACTCCAAGCACCGCTACTTTTTCGACCTGAACTACCAGCCTTCCAACGAGCGCTGCCTGACCTGTCATTCGGTCTCGCCGAAGGACGCGGCCATGTGGAGCGCCGACGCCGACGTTCACGCTACGGCCGGCCTGAAGTGCACGGATTGCCACAGGAACGATCTCGGTCACGCCATCCTCCGCGGCTACGAGGGTGAGGCCGCCGAGACGGGCAACCGGACGGCGGAGTCCTTCACTTGCCGGGGCTGCCATCTCGGCGAGAACGCCGAGGGAGAGAAGTCGGTCGTGCCGGGCCGCCTCGGTGCGCCCTACCCCAAGCACACGGGCATTCCGCTCGTCCACTTCAAGAGGCTGTCCTGCACGGTCTGCCACTCGGGCCCGAAACCGCAGGAAGGGTTTACGCGCGTCCGGACGTCGCGGGCCAACCGGCTCGGGATCTACGGCGTCGCGACCTGGTCCACGGACACCCCCGCGATCATCGAGCCCGTCTATAAGAAGGATGACGGACATAAGATCTCGCCGCAGCGGCTCGTCTGGCCGGCCTTCTGGGCCCGCCGGGTCGACAAGAACCTTGTCCCGCTGAAGCCGGCCGAGGTCGAGGCCGCGGCGGGCGATCTCCTCAAGCCCGAAGAGCACATCGCCCAGGTCCTCATCGCCCTGAGCCAGGTCATGGCCGAGGATGAAACGCCGGTCCTCGTGTCCGGCGAGATCGTGTTCACCCCGAACGTCGACGCCGGCCTCGACGCGGCCAAGCGGACCGGGGCGAAGGCGGACGTGCCGGCCTTTTGGGGGATCGCCAAGGGCGCCGAGGTGCTGTCCCTGGTGCCGGATTTCGACCCGGCCGCGGGCGATAAGGACCCGGCTGTGGAGACGCGGTTCCAGGAATTCCTTCAGGCGCTCGGCACGGTCGGGGCCAAGCCCGGTGAGCCGGTGATCGTCGTCAGGAAAACGATGTACCGGATCGCCGGAGGCTATCTCGATATCACCGAAGCTCCGGCCGAGGCGGCCGGGGCTGCCCGTCCCGGCTGGCTTCGCGATGGGAAAGTCGTTCCCCTGGCCACGGACTTCGATGTCCGGACCGTGACCGCAAAGGCGGGGACGGAACAGACCCTCACGGAGGAACAGGTCGCCCTCGTCCTCGAGGCGCTGACAAAAGCGATCCCGCGCGGCGATCCCGTCTACCTCTCCGGCGGCCGGCTCTTCCGGATCGACAAGAGCGGCAAGCTCGTCGTCGGCAAGGACAAGGCCGCCGGGCCCGTGACCTGGCCCCTGGCCCACAACGTCCGGCCGGCCCAGCAATCGCTCGGCTGGAACGGCTGCACGGACTGCCATAGCGGCGGCTCCGATTTCTTCTTCACCAGGCTCAAGGGCATGGGCCCTCTGCTGACAGCACGCGTGGAGAAGCGCTCGGCGGCCGCCTTCATGGGTCTCGGCGGGATCTTCCAGCGCATCTTCGGCCTGTCGTTCATCGTCCGGCCGGCCCTCAAGGTCGTCCTGGCCGTCTGCGCGTTGGTCGCCGGCGCCCTCCTCTTCCTGGCCGGGCTCGTCGCGCTCGGCCGGGTCGCCGGGTTCATGGAGAAAAGGTAAGGCCATGCTGTTCACGATCGTCACCCTCCTCGCCGTCGCGGGGACGTTCCTCGGGATCGCCTTCCACCGCTTCTGGACGACCCGCGAAGAGGCCAGATCGACCATCCTCTACGCCGAGGTCTTCAAGAAGTTCCTGGCCTGGCTCGCCCTGCGGACGGTCCAGATGTCCCGCAAAGCGTCGCCGAAAGCATGGTGGGCCTACATCAAACGGCTGCCGTTGTGGCGGGAGCCGGTCCTAGAAAAGTGGCTTTACATCGGCTTCTACGGGAGCTTCCTCTACCTTGCCGCGAGCGGCTTTTTCTTCGGCATCTTCATCCCCCGCGGCATGTTCGGCTATCCCCTCATCGGCCACGTCACGGCCGGAGGCGTCTTCGCGGTCTGCCTCACGATCATCGTCATCTTCAAGGGCCGGGATTTCATCACCGTCCCGAAGCCGGCGAGCCTGAGCTTGTCCCTCCTCGACCCACGGAAGATGGGCATCACCCCGGCGCGGGTCAAGCTCTGGGCCTTTTGGCTCTTCGGCGCGGCCGGGTTCATGCTGACGGTGTCCGCCCTGCTCCCGATGCTGCCGCTGCTGCGCACCGCGGGGCAGAGGTTCATGTTTGAGTTCCACCGCTACAGCGCGCTCGTCTCGGCGCTGGCGGCGACGGTTTTCGTCGGCCTCGAGCTCTTCGACGCTCCTCGGCCGCCGTCGTCCTGATCCTGAGCGGTCTATTTCGTCCGGGGTGAGGGCTGGCGCCCGCCGTCGTCGTAGAGACCGACGATCTCGACCGCCTTCCCGTCCTTGACCACGAACTCGATCCGAAACGAGTCGAGCCCGTCGAGGGCGAAAAGCGTCGCGGTCATGGGGATGAGCCGGTACTTGGGGCCGGTGCGCTGATAATAGAGGGTCCCGTTCTCGAAGGTGACCGTGCGCTCGCCGTAGATGCCGGCGTAGGTCTTCAGGGTCTTCCGATCGACGAGCGCCGGACCCTGCTTGGCCTTCAGCCCCGCGAGGATCCACTCGAACTGGGCCTTGGTCTGCGGGTCGGTGGCTTTGGCCGCGAGCTTATCGACGGCCATCGCGTAGGCGCGGTCGAAGGCCTCCGCAGCGGGAACGGCGATATCGGGCGTGACGCCCGTCCCTTCCCAATTCGTCTTGGAGACGGGATTGATGGCCCGGGCGAAGGGCACTCGGAGGATATAGTCGTTCTGGACGATCTCCGCCGTCGTCGGATGGGCCCCGCCGCCCGTCGTCTCTCCGACGATGGTCCCTCGTTTGAGATTCTGCATGTTGTAGGAGAACTCCTCCGCCCCCGAGAAGGTCCGGGCGCTCGTCAGGATGTAGAGGTCGGCGCGGGACGGTTTCGGCCCGGGGACATAGGGCAAGGTCCAGTAATTCTCCGTCTTGTCCGTGGACCGGATGTAGATGTCGTTGAGGTGGGCGGGCTCGTCGAAGAAATAGGAGCAGATGAGCTGGATCCCGGCGGGGTCCCCGCCACCGTTCTGGCGCAGGTCGACGATGACCGCGTCGCAATAGGCCAGAAAGTTCAGGGCCGCGATGGCCGTCGGGCCGGCGTCGGAGGCCGATTTGAAAACGCGGAAGTCGAGGTATCCGATGTTGCCGGGGAGCCGCTCGACCTTACGGAAGCCGAAATTGTCGCGCTGGGATTCGAGGAGCTGCTGCTCGCGGGCCCGCTTCACCTCGTCCTCGCTGCGGCTCGCGAAGCGCCTCAGGTTGTCGGCCATCTCGCGATTGAACGAGAAGCCGATGTGCCTGTCCTTGCTCACTTCGAGCAGAAGGGCGGAGACGGCTTGGGCGAAAGCGGGGGCCTCATTCACGCTGTCGAGCTCGCCCCCGGCCAGCTTGGCCCGGAGCGCGTCCTCCATCTTCTTGGCCGTCTCGGGGAAGACGTAGTTCTTGTTCAGAAGCGTCACGATCTCGTCGACGATGGCCTGCTTTTTGGCCTGGTCGACAGCCGCCGCCTGGGATTCCTGGGCGAAAAGCGCTGAAACCCACAGGACGAGGGCCACGGTGATGATGAATATCAAACGGAGCGTCTTGGACATTTCAAACCTCCCATAATGGCATGACGGTCAAAGCCGGTTCATCGCGTCCAGATGGCCGGACGCGACGGGCTTGAGAGAAGCCCTTTGATGAGCAGATCGGCGATGCGGCCGACCTGGTCCTCCAGCTCGTCTCGTCGGCCGAGCTCGCCGACCGACAGGTTGAACGGAAGCAGGGAATTTGTGCTTTGGATGAGGACGGACGCAGTCGTCCGCGGGTCGGGGCAATCGAGCGACCCGATCCTGGCCCCTTCCCGGAGGACGCCCTCGAAGACCCGCGCCTCCTTTTCGAAATGGGCCTGCCGCCGGACGAGAAGGGGCGCCCGGACCGCCGACAAGAGGTCGCCGAGGCTCTGGGAATAATGGGCGACGCTGTCGAACCGATGCAGGACCCGCAGGACGAGCATACGGCGGAGCCGCCTATCGATGGAGTCGGACGAGCCGGCCTGTTCCTCGAGCTTCCGGATGACGGTCTCCGCGATGCGGTCGACGTGGGCCAGGACCAGCTCCTCCTTGGACGGGAAATGAAGATAGATCGTGCCCTTCCCGATGCCGACCTGCCTGGCCACATCCTCCATGGTCATCTTGCCATACCCGTACCGGGCCAGGAGGGTGTCCACGGCGTCAAGGATTAGGTCCCTGATATCGGACCTTTTCGCAATGTGTCTCATTGTGACTTATGACCCATATTATATTCTAGTCATTTTGATTTGTCAAACAGGTTTTTTATGGGGAAACGACCGAAGCGCTTCCCTAAAGTTGAGGGCGCTTGAGATGGAAGTCTGTTCTCTGCTGGAAAGCGTGGGCCAGGAGCAGGATATCGGCTTCGCCGAAGAGTCTCCCCGTCAGACGCAGGACCGCAGGCTGTCCCTTGGAATCGAAGCCGTGAGGAAAAGCGATCTCAGGATGGCCGGTCAGGTTCGTCGGCCCGAGGGCGCTGCCGACGAGGACGTCCATGTTCTTGAAAAGCTCATGATAGGCCTCCATCAGCCGGTAGCGGGCCCGGTTGGCCTGGATGTACTGCACAGCGGGGACGAACTCGTGGAGTCGGAAGGAGCCGACCCAGCCGCTCCTCTCCGGCTCCGCCGACATCAGGTCCAGCTTGTCGCTCCGCACCAGGTCGTCGAAGACCGCCGCGCCCTCCGTCGTCAGCAGGAAGTCCATCGGTCCCGAACCCAGCTTCGGGAGCTCGACCGGGACCGGTTCGACGCCGAGCCTGCGGATGGTCTCGAGCGAGGCCTTGTTGAAGGCTTGCGCCTCTTTCATCCTCCGGACCCTGTCCGGGTTCTTCGGATCGTCGGGGATCTCCCGCTCGATGTCCTCCTTGAGATAGCCGGCCTTGAGACTGCGGACGTCGCGGCCGGCATCCCACGCGAACGGGACATCGAAGACCGTATTGTCGCGCCCGTCCGGGCCGTTGATGGCGTGGAGGACGACGGCGCAATCCTCGGCCGTCCGGCAGAGCGGGCCGATCTTGTCCATGGAGAAGCTCAGGGCCATCGCTCCGTAACGGCTGACCCGGCCGAACGACGGCCGCAGCCCGGTGACACCGCAGCGGCTCGCGGGCGAGATGATCGAGCCGCGCGTTTCGGAGCCGATGGCGAACGGAACAAGTCCCGCCGCGACGGCCGCGGCCGGCCCGGCCGATGAACCGCTCGAGCCTTGTGTGGCGTTCTTCGGGTCCCAGGGGCTCTTCGTCTGGCCGCCGAACCAGCGGTCGCCCATGGCCAGCGCCCCCAAGGTCAGTTTGGCGACGAGGACGGCCCCGGCCCCGGTCAGCTTTTCGAAGACGGCCGCGTTCCGGTCGATCGTCTGGTCCTTAAAGGGCGAGGCGCCGAAGGTCGTTTTGTAGCCCTTGACGGCCAGGAGGTCCTTGGCGCCCCAGGGCATGCCGTGGAGGAGTCCGCGGTACCGCCCGGCGGCGATCTCTTTATCTGCCCGGCCCGCCTGCTCGAGGGCCAGGTCTTCCGTCAGCGTGACGACGCAGTGCAGGATAGGATCATATTTCTTGAGCCGCTCGAGGCAGAGCTTGGTCAGCTCGACGGACTTGATCTCGCGCTTCTTGAGGAGAGCGGCCAGGTGCGTCACCGGCAAGAAGGCCAGGTCCTCGTCCGTCCGTGGTTTGGCCACCCGCACCTTCGTCGTCTTCAGGAGCGACTTCCCGGGCGGGATTTGGGTCCCCGGGAGGACCGGGTTGAAGACGAGGGCCGAGGGCGTGTCGTTCCCCAAATTCATGTCCCGCAGGGCCTGGAAATCCCGGAGCAGCCCGTCGCGCCGGTTCAGGCCGTCGGCGATGGCCTTCTCGGCTTCGGCTGTGAGCGGCAGGCCGGCGATCTTGGCGGCCGCGGCGACCATCTCGGGCTTGATCTCCGGGGCGTCCTGGACCACGGCCAGGAGCGCCCCGGGGAGGAGGGTCCCACCGAGGCCCACGGCTCCGAAATAGCCCAGGAAGCGGCGCCGGGCGACCGCCCCTCGAACGTCTTCTCCGAGCTTTCTTTGTCCGCTCATGGGGGCCTCCTCGCTTGTCGAGTTCCCATCCTAACCCCAAGCCCCGATCCGTTCAATCCCCCTGGCTCGGCCCTGTCGGGACCGCCGCGTGGCCCTTGCTATTTCCCCTGCCTTGGGCTATGATTTTCTGTCGCGGCAACGCGGCAATGATGCATCTTCGCATGCACTCATCACCTCATTTTCGTTAGGAGCGTATCAATGGCTGTAAAAGGTTTCAACGCCTTCGAGATGGCCCAGAAACAGTTCGATTCTGTCGCCGACCTTCTCGAACTTGACCAACCGACCCGGGACCTCCTGCGTCAACCGATGCGGGAGTACCATTTCCTGATCCCCGTCCGCATGGACGACGGCAGCGTCCGCGTGTTCCGCGGCTTCCGCTGCCAGCACAACGACGCCCGCGGCCCTTGTAAGGGCGGCATCCGCTTTCACCCCCAGGAGACGATCGACACCGTCCGGGCCCTGTCCATGTGGATGACCTGGAAGTGCGCCGTCGTCGATATCCCGCTCGGCGGCGGCAAGGGCGGCGTCGTCTGCGACCCGCACGACCTCAGCCAGCGCGAGCAGGAACGGCTCTGCCGCGGCTGGGTTCGGACCCTCGCCCAAGACGTCGGACCCCTTCGTGACGTCCCGGCCCCCGACGTCATGACCAGCCCGCAGCACATGCTCTGGATCCTCGACGAGTACGAGACCATCCACGGCGCGAAGTACCCCGGCTTCATCACCGGCAAACCCGTGGGCATGGGCGGTTCTCTCGGCCGGACGGAAGCGACCGGCTTCGGCGTCGTCTTCACGCTCCGGGAGGCCCTCAAAGAGATGGACATCAAACCCGAAACGACGACGGCGTCATTCCAGGGTTTCGGCAACGTCTCCCAGTACGCCATCCGGCTCTATACCCAGCTCGGCGGCAAGGTCATCGCGGTCGCTTGCTGGGACCAGAACGACCAGGCCTCCTACACCTACCGGAAGAAGAGCGGCATCAACGTGGATGAGCTGCTGGCCATCACGGACCGCTTCGGCGGCATCGACAAGGCCAAGGCCGAATCGCTCGACTATGAGCGCCTGCCCGGTGACGCCTGGATCGAACAGGACGTCGACATCCTCTTCCCCTGCGCCCTGGAGAACCAGATCAACGCCGAAACCGTCAAGAAGATCGCGCCGAAGGTCAAGGTCATCGCCGAGGGCGCCAACGGACCGACGACCCCCGAAGCCGACGCCGTCATCAAGAGCCGGGGCATCTTCGTCATCCCCGACTTCCTGGCCAACGCCGGCGGGGTCACCTGCAGCTACTTCGAGCAGGTCCAGTGCAATATGAACTTCTTCTGGACCAAGGAAGAGGTCCTGACCAAGCTCGACGACAAGATGACCGCCGCCTTCAAGGCCGTCAGCGACCTGGCCCGGACGAAGAAGCTCTACATGCGGGACGCCGCCTACGTCATTTCCGTCAGTCGCGTCGCCAACGCCTGCAGGGACCGCGGCTGGGTTTGATCGTCACTTAGCGCAGCGAACGTACAGCCCCTCCTCCCCGGGGAATCCGGGGAGGACGGGGGTTTTTCACCCCCGGCCCCGGGCCGGACGAGAAAGGGCCGTCTGCCCGGCCCCGCGCGAGAGCGGGAGGCGACGGCGGCCGAGGAGGGACGCGGCGACATGTCCAACCAGCGCACCCCGACGGCCGTCAGCACCCTGTTCTCCACCCTCAACGAGCGGGCCAAGGAGCTGAGCTGCCTCTACCGCGTCGAGGAGATCCTCAGCATCTACGACGTCCCTCTGGAGGAGGTCTTCCGCCAGGTCATCGAGGCCATCCCGCCGGGCTGGCAGCACCCCGATTGCTGCCAGGCCCAGATCACCTACGGCGCGGACGTCTTCGAATCCCCCGAATTCGAAGAGACGCCGTACATCCACTGCGCCGAGATCCGAGTTCAGGACGCCTCAGTCGGCCGTCTCTGCGTATCGTACAGGAAGCCGACGCCGGAGAGCGATTGCGGTCCGTTCATGAAGGGCGAGATCAAGCTCATCCAATCGATCGCCGAGCGCCTCGGCCATTTCATCCTCCATCAGCGCCTGCGGAGCATGTACGAGCAGATCAGCGACCAGCGCCGCGAGGCGGCCGGCGGGAAAGCAGGGCTGGCGGATCGCGCTGGACCTCCTCCGCAACACCAACCCGAGCCTCCTCATCCGGGTCTCCCGCAAGATGATGAACTACCTCGGCTGGCGCGGCGTCACCGAGGCCCGCGACCTCCTTCAGCGCTTCAGCGGCGACGGGATGAACGAGGGCCTGTTCGGCGAGTCCAACCTTCCCCAGACCCGGGAATCCATGGACCGTTTCTTCGATCTGACCGAGGAGACCTTCCGCGTCGCCTCGGCCAACCTGACCGACGAGGAGGTCCTCGACCGCATCCACAAGTGGATCAACGAGGACCGCTCCAGCGCGTCGGTCAAGAACCTGGAGAACGTCTATGCCGACCTGGCCGAGGTCCTCGACAGCATGCGCCGGATCAAGATCCTGGCGCCCGAGGGCATCCAGCTGCCGCGGTCCCTGGCCAACAGCGTCCGCGTCGCCCTCATCCGCCGCTTCTTCACCGAGCAGCTCGAGTTCATCAACGTCGCCAAGAAGTACGTCGACATCGAGGACTTCTTCGACCTCATGGAGCGCATCATCTTCCCGCCGGGCAGCCACGGCAAGCTCGGCGGCAAGAGCGCCGGCCTGTTTCTGGGTCACCGGATCCTCACCCAGGCGGCCCGCCGGACAAAGATCATCGGCGCGGTCAAGAGGCCCAAGACCTGGTACGTGACCTCGGACGCCCTGATCTCCTTCACGACCTACAACAACCTCGACGACATCCACGAGCAGAAATACAAGGACATCGACATTGTCCGCCAGGAATACCCCCACCTCGTCCAGGTTTTCAAGAACTCGACCTTCCCCCCCGAGATCGTCAAGGGCCTGTCGGTGGCCCTGGACGACTTCGGCGAGGTCCCTCTCGTCGTCCGCAGCTCGAGCCTCCTCGAGGACCGGCTGGGCACGGCCTTTGCCGGGAAGTACAAGAGCCTCTTCCTGGCCAATCAGGGCGACAAGCAGAAGCGCCTCGAGGCCCTGCTCGACGCGGTGGCCGAAGTCTACGCCTCGATCTTCAGCCCCGACCCGATCCAGTACCGGGCGGAGCGCGGGCTCCTCGACTTCTACGAGGAGATGGCGGTCATGATCCAGGAGGTCGTCGGCACGCGCGCCGGGAAATACTTTTTCCCGGCCTACGCCGGCGTCGCCTTCAGCCGGAACGAGTTCCGCTGGTCGCCGCGCATCCGCCGCGAGGACGGCCTGCTCCGGCTCGTGCCCGGCCTGGGGACGCGGGCGGTCGACCGGGTCAGCGACGATTATCCCATCCTCGTCTCCCCGAGCCAGCCGAACCTGAGGGTCAACGTCTCGACCGACGAGGTCGTCCGCTATTCGCCCAAGAAGATCGACGTCATCGACCTCGAGGAGAACACCTTCGTGACCAAAGACATCCTGGACGTCCTCAAGGAGGTCGGCCACGAGTTCCCCGCCCTGACCAAGGTCTTCTCGATCTACCGGGACGGCCTGCTCCAGAGGCCCATGGGCCTGGCCACGGACATCGCCACGTCGGATGCCGTCGTCACCTTCGAGGGCCTCATCTCCGGGACCCCCTTCATGCTCCAGCTCGAGGCCATCCTCAAGACCCTGTCGACGGCGATGGGCGTCCCCGTCGATATCGAGTTCGCCGCGACCGCGACCGACTTCTATCTCCTCCAGTGCCGGCCACAGAGCCAAGGCGCCGAGGACGTGGCCATGGAGATCCCGGCCAATCTCAAGGACGAGTCCGTCCTCTTCACCGCGCGCAAGCACATCTCGAACGGCCGGGTCGCCGATGTCACCCATCTCGTCTACGTCGACCCTGACCGCTACGGCGAGTTGAACGAATTCGCCGACCTCGTCGCCGTGGGGCAGGCCGTCGGCAAGCTCAACAAGCTCCTGCCGCGCCGCCAGTTCATCCTCATGGGTCCGGGACGGTGGGGCAGCCGCGGCGACATCAAGCTCGGCGTCCGCGTCACCTATTCGGAGATCAACAATTCGGCCATGCTCATCGAGGTCGCCCGCAAGAAGGGCAACTACGTCCCCGATGTGTCCTTCGGGACCCATTTCTTCCAGGACCTCGTCGAGTCGGGCATCCGCTACCTGCCTCTCTATCCCGACGACGAGGGGGTCAAGTTCAACGAGAAGTTCCTGCTCGAGGCCCCCAACACGCTGGCCGAGCACTGTCCCGAATGCGCCGCGCTCGGCGACACCCTGAGGGTCATCGACATCCCCGCGGCGACCGGCGGCAAGGTCCTTCGTGTGCTCATGAACGCCGACCGGGAGCTCGCCGTCGGCTTTTTCACCGCCCCCGACGCCGCGGTGCGGGCCGCTTGCGCCGCCGAAGGGGCGGGCGCCGTCGACGACGGCGATCACGCCCGCTGGCGTCTGCGCATGGCCGAACGGATCGCCTTCCACTGCGGCGACCCGAAGTGGGGCGTCCGGGGCGTCTACCTCGTCGATACGAGCGACGGCGGCGAAGTCGAGCCGGCCAGCCCCATCCGAATCATCGTCCATTTCCTGGGCGGCGGCCGGCAACGCAAGGAGCTCGAGACCTGGCTCCTGGGTTGGAGTCAATCGCTCGCCGAGATGAACTACTTCCGGACGGGCTTCCACGCCGACGGGCTGCTCGAGGTCCACTACCTGACCGATGAGAAGATCCGGGGCGAGAAGGATGTCGCCGCGCGCATCAAGGTCGGCTCGGATGCCGTCCGCGAACTGCCTCTCGGTCCAAAAACATCTGAATAGGATCCCTCCAGGTGCCGTCTGAGAAGCTCCGCGTCACCACCTTCGCCCATGAAGCGATGGCGACGACGTTCGAGATCTTCGTCGCGGAGAAAGAAGAGGCCTACGCCGGGCAGGCGGCCCGGGCGGCCTTCGACGAGATCGACCGGCTCGAGCGGCTCTTCAGCCGCTTCGACCCGTCGAGCGAGACGAGCCGGATCGGGCGGCTCGGGCCCGGCGGATCGCTTCGCGTCGGCGTCGAGACGGCCGAAGTCCTCGGGCTCTCGGCCTTCGTCCAATCCGAGACGGGAGGCGCGTTCGATATCAACTATCTTTCGGCCGGGCGGCCGGCGGCTCGCGGAAGGAGCCTCCGGCCACGGCCTCTGACTTCGCTCGTCCGGGTCGACACCGACGGCCGGGGCTTCGAGGTGACGCGGCTCCGTCCCAAGGGCCGGGCGTCCCTCCCCGCTCTCGACCTCGACCTCGGGGCCGTCGGCAAGGGCTACGCCTTGGACGCGGCCCTGACCGTTCTCTGGGATTGGGACGTCCGGAACGTCCTCCTCCACGCCGGGACGAGCACGGCCCTGGCCGCGGGAGCCGGCCCGGCCGGCGGGAAGGGACGCGGCTGGCCGGTCGGCGCGGGATCGACCGCGGGAACGACCTCCGGGCCGGGCCGCATCGTTCTCCTGAACCGCTCCCTGAGCGGCTCGGGGACAGAGGTCAAGGGCGCCCACGTCCTCGACCCGAGGACCGGCCTTCCGGCCGCCGGGCACGCGGCGGCCTGGTCCTCGCACCCCTCCGCAGCGGCAGCGGACGCCCTCTCGACCGCCTTCATGGTCATGTCGACCGGGGAGGTGGCCGACTTCTGCGGCCGGCACCCCGCCGTCTGGGCCCTCGTGAAAACCGGGGCCAAAACGTGTAGAATATTCAACGCGGGCACGCTGGCGGACAAGTGGCCCTCAAGAACAAGGAGACCAAGACGATGAAGAAGTGGCTCAGCGGCATAGCGATCCTCGGCCTCGGCCTGGCCGTCCTGGCCCCGGCCGGCCTCGCCCAGGACACCGGGAAAGAGGTCCTGAAGATCCAGCTTCCCAAGCCGATGTTCGTCGGCACGCCCAAGAACATCCGCACCCCCAACCTCGAGATGGTCACCGGCAGGCCCCGCGGGCCCTTCATGGTCCCCGCCGGCACCGTTCTTCTTTCCGCGGGCAAGCCCGTCACGTCGAGTGACAAGGAGCCCGTCATCGGCGAGGTCGCCTTCGTCACGGACGGCAAGAAGTCCGGCGAGGACGGCTACTACGTCGAGCTCGGGCCCATGCTCCAGTGGGTCCAGATCGACCTCGGCAAGTCCCAGGAGCTCTCGGCCATCGTCGCCTGGCACTACCACAGTCAAGCCCGCGTCTATCGAGACGTCATCGTCCAGGTCTCCGACGACAAGGATTTCATCAGCGGCGTGACGACCGTGTTCAACAACGACCACGACAACACCTCCGGTCTCGGCGCGGGCAAGGACAAGGAGTACATCGAAACCTTCGACGGCAAGCTCTTCGATCCCAAGGGCGCCAAGGCCCGTTACGTCCGTCTCACCAGCGGCGGCAACACGTCGAACGACATGAACCATTATGTGGAGGTCGAGGTCTACGGTCTCCCGGCCAAATGACGAAAAAGGCCTTCCGGGGTCTCTTCCTCTGCGCCCTCCTCGGCGCCATCGCCTTCCGCACCGTCCGCCTGGACCTCCGGCCTATGCACGCCGACGAGGCCAACCAGGCCGTCAAGTTCGGGGACCTTCTTGAGCGGGGCGACTATCGCTTCGACCCCAAGGACCACCACGGGCCGAGCCTCTATTACCTGACCTTGCCCGCGGCCTGGGCAGCTCGCGAGACGACCCTGGCCGGGCTCGATGAGCGGGTCCTCCGACTCGTCCCGGCCCTCGCCGGCGCCGCCTTGCTGCTCCTCTTCCTTCTCTTCGCGGGAGGGCTCTCGCGGGAGGCGACGCTCGCGGCAGCGGCCCTGGCCGCCGTCTCGCCGGCCCTGACCTACTACAGCCGCTTTTACATCCAGGAGACGCTGCTCGTCTTCTTTCTCGCGGCGCTCATCGGCGCCGGGTGGAGGTATGCGAAGAAACGCTCCGCCCTCTGGGCCCTCGCGGCCGGGGCCGCGGCAGGGCTGATGTACGCCACGAAAGAAACGAGCCTCATTCTCTTCGCCGGTCTGGCCGCGGCATTCGCGCTCCTCTCGCTCGTCGAAAGAATCGGGACGCATCGCCACGGGGTCGTCACGGCCGCGGGCGGCTGGGTTTGGAGGGACGCCCGGACGAAGCTCCCCTCCGCCGTTCACGCCATGCTCTTCCTCGCCGCCGGCGCCGCGACCGCCGTCCTCCTCTACACCTCGTTCTTCCACAACCCCCAGGGACTGGCCGATTCGATCCGGGCCATCGTCGCGTCGTTCGACCGCGCCGGCCATGCCGGCGTCCACGCCCACCCGTGGAACTACTATTTCCAAACGCTGGCCTATTCGAAGACGGCCGGCGGCCCGGTCTGGAGCGAGGCCTTCCTCCTTTTCCTCGCCGTGGCCGGCGGCATCGCCGCCTTGGGGCGCGACGCGGGCCGGGATGGCAGCCCCCGCTTCCTCCGCTTCATCCTCTTTTTCACTATCATCACGGCGGCCGTCTTCAGTCTCATTCCGTACAAGACCCCTTGGAACATGCTCCCCTTCTATCTCGGCCTCGTCATCTTGGCCGGAAATGGCGTCGCGCTCCTCCTGAGGATCAGCCGCTTCAAGCTGGTCAAGGTCCTCATCCTGGTCATCCTCGTGCCGGGTTTCGCCGACCTGGCACGTCAGGATCATCGGGCGAATTTCAAAGACCCGGCGGACCCGGCGAACCCTTACGCCTACGGCCAGACGAGCCCGGACTTCCTCAAGCTCATCGCCGCGGTGGAGAAGACGGCGGCAGCGGCACCCGAGAAACGCGACCTGCTCATCGAGGTCGTCGCCCCCCCCGAGGAAACATGGCCCCTGCCTTGGTATCTCCGGAAGTTCGGACGGGTCGGCTATTGGACAAGTGTGGAGGCCGCGAGGCGGGACGTCCCGCCCGGCCAGGCGGCCGTGGTCATCTCCGCCGCGGCTTTCGCCGACGAAATCGCCGCTGGGCTCGGGGCGGGGTACGCACAGACATTTTACGGCCTCCGCCCTGAGGTCGTGCTGTCCCTCTTCGTCCGCCGCGGGCCCTGAGGCCCGCCTCGCCTATTTCCGGCTAAACTCCCGTTTCCGGGAAAGGCCATCGTGAGGCGGCAAGGGATGTCGCCCCAAAGACCCCGTGATGGAAGGGGGACCCGCCGGAGGCGGGGGAAACCGGATTCGCAGGTTTCCGGGGCGCGGGGGCCAGGGGCGATATCCGTTGCGTAGCCGAAGAGATGCCTGGGCCGGAAACGGGGGCAGAACCTTATTTCTTCTTCAGCAACGGCGCGTAGATGTCCATCTTCCCCGGATCGTCACCCATGACCCGCGCCGCCCAGAGGAGCCCCCGGTTGACGATCTCTCGGGCCTCGGGGACGCTGAAGTCGGCCGCGACGTGGCCGAGCGAGGTGTAGAATACGCGTCCCTTGCCGTACATCTTCTTCCAGACGACGGGCATGACCTCGCCCGCGATCCAAGCGGCGTGCTCGCCCGTGAAGGTCGTGGTCGCCAGGACGTCGTTGCCGGGATCGACGTGCATGAAGTACTGTTCCGACTTCATGTGGAAGCGCCGCTTGAGGCCCTTGGTGATGGGGTCGTCGGGGTTGGTGATGTCGACATCGTAGTCGATGACGCCGCCCGGGTGGGCGACCCACTGGCCGCCGACCATGAACTGGTACTCGACCGCCGAGCGATGGGCATCGCCGAGGCCGCCGTGCCAGCCGGCCAGGCCCACCCCGCTCCTCACCGCCTCTTCGAGGTTCTTCTCCTGGTCGGGTGTGATATCGGACATCGTGAAGATGTGGACGATGAGGTCGAGCGTCTTGAGCTTCCCGAGATCGAGATAAGCGTCGAGGGTATGGGAGATCTCGACCTTGAAGCCCTGGCTCTCGAGCCAGGGAGCGAAGATGTCGACGCAAGGCTTGGGCTCGTGGCCCTCCCAGCCGCCCCAGACGATGAGGGCGGACCTTTCCTTGTTGGGGGCCTGGACAGCGGCGTCCGAACAGACGATGGATCCGGCGATGACAGCTACGGCCAAGGCAAGCGGAACGGTCCTCTTCATGGTCGATCCCTTCACTCGAGCTCGCGCAGCCAGATCGTCCGGAAGCGGACCGGGTGGTCGTGGTCTTGCAGTGAGATGGGGAGCTTGTCCGCGTGCATCTTGTAGGGCGGCCGGGCCTTGTTGGCCGTCGGCCCCGTCAGGGCGGCGCACTCGTGGACGAGAAGCCCGTTGTGGAATACCGTCATCCGGGCCGGAGCGAGGACCCGGCCGTCCTTGTCGAAGCGCGGCCTGTGAAAGACGATGTCATAGGTCTGCCACTCGCCTGGCGGCCGGCAGGCGTTGACGAGCGGCGGGTACTGGCCGTAGATGGCCGCGGCCGTTCCGTCGGCATAAGTTCTGTTCTCATAGCCGTCGAGGACCTGGACTTCGTAAAGCTCCATGAGAAAGACGCCGCTGTTGCCGCGGTCCTGGCCCGTGCCCCGGGCCGGGGACGGGGCCATCCACTCGACGTGGAGCTGACAGTCGCCGAAGTCCTTGACCGTGCGGATGCCGCCCGTCTTCGGGACGACTTCCATGTAACCGTTCTCGACCTTCCATTTCGCCGGCTGGCCCTTGGCGTCCGTCCATTGCCCGAGGCCGTGACCATCGAAAAGAACAACGGCGTCGGACGGCGGGGCAACGGGCGGCCCGGCCGGTCCGGGCGTCACGACCGGAGGCAAGGGCCGGCTCAGGTCATGGATCGGCCACTGGTCCTGGGCTGCGGCGAGGGCGGTAAAGGCAAAGAGGATCCCCGCCGCGATCAAGAGGGATCCACGGTTCATTCGGATCGCGCATCTCATAAGCCCCTCGTCCGCATCTTGAATTACAGGCTCCAGCCGGGCCGGTACGGGAAGTGCAGGAGCTCGTTGGCCTCGGGGAGGTTGGTGAACTCCATCTTCTCGCCGTCCCAGAGGAGCTTCATGTTCTTGTCCTTGAGTCGGACGGCCACGTTGGCGAGCAGCATCGTCTCGGTCAACAGTCCGGAATAGGCGAAGTCGGTCGTCGACGTGTTGCCCTTCTTGATGGCTTCGATCCACTCCTCGCGGATGCCGGGCGAGCGGGGGATCGTCTTGGCCGGACGCTTGAAGTCCTGCATGCGGGTTTCGGGGATGAGGCGGGGATTCTCGCCGTAGGTGCTGCACATCAGGAGGCCCTTGGTGCCGCGGAAGAGGCAGCCGCCGCCCTCGTCGCCCATCATCCGGCCGGGCTCGAGCTCGGCCGGCCGCGGCGGCATGAGCCCGCCGTCCCACCAGGTCAAGGTCAGCGGGACCATCCCTTCGCGGGCAGCGAACTCATAGGTCACGACCTCGGCCCGTGGGGCATAGTCCTTCGTGAAGACCGTGGACGAAGCCTGGACGCCGGTCGGGTACTTGAGCTTGAGGGCCCAGAACGGCTGGTCCATGATATGGGCGCCCATATCGCCGAGGGCCCCGGTGCCGAAGTCCCAGAGTCCGCGCCACTTGAAAGGATGATAGGCGGGATGGTAGGGCCGGAAGGGGGCCGGGCCGAGCCAGACGTCCCAATCGAGCGTCGAAGGCACGGAAGGGATCTCGGTCGGCGCGTCGACGCCCTGGGGCCAGATCGGCCGGTCCGTCCAGCAGTGAACCTCGAAAACGTCCCCGATGGCGCCGTCCCAGATCCACTCGCAGACGAGGCGCGCGCCTTCCTTCGAATGGCCCTGGTTGCCCATCTGTGTGACGACATGGGCTTCCTTGGCGGCCTTGGCCAGGAGCCGGGCTTCCTTGATGGTGTGGGTCAGCGGCTTCTGGACATACACATGCTTGCCCAGCTTGATGGCGGCCATGGCGATGACGGCGTGATTGTGGTCGGGCGTCGTCACGGTGATCGCGTCGATGACCTTTTCCTTCTCCAGCATGCGCCGGAAGTCACGGTACTTGGCCGCCTTCTCGTACATGGCCTTCTCGGCCGGCTCGAGCTCTTCGGAGCGGAGAAGGTTGGCGACGCTCTCGTCGTCGACGTCGCAGAGGGCGACGATGTTCTCCGAGCGGACGCCGCGGGTGTCCGAGAAGCCCATCCCGCCGACGCCGACGCAGGCGATATTGAGCGTGTCGCTCGGCGCCTTCTTCTTCTGCGTCGCCCCGACGACGTGGCGGGGGACGATCATGATCCCGGCCGCGGCGGTCGAGGCCGCGCCCAGAAATTTCCGCCGGCTCCAGGAGGATTCGGCGGACAAGGGGATCTTCTTCGTTTCGTCCATGTTCAGTCCTTCCTTATCGGAGAGTTTTGATGGCAGGCGGGGGTGATGGGTGTCTTCATGGGACCGGACGTCCGATGCCAAGACGGCTTATATCACAAAGCCGCGGAAGGGGTCAATTTGGACGGGGGAAGGACGTCCGGGCCCTTTCCGCGGGGAAAGGGCCCGGACGGGAGAAGCGAGCGCTTAGAACTTGTAGGTGAAGTCGAGGCTCGGCACCCACATCTTCATGCCATGGAGGCCGGGCATCGCGTTGTCTCCGACCAGAGGAACGTCGACATTGTCGCCCTTGCCATACTGAAGGGCGGCATTGACGGTGAAGGACCTCGAATTGTAGCCGAAGCCGAACGTGAACCAGTTGTACTTGAACTCGGGGAGCAGGATGTTCTCGGTTGCGATGGGGCCCGGATTCGGGTCATTGGTATAACCGGCCCGAAGGGCGAGAGTGTCGGTGACGAGGTATTCGGCCCCGAAACGGAGCATTGTCGTGTTTTTCCAGAGCAGCTCATCGGTCCGGTCTTGGCTGCCGCCTTCGCCAAAAACGGCGTTCCAGACCGGGTCCTCGAAACTGATCGGGATCGTCTGCATCTTCTTCCAGTTGGTGTACTGGACGTCCGCCGTGATGGTCAGCTTGTCGGTGGGCTTGATGGCGATGCCGCCGGCGAGCCACGATGGCCAGCCCGCCTGGCGCGTCCCGTGGTCCGTGGTCGAGGTGATGCCCGGCACAACAGTCGCGAACGGGATCGTGACGTCACCCTTGAGCTTGGCGGTGAAGGGCAGCCTATAGGTCACACCGAAGCTGAACTGCTTGACGGGTTTGACGAGCAGGCCGAACGTCCCACCGACGGCCAGGCCCTTCAGCTTCTCCGAATACTGGCCCAGGGCGAACGGCTGATCCATCGTGAGCATGCCGTAGTTGAAATCCAGCGTGCCGCCGAGCATGATCTGGTCGGTGAGCTTGACCGCGATGGAGGGCGAAGCGGTGAAGATCCCGAGCATGCTGTGCCACTTGAAAGGCTTGCCGCCGGAGAGGGCGGCCAGGTCGGTGCCGTCCCAGTCCGCGCCGGCCCCCGACGGGGCATAGACATAGATGCCCACGACGACCCGATCGCCGAGAGGCTGGAAATAGCCCAGGCCCGGGATGAGGTAGTGCTTGGGGGTCGACTTGGCGTCGATCCCGTACGGGGCGAGCACATAAGACCCCTGGGGCAGGATGTCCGCGCCGTAAAGGGAGAAGCCCGCCTTGGTGAGCTGGGCCAGGCCGCCCGGATTCCAGAAGGCCGCGCTGAAATCGTTGGCCAGGCCGACGAAGGCGCCGCCCATGGCGTCGGATTTGGCGCCCGAGCCGTTCAGGTTGAGCCCGTTGCCGGAGAGGCCTGTCGTCAGGCCCACGGCCAGCGCCACGATAAGGAGCATCCGAGAGATTGTTTTCATGTTGACCTCCTATTTGTCGAAGGATTTTATCGCATCTTGTCCAGAAAATCCACAAAAAACATCGGCGCCTGTCCAACTTATTTATTTTCAGCATCTTGACATTCATGCCGGACCCGAAAGGCTGTCCGCAAGCAAAGCGTCGGCGACTCAAGGCCGCGCCGAACGGCCAGGCTCTGCGGAGGAGAAGCGCTCCTGGCGAGAACGGAGAGGGTCCACGGGGCAGGCCCGGTTCGATGTCATTTGAGCGGGATGGTAGCCGATTTCATGGGGGCTGGCAACAGGGGCCTTTACTGTGACGTCCAGCGGGGATAAGATGCGTTCGTTCAAGGAAAGGAGCTGCGGTGTGAAAAACGAACACGGGCGCTCCGGCGTGGCTTCTGAGGTCGCCCCGATCCGGGAGCTCCTCCTCAAACACCCGCGCGAAGCTTGGCTCGACCAGAGGAATGTCGCGGGCCAGTGGGAAGACCTTGGCTACCCGGCGCAGCCCGATTTTGAAAGGGCTTGCGCCGAGTACGACGCGTTCGTCGCGATCCTGAAGCGGTTCGCGACCGACGTCCGCTTCCTCCCCGCCGACACGCGGACGGGCCTCGACTCGATCTATGTCCGTGACGCGGCATGCGTCGCACCGGGCGGTATCGTCCTCTGCCGGATGGGGAAAGAACCCCGGCGGGGAGAGCCGGCGGCGATCAAGAAATATTGTGACAAGATCGGCTGGCCTGTCGCCGGCGAGATCCGGGAACCCGGAACGCTGGAGGGCGGCGATGTCGTTTGGCTCGATGGCGGAGCGGTCGCCGTCGGCCATGGCTACCGGACAAACGCCGAGGGCATCCGGCAATTCGCGACGATCGTCGCTCGGGACGGCGTCGAGGTCATCGAAGTGCCTCTTCCCCATTGGGACGGCCCGGGGGACGTCCTCCACTTGATGTCCATGCTCAGCCCCGTGGACGAGCGGGTCCTTCTCGTCTACTCCCGCCTTCTCCCCGTGCCGTTCCGCAAGCGTCTTCTTGACATGGGATCCCGGCTCCTCGAGGTCCCGGACGGCGAGTATGCGGCCATGGCCACGAACGTCCTGGCCCTCGCTCCGGGAAAATGCCTGGCCCTGGCCGGTAATCCGGGGACTGCCGCGCTCCTCGCGAAGGCCGGCATCGAGGTCCTGAGCTATGAAGGGATGGAGATCTCCGTCAAGGGCGCCGGCGGGCCGACCTGCCTGACCCGTCCGATCACGCGCTCGGCTTGAAAAACAGAAGCGTCCCCATTTTCCTCCCGAAAATTGACTAATCCCGCCGGGAATTCTATACTGAGGGCCGGAAATCCTCCCAAAGGACGTGAAAATGGACCTTTTCGAGAAATGTATCGGCTTCTACTCCGACCCCGTGGTCGCCCAGAAATACGGTTATCCCCTCAACCCCCGGACCGCCCAGGCCATGGGCCTCTTCCCCTACTTCATCCCCATCGAGCACGCCGAGGGCACCGAGGTCTACATCCACGGCCAGAAGTTCATCATGATCGGCTCGAACAACTATGTCGGGCTGACCAACCACCCCAAGGTCAAGGAAGCGGCCATCGAGGCCGTCAGGAAGTACGGCACGAGCTGCACCGGCTCGCGCTTCCTCAACGGCACCCTCGACCTCCACATCGAGCTCGAGGCGCGGCTGGCCAAGTACGTCGGCATGGAGGCGGCCCTCGTCTTCAGCACCGGCTTCCAGGTCAACCTGGGCACGATCCCGGCCATCATGGACAAAGACGACATCATCATCACCGATAGAGAAGTCCACGCCAGCATCATCGACGGCGTTCGCATGGCCAAGGCCGTCAAGAACGTCCAAACCCGCTACTACAAGCACAACGACATGGCCGATCTCGAGGCCGTCCTGAAGTCCCTGCCGTCCGAGCCGGCCAAGCTCGTCATCGTCGACGGCGTCTTCAGCATGGGCGGCGACATCGCCAAGCTGCCCGAGATCATCCCCCTTTGCCGAAAGTACGGCGCCCGGTTCATGTCGGATGACGCCCACGCCATCGGCGTCCTCGGCGGCGGCCGGGGTACGGGCTGGCACTTCGGTCTCCAGAAGGACGTCGACCTGGTCATGGGCACGTTCAGCAAGTCCCTCGCCTCGGTCGGCGGCTTCATCGCCGGCCCCAAGGAGGCCGTCCACTTCATCCAGATGTTCGCCCGGCCGTTCATGTTCAGCGCCAGCCTGCCGCCTTCGAACGTGGCCACGGTCCTGGCCTGCCTCGACATCCTCGAAGCGGAACCGGAACGCGTCGCGCGGGTCAACACGATCGCGGCTCGGGTCAGAGGCGAGCTCCGGGCCATGGGCTACAACATCGGCGAGAGCGAAACACCCATCATCCCCATCGTGATCGGCGACATGATGAAGGCCATCGAGGCCTGGAAGATCTTCTTCGCGGAAGGCATCTACACCAACGTCGCCCTGCCGCCCTCCGTCACGCCGGAGTTCTCGTGCCTGCGGACGAGCTACATGGCGACGCATACGGACGCGCAGGTCGACCGGGTGCTCGAGGTCTTCAAGAAGGTCAAGGACCTCGTCCACGTCGGCGCCTGAGCCGCTCCACGGCGAAGGCCGGCTTGCTTATAAGTATCTGTTAAGAAACGGCCTTTCTGTCTTTTGGCATCCCCCGGCTGTTGTGCTATCTTCATGCCTGTCCGGAAGGCCTTAACGTTTCCGCCCGGCGCCGGGTATAACCATGCGGATGAACGAGACGGAGAAGGAGCTCATCGACATGGTTCTCTCCGGCCGCACCGAGGCATTCGAGCCGCTGATCACCCCTCACAGGGACCGGCTCCTCGCCTTCGCGACCCGGCTGACCCGCAACCGGGAAGAGGCCCTCGAGGTCGTTCAAGAAGCCCTGCTCCGCGCTTTCCGCTCGCTCGGCCGCTTCGACGTCTCCCGCTCGTTCCGGAACTGGCTTTTCCAGATCGCGGCCAACGAGGCCCGGGACCGCACCAGGAAAAGGTCGCGGGAGCAGGCGGCCTTCAGCGAGGTGGTCGGGCGGGCGCCCGCAGCGACAACCGGTTGGCGGCCGCCGATCCGGAGGCCGGGCACGACCGGCGGGAGCTCCGGGCCGGCATCATGAGTTCGCTGGCCGCCCTCAGCCGGAGGGAGCGGGAGGTTTTCGTGCTCCGGGATCTCGAGGAGCTCGACATCCGGGAGACGTCCCGGGTGCTGGGCTGCTCGGCGATCTCGGTCCGGGTCAACCTGTCCTCGGCCCGGCGCAAGCTCCGCGAGGCCATCCGGCGGGACTGCCCCCATCTGGAGGAAGGACGATGACGTGCCGAAAGGTCCGCAAGCTCATGCCGCTCTTGGCGGGCGACGATCTGAAGCCGCGTCTCGCTCGCGCCGTTCGCGCCCATGTCGACGCCTGCCCGGGCTGCCGGGCGGAACTCGAAGGGTTCCGGGCGGCCCTGGCCGAGGTCAAGTCCGCGGCAAAAGCGGAAGGCGTCCCGGGATGGGGCGAGGGCGAATGGAACGCCCTGATGGTCCGGGTGGCCGCGGAGGCGCGGGGAGCCCGGAGGGCGTCTGCCGACGCCGGCAGGCCCGTCCGCACGCCGAGCTGGGCCGCGGCCTCGGTCCTCGGCGCCGTGATCGGGCTGGCCATCCTCTCGGTGATCCTTCAGGGGGCCGTCGCCGGGACCGGAAAGCGAGACGGGCGAAGGCGGCATGGTCATCGCGTCGGAGAATCCCCGCCAGGACAGGGTCGCCATCACCATGGTTTCGCCGGAAACCGGGCTCCAAGTCGTCTGGTTCCTCGACAAGAATTTCGATTACAAAGGAGAACAAGAATGAAGAAAGGAATGATCGCGCTCTTAGCGTTGGCTTTCACCCTGGCTGTCGTCATGCCCGCCTTGGCCGAAGACCCCGTTGATCCTGCCACGCAGGAACAGAAAGCCGAGACGAAGAACCTACGGAAGGAGATCGTCAAGCTCAAATACGTCCGGGCCCAGGACATTGATAATCTGCTCTACACCTATGTCAGCCGCGACGGACGCATCATACAGTTCAACCCAAACATGCCAGCGGTCCTTACGGTCAGCGATACGCCTGAGAACGTCGAGAAGATCCTGGCCGCCATCCGCGAGCTCGACGTCAAGCCGGCCGACGTCCTCTACACGGTCCAGCTCGTCCTGGGTTCGGAAGCCGACGCCACGACCGACCCGAGCTCCAGAACGATCCCATTATCCGGGAGCTGCGCAAGCTCCTACGCTTCAAGGGCTACACGTTCCTCGACGCCACGCTCGTACGGACCGTCAACAGGGAGAACGCGAAGTCAAGTTCGGTCCGAAGGCCGAATTCGAGTTAGCCCTCCAGCCGGACGTCGCTGGGGACTGTAAAAGCGGCGGTCATCAAGACAGAGATCCGGCTGGAGCAGGATCGTGCAGACCGGTTGTGTCGGGCGAAAAGCCCATCATCAATGTGCCACGCTCATCGAACACGTTCTCAACATCAAGTCCGGCGACGGACGGTCGTCGGCGTCTCCAAGCTCGACGGCGGCGACAAGGGCCTCATCCTCATCATCTCCGCCAAGATCGTCGACTGAATCAAGACACCCAGAGGGATGTCCCCGGCTCTGAGTCTGACCCGGGAGCCGTCCCTCTTCTTCTTTTCCCGGGCAGTTTTTCCCGCTGGATCTGGATCAGCGCACGGCTGTTTTTTCGAGGGCGTCGAGGCGGGCGGCGACGTTCCGGAAGCCCGGGTTCCAATCGCGGATCTCCCGGAAGAACGCGGCGGCCCTCTCGCGATCGTCGGAGTCTTCCATGATCTCGGCGAGCTCGTAGACGAGGGCGTAGTACTGATCGGTGTCCAGGCTTGGCCTCGGCCATGGCCGTCTTCATCCACTTCGCGGCCGCGTCGAAATCCCGCTTCTGCCGATAGCACTGGCTGATGAGGCTAGTAGCTGTCGATGGCCAGCCTCTTGTCCTTGGCCGCCTCCCTCAGCTCCTCGACCGCCTCCGGGATGAGGCCCTGGCCCATGAACGCCAGGCCGAGCTCATAATGGGTATCGGGGTCCTCGGCGATGGCGGTCTTGCCCAAGTCCTTGCGGAAATCGGAGACGATCGCCGTGAGCGACCGCTCGAGCGGCGAAGCGTTCCCCTGGAGCATGCGGGCCCGGGCCGCTGCGATCCAGCGCAGCTCGGCCGCGGCCGCCTCCCGGAGGTCGTCGTACGTCCTCTCTCCCGTTTCGGCGTTGACGAAGGGGATGATGTCGGTCTCGGCGAACAGATCGGCCGTGCTGATCTTCTCCCCTTCGAGGACCTCGGCTTTGAAGGGACCGGCCGGCTTCCGTTTTGCCTCGACCTTCTTGTCCTCCGTTCTCGGGGCCTCGGGGACGCTTTCTTCGGACTTCCGGGCCTCGGCCTTTCCCACTTCGCCCTTCGCGTCGTCGGTCTTCTTTTCCTCGGCCTTTTTGCCTTCGGCCCTCTTGCCGGCGGCCTTTTCCTTGAGCTGGGCCTCGAGGATGGTCGTCTTCTCGACGCGCCGGCGGATCTCGTCCTCGTCGATGTGGGTCCGGACCTCGTCGAGGACGGCGATCTTGCGCACGATCTGGGGGTCCTCGGGGTAGCGGAAGCGGAGGTTCTCGAGGAGCCGGCGGGCGATCCGCACGAGCCCCTGCTGGAGGTAGAGATCGGCCTGGCTCATGACCTCGCGGATCGCTTCTCGGTCCTTCTCCGAAAGGTCCGGGGATTCCTCCTGGACCTCATCGACCGGCAGACCCAGCTCCTGCCGGAGGGCCCGCATCTCCCGGGCGAGATCGGCGTCATCGGGACGGAGCTCGAGGAGCTCCGAGGTGACGCCGACCATCCGCTCTTTCTCGCCGATCCGGCGCAGCTCGTCGAGGATGGCCCGGTCCACGACCTCGAGCTTCTTGACCTCTTTGTTCGACCGGTAAATCAGGGCCAGACGCTCGAGCGCGGGCAGATGGGGCTTTTGGCTCTCCAGGATGAGCCCCAGGAGGCCGATGGCCTTTTCGTCGCGATGTTTCTTGACGAGGTTGTTGATCAACGGCTCGAACAGCTCGTAGGCCTGGTCGAGCTTGTCCTTGAGGATCTGGATCCGCCCGAGCTTGATGCGGGCGTTGACGTTGAGGGGGTGGCCGGTGACGATGCGGGTGAAGATCTCCTCGGCCGTCGTGGTCTCGCCCGCCTCGAAATGGATGTTGCCGAGGATGTTGAGGAGCTGGACGTTGTCGGGCGCCGCGGCCAGCTCTTTTTCGAGAAGCGCGACGGCCTTGTCCGTCCGCTCCTGCCGCTTATAGACGTCGACCAGGGCGACGATGCTGCGGGGATCGCCCGGCCGCAGGGCCAGGGCCTCGTGGAGGACGGCGGCGGCCTCGTCGAGCTCACCCTTCTCGATGCGGACGTCGGCGCTCTCGTCGAGCTGCGTCACGGCCGCATCGACGTTCCCGGATTCCCGATACAGCCGGGCCAGCGCCTTCCGGGCGTCGTGGTCCTCGCGATCGATCTTGACGATCTTCTCGAAGATGGCGATGGCCTCGACGGCCTGACCCGCCCCGGCCAGCCGGCTGGCGACCGATGCGTAGACGGTCTTGGCTTCGGCGGCGAAGCCTTGCTGGGCGTAGAGGTCGCCGAGCTTGAGGGCGTGGTCGGTGCTCTCGGGGGTGAGCTTGTGGATCTTCTTGCAGATGGCCAGGGCCTGCGAGAAGAGCCCCCGCCGCTCGTATTCCTCGGCGACCCGCTGGAAGGAGCGGATGGCTTTGTCGTTCTGGCCGAGGCGGATGTAGAGGTCGCCGATGATGTTGAGGGTCCCGACGTCCTGGGGGTCGCCGAGCGAGAGCCTCTCGTATTCGGCGATGGCCTCCTTGACCCGGCCAGCCCTGACGAATTTCTCGGCCTGCTCGACGATCCTGACCCGATCGCTGCGCGCGCTCATGCGTCCCGTCCTCAGCCGAGCTTGAAGGAGGTCCGATGGAGTCCCGTCGGACCCTTTTCCCTCAGCGCCCGGAGATGCTCCTCCGTTCCGTACCCCTTGTTCCGGGCCAGGCCGTAGCCTTCGTAGAGCGCATCGAATGTCTCCATGAGCCCGTCCCGGAAGACCTTGGCTACAATGGACGCCGCGGCGATCGACCGGCACAGGCGGTCCCCCCGCGGAATGCCCATCTGGCGGTACTTTACCTCTTTTATCGGGAACCCGTCAACCAGGAGGACGTCCGGCGCCTCGGGCAGGCTGTCGATGGCCCGGACCATGGCCAGCTGGGCGGCCTGATAGATGTTCATGGCGTCGATCTCGGTAGCGGAGGCGAGTCCTACGCCCACACTCGCGGCCTCGCGGATGAGGGCGGCGGCGAGCTCGGCGCGCCGGGCCGGGGCAACGAGCTTGGAATCGTCGATGTCGCTGACCCAGGCGGGAGGACGGCGCACGAGCCACGCGGCCGGCAGGATGACCGCGGCCGCCACGACGGGCCCGAAAAGGGAGCCCCGACCCACCTCGTCGACGCCGGCAACGAGCCGGGCGCCGTCCCGGGCGAGCCTTTTTTCGAGCCTGAAGCTGGCCACAGCCCTCGCGGTCAGCCCTGGTCCTCTTTGAGCCGGGCGGCCTTGCCCTTGAGGTCGCGCAGGTAATAGAGTTTGGCCCGCCTGACGTTGGCCTTGCGGACGACCTCGATCGTCTTGATCATCTTGGAATGGAGGGGGAAGACGCGCTCGACGCCGACGCCGAAGGAGACCTTGCGGACCGTGAAGGTGGCCTTCACGCTGCCGCCGCGCTTGGCGATGACGTCGCCGCGGAAGATCTGGATGCGCTCCTTGTCGCCCTCGCGGATGATGACGTGGACCTTGACCGTGTCCCCGACATTGAAGGGCACGAGGTCCTTCCTGAGATGTTTATCCTCGACCGCGTTGATGATGTTCATTCATGCTTCCTTTCGTTCGGGATTTTCTCCAGAAGATCCCGGTCTTCCGGGGACAGGTCTCTATGCCTGACGAGGTCCGGCCGCAGCCGGACCGTTTTTTCCAGGGCTTTCTTCCGCCGCCAGCGCTCGATCTTCTTGTGGTCGCCCGAGAAGAGGACGGACGGCACCTTGAGGCCGCGGAATTCGCGCGGCCGCGTGTACTGGGGATAATCGAGGATCCCGCCGTTGAAGGAGTCGTTCCGAACGGACCCCTCCTTGCCGACGACGCCGGCAACGAAGCGCGCAGCCGCGTCGATGACGACCGCGGCGGCCAGCTCCCCGCCCGACAGGACGTAGTCGCCGATCGAGATCTCGCCGTCGACAAGGTGCTCGGCGACGCGCTCGTCCACTCCCTCATACCGCCCGCAGATGAGAATGACCTGACGCTCCGAGGCCAGCTCCTGCGCCAGCCCGGCGTCCAGGGTCCGGCCCTGGGGGGAGAGAAGGTAGACCTTGCTCCCCTCGTCCTCACGGACGGCCTCGACGGCGCGAAAGACGGGCTCGGGCTTCAAGACCATTCCTTCCAGGCCCCCGAAGGGCCTGTCGTCGACCTGGCGGTGCTTGTCCGTCGTGAAATCCCGCAGGTCGTGCACCGCGATCCGGACGACCTCCCGGTCCAGGGCCCTCTTGACGACCCCGCCCGAGAAGACGCCGGCGAACATCTCCGGGAAAATCGTGATTATATCAAATCTCATTCAAGTCCAAAAGACCCTCGGGAGGGTCGATGACGACCTCTTTCCGCTCGGGGTCCACGCTCACGCAGATGGCCTCATTAAAGGGGACGTACACTTCGTCCTCCGTCCGCCTCACGACGAGCAGCGTCTGCCCGCCGGCGGGCAGGATTGCGGCGACGACTCCGACTTCGGCCCCGTCGCGGGTCAGGACCCGGCTGCCGATGACCTGGAAGTCGTAGAAGCTGTCCTCAGCGGGGCCGGCGAAATCTGACTCGGCGGCGAAAACATCGCAGCCGGCCAGAGCGTCGGCCGCGGCCAGGGTGTCGACGCCCTTGAGCTTCAGGAAAGTGGCGTTGCGGTCGAGGGTCAGGGATGCGACTTCGTAGGCCTCGAAGCCGTCCCCGCTCCCGAGATAAACGGTCGCGCCGGCGAACCTGGTGGGCCCTTTTTCGTTGAGCCTGAGCTTGACGCAGCCGTCGCGCCCCTGGCTCCGGACGACCTTGCCGAGGGCGACGAGGTCAGCCTTTTTCAATGATCTCGAGATTGAAGCGCCTCTTCAGCTTCATCCCCGCGGCGCCGAGGATGATGCGGATGGCCCGCGCCGTCCGTCCTTGTTTCCCGATCACCTTGCCGAGGTCCTCCGGGGCGACTTTGAGCTCGAGGATGGTGGTCTGTTCTCCCTCGAGCAGGGAAACCTGCACCCGTTCCGGCTGGTCCACCAACGCCTTGGCAATGAGCTCAACGAGTTCTTTCACGGTGACCTCCTTTATGCTTTCGCGTCCTGGGCGGGTTTCGCGGATTTCGCGGGCTTCGAGGACTTGGAGACTCTATCCAGAAGGGATTGGACCGTGGCCGACGGGCGGACACCCTTGGCGATCCACGTGTTCGCTTTTGCGAGGTCGAGCTTGACGCCGGCGGGGTCATCGAGGGGGGTGTAGGTGCCCAACGTGTCCAGGGCCTGGCTCTGGCGGGCTCTCTGCGAGTCCATCACCACGACCCGGTAGGTCGGTTTCTTTTTGGTGCCAAATCTCATCAAGCGCATGGTTATCATTGTGGTTTCACTTCCGTGGTAGAGGTAATTGCTGGTGAATCATATCGGAATTCAAGGGGTAAGTCAACTGGAAATCCGGCCCTGTCCCCCGGAGAGGACACCCTGTTCAGACCCCTTCCTCTGCCCGGCGTTCTCTGTTATCCTATGCCTGCGGAAGGAGACAAAGGACATGGCCAAGATTTACTATGTCGGCGATTGGGCGGTCCTGACCGGCCCCGTGTTCGCCGAGACGCCATTCTATCACTCGCCCAAGGGCCTCGACATCGTCAATTACGGCAAGTGGCTGAAGGACGCCCTGGAATCGACCGGGAAGCACCAGGTCGAGTCCGTCGCGGCCTGGGACTTCTACAACCACCTCGGCCCGGGGGATTATGAGCGCATTCTCGCCGACTACGACGTCCTCATCTTCAGCGACGTCGACGCCAAGCTCTTCCAGCTGGCCCCGAATTTTTTCGACCGCGAGAAGTTCGGGAAGGCCGTCCTGACGTATCCGGACCGGATCCGGCTGACCGTCGAGGCCATCAAGGAAGGCAAATCGGCCATGTTCCTCGGCGGCTGGTACTCCTTCACCGGTGAGCTGGGCAAGGGCGGCTGGGGCCGCACGCGGCTGCGGGAGGTCCTGCCGGTCCGCTGCCTCGACCACGAGGACCTCGTGGAGAGCACGGAGGGCTTCGATGCCGAGCTCACGGCCGCCGGCGAGCGCTTCTTCAAGTCGATCAACCTCCGGACGATGCCGCCCATCCTGGGTTACAACAAGACGATGGCCATTCCCGAGGGCCGGGTCCTCCTCGAGGTCCGGGATTCGGGCGACCCCCTCTTGGCCCTCCGGAGCTGCGGCCGGGGCCACGTCCTCGCCTACATGTCCGACCCCGCCCCGCACTGGGGGCTGAACTTCGTCTTCTGGGAGGACTACGCCGCTTTCTGGCTCGAGTGCGTGGAGCAGGTCCTCGAAGGACGCTAGATTTCCTCTCTACGGCTTCGCTCGGGAATCGCCTCTAGCTCCCCGGCCCCCCGGGAACCAGTCGTCCGGTTCCCCCCGCTGCGCGGGTCCCCCCTCCACGGACGGGGATCTGCGAGGCGAATTCCCTCGCCGCCTTGAAAGGAAATCTGTCTGGAAGCAGGAAGAACAAGAATCTATCTTAGGCCGTCGAAGAGCTTCTGGACCGAGGCGCGCTTCATCATCTTCCGCATTTCCAGAAATTGCTTGACCAGCTGATTGATCTCGTGCACCGGCCGGCCGCTGCCTCGGGAGATGCGGGCCCGGCGGCTGCCGTTCAGCAGCCGCGGGTCGGCCCGCTCCTCTGGGGTCATGGAATCGATGATGGCCGCGAAGTGGGCGATCCTTCCCTCGTCGACCTGGGCCTTGCCCAGGGCCTTGAAGGGGCCCACCTGGGGAAGATGGCCCAGGAGGTCCGTGAGCGAGCCCATTCTCTTCATCTGGACGATCTGCTTCCTGAAATCCTCGAGGGTGAACTCCTGCTTGCGGAGCTTGCGGGCCATCTCCTCGGCCTCGGCGACGTCGGCCTGGTCCTGGGCCTTCTCAACAAGCGACAGGATGTCCCCCATGCCCAGGATGCGCGAGGCCATGCGCTCAGGATGGAAGACATCGAGCTTGTCGGGCTTTTCGCCGACGCCGATGAACTTGATGGGCCGGCCGGTCGCGGAGACGATGGACAGGGCCGCCCCGCCCCGGGCGTCACCGTCGAGCTTGGTCAGGATGACGGCCGTGAGGCCGATCCTCTCCTCGAAAGCCTGGGCGCTGCGCACGGCGTCCTGACCCGTCATGGCGTCGCCGACGTAGATCGTCTCGATCGGGTTGAGGATATCCTTGACCAGGCGCAGCTCGTCCATGAGCTCGTCGTCGATGTGGAGGCGCCCCGCCGTGTCGACGATGAGGGGATCGAACCCGCGGTTGGCCGTGTACTCCAGGAGCTCCTTCAGGGCCTCCTTCGGGGAAGCCATCCGGATGGCCGTCATCTCGTAGAAGGGAAAGCCGAGTCCCACGGCGATCGACCTCAGCTGGTCCTGGGCGGCCGGTCTCTTGAGGTCGAAGGAGACGAGCAAGGGGTTCTTCCCGATCCCTGAGACCCAACGGGCCAGCTTGCCGCAGGTCGTCGTCTTGCCGCTGCCCTGGAGGCCGACAAGCATGATGATGGACGGGGGCCGGCTGGCGAATTGGAGGGGCTTGCGGGCCCCGCCGAGGATGGCGGTGAGCTCGTCGTGGACGATCTTGATGACCTGCTGGGCGGGGTTGAGTCCGTTCAGGACCTCCTCGCCCAGGGCCTTCTCCTTGATCCGGGCCTCGAAGTCCTTGACCACCCTGTAGTTGACGTCGGCCTCCAGAAAGGCCAGGCGCATCATCTTTAGGGCCTCGGCCATGTTCTTGTCCGTGACCTTGACCTCGCCCCGGAGGAACTTCACCATCTTCCCGAGGCCGCCGGCGAGCTGGTCGAACATCGTTCCTGTCCCTCGGGCCATCTTAAGGAAAGCTCCCCTGTCCGTCAACTTGGAGCCCTTTTTGGGGGGGGGAACTGGCGGCGAAGTGGGCAGCCGAACCCGACATTGGAAAAGTTTAGCCGGGCAGCGTGACGGACGAGGGCAGTTTCAGGGGAAACCGCCAAAACGTGTTTGAGCGAGGCGTAGCGCACGCCGAGCGAGTTGTTTTAGCGCCGAGTCCGGCGCACTGAACGGCGTTTTTAAACTTTTCCAGGAGGGGAGGCTGCCCACAAGCCGCTCCTTGACAAAGAGGGGGGATGCCGATAAGGTAAAACACATCTGGAGAGGTGAACAAGGGCATGAGCGACAAGAACAACAAGCCTGTCGGACCCGAGGAAAGCGCCATGGGCGGCAAGATCGACTACGACGAGATCCGTAAGCTCGTCGGCTTACTCGAGGAGAAGAACCTCTCGGTGTTCGAGCTCGAGGTCGAAGGCCTGAAGGTCAAGATCTCCCGGAATGCGCCGCCCGCGGCCCCGGCCCCGGCACCTGCCCCCGCCGCCCCGGCCCTGACGCCGGAGGCCGTCGCCGCGGCCGAAGCCCGCGTCCAGGCGGCTGAAGCCGCCAAAGGCCATCGCATGATCACATCTCCGATGGTCGGAACGTTCTACCGGGCGCCCGACCCGACCTCGGCCCCGTTCGTCGACATCGGTGACCATGTCAAGAAGGGCAAGACCCTCTGCATCATCGAAGCCATGAAGCTCATGAACGAGATCGAGGCGGACGTCGACGGGACGATCGTCGAGATCTACGTCGACAACGCCAGGCCCGTGGAGTTCGGGCAGAAGCTCTTCGCCATCCTGCCGGAGAGCTGAGGACCGATGATCTCCAAACTCCTGGTCGCCAACCGCGGAGAGATCGCCCTCCGCATCATCCGCTCCTGCAAGGAGCTCGGCATCAAGAGCGTCGCGGTCTTCTCGGAAGCCGACCGCCAGGCCCTTCACGTCCTGCTCGCCGACGAAAGGGTCTGCATCGGACCGGCCAAGGCCTCCGAGAGCTACCTCAACATCGCCAACATCCTCAGCGCCGTCGATATCACCGGGGCGGACGCCGTCCACCCCGGCTACGGTTTTCTGGCCGAGAACGCCAAGTTCGCCGATATCTGCAAGACCCACGGCCTTACCTTTATCGGCCCGCCGCCTTCGATCATCCGGCTCATGGGCGACAAGAACAAGGCCCGCCAGACCATGAAGAAGGCCGGCCTGCCCATCCTGCCGGGCAGCGACACCGTCATCGACGACCTGACCGTGGCCAAGAAAACCGCCTCGAAGATCGGCTACCCGGTGATCATCAAGGCCGCGGCCGGCGGCGGGGGCAAGGGCATGCGGATCTGCCACTCGGCGGCACAGCTCGAGGACCAGTTCCCCATCGCCCAGGGCGAGGCCAAGGCGGCCTTCGGCGATTCCTCTCTCTACATCGAGAAGTTCATCAGCGGGGCGCGGCACATCGAGATCCAGGTCATCGGCGACCGGCTGGGCAAGGTCACGGCGTTCGGCGAGCGGGAGTGCTCCGTCCAGCGGCGCTACCAGAAGCTCATCGAAGAGACGCCCTCGCCCTTCATCGACTGGAAGACGCGCCGGCGGATGATCAAGGAGGTCGAGGACGCGGCCTCCGAGATCGGCTATCGGAGCCTGGGCACGTTCGAGTTCCTGGTCGACGAGGACCACAAGTTCTATTTCATGGAGGCCAACGCCCGGGTCCAGGTCGAACACCCCATTACGGAGATGGTCTACGGCATCAACCTCATCAAGGCCCAGATCCGGATCGCCGCCGGCGAGAAGTACGCCCCGCCCTACGCCCTCGAGATGCGGGGCCACGCCATCGAGTGCCGCATCAACGCCGAGGACCCGGCGACCTTCGCCCCCTCGCCGGGGAAGATCGACTTCCTCGTCCTGCCGGGTGGGGAAGGGATCCGCGTCGACTCCGCCGCCTACTGCGGCTGGGTCGTGCCGCCGGACTACGATTCCCTCGTGGCCAAGATCATCGCCTACGCGCCGAGCCGGGATCTGGCCATCAGCAAGATGCGGGCGGCCCTGGAGACGACGACGGTCGTCGGCATCAAGACAAACATCCCCCTCCACCTCGACATCCTGGCCAATTCCGATTTCCTGGCCGGCCGGTACACCACGCAGTTCATGGACGAGCACCTGGCCTCGAAGGCGGTCGAGGAAGCAAACTGAGGGCGGCAGCCCTTCAAAGCGGGCGCCGGATGACGACGACCGAGAACTGACCCCCGTTGTCTTTGAGGACGTTCTCGTTGACGCCAAGATAGAGCCGCCCCTTGAAGGGAACGGTCACGGTGTTCTCTTGCCCGATGAGGAACAGGGCGAAGATCTCGTCGCGGACCTCCATCCCCGAATCTTCGTCGACACGGCTGGCGACAAGCTGGACGACCTTGCCGATGAGCGCCCCGAGGTTGGCGTTCGGGATGGGCTGCTCGCCCGTGATGAGATCGATCCCCCCGGCGCCGCAGACGGCTTCGGGGTTCCCTCTCTGCAGGTCGATCTCCCCCGAGGCGGAAAAGCGAAGCTCATCTCCGGGCCCGACGTCGATCGCCGTGTCCACCCAGCCGGAGTCGGCCGGTACGATGACCGTCTTTTCGAGCGGGGGGACCGCGATCTGGCCGGGGACCTGGGGGGAGCCCCAGCCCGCGGCGAGCGCGGCCAGCCCGAGGAGTCCGGCTCCGACGGCGAGGACTGACCGGGTCGATATCTTAGCGGCCATCGCCCTCCCCTTTCGGCCCGGCCATGTTCAGGACTTCGACGATGGCCGGGTGGATGAGCCCGTTTGTCGCCACGACGCCCGGCGCGGCGAGCGCAAAAGGCTGCCCCGCGAAGTCCGTGACCTGGCCGCCCGCCTCGGTGACCATCAGGGCCCCGGCGGCCACATCCCAGGGCTTGAGCTTGAGCTCCCAGAACCCGTCGAACCGGCCGCAGGCGACGTAACACAGGTCGAGGGCCGCCGAACCGCAGCGCCGGATGGCCTGGGCGCGCACGATGAACCGCCCCCAATGGTCGAGGTTGTTCACCGGGCTCATCCGGACGTCGTAAGGAAAGCCCGTGGCGAGAAGGCTGCGGCCCAGCTCAGAGACGCCGGAGACACGGATCGGGGCGTCGTTGAGGAAGGCCCCTGCTCCTGCCTCGGCCCGGAACATCTCCTCGCGCATCGGATCGTAGACGAAGCCGAGGACCCTCCGGCCGGCGCATTCGAGGGCCGCCGAGACGCTGAAGACGGGGAAGCCGTGGGCGAAGTTCGTCGTGCCGTCGAGGGGGTCGATGATCCAGCGGCAATCGGAGCTCCCGGTCCGGGCCAGGCCCTCCTCGGCCAGGAAACCGTGGGTCGGGAAGGCCGAGGCGAGGCGGTCGACGAGGATCTCCTGGGCCCCGACGTCGAACGGGGTCACCAGGTCGACCGCCCCCTTGAAGGAGGCCTCGACGCGCCGGCCGAGGTTCGCCCGCAGATATCGTCCGGCCTCGCGGACGACGGCCTCGCCGACCCCGGCCAATTCTTTAAGATCGTCCATAGGCATTTATCTTAGCGGGGAAACCTTTGGCAGACAAGGGAATTCGGGACGCGGCTTTCCGGGGCCTTATCGCCTGGCACCTGAACCCGGACGGCTTGTTTCCGTAGTATAATAGACGGAAGACTATCGAACCCGACCGGAAAGGCTGTACCCATGAGTGAAAAGGCGAGTTTCTTCAAGCGGCGCAAAAAGCTGCTGATCGTACTGGCCGTCCTGGTGGCGCTCGGCGCCATCGTCATCGCCAACCTGCAGTCCCGCCGGGAAAAGACGGTGAAAGTGACCGTGGACAAGGTCAAGAACCAGAACCTGACCTCCATCATCTCGGCTTCCGGCGAGATCAAGCCTAAGAAGAACATCAACATCAGCGCCCAAGTCCCCGGCCGGATCATCAAGATCGGCGTCGTCGAAGGCCAGGAGGTCAAGGCCGGCGACTTTCTGCTCAAGCTCGATTCGACCCAATACGAGGCCATCGCCGACCGCGATCAGAACTTCATCCGGGCCGCCAACGCCGACCGCATCCAGGCGGAGGCCCGTTTGAAGAGGGACAAGAACTCCTTCGACCGCCAGCAGCAGCTCTTCGACGACAATCTCATCTCCAAGGACCAGCTGGAGGCGGCCAAGGCCCAATACGACGTCTCCGTGGCCCAGATGAATGCCATCGAATTCCAGATCAAGCAGGCCGAGGCCTCCCTCAGGAGCACGACGGACAACCTGACCAAGACGACCTATACCTCCCCGATCGACGGGATCATCACCAGCCTTCAGGTCGAGGAAGGCGAGGTGGCCATCATCGGCACGATGAACAATCCCGGCACGGTCATGCTGACGATCGCTGACCTGTCGGTCATGGAGGTCGAGGTCGAGGTCGACGAGACCGACGTCGTCGGCGTTACCCTCGCGCAGCAGGCCAAGGTCCGCGTCGACGCCATGCCGGACACGGTCTTCGAGGGCAAGGTCACCGAGATCGGCAGCTCCGCCCTCCAGAAGGCGACGGGCGGCCTTTCGACCCAGGAATCCAAGGACTTCAAGGTCGTCGTCACGCTCGACAACCCGGCCCGGAAGCTCAAGCCCGGGCTGTCCGCTTCGGCCGACATCATCGTGGCCGAGAAGACTCAGGTCCTGGCCGTGCCCATTTCGTCGCTCGTCCTGCGGGAGAAGGAAGGCGTCGCCAAGGACGCCCCCGCGGCGGCCCGCGAGGAGGAAGGCGTTTACACGGTCGAAGCCCAGAGGGTCAAGTTCGCGCCGGTCGGCAAGGGCATCACCGGCGGCATGATGATCGAGATCACCTCGGGCCTCAAGGAGGGGCAGGAGATCGTCACCGGTCCCTATGCCTCCCTGCGCGAGCTCAAGGACGGCGTCCTGATCAAGGCGGAAACGACAAAGGAAGCCAAGACCTCATGAGCGGGCCGGACCCCTTCGTCATCTTCGCCGAGGACCTCTGGAAAGTCTACAAGCTCGACGAGCAGGAGGTCGAGGCCCTGCGCGGCGTGTCCCTGACGGTCGAGCGGAACGAGTTCGTGGCCATCATGGGTCCGTCCGGATCGGGCAAGTCGACCCTGATGAACCTCATCGGCTGCCTCGACACGCCGACCTCCGGCATCTACCGCCTCAACGGCAAGCTCGTCAGCGCCATGTCCGAGGACGAGCTGGCCTTCACGCGGAACCACGAGATCGGCTTCGTCTTCCAGGTCTTCAACCTCCTGCCGCGGGCCTCGGCCTTCCACAACGTCGAGCTGCCCCTCGTTTACGCCGGGACGAAGAAGGCCGTGCGCGAAGAGAAGGCCCGGCGGGCCCTCGAACGGGTCGAGATGAAGGCCCGGATGAACCACAAGCCGGCCGAGCTGTCGGGCGGCGAGCGCCAACGCGTGGCCATCGCCCGGGCCCTCGTCAACGAGCCCTCGCTCCTCCTCGCCGACGAGCCGACGGGGAACCTCGACTCCCGGACGGGCCGCGAGATCCTCAACCTCTTCCACCGCATCCACGAGCAAGGGAACACGATCATCATGGTCACCCACGACCGCGAAGTCGCCGATCAGGCCCAGCGCATCATCCACATCCGCGACGGCCAGATCGAGAAGGACGAACGGAAAGGAGCCTCGCCATGAACCTCTTCAAGCGCATCGAAGGCGTGTTCTTCAGCCCGCGTCCGACCTTCGAAGGGCTGGCCGTCAGACCCGTCTGGATCGACACGCTCGTCATCGTCCTCGTCGCCCTCATCGCCTTCAACTTCATCATCCTCCCCTACATGCAGAAGGACCAGCTCGCCCTGATGAAGGACAACGCCGCGCTCAAGGAGCGGATGGGCGAGGACAGCTACGCCAAGCTGATCGAGAGGACCGAGAACCCCCCGCAGTCCGGCCGGATCATTCAGATCTTCGTCACGACGCCGCTGTTCACCCTCGCCGCGCTGCTCCTCCAGAGCCTTCTCCTGCTCATCCTCGGCCGGCTCCTCTCCACCCAGGGGACCTACGTCCAGGTCCTGTCGGCGCTCGTCCACGCCAGCCTCGTCAATACCCTATTAGGGAACGCCGTCCGACTGGTCCTTGCGCTGACCCGTCAGTCCGTGATGCAGACCTCGACCAGCCTGGCTTTGCTCTTCCCCAAGATGGAGATCACGTCAACGCCGTACGTCATCTTGACCCAGATCGATTTCTTCCAGCTCTGGATGTTCGGCATCCTGGCCTTAGGCCTGGCGGCCATCTTCAAGATCAAGCCCGGCAAGGCCCTGGCCCTGTCCTATGGGATGTGGTTCCTCAAGGCCCTGGCCAACATCGGCATCGGCCTCATCGGCATGAGCTTCCTTCGCTAGATTGACTTCGCGTCCATCGGTCGTTAGAGTAAGGCCATGGACGAATGGTTCGCCTCCGAGGAATTCTCCCGCGCCCCCGTCGCCCGCGTCCTGGCCGAGATCTGGAGGCAGGGCCTCAGCGGTTCGCTCTACGTCCAGGCCGGCGGCGTCCCGAAGTGTCTGTCCTTCGAGCGGGGCTTTCTCGTCCTCGATTCCGTGTCGTTCGAAGAAAAGGATTTCTTGCGCTTCCTGTTGACCACAGGCGAGACGGACTTCATCGCCCTGACCCGCGTCGAAGAGCACGCCCAGAGGACGGAAGGCTCGACGCTCCGGTCCCTCGTCGAGACCAGGGTCTTCGAGCCCGAGCGTCTGTGGACGCTCCTCCAGTCCTACGCCCGGGAAGAGGTGCTGGCCCTTTTCGAGAGCGCGGAAGCCGGCCGGGAGTTTCACACTCGAAGCGGCCCCACGGCCCGCGCCTACGTCGACGCGATCGACGTACCGAGCCTCCTGCTCGAGGGCGCCCGGCGGATGAAGGACGACGCGGCGTTGGACAAGGTCCTGCCGGCGCGCGGCGAAGTCGTCCGGCGGCTCCCGGCCTTTTCGGCGGACGCGTTCCGCCTCTCCCTCACCGAGAAGTACGTCCTCGGCCTCCTCGATCCTCCGAAGACCCGCGATGAGATCTGCGCCGGGAGCGACGTCGGCGCGGACGAGACCCGCCGGTCCCTCTTCGCCCTGCTCCTCCTCGGCTTGGCCGGCACGGCGGGCACCAAGCCGAAGACAGGGAAGCTCGCCGGCGACATGTCGCTCGCGGGGATGGACCGGATCATGGGCCTCTTCAACGCCAAGTGCGCCTTCATCTTCAAGTACGTCTCGAAAGAGATCGGACCCGTCGCCTTCAGCATGATCGGAAAGGCCCTCGAGGAGGTCCGGGGCCGCCTCGACCCGGCTTTCCAGGCCGCGGCGCTCAAGCCGGACGGACGCCTCGAGCTCAAGTCGCTGATCCGGGTGAGCGCGAACATCGTCGGCGACGATGGCCGCCGCTCGATGCTGAGGAGCATGGACGAGATCCTCGCCGCCGAGGTCCTGGTCGTCAAGCGGACGCTCGGCCCCGAACACGAGTCCGCCCTCGTCCGGAGCCTGGAGAAGCTGGGAGAGGCCCCGTGAAGCGGCGCCAGCTTCTCGCCCTCCTGCTCTTCGTCTCCCTGATCGCCCTCTGGATCCTCATCGAAATTGGAACCTGAAGCCCCCGTCCTCGTTATCGTCCTCGGGCCGACCGCCGTCGGCAAGAGCCGCGTCGCCGTCGACCTGGCGCTCCACCTCGGCGGCGAGGTCATCAGCGGCGACTCCATCCAGGTCTACCGGGGTTTCGACATCGGCACGGCCAAGCCGGGCCCCGAAGAACGGCGGAGCGTCCCCCATCACCTCATCGACATCGTCGGACCCGAGGTCCAGTACACGGCCGCCGATTTCGTCCGGGACGCGCTCGAAGCCGCCCGGGGCATCGCCGCCCGGGGGCGGCTGCCCATCGTCGCCGGCGGCACCGGCCTCTACATCAAGGCCCTCGCCGACGGCCTTTTCCCCGGCCCGGGCCGCGACCCGGCGATAAGGGCGGCTCTCGAGGCCGAAGCCCGAGAGCAGGGACTCGATGCCCTGTTCCGCCGTCTCGAAGCCGTCGACCCGGAATACGCCAGGAAGGTCCGCAGCCGGGACCGCGTCCGCATCATCCGTGCCCTCGAGGTCCACGCGGCGACCGGACGGCCCATCTCCGAGCACTTCCGCGAGACCCGCTCGCCGGTCGCGGGCCGGACCGTCCTTCGCCTCGGCCTCCGGCTGGAGCGCGAGGCGCTCTGCCGGCGCATCGAGGAGCGCGTCGAGCGGATGTTCGCCCGCGGCCTCATCGACGAGGTCAGGGAGCTCCTCGAACGGGGCGTCCCGGAGGCGGCCCCGCCTTTCCGGGCCCTCGGATACAGCCATGTCCTCAAGCTCCTCCACGGCGAGATCGGGCGCGAGGAGGCCGTCGCGCTGACCAAGATCGAGACGCGTCAATACGCCAAGCGGCAGATGACATGGTTCCGGAAGATGGCCGGTGTCGTCTGGTTCTCCCCTGATGACGGGCCCGGCCTTGAGCAATACATCCAAAACCAATTACAATAGGGACGCTGGATCATCATGGAACGCGCTATTCTCGTCAACGTGGCCACGACCAAGGCCGAAAAGGAAGAGGCCGAGGAGTCCATGGCCGAGCTGGCCGGCCTGGCCGCCGCGGCCGGGGCCGAGGTGGCCGGCAAGGCCTTCCAGGTCCGGCCGCGCCTCAACCCCCGCTGGCTCGTCGGCGAGGGCAAGGTCGCCGACATCGCCCGAGAGGTCGGGGAGGCCGCGGCGGACCTCGTCATCTTCGACCACACCCTCAACGGGGCCCAGCAGAGAAACCTCGAGGACGAGATCAAAGTCAAGGTCATCGACCGGACCCAGCTCATCCTCGACATCTTCGCCCAGCGGGCCCGGACGAACGAGGGCAAGCTCCAGGTGGAACTGGCCCAGCTGAGCTACCGCCTGCCGCGCCTGCGGGGCAAAGGGCTCAGCCTGACCCAACAGGGCGCCGGGATCGGCACCCGCGGCCCGGGCGAGAAGAAGCTCGAGGTCGACCGACGGCGGATCACCGACCGCATCGCCAGGATCAAGCGGGACATCGACGCCCTCCAAAAGAGGCGCTCAAGCCAGCGGGAAAGCCGCCGCAAGAGCCCCATACCCACGGTCTCGCTCGTCGGCTACACGAGCGCCGGGAAATCGACCTTGTTCAACCTGCTGGCCAAAGAGCAGCGCTACACGTCGTCGAACCTCTTTTCCACGCTGGACCCGCTGCTGCGGCGCGTTTCCTTCCCCGACGGCGCGTTCTTCTTCCTCACCGACACGGTCGGCTTCATCAAGAGGCTGCCCACCGAGCTGGTCACGTCCTTCCGGGCGACGCTCGAGGAGGTCGGCGAAGCGGATTGCGTCTGCCACATCGTCGACGTCGCCTCGGCTTCGTGCGAGCGCCAGCTTGGCGCCGTCGAGGCCATCCTGGCCGACATCGGCGTCGCCGACGTCCCGGTGGTCAAGGTCCTCAACAAGATCGACCTCCTCCCCGACGAGGAGCGGGAGCTCCTCCTCCGGCGCAACGGCGACGCGCATGCTCAGACGATCGCCCTCTCGGCCAAGACCGGTGAGGGCGTCTCGGACTTCATGCGCCGGCTCCGGGAGGTCCTCTTCGCCGGGTACAAAGTCTATTACATCCGGGTCCCTCGGGAGACCCGCGAGATCACCGACTCGCTCGCCCACCGTTCGCTCGTCCTGAAAAGGCGCGAGAGCGAGCGCTTTGTCGAATTCAAGGTCATGGCCGAGCCGGCGGGGATCGTCAATTTCCTGCCGTATCTCGAGCAAGGAGCTGAGCCATGGTGAAGCGGATCGCCGTCATCGGGCTGGCCCTCCTCGGGGCCTGGTCCTGCGCGACACTCCCCCCCGCGCCGCCCGCATTCTTCGTCGAGGAGTTGCCGGCGGAGGCCACGATACGGCTGCGGCTGGACGACCGCATCGCGGCCGAGGACGCCTGGGACGCCCTCAGGTCCGGACGGCCCGAACTGGCGAGGAAATACCTGATGAAGCTCGGCACGGCCAACCCCATCCGCGAAGCGGGCCTGGCCTACGTGGACCTCCTTTCGGCCAACCTCGCGGCCGCCGAAGCACGGTTCAAATCCTCCATCGCGGGCACGCCCGGGATGATCCCGTCGTACGTCGGCCTGGCCCAGATCTACGAATCCCGTCGCGAGCGGGAAAAGGTTTTCGCCGCATACGCCTCGATCCTCGAGCTCGACCCCGATAATCGCTGGGCCGCGCCGCGCTACACGGCCCTGCGCAACGAGCTCGTCAAGGACGCCTCGGCCGCGGCCCGCGCCGCCCTCGCCGGGGGCAACCGCGAGACGGCCAAGCGGGAATTCCTCCGCGTTCTGTCCTACGCCCCCGATTCGGCGGACGCTCACCTCGAGCTGGCCCGCATCTACCGGCAGGAGAAGAACACGGCCGAGGCGCTCGTCCAATTCAGGGCGGCCATGGAGGCGGGCACGGCAGATAAGGCCGTCCTACGAGAATACGCCGAGTTCCTGGCCGAGGCGGGAGAGCTCGGACAGAGCCTCGACGTCCTCGAAAAGCTGGCCGCCGCCGAGCCGAAGGACACGGCCGTGGTCAAACGGGTCGAAGAGCTCAGGGCCAAGCTGGGCGTCTACGAGATACCCAGTCAGTACGACGGCATCCCCGCGCTCGAAGCGATCACCCGGGAGGACCTGGCCGCCCTGATCGGGGTCAAGTTCGAGGACATCCTGGGGACACCCGGCGCGCGCACAGAGATCCTCGTCGACATTTCGGCGTCTTGGGCCGAGCGTTTCATCGTGACCGTCGCCTCTCTCGAGATCATCAGAGCCTCGGTGAACCACACCTTCCAGCCGCGGCGGATCATCAACCGGGCCGAGCTGGCCGACACCGCGGTCCGGCTCATCGACGTCCTTCAAAAGAGGGGGGCCCGCTTTGTGCCCCTGGTCGAGACGCGGCGGATCCAGATCGCCGACGTGGCCGCGGACAGTATGTACTCTCCTTCGATCACCAAAGCCCTCGCCTACCAGGTCATGACCCTCAATCCGGATCGGAGGTTCGAACCCGAGAGGACCGTCTCCGGCGAGGAGGCGATCCGGGTCCTCGACATCATCCAGAGACTGGCCAAGTAGGGAACAGCGAACATGGAAGAGATGAAAGGATCGGCGGAGGACGTCGAGACCCCGGCGGCAAGGACGCGCCGGTCCGAGATCTTCCTCCTGCCCAACCTCCTGTCACTCTTCCGGATCGTGCTGACGCCGGTCTTCGTGCTCCTGGTCGTCCAGGGCCGGCCTTGGCCGGCCTTCTTCGTGTTCCTGGCCGCCGGAGCGACCGACGCGCTCGACGGATTCGCCGCCCGGAAATTCGAGCTCAGATCGAACCTGGGGCTGTGGCTCGATCCGATCGGCGACAAGGTCCTGCTGACGGCGGCCTTCGTTGTCCTGACCGTTCCGGGCCTCGGCCTGCCGAACACGCTGCCGGTGTGGCTGACGGTCCTCTGCATCGGCCGTGACCTCGCGATCGCGCTGGGTTCCCTGATCATCGTCGCGCTCCGGGGCAAGCGGACCTTCCGCCCGGTCCTTTCCGGGAAAGCCAGCACGGTCTGCCAGATCTTCCTCGTGTATTTCATGCTCTATCTAAACGCCACAGGCAAATCCCCGCAGTCCCTGGGCTGGCTCTACGTCCTGACGGCCCTTCTTACGGCCGCCTCCTTCGTTCAATACGCGTTCGTCGGCGTCCGCATGCTCCGGGAGGATCGCCTGCTCCCCGCAGGCCGATGAGTGCGCGCCGCCTTTTTTTTCCCGGGCCGGCATGATAAGATGCGGCCGATATGCCCGCACCAAGGAGTCCCCGCATGAATCCCGACGCGACGTTCGACAAGCTGGCCCGCCGGATCGAAAAATACCGAGATGAGATGGTCGACCTCCAGATGCGCCTGTGCGCCATCCCGGCGATCGCTCCATCGAGCGGCGGTGAGGGCGAGGCCAAGAAGGCCGATTTCCTCGTCGAGTGGCTCAGGGCGAACGGGTTCGTCGACATCTCCGTCGTCAAATCCCCCGATCTCGATGCGCCGGCCGGATACCGTCCGAACATCCTCGCCTATTACCGGGGGAAGAGCCACGCCAAGACGGTGTGGGTCATGACCCACATGGACGTCGTCCCGCCCGGCGAGCTGGCCCTGTGGCACGGCGATCCGTTCAAGGCCTGGGTCGAGAAGGGCCGGATCCATGGCCGCGGCGTCGAGGACAACCAGCAGGACATGGTCGCCTCGCTCTTCGCCGTCAAGGCCCTGAGGGCCGAGGGCATCGTCCCGGCCTTCGATATCGGCATCGCCCTCGTCGCCGATGAAGAGACGGGAAGCATGAAGGGCATCGAGCACGTCCTCCAGAACCACAAATGTTTCCGCAAGCAGGACCTTATCATCGTCCCCGACGCCGGAAACGAGACCGGGACGATGATCGAAGTGGCCGAAAAGAGCCTCCTCTGGCTCAAGTTCAAGACGATCGGCAAGCAGGCCCACGGCTCGACGCCCGAGAAGGGCATCAACAGCTTCAAGGCCGCCAGCTTCTTCATCGTCGCTTTAAACGACCTCTATAAGGTTTACCCGGGCCGGGACCGGCTCTTCGATCCGCCCATCTCGACCTTCGAACCGACGAAGAAAGAGGCCAACGTCCCCAACGTCAACACCATCCCCGGCGAGGATGTCTTCTACATGGACATGCGGATCATGCCCAAGTTCAAGGTCCAGGACGTCCAGAAAACGATCCGGAAGATCGCGGCCCGGATCGAAAAGAAGTTCAAGGTCAAGATCCACATCGAGGTCCAGCAGAAGGCCCCGGCCGCTCCGCCCACGCCGGCCCAGGCCCCCGTGGTCATGGCCCTCAAGAAGGCCATCCAGACGGTCTACAAGCAGGACGCCCGGGCCATGGGCATCGGCGGCGGCACGGTGGCCGCCGTGTTCCGCCGGGCCGGGTTCCCCGCGGCCTGCTGGTCCAGGCTCGACGAGACGGCCCACCAGCCGAACGAGTACTGCATCATCGACAACATGGTCTGCGACGCCAAGGTCTTCGGCCACATCTTCCTGCAGGAATAGGACCGGGGCGGACGCCGCCGCACGGACTCAGACGGGGCGCCGCACGACGGGGGGGCCCGGCGGCGGCTCGGGGTAGATCCTCTGCACGCGCTGGGCGATGCGGACCGTGTTGAGGTGGATATCGACGGTGTCCTTGATCTCCAGCGCGTAGCCACCGGCCAGGACGACAGCGACGGGGATCCCCAATCCGCGGGCGTTCTCGATGACGACCTTGTCCCGCTCCTTCAATCCGGCCTTGGTCAAGGCCAGGCCCCCCAATTGATCTTTTTCGTAGGGGTCGGCGCCTGCCAGGTAGATGACGAGGTTCGGCCGGAACTCCCGGTAGATCTTGGGGATGTGGGCGCGCAGCTCGGTCAGGTACTTGGCGTCGCCGTCCCCAGCCCAGAGGCCGACGTCGCGGGTACTCAAGGGTTTTTCCGTGGGGTAGATGTCCATCTGGTGGATGGAGAAGGTGAAGATCTCCGGCCGGCCGGCGAGCGCGGCGGCCGTGCCGTTGCCCTGGTGGAGATCGCAATCGACGATCATGACCCGCTCGGCGAGCTTGTCGACGATGACCTTGCGCGCGGCCACGGCCACGTCGTTGAGGAGGCAGAAGCCCTCGCCGTGGTCGGGGAAGGCATGGTGCCAGCCCCCGCCGAGGTGCACGGCCAGGCCCGATTCTATGGCTTTGCGGGCCGTGAGGACCGTCCCGCCGACCGAAAGAAGGGCGAAGCGGACGAGCTCGGGCGAATAGCGGACCTCGAGGGCCTTGAGCTCCGCCGGGCTCAGGCCGCCCGTCTTGACGCGCTTGAGATAGCGCGAGGTGTGGACGAGGAGCACATCCTCGTCCGGGGCCGGCCGGGGCCTGAGGAAATTCTCCTTTTTCGCGCCCATGGCCAGGAGGTTCTCGTAGACGAGCCGGTACTTCTGGAGGGGGAAGACGTGCTTGCCGGTCTCGACCATCCAGTATTCGTTGCTGAAGATGAGCTGGAACGGGAAGCGCTTCCCGACGAGGACCTTGACGAGGTTGAGCAGATCGCCCATGCGAACCTCACCATATCAAAAAACCGAACCGGAAAAAAGGTGCTTCTCTGGGAATCGAGGAAGTTCCCTCAGAGGCTTTGCTCAGGATATCGCTCCTTGCCCCCGCACCCCGGAAACCTTGTAGCTGGTTTCCCCCGCCTCCGGCGGGCCCCCCTTCCCTCACGGGGGCTTTTGAGCGACATCCCTCGCCGCCTCACGACGGACTTCCCCGATGATGACGGGAGAAGCACCGGAATCGGCCCGAAATCAGCGCTTTCGGACCGGCCTCTTCGCTTTGGCGGCCTTATTTGCCGGGGCCTTGGGCGCGTTGAGGAGGGCCGCCCGGGCCGCCGCCAGCCGGGCGATGGGCACCCGGAAGGGCGAGCAACTCACGTAGCTCAGGCCGATGAGGTGGCAGAACTCGACAGACGACGGCTCGCCGCCGTGCTCGCCGCAGATGCCCAGCTTGATCCCCGGCCGCGTCTTGCGGCCCCTCTCGACAGCCATGCGCATGAGCTGGCCGACGCCATCGCGGTCGATGACCTCGAACGGGTCCTTGGCGTAGATCTCCTTCTCAACGTAGGGGACGAGGAAGCGGGCGGCGTCGTCGCGGCTGACGCCGAGCGTCGTCTGGGTCAGGTCGTTCGTGCCGAAGCTGAAGAACTCGGCCACGGTCGCGATCTCGTCGGCCGTGATGGCGCCGCGCGGGATCTCGATCATCGTCCCGACGAGGTAGTCGAACGTGATGCCCTGTTCCTTCATGACGGCCTCGGCCGTGGCCCGGACGAGCTTCTCCTGGTTCTGGAGCTCCTTGACGTGGCCGACAAGCGGGATCATGACCTCGGGCAGGACCGGGATCTTTTTCTTCTTCGTGGCCGCGGCGGCCTCGAAGATGGCCCGGGCCTGCATCTCGGTGATCTCCGGGTAGATGATGCCCAGACGGCAGCCGCGGAAGCCGAGCATGGGATTGAACTCGTGGAGCGAATCGACGCGCTCCCGGACCTTCTCGAAAGAGATGCCCATCTGGGCCGCGACCTCGCGCTGTTCCTTCTCCTCGTGGGGCAGGAACTCGTGGAGCGGCGGGTCGATCGTCCGGATGGTCACGGGCCGGCCGGCCATGACCTCGAAGATGCCGGCGAAATCCTTCCTCTGGAGGGGCAGGAGCTTGGCCAGTGCCGCCCGCCTCTGGTCGAGCGTGTCGGCCAGGATCATCTCGCGCATGGGCCCGATCTTGCCTTCGCCGAAGAACATGTGCTCCGTCCGGCAAAGGCCGATGCCTTCGGCCCCGAAGGCCACGGCGTTGGCCGACTGGTCGGGCTGGTCGGCGTTGGTCCGGATCTTGAGCGTCCGGTATTTGTCGGCCCAGGACATGACCTTGGCGAAGGTCTGGTAGACGGGCGCCTTGGCCGGGGCGAGGCTCTTTTCGATCAGGACCTGGAGGACCTCGGAGGGCTTGGTGTTGAGCTGGCCCTCGATGACCTGGCCGGTCGTGCCGTCGATCGAGATCCAGTCGCCCTCATGGAGCTTCCGGCCCTTGACGGTCATCGTGTGGGCGGCGTAGTCGATGAGGAGCTCGCCGCAGCCGGCGACGCAGACCCGGCCCATCTGACGGGCGACGAGGGCGGCGTGCGAGGTCATGCCGCCGCGGGCGGTCAGGATGCCCTCGGCCGCGTTCATGCCCTTGATGTCCTCGGGCGAGGTCTCGATGCGGGTCAGGATGACCTTCTCGCCTCGCTTGGCCCAGGCCTCGGCGTCGACGGAGTTGAAGACGATGCGGCCCGTGGCGGCGCCGGGACCGGCGTTGAGGCCTTTGGTCAGCAGCCGGCCGCCCTTGAAGGCGGCGTCCTTCTCGGCGTGATCGAAGATGGGCCGGAGGAGCTGGTTGAGCTGGTCCGGCTCGATCCGGGCCAGAGCGTCCTTCTCGCCGATGAGCTTTTCGCCGACCATGTCGACGGCGATCTTGATCGCGGCGAAGGCCGTGCGCTTGCCGACCCGGCACTGGAGCATGTAGAGCTGGCCCTGCTGGATGGTGAACTCGATGTCCATCATGTCCGTATAGTGCTTTTCGAGCGTGTGCCGGATCTTCTCGAGCCGGGCGTAGGCCTTGGCGTCGTCCTTCTTCAGCTCGGCGATCGGCTTGGGCGTGCGGGTGCCCGCGACGACATCCTCGCCCTGGGCGTTCATGAGGTACTCGCCGTAGAAGACGTTCTCTCCGGTGGCCGCGTCACGGGTGAAGGCGACGCCGGTGCCCGAGTCGTTGCCCATGTTGCCGAAGACCATGAGTTGGACGTTGACGGCCGTGCCCCAAGCCTCGGGGATGTCGTAGAGCTTGCGGTAGGCGATAGCCCGGTCGTTCATCCACGACCCGAAGACGGCGCCGATCGCGCCCCAGAGCTGCGTCTTGGGATCGTCGGGGAAATCGCGGCCGGCCTTGGCCTTGATGGCCGCTTTGAAACGGGACACGAGGTCCTTGAGGTCGGCGGCCGAGAGGTCGGTGTCGCTGGCGATGCCGAGCTCATGCTTCTTCCGTTCGATGATGGCTTCGAAAGGATCGATGTCGTCCTTGTGGACGGGCTTGAGGCCGAGGACGACGTCGCCGTACATCTGGACGAACCGGCGGTAGCTGTCGTAGACGAAGCGGTCGTTGCCGGTCTTGACGGCCAGGGCCGCGGCCGTCTTGTCGTTGAGGCCGAGGTTGAGGATGGTGTCCATCATCCCCGGCATGGAGGCCCGGGCGCCGGAGCGGACGGAGACGAGCAGGGGGCTCTTGGGATCGCCGAAGGCCTGGCCGACGGTCTTTTCGAGCTTCTTCAGGTTCTTCTCGACCTCGAGGCGGACGGCCTCGGGGACCTTCTCGCGGTTCTTGTAGAAGAGCGCGCAGACCTCGGTCGAGATCGTGAACCCCGGGGGGACGGGCAGGCCGATCCCGGCCATTTCGGCCAGGTTGGCGCCCTTGCCGCCGAGGATGTCCTTCATCTTCATGTTGCCTTCGGCGGCGCCGGCCCCGAAGAAATACACATACTTCTTGGCCATCTGTCATCTCCTGATACTTAGGATAATTGTGAGAATATACACGGATTAGCGCCTGAATTCAACCCGGCCTCGGGACGGTTCCTCCCTCGGCGTCACCGTCCCTCAGCCGTGCGAAGAACGGGGCGTTTGCTGGGCCGTGACTCCTCGACTTCTTTCGGGATCTTCCTTCTCGGAGGCGAAGAGGATACAAAGGCTGAAATAGAGCATCGCCAGGTCCTCGAGGATGACGCTGAGGCCGGCTTTGCGGTCGATGGCGCCGAAGCAGCCGCAGTCGACGTCGAGGCCGCGGATCATGGTCACGACGGTCAGGACGATGAAGAAGACGAGAAGTCCCGAGATGACGAGGGCCGCGCCGCGCTTCCAGATCCCGGCGACGAGGCAGGCGCCGGCCAGGACCTCGAGCCAGGGCAGGACGATCGCAGCGATGAAAGAGAGCGACGGCCCGACGAGATCGTAGTTCCGGATGTTCTGCGCGAAATCGAGGGGATCGAGGACCTTGACGACACCGGCGTAGACGAACAGGCCGCCGAGGATGAGACGAAAGACGCGGAGGACGGTCTTGTTTCGGATCATCGCCCTGTCTCCTCCGGGAGGCTCATTTTCTTCCATTCCTCCCAGCCGCCGCTGAAGACCCGGATGTCGCGAAAGCCGGCTTCCTGGAGCCGCTTGGCCAGCGCCAGGCTCGATTGGCAGGACCCGCCTTCGCAGTAGACGACGATGATCCTCTCCTTCGAGAGCTCGCGGACCTCGGGGGGAAGCGCTCTCGCGAGGTCGGAGGCGGGGATGTTCCGGGCCCGGGGCACGTGGCCTTGCTCGAAGACGCTGCCGGCCCGGGCGTCCAGGATGACGGCCTCCCCCGCCACCCAGAGGTCCTCCGCCTCCGCGAGCGTGATCATGCGGACGCCCGGATATTCGGAGGTCAGGAAGAACGACGACCGGAACTCGCCCCGGGCGAACCTCTTGATAAGCGGAAAATGGACAGCCGCGGCGACGACCAGACCGAGCGCCCCGATGGCCAGTGCCTGCCGCAGGGCCCGTCGCGCTTCACTCACGAAGCCGCCCGATCTCAGCCGTGAACGGCCTGGTATTTCTCGAGGCCGGCCTTGAAGACCCGGATGGCCTCGCGGAGCTCGTGCTCGTTGATGACGTAGGCGATGCGGGCCTCGTCGGTGCCCAGGCTCGGCGTCGAGTAGAAGCCGGGGGCCGGCGCGATCATGACCGTCTTGCCGTCGAGCGAGAACTCCGAAAGGAGCCAGACCGCGAAGTGCTCGACGTCCTTGACCGGCAGGCGGATGATGACATAGAAAGCGCCCTGCGGCTTGCGGATGACGACGCCGGGGATGTCCTTCAAACCCTCGTAGAGGATGTTGCGGCGCTTGTCGTACTCGTCACGGACGCCCTGGAAGTAGCTCATGGGCATGTTGTAGGCCGCCAGCGCGGCCATCTGCTCGACCGACGGCGGGCAGAGGCGGGCTTGGGCGAACTTGAGGGCGGCCGCATAGACGTCCTTGTTGCGGGTGATGATCATGCCGATCCGGGCACCACAGCAGCTGTAGCGCTTGGAGATGCTGTCGACGACCACGACCCGTTCCTTGATGTCCTCGTACTCGAGGATGCTCTTGTGCCTCAGGCCGTCGTAGATGAATTCCTTATAGACCTCGTCGCCGACGAGGAAGAGATCGTGCTTCTTGACGAGCCCCACGACGCGGTCCAGCTCCTCCGGCGTGTAGACGGTCCCCGTCGGGTTGTTCGGCGAGCAGAGGAGAATGGCCTTCGTCCGCGGCGTGATCCTGGCTTCGATGGCCTCGACCGGGGGCAGGCGGAAGCCGTCCTCGACGCTGAGCGGCAAAGGGACGATCTTGAGCCCGGCGAAGGCGGCGTAGCCATTGTAGTTCGTGTAATAGGGCTCGGGGATGACGATCTCGTCGCCGACGTCGCCGATGACGGAGAAGGTGAAGTGGATGGCCTCGGACCCTCCCGTCGTGATGAGGACCTCGTCCGGCCCGAGCGGAATGTTGTAGTTGGCGAAATAGCGGGTCACGGCCTCGCGGAGCTCGAGGAATCCCTGGGCCGGCCCGTAGCCGAGGACGGGCTGGCTCCAGTTATGGAAGGTGTCCATGACCGGCCCCGGGGCGGGGATGTCGGGATCGCCGATATTGATGTGGAACACCTTGATCCCCTTGGCTTTGGCGGCGTCGGCGTAGGGCTTCAGCTTCCGGATCGGGGACGCTTGGATATCATTTCCGCGCTGGGAAATTCTCATGGACGGGTCCTCCCTGGATGATGGGTTTGAAGCGTATGGCTCATTATAAGGAATTCGCGGCCCCCGGCGCAATGGCCCTCTTGGCCCGCTCAGATGGCGAAGCCGAAGATCAGCTTGTAGCAGTTGTAGCGGAACTTCAGAGACCCGAACGGGTCCCAAACCCCTTCGAGGACGCTCCGCGCGATGATGTCGGGACGCTCGCCGATCTCCCGTCCCCCGAACGAGAAGCCGAGGCCGACGGTGACCGAGGATTTCTTGATGATAAATTCCCCTCCGGTGACGATGTGGTGGATATCCCAGTCGGTCAGCGAGATGTTCGTCGATGTCCCGGGCTTTTTTGCGGAGTCGTCCGTGGTGAAGCTGGCATAGCCCTTGAAGCGCTGCGAATAGAACCACTCCAGTCCGACACCCCAGTTCAGGACGGCCGAAAGCTCCTGGGTGACATCGGTTGATAGGACCTCCCCGGTCGATTGGGCGACGAAGGGCGCCGCGTCGACGACGGTGTATGGCCGGACCCGGGCAAACCATTCCGTGCTCCAGTACAGCCGGACCTTTTGGATCTTGAAGGTCATGCCGGCCGCGAGCGATAAGGGCGTTTCATAGGTCACAGGCAGCCGGCGGTGATAATCCGAGGCCAGGAAATCCTCGGAGGCCCCGTCCCCGTCCATGTCCAGACCGGTGAGGGTGGAATTGACTCCCGTCGAACCCCTGCCGGCGATGGCCAGACTGGGGGAAGTGAGCGTCAGGCCCAGGGTGATCGTTTCGAAATCGCAGGCCAGGCCGATCTTCCACAGGGCCCGGAAATGATAATATGAGTACTGCCTCTCCCCAAGGGCCGCGGCAAGGCGGTTCTCCTGGCTTAACGCTTCGACCAGCTCCTGAGTGATGGCCCGATGCGAGCGGTACGCGATGTACTGCGTCACTCCGATACCGATATGTTTCGACAGCTTGGTGGACCAGGTCAGGCCGAACCAGCTTTCGGAAAGCTTCTCGTCGAGCCGAAACTGGGTGACGTAATCCTCCGATCCGGGCATGTCCGGGAGAACGTCATGGACACCCGCGGGAGAGCTCGAGATGCCCAGCTTGACGGCCTGGCGGGCCACGTAGGAATAGCCGAACCAAGTGATTCCGGAGACCGCGGACGCGAAGGGTCCCGGCCAGCAGGAACGGGCGCCGGCCTGGGGCTGAACCTGTTGTGGGGGATGCTTCCGGGAACGGTTCCCTCGCAAGAGCACCCGGGGATATTGGAAAACGTTAGCGGCCATGAGCGTATGCGGCTTTTCGATCAGGCTCATGCCGCCGGGATTGTAGTAGGTCCCGGAAAGGTCGAGGACGCTGCCGATGACGGCCCCGCCGAGCAGGGTGGCACGCGTCCCGTATTGGTTCGTCCAGTAGTGGGAGTCCTGGGTCCAGGCCAGGGGCGCCAGGCTCATAAGGGAAATGATAACTCGCAGGGCAGCCCGGGGGGTTCTCATCGCCCCCTGTTTATATGACGTTCCATCGCCCCTCGTCAAGCCGGCCGGAGGACGCGGGACCCGAAATTCCGATTGCCAATATCGGGCCTTTTCTGTTAGTTTATGGGGCGAAACGAGCCCCGGAACCGCCATGACGATCGAGCGCGACGCCCGCCTTCGCGAAGTCCAGTGCTGGGGCGAATTTTTCCGGTTCGGGATCGACGCTCCGGCCCTCGGGCGGACGGCCCGGCCCGGACAATTCGTCATGGTCAGGGTTTCCGACAGCGCTTTTCCCCTTCTCCGCCGCCCCCTTGGCATCCATGACGCGAACCCGGACGGCATCGAGCTCTTCTTCAAGATCGCCGGGCAGGGCACGGAGCTCCTGTCGCGCAAGAAGCCGGGGGACAGGCTCGACATCCTCGGGCCTCTCGGCAAGGGGTTCACCGTCTCCCCGGCCACGACAGGGAAGACGGCCTATCTCGTCGGCGGCGGCCGGGGCATCGCCCCGCTCTATTTCCTGGCCCGCGAGTTGGCCAAGGCCGGGACACGTCCGGTGGTCTTCTACGGCGGACGGTGCCTCGCCGATATCCCCCTCCGGACCCGGTTCGAGGAGGCGGGCCTCGAATTCTTGTGCTCGACCGATGACGGCAGCTTCGGCTTCCCCGGATTCGTCACCGAGCTCGCCGGCCTGGAGCTGGCCAGGGAAAAGCCGGCCATTGTCTACGCCTGCGGGCCGGACCCGATGATGAAGGCCCTGGCCGCGATCACCGCCAAGCACGGCATCCCGGCCGAGTTCTCGCTCGAGTCCATCATGGGCTGCGGCATCGGCGCCTGCTGGGGCTGCGTCCACCGGATCAGGAACGAGGGCGAGGCCGGCTGGGTCAAGATCTGCGAGGAAGGCCCGGTCTTCCCCGGGGAGCGCATCCTATGGCCGTAACGGCGAGAGGCGTCGACCTCACCACGGACCTGGGTTTCCTCAAGCTCCGCAATCCCGTCCTCACCGCCAGCGGCACGTTTGGCTATGGGCTCGAGTACGAGCCCTATGTTGACCTGGCGAAGCTCGGCGGGATCGTCGTCAAGGGGCTCTACTACGGGCCGCGCGAGGGCAATCCCCCGCCCCGGCTGGTCGAGACGGCGTCAGGCCTCATCAATGCCATCGGCCTCCAAGGTGTCGGCGTCGAAGCGTTCGCGGCCCAGGTCCTGCCCAGGCTGCGCCGCATCGATACGGCGGTCATCGTCAACGTCTGCGGCGCGGACGACGACGAGTACGAAGCGGTCGTCAAATTCCTGGATACGCTGGAGGGCGTCGCCGCCTACGAGCTCAACATCTCCTGCCCCAACGTCAAGAAGGAAGGGGCCTGCCCGGCCCTCTCAACGCAAAGGACGTTCGACCTCGTGAAGAGGATCAAGGCCGTGAGCCGGCGTCCCGTCGTCACCAAGCTCTCCCCTAACGTCACCAGCATCATCGAGATCGCCCAGGCGGCGGAGGAGGCCGGGACCGATGCCGTGGCCCTGGTCAACACGTTCCTGGCCATGTCCATCGACCTCGAGACGCGCCGGCCTAAGCTCGGCAACGTCTACGGCGGACTGAGCGGGCCGGCCATCAAGCCCATCGCCCTGCGCATGGTCCACCAGGTCGCCTCGCGGCTCAAAGTGCCGGTCATCGGCATGGGCGGTATCATGACCGGGACGGACGCTCTCGAGTTCCTCGTCGCCGGGGCGGCCGCGGTCGAGGTCGGGACGGCCAGCTTCGCCGACCCGGACGCCGCCGCGCGCATCGTCGCCGAGATCGAGCGCTGGTGCGAGGCCCACGGTATCGGGGCCGTCCGCGACGTCGTCGGGACGCTCCGAGTCTCCTAAATCAAAGAAAGGACCTCCCCATGACCCCAGCCAACGCCGACCGCATCATCATCGCCCTCGATGTGCAGACGAAGGAGGAGGGCATCGCGCTCGTCAGCGGGCTCAAGGACGCCCGGACGTTCAAGGTCGGACTGGAGCTCTTCACGGCCGAGGGCCCGGCCCTGTTCCGAAAGCTCAAGGCCCTGCGCAAGGACATCTTCCTCGACCTCAAGCTCCACGACATCCCCAACACGGTGGCGGGGGCGGTCCGTTCGGCCTTCAAGCACGGCGTCCAGATGATGACCATCCACACGTCGGGCGGGAGGGAGATGATGGCCAAGGCGGCGGAAGCGGCCAAGGCCGCGGCCGAGGGCGGCAAGGGCCCCAGGCCCATCCTCCTGGGGGTCACGGTCCTCACCAGCCTTAAAGGCGCCGACCTCGAAGAGGTGGGCTTGAGCTCGGACGTCACCTCCCAGGTCTTGCGCCTGGCCGGTCTGGCCAAGGCCGCGGGCATGGACGGGGTCGTCTGCTCGCCCCAGGAGATCGAGGTCCTGCGCAAGGAATACGGGCGTGAGCTCATCATCGTCACGCCGGGGATCCGGCCCGTCTGGGCGGCGGCCCAGGACCAGAAGAGGATCATGACCCCGGCCGAGGCCGTGGCCAAAGGGGCGGACTATCTTGTCATCGGGCGCCCCATCACGGGCGCGCCCTCGCCGAACGAAGCCTTTCTGAGGATCGTCGGGGAGCTCGATCAGAGCCGGCCATAGCGGACCGCGAAGATCCCCCGGCCGATCCAGCCGAACACGACGTAGAGAACGACGATCACGACGATGCTGAGGATCATGTAGCCGACGATCTTGTCCTTGGGCGTCTCCATCATGGGCGTGTCGAAGCCCAGGTAGAGGAGATAGAGTCCGTACAGGCTGGCCACGAGGCTCAGGGCCCACAGGCCGGGAACGATGTAAAGCACTCCGGCGACCCAGCCGGGCGTCATGCTGTAGGCGGTGAGCTTCAGGGCGTTGATCATGTGCTTGGTCGAGGAGAAGGTGGGCGCCAGCTCGTTGACGACCAAGGCGAAGATGTAGACGGCGGCCAGGGCGAGGACATAGGTCAGTATGGCCGAGCCGATGGCCCGGCCGATCGGCCAGCGGAAAACGCCGACGAGCGGCAGGCGCTGCCCCACGAGGACGTTGCCGAGGAACTGGAAGCCGGCGGGGATGGCCGCCAGGATCATGATATACGAGGTGAACAGCCCGGCCACGGTCGTGGGTTCGGCCTTGATCTTGACCCACTCTTCCTTGGGCTTCAAAAGGATCGACTGGACTCTCTGGACGATATCCATGGGGCCCTCCTCCCTTAAGTTGATCTCATGATAGCCCAACGCCGGGCGGGGTGTCAATGAAGCGGCCAGGAGGGGGCCTTAGGGGGAAAGTGGAGGCGCGGGTCGGACTCGAACCGACGAATAAAGGTTTTGCAGACCTCTCCCTTGGCCACTTGGGTACCGCGCCAGGGTCGTCATGATTACGGGCGGATCGTTGGAGCGGGCGATGGGACTTGAACCCACGACCTTCTGCATGGCAAGCAGACGTTCTACCACTGAACTACGCCCGCCCGCTCGGCCCTCCCTCGAGGGACGGCACGCCCTAAACTAACAGAATCGCCATAGGCTGTCAACCACATGAAGGTTACTGCGGGCAACGCAATAACCCTTTTTGGGCGGCGTCGAGGCCGCCCCTTGCCCCCGCACCCCGGAAACCTGCGAATCCGGTTTCCCCCACCTGCGGTGGGTCCCCCTTCCATCACGGGGGCCTATGGGCGGCCTCGACGCCGCCCTGGGTTATTGCGTTGCCCGCCGAGGCAAAAAAATGGGGACACGCACGGAGAGTGCATGCCCCCGAATGATCGATCAGCGAGCGGTGTTGATCTGGACTTCGGCGCCGATGTCGACGGCATCGCGGGCGCCGAGGATCTTGATCGTCGAGGTCGCACCGCGGACGTCGATGATGATGGCGCTGGCGAAGGCCTCCCGCGGCAGGTCCGGGCGGGCCTGGTGGAAGATGTTGAGCTGGTCGCCGATCTGCACGCAGTGCTGACGGCCCATGTTGATCAAGGCCCACTGGCCTGAGCCCGAGATGTGGAAGTCGTTCTCGATGTAGACGACATAGCCATGCTTGCTGGCGTTGGGGTCCATGTCGCCGTAGCCGAGGTCCTTGCCGATCTCGCCGGATTCCTCCTCGAAGGGCAGGAGGAAATCGCCGACGAGGATCGTGCCGCAGCCCTTCTCGACCCTCGCTGAGGCCATCCGGTCGTCGAGCCGCACGATGCGGGCCCGGCCGTGGCGCTCCATGACCGTGCCGAGCTTGGCGACCTTGGCCCGCAGTCCGACCGTGAGGAACAGCTGGCCTATCTCGAGCCCGTCGGCCGCGCCCTTGTTGATATAAATGAGGTCGCCGTCTTCGAAGACGCTCTTTTCATTCATCCGCTCGGCGCCGATGATCTGGATGTCGGGGAGGAGCTTGCCTTCCTCATGCATGTAGAACGAGCAGTTGAGGTCCGACGCATTGATCAACTGGTAGGTCTCAGCAAATATCTTCGCCCTCTGGATCTGGTTCTCCTGCACCTCCTGAGCGAAGGGCCGCCCGGGGACGATCAGGACCAGGCCGGCGAGGACGAGGATGATGCCCGCATAAAAGGCCCGTTTTCTACTCATGGTCACACCTCTTGGTCGATCGAGTTCCACCGGGCGGTATTATACGAACCGGTTCTCGCGGCTGTCAACATATAGTTAGCACCCGCTCCCGATGGACAATTGACCTCGATTCGAATAATATGAATCAAACCATAAGGTTAGTCGTGCCGAACGTCCGAATGTCAAAAAAAACAGCCGTCGTCCTGATCTTCGGGGGCCGGTCGGCCGAGCATGAGATCTCCCTGATCTCTGCGGCCGCCGTCCATAAGAACCTGGACAGGGGGAAATTCGACATCCGATCCATCTATATCACCAGGGGCGGCCTCTGGAAGCCCGTCGAGGCCCCCTCGACGGACATCGGGGCCCTCGAGAGCGGCCCGGCCTACTCCTTCCTGCCCTGGGGAGCCGGGGCGCCCCTCCCTGGAGGCGGGGTGGACATCTATTTCCCGATCCTCCACGGGCCTTTCGGCGAGGACGGGACGGTCCAGGGCCTGCTCGAGATGGCCGGCGTCCCCTACGTCGGGGCCGGGGTCACCGGTTCGGCCCTGGGTATGGACAAAGCCCTGGCCAAGTCCGTCCTCCGCGATCACGGCCTGCCCATCGTCCCCTTTGAGGCCGTCCGGGAATCGGACTGGCAGGACGGCCCGGGCGCGGTCCTGCGTCGCGTCCGCCGCTCCCTGCCCCTGCCGCTATTCGTCAAGCCGTCCAACCTCGGATCGAGCGTCGGCATCACCAAGGTCGGGCGCCCCGACGGCCTCCCGGCCGCTCTGGCCACCGCCTTCCGCTACGACACGACCGCCCTCGTCGAGAAGGGCATCACCGGACGCGAGCTCGAGCTGAGCGTTCTCGGCAACGAGAAGCCCGAGGCCTCCCTTCCCGGCGAGGTCATTCCCTTCGGGGAATTCTACGACTATAACGACAAATACATCGACGGCAAGACGCGTTTCGCCATCCCGGCCGTGCTGCCGCCGCGGATCGTGGCCCGCGTCCGCGCGCTCGGCGTCGCCGCGTTCAAGGCCCTGGCCGCTTCGGGCATGGCCCGCGTCGATTTCTTCCTGGAGAAGGGAACGAACCGCCTTTACATCAACGAGATCAACACCATCCCGGGATTCACCGAGATCAGCATGTATCCCAAGCTCTGGGCCGCTTCGGGACTGCCGTTCCCGAAGCTGCTCGAGCGCCTGATCGCGCTCGGCTTCGAGCGGCATCGGGAGCGGAAAGCGTGCGTCGACAGGGGCCGCTGATGCGCGTCCTCGGCATCGATTACGGCGACCGCCACATCGGCCTGGCCTTGAGCGACCCCCTCATGATCACGGCCCAGCCGTTCGGGTCCTATGAGCTCACCGGCCGGGACAGCGTCGACCGGCAGTATTTCCGGGATCTCGTCGCCCAGCAGGACGTCGGTGAGATCGTCCTGGGGAACCCTCTCCGCATGGACGGCACTCCGGGGACGCGGACCGACAAGACGCGCGCCTTCGCGGCTTGGCTGGAAAAGGCCGTCGGGAAGCCCGTCGTCCTTATCGATGAGCGCTTGACGACGCGTCAGGCCCTCAGGACCCTCGACGACGAGAAGCTCCACGGCCGGAAAAAGAAGGACTGGGAAGACCGGATCGCGGCCGTCATCATCCTCTCGACCTACCTCGAGCGGAAGCGCAGTGCGGGCGATGTTCCTGAAGATCGTTAAGACCGCTCTGCTCGCTGCCGTGTTCCTCCTCCCGGCGTTCGCGGGCTGGCTCGTCCGGGAGCTCGCCGCGCCCGCGGCCCCGGGGTCGCCAGGTGTCTTCTTCAAGGTCGAAAAGGGCTGGAGCACGCGCGGCGTCGTCCGCCGGCTGAAAGGCGAGGAGATCGTCCGCAGCTCGCTCCCCCTCCAGCTCGCCTGCCGGATCTTCTATCCCGACGAGCGCTTCAAGGCCGGCGAATATTTCATCGCGCCGCCGCTCGCCGTCAAGGACGCTCTTCTCCTGATTTTCGGCGGCCGCATCCATCTCGAGCCGGTCACCATCCCGGAAGGACTGACCGGACAGGAAATGGCCGCGCTTCTCAGACCGGGCGACGCGGACGGCGCCGCGGCCTTCCTCCGCGCTTGCCTCGACGTCGGACCCATTGCCGACCTGGACCCCCGGGCCAGGGACCTCGAAGGCTATCTCTTCCCGAACACGTATCGCATGCCGCGCCAGGTCGCCGAGTCCGATCTCGTAGCGGCCATGGTCGCGGAATTCCGGACCGTCTTCGACGAGGAACACCGGCGTCGGGCCGCCGAGCTCGGGATGAGCGTCAGGGACGTCGTCACGCTGGCTTCGCTTATCGAAGAGGAGACGGCCCTCCCCGACGAGCGACCACTGGTCTCGGCCGTGTTCCACAATCGCCTCAAGATCGGGATGAAGCTCGACTGCGACCCGACCATCGCCTACGCCCTCAAGCGCGAGGGCCGCTACACGGGACGGCTGCTCTTCCGCGATCTCAAGCTGGACTCTCCCTACAACACCTACCTCCACGCGGGGCTGCCTCCCGGGCCCATCTCCAATCCCGGCCGGTCAAGCATTGACGCCGCCCTCCATCCCGCGCCGGCGGGATTTCTCTACTTCGTCGCCAAGGGCGACGGGTCCCACACCTTCAGCCGGACCCTCGGCGAACACCTCGACGCCGTGAAGAAATTCCGGGAATTGAAAAATCGTTGAAATTTGATATATTACTTCTTCTCTTTCCACGCCCGAAGGCCGTGTGAGGGGCGACGGGACGCTGTAAAAGTCCTTTACAGGCCCCACCCGACTTGCCCGGCAGGACGATTATTCCTGCCAGATGACTTGGCATGAGAATTGCTCTAAAGGAAAGTGGAAGTGAATGAGATGAGACCTTCAGGAGGAAAAATGAAAGCTTCCAGAACAATCGCGGCCGCTCTCGCGCTCCTCTTCGTTGTCGGTGTTCTTGCCGTTTCCGCGCAGGCGGCGCCCCAGGGGAAACCAGAACCCAAGGCCGCGGCAAAGGCCCTGATGATGCCCAAAGAGATCATAGCCGTCATGCAAGAAGGACTGGCCACCCGCAAGGGGCGGCAGGATTTTGCCTTCACCTTCTTCAAGCAGCTCATTCTCCCGGCCCAGCAGGACAACCTTTACCCGATCTTCTTCTTCAAGGCCAAGAATGGCGATCTCGGCTACGCCCCGTCTGCCACGGGAACGGGCGAGATGGAAACGACCCTCAACGCGTTCTACGGCTTTTACCAGGCGGATGCGACGGGCACCCTCAAGCCGACAAAGTTCGGCGGCAGATCCCAAGTCGTGCTGAAGACGGACGGCGCGGATTACAGCGCCGATAAGGAAGACTGGTACACGTTCGGGATGGGCCTGCCCGCCGGCCAGTACACGCTGGCCATGGTCCTCACCTCTCCCGACCTGAAGAAGCTGAGCATCAGCTACGCCGACATCAGCCTGCCGGGGGCTGAGTCCCACGCGACGGCCCTCTGGCCGACCGACCCGATCCTCGTGACGGCCATGGACCAGGTCGAGCCCGACCAGCGCCCGACCATCCACCGGGGTTATTTTACCTGGGGCGCGGCCAAGGTCGTCACCAACGCGGCCTGCGTGCTTGGTTCCGGCGAGAACCTCGAGATCCTCTTCTTCGTTCTTGGCGCGTCCCCCAAGGACGCCACGGCTCCGAGGCCGGCCCTTGATCTCGAGGTGGCTTTCGAGGTCCAGGACAAGGACGGCAAAGCGGCCATCAAGTGGGCCCCCCAGACCTACGATCTCTATCTCATCAACCAGCCGCTGCCCCTCTTCCAGACCCTCCAGAAGCTGGACGAGAAGGGGACCGTATTGAGCACCGAGAAGAAGGCCCTGCCCGCGGGGGATTACAGCCTCGCGGTCTCCATCACCGACAAGGTTTCGGGCAAGAAGGCCGACACGAAGATGGCCTTCTCCGTCAAGTAAGTCCAGAGCTTCAGATCGAACCGGGACCGCCCCGCGGGGCGGTCCTTTTTTTTGCCTACTTTTTGAGGTATTCGAGGAGCTGCCGGGCGATGCCGGCCTTCTCATGGTCCGGAGCCAGGGCCAGGAACTTCTCCAGGGAGGCCTTGGCTTCGGGCACCTTGTTCTGGCTGATGAGGATGGTCGCCATCTGGTAGTAGGCGTCGGCGTAGTCCGGCTTGAGCTCGACGGCCTTCTCGAAGCGCGGCAGGGCCGCTTCTGATTCGCCGAGGTTGACCTGGCACGCGCCCAGGTTGTACTGCGCGTCGGGGTCGTCGGGGCTCAGGCCGGCGGCCTTTTCGTAGTACGGCTTGGCGTCGGCGAAATTTCCGGATCTGGCCAGGGCCTCTCCGGTCTCCTTGTTGGCGCTATAGCTTTCGGGATTGAGCTCGACGGCCTTGCGGAACGCCGCCAGCGCCTCGTCGAGCTGGTTGGATTTCTTCAGGGCCAGGCCGAGATTGAGGCGGTAGGCCCAGTTCGACGGGTCGAGACCGATGGCGTCATGATAAGCGGCCGCGGCCTCGGGGAATTTCTGCTCCGCATAGAGCGTGTTGCCCGAAAGGAAAGCCCGGTCGGCCGCGGAATAGCTCTTCTCGGCGGCGGCCTCCGCGGACATCAGCATCATCTCGACGATCTCCTCTCCTGCGACCCCGACGTAAATCTCCTTCGAGCCGGGCGCGAAGCCGGATTTCTTGACACTCAGGATGTAGTAGCCGGGCATCATCCCGACCTGGACGAAGCGGCCCTCGCGGCCCGTCTTGATCTCATAGCGGATGGTCGATGTCTTCTGCGAGACGATCGTGACCTCGGCCTTTTCGACGGGGTTTCCGCCGGAATCGACGACCCGCCCGAGGATCTTGCCCTGATACTGGGGCCAGGCGGAAGCGGCGAGCGTGAGGGCGAGCCCGGCGACGAAGGCGGCTTTTCGGGGCATCATGGATGACTCCTATTTTTGGCCGACACGCCTTTTTGCTTCCTCCTCCAGGGCCCTTGCGGCCGGCTGGTCGGGAGCGAGGCGGAGCGATTTTTGCAGGAAGGGCAGGGCCCTCTCGGGATGACCGAGGGCCAGGTGGCATTCCGCGGCGAGGTTCAGGACGGGGATCTCCGTGGCCCCCTCCATGAGCTTCTCGAGGGTGGCCAGGGCGGCGTTCCAGTCCTTCAGCCCGGCCTGATCGAGGGCCATGACCTTGGCCGACTCCCTGTCGCCCCCACGGTCGTGGACGGCCGTGGCCTGCGCCAAAGAATCCTTGTAGAGACCCAGGCCATAAAGCGATTTGGCCAGGAGCAACCGCGTGGCCGGGTCGTCGCCCGCCTGGAGGATCCGCTCGGAGAGGTCGCGGGACCGCGCGTAGTCACCCTTCAGGAAATATTGCGAGCCGAGGACCTGGAGATGCTCGGGACCCGGGAACGGGCCGTGCAGCCGCGCGTAAACCCAGGGAACGACGGGGAACGGCTGGCCGAGGACGATGAAGCCCTCCTTTTCCGTGAGCAGGCGCTGCCCGCCGGGTGAGGTCAGAGACACGTCGGCGCGGTAGTAACCCGGTTTGATATCTTTCAGCGGGACCGTGCCCGAGACGAGGAGGACCGCCGCGTCGCCGGGGTCGGGGGCGACGTCGGTCAGCGGGAAGGTCCCCGCGTTCTCGTTGGTGTCGAGCGAGACGAGGTCGACGCTGAATGAGGGCGCCGCGCCGGGGGCGAGCCCGGCCGCGTTCCGGGCCTGAACGAACACGCCCAGCGTCGATGACGCGGGGAATTCGTTGCGGGCGCCGACGACGTACTGCCGGCCGCCGAAAGCAAAGGCCTTGAGGTTCCCTTTTTGGGCTTCGGGAACGGCGCTCCGGGCATAGAAGAGCAGAGGCGCGCTGAGACCGGCCTTTTCGGATCCTTCCGCCGGCGGCACGGCGATCCTCGTTTCAAAGGACGTAAAGTCCCTGGCCGTCTTGTTCTTCAGCAGGAAGAGGGCCCTGTACTCGCCGGGGACGACGGCCAGCAGGTCCTGGAAGGCGAAGCGCTGCCGCTCGTGGGCCTTGTAGAGTCCGGGGTTGAGCTTGAGAGGGATCTCCTCGGTCCTTTCAAAGATGGTCGCCCCCCGGCCGTCCTCGAGCCTCAGAATGAGCTCGAAGCTAGCCGAGATCGCGCCCGCCGTGGAGCTGAAGCTCATCTTCTCCGGCTCGATGGACCAATGGAGGAACGGCTGGCCTCCCTCCCGGAAAACCCGGACCTCGAAGGCGCTGGGGATGAAACTGTCCGTGTATTCGGTCTCGATGTCATCTTTGAACGTCAGGTAGGAACGGGCGTACGAATCGGAGAATTTCTTTTCCGGGAAGTTGCGGACCGAGGCGATGATCGAGTCTGAGGAGAACGACGACCCTCCGAGCGGCGACTCGCTTGGGAGATAGCTCAGGGAGGCGCCGGCCAGCTCGGCGCTGACATTCCTGATGGCACCGAACGCGCTCGCCCGCGTCAGGGCGACACCGCTGCCGAGCGCCGGGACAACCAGCTTCTCGGGGCCCTCCACGGTCGGGGAATACAGGCGGAAGTCACCGATCCCCTCGGGTTGATAGAAGATCAAATAGAAATAGCCCGGCAGTCCATATTCCTCGGCCCCCTTGTAGAACCATAGCTCCAGAGGCCAGACTTGTGATTGGGTCGTATAAGATGTCCGCTCGAGCGGCTGTCCGAGGACCAGGTAGAAGAAGCCCCGCTCGGTCTGGCTTCCCCGCTTCGGCGAAAAATGGCCGAAGGTCCTGTCGGCATAGCGGATGCGCTCTTCGTATTCCTTTTGGAATTCGTTCTCGGTCGTGTCGGGCCGGGGGTCGCGCGCCCGCCAGAAAAAGCGGACAAACTTGGCCCGGTCGGCATTGGTCTGGAGCGTGGCGAAAACGGAGCGCTCCGTTTTGGTGATGATCGGTGAGATGTCCTCGAGCCAGCGCTCGAGGTCCGGAGAGAGCTTCTCTGAGGCCGCAAGGACGCCGGCGGCGAGAAGAACACCAAAAATGATCCTGAAGATCTGAGGTTTCATCGACGGCCCGTTCGGTCTTTCGAAAAACCACGATAGCACACCGGACCGGACCTTGACAAATTCCCCGCGCCCCTCCGGAAACTTTCTAAAAGAACTTCTTGTCAACGCCCGTTGACTTCGCTACCATCCGGGTGATGGGTCAATCGTTCCCCGACAAGGAGGTTGATTTGAGAAAAACGCTCTTCTCCATCCTGGCGATCGTCCTCGTTTTCGCCCCTATCGCCTTCTCCCAATCCAAGCAAACGGGCGCCATCCGGGGCGTCGTGTCAGATGAACAAGGGAGCCCCCTGCCCGGCGTCAACGTGACGCTCTCGGGCGAGAACCTCATGGGACTGCGGACCTTCGTCACGGACGCCAACGGCGAGTATCGGTTCCCGGCCCTGCCGCCCGGCGAATACCAGGTCCGCGCCCAGCTCACGGGATTCGGGACGGTCCTCCGCGAAAAGATCCGGGTGAACACCACGGTCACCCTGACACTGGACGTCCAGATGAAGCCCTCGACGGTGTCCGAGGAGGTCACGGTCACCGCCAAGTCTCCGACCGTGGATGTCAAATCCACGGAGACGGCCTCGGTCACCCTGTCGGGCGAGATCCTCAGAAACGTCCCCAACAACCAGTTCACCTCGGAAATCGTCAACATGGCCCCGGGCGTCAACAACAACGTCGCTTTCGGGGCGTCGGAGAGCACGGGCATCGCCTACTCCATGGACGGCGTCAACGTCGCCGACCCCGAGGCCGGCTCGGCCTGGGTCTTTTCGGACTACAACATCATCGAGGAGGCCAAGGTCATGGGCGTCGGCCTGCCCGCCGAATACGGCAACTTCACCGGCGTCATCTTCAACCTGGTGACGAAGTCCGGCGGCAACAAGTTCTCGGGCCACTTCGAGTTCGATTTCCAGGGCTACCAGGCCGACTCCGCATTCTGGCAGGCCAACAACAACCAGGGCTACCTCGCGGACTTCCCCGATCTGACCTCGCCGTCCTCGAAGCTGTTGGACGTCAACGGCCATCTCGGTGGGCCCATCGTCAAGGACAAGCTCTGGTTCTATATCGGCGGCCAGTTCCAAAGGACCATGGAGCGTCCGGCCGGCTTCCCCGCGGATGTCGACTACAAGCAGCCCCGGCTCTTCGTCAAACTGAGCTCCCAGCTGACGCCAACGCTGAACATGAGCCTCGCTTTCCAGAGGACCAAGTACCAGGGCACGAACCGCGACGCCGCCGACTGGGTTCTCCCCGAGGCGACGGTCACGCAGGACTCGCCCGACTGGCTCTTGAGCTTTAACCTGACCAAGATCCTCAGCCCGAAGACCTTCTTCGACGTCAAGACCAACTACTTCGAGGGCATTTACTACCTCGACCCGGCGGCCGGGCCCGCCGCTGTCTCCCATTATGATCAGAACGCGGACCGGCTCAGCGGCAGCGCCGGCTACTTCTACTACGCCGACCGGGCCCGCTTCGGGACCAACGCCAGCCTGACCCACTACGCCGAGGACTTCATCGCCGGCTCCCACGATTTCAAGTTCGGGGCCGAGTTCGAGCGGTCCATGGCCCGGACCCGCTATGGCTACACCGGCACGGGGGGCGAATTGGGCGATCACGTCAAGTATACCGACTACGTCGGCTACGGGTACAATCTCGCCGGGTACGAGGTCTATTTTACAGGGCCCTACCTGGCCTACCAATATCTCGGCTACGACACGAACACCCGCTACACCCGGCTGGAGATGTTCGCCCAGGATTCCTGGCAGGTCACGAAAAGACTGAACCTCAGCCTCGGCCTCCGCTACAGCCAGAACTGGGGCGACGTCAAGGGCGTCGACGGGACCGTCTTCAAGACGAACCGGCTGGCTCCCCGCCTGGGATTCACCTTCGACATCCTGGGCGACAAGTCGACCATCCTCAAGGCCCATTACGGCCAATTCACCGAAGCCATGCTGACCGTCTACCATGACCGGATGAATCCCGCCGCGAACTTCAGCAATAGGATCGGCTACCTTTATGACCCCCTGAACGAACAGTGGGACGTCATGTTCGATATCCCCCACGACCCCTACACCATGGATCCCGACATCAAGCACCCTTACATGGCCCAGTTCACGGTCGGGATCGAGCGCGAGCTGTTCAAGAACGCCTCCTTGGGCGTGACCTATATCAACCGGAAATGGAACGATCTCATCGGGCGCTACGATACTCTTGGCGTCTATAACGAAACAACGGCCTACTCCCCTCAGCTCGACGAGGACTTCACGGTCTATGAACGGACGGCCGATACCCTGGACACGTATTCCTACGTCATCACCAACCTCAGGAAGAGCGCCGAGCTCCCGCATATCCTGGAGCAGCCCTACAGGAAATATGAGGGCGTCGAGGTCCTGTTCAACAAGCGCTTCTCCAACCGTTGGCAGCTCCTCGCTTCCTATGTCTACGGGAAAGCTACGGGGACCGTGGACAACGCCTTCGGCGAAGACGTCGGGGCCTATTGGGCGACGGACAAGAGCGACCCGAACGTCTGGATCAACGCCACAGGCCGCCTCACCAACGATCCGACGCACATGATCAAGCTCCAGGGCACGTACGTCCTGCCCTTCGACATCAGCTTGACCGGCTACTTCTGGGGGATCACCGGAGCGTCCTGGACGAGGCAGCTCCTGACGGACGTGTTCAACCAGGGCCAGATCACGTTCTTCACGGAAGCCCGAGGCTCCCACCACTACCCCATGCAGAAGATCCTCAACCTGCGCCTCGAGAAGATCTTCACCCTGGCCAAGAAGTATCGCCTTGGCCTGATGTTCGATGTGTTCAACGTCTTCAACGACGACACCATCCTGTCCTGGGGCACGCGGATCGGCTATGACTGGGGGATCCCGCAAGATTGGGAGAACCCGGACCCAGCAGATAATCCCGGTTGGGCCGAGCACTATCCGACGAGCTCGGACGGACATCGGCTCAGAAGCATCAGCACGCCGCGGCAGGCTCGCCTCGGCATCAGGGTGATCTTCTAAGCGCGATCACCAAGCGGACGCTCAAGGGCGGCGGGCCTTCCCGCCGCCCTTCCCTTTTGTCCCGCCATCGCTCTGACGCCCGGGACGTTACCTGTCCCGTCTTTTTTGGTAAGATAGCCCGCGATGCTTAACAAGAAGGACCACGCTCGTGGCCGCGGCCGCGGTCATCGTCGCCGGCGCCGGCCTGCTGGCCTTCCTTCTCCTGCGGTCCCGGACCCCGAATTTTGCCCTGCTCCGGGGCGGTCAGGACTTCAGTGTCATCCTGATCACCGTGGACACGCTCCGCGCCGACAAGATCGGCTGCTACGGCTCTCCGCTCATTCGCACGCCAACGATGGACGCCTTCGCCGCCGCGGGCATCCGCTTCGAGGACTGTATTTCCCAGACGCCGCTGACCCTGCCCTCGCACACGACCATCCTCACCGGCACCCTGCCCATCTTCCACGGCGTCCGTGACAACGGCGGCTTCGTCGCCCCGGCTGAGCTCGTGACGCTGGCCGAATCGTTCAAGGCCCGGGGTTACGAGACGGCGGCCTTCGTCGCGGCCTACGTCCTCGATTCCAAGTGGGGCCTCGATCAGGGCTTCGACACGTACTTCGACAAGTTCGATCTGAGCCGCTTCGAGAGGATCTCCCTCGGCGAGGTCCAGCGGCCGGCGAACGAGGTCATCGACGCGGCCCTCGGCTGGATCGACAAGAAGAAGGACGACAAGTTCTTTGCCTGGATCCACCTCTACGATCCCCACACGCCTTACGCCCCTCCCGAGCCGTTCAAGACCGAATATGCAGGGAATCCTTACCTCGGCGAGATCGCCTTCGTCGACAGCCAGTTGGCCCGCCTTTCGGAGGCCCTCGACCGCCTGGCGCTCCGCGATCGCCTCTTCATCGTCCTGGCCGCCGACCATGGCGAGAGCCTGGGCGAGCATCAGGAGAGCACGCACGGCTTTTTCGTCTACCAGGCCGCCCTCCGCGTGCCCCTGATCATCGTCACGCCGTTCAAGCGGCTCCAGGGGGTCGTCTCGCCGGAAACCGTCGGCCTGGTCGACGTCATGCCCACGATCTGCGAAATGGCCGGCGTCCCGGTGCCCGCCGAGGTCCAAGGGAAGAGCCTCGTTCGCTCGTTCTTTGCGCCGGGCGCCGCGGCCAAGCGGCTGGCCTATTCAGAGACTTTTTATCCCCGTTATCATTACGGCTGGTCCGACCTGCGGAGCGTCCAGGACGGCCGGTTCAAGCTCATCCTCGCCCCCGCGCCCGAGCTTTACGACATCGTCCGCGACCCGGCCGAGGAGACCAACCTCGTCGACGTCGAAAAGAAGGTCTTCGAGGACCTCTCGGCGCGGGCCCAGGCGCTCATGGAGGAAGCCGGCCGCGGCGCCCACGAAGTCGACCTCGGCCGCGTCGACGAGGAGACCCGGGAGAAGCTGGCCGCCCTCGGCTACGTCGGCTCCTTCACCAGCTCTTCGGCGCTCGAGGGCCGGAAGCTGGCCAATCCCAAGGACAAGATCGGCGTTTTCAACGAGCTCTCGAGGGCCCGCGAAAGCGGTCTCAGCGGTGACCCCGAAGAGGCCATCGCCACCATCCGGGCCATCATCGCCGGGGACCCGACGATCGCCGACGCCCACTTCGCGCTCGGCAATGTCCTCTCCAAGGCGCGGAGGTTCGCCGAAGCGACCGAAGCCTTCAAGAAAGCCCTCGAGCTGAAGCCCGACGACTCCTTCGCGGTCATCAACATCGCCAATTGCTACCAGGCCATGGGCCGGGCCGACGAGGCGGAAAAGTTCGTCCTCGATTACATCGCCCGGGGATTCATCGACCCGCAGCTCGACTTTCTCCTCGGGAACCTCGAGGTCCGCCGCGGCGAGCCCGAGAAAGCCATCCCTTATTTCGAAAAGTGCCTGGCGGAGAACGCGCGGTCGGCCTCGGCTCACAACGCCCTGGCGGCCGTTTATCTCAACCGCGACGGCGCCGGCGACCTGGCTCGGGCCGAAGAGCACCTCAATGCGGCGACGGCCATCAACCCGACCTTGACGAGCCTGCGCTACAACAGGGCCCAGCTCTCCGAGAAGCGGAACCGCTACCCGGAAGCCGCCGACCTCTACCTCCAGGAGATCCGGGACTCGCCCAAGAACTATAAGGCCCTCTACAACCTGTCCCGCGTCTTCCGGCAGATGGGCCGGATCGACGATGAGCTCGAGACGCTGAGAAAGACGATGGAGGTCGAGCCGGAATTCCCGCTGGCCTATCTCCACGCCGCCCGCGTCCTGCTCCAGCGCGGCAGGGACTACGAGGAAGCCATCGCCCTGGCCAAAAAGGGGATCGAGCTCCGGCCGGCGCCGGCCGAGCTGCCGTTGGGCTATTTCCTCCTGGCCGACCTCTACAATCGGCTCGGGAACGACCCCCTCTCGGAGGAGAACGCCCGGAAAGGGCAGGCGGCCGCCGCGGCGGCCCGGAAATGAGTTCGGCCGAGCTCTCGAATTTGCGCCCCGGTCGGGGTCTCGCTCCCGGCGCGTCTATGGCCTTGACAAAGCGCCGGGACTTCTTTAATAATGAGGCCACCGATCATGAGACCACGACCGTCGAGGGACATGCGCCGCCTGACAAGCCGGCTGGCGTACGTCCTTAGCCCCGGCCTCTAACCCCCTGCGCAGTGCCATAAGTTCATGGATATGCAATCCGGCGAATTCCGTCGATCGGCCTCGAGCCCGAGTGTCGCTCACCGAGAATCCGGTCATGATCATCCGGGGAGGAGGGACATGGGGTAATGCCAAAATCATCAGGGATGCCAGCGGTCGGCCACGAATTCTGTTGGACAGCAGAAAGGAGTCCATGTTGAGATTGAGAAAAGCCATTTTTGTCATACTTTGCCTCGTCCTGACCTCGGGCTTGGTCGCAGCCCAAGACACGACCCAAACAGGGATCATCAGCGGCCGCGTCATGGATGACGGAGGCGTCCTTCTGCCGGGCGTCACCGTGACCATCGCGAGCCCCGCCCTGATGCAAAGGACCCAGGCCACCGTCACCTCCGCCAGCGGTAGCTATCGATTCGTGCTGCTCCCCGTCGGCGACTACGAAGTGACGTTTGAGCTGAGCGGGTTCAAAAAGCTCGTGAAGACGGGCGTCACCGTGGCCCTGCGCGCCACGACCACCGTGAACGGCGCACTGGAACCGGCGACCGTCCAGGAGACCGTGACGGTCATCGGCGAACAACCCGTCATCGACCTCAAGTCCCCTACGATCTCCACGAACTTCACCCTGGACATGCTCCAGAAAGTGCCCAGCTCCCGCGATCCCTGGGCCCTCATGGAGATGACGCCGGGCATGGTCATGAACGCCGAGAATGTCGGCGGCAGCGCGAGCGGCTCGCAGAGCAGCGGCTACGCCCACGGGACGCTCAGAAGCCAGACCCAATACAACCTGGACGGCATCCAGGTCACGGACGCGGCGATGAACGGGGCCTCGGCCATGTACTTCGACTTTGACTCGTTCGCCGAGGTTTCCATCGAGACGGGCGCCCACCCCGTCGACACCCAGTCGAGCGGCGTCGTCCTGAACATGATCACCAAGGCCGGCGGCAACACGTTCAGCGGCGGCCTCAGCCTTTATGCCGAGCCCAACATCGGCTTCATCCAAGCCAACAACATCCCGCCGGCCCTGGCCGCCGAGGGCGTCGGTTTCGGCAATCCGACCAAATACGTCTGGGATTACGGCGGCGACCTGGGCGGCCCCATCATCAAGGACAAGCTCTGGTTCTATACGTCCATCCGGCGGACCGAGATCAACCGCTTCATCATCGGCTATGAGCTCAACGGCCAGCCGGCCACCTCGTATGCGGACCTCATCCATTGGACGGGCAAGCTCACCGGGCAGCTCTCCGACAACAACCGGGTGATGGGCTGGATCAACTACGACAACAAGAAAGAGCCCAACCGCGGGGCCGGACCGCGCCGTCCCCCCGAGACGACGTATTATCAGAACTCTCCTTCCTGGATCTTCCACCTCGAGGACACCTGGACGCTGAACTCGAACCTCGTCCTGAACTTCAAGTTCGGCGGCTACGACATGTGGTGGCAGACGGCCCCGCAGCCTTCAGTGGACATGTCCAAGCCGGCCGTTCTCATCTACTATTCCGAGCCCTACCGGCGGATGTATGAGGACGCCTATTACCAGTATTCGACCTACTACAGCGACCGGTACTCGTTCACGGGCTATGCCGATTACTTCCTGGACGACGCTCTCGGCGGGGATCACGAGATCAAGGTCGGCTTCGACTACCAGAATACGCCGTTCCACACGGATCGGCAGTTCCCGGGGAACCATACCCTCTATTTCGATTATCCGGACCGGACGGGATCCTACCAGGTCTGGACCTTCCGGGAGATCAAGTGGTCCCAGACGAACGATATCTACTCCGCCTACATCCAGGACGTCTTCTCGTTGAAAAAGCACCTGACCCTCAACCTCGGCCTGCGGTTCGACAGCACGCACATGCACACGAACGAGACGGACACCCCGGGCAACATGTGGACCGACTACTACACGGCGCGTACGGGTGAGCCCGTGGCCACCCACTCCCCGGTCCGGAAGAACGTCGTGGTCTGGAACGTCTTCTATCCTCGTGTCGGGCTGACCTACGACATCTTCAATGACGCCTCTACGGTCTTCAAGCTGAACCTGTCCCGGTATTCCTATCAAGTCAGCTACGACCCCGCCTACAGGATCATCGACACCAGCACCTGGGAAGTCGACTATTCCTGGGATGACGCCAACGGGGACGCGCAGGCCCAGACGGACGAACTCGGTCGGATCAGGTTCGTCGATATCGCGACCCAGTACTCGATCGACCCCAACCTCAAGGCCCCCTACATCAATGAGGCCGTCGCCGGCATCGAAAGGAAGCTGACCAACGACGTCGGGGCCAGCGTGAATTTCATTTATCGCGAGACCAAGAACCTCTTTTTCCCCTACAACCGGGCCGTCGACCCCGTCACGGACTACACGGCCATCCCGGTCGTCGATCCCGGCCCGGACGGCGAATACGGCACGGCGGACGATGGCGGCACGGTCAACGCTTATAGCATGAACGAGGACAAGGTCGGCGTCATCGACTATTTCATCACAACACAAAACGGCTACAAGGAGTCCTACCGCGGAGTGGAATTTTCGCTGCGGAAGAAATTCTCCCACCGGTGGCTGGCCCAGGCCTCGGTGACCTACGGCCGCAGCAACATCAAGCTCCCGATCACGGCGGTCAACGACCCCAACAACCGGGTCTTCAACGACAACGTCGTCGCATGGAACGACGCCCCGTGGGTCGTCAAGATCATCGGGAGTTATGAGCTGCCGTTCGGCATCACCTTCGGGGGCTTTTTCAACTTCCGCTCCGGCATGCCGTTCCAGAGGTACTACTATTACGATAACGTGAATCAAGACCCCGTCAACCTCGAATTCGAGAAGTTCGGGACACACCGCTACCCCAGCCTGACCATCCTCGACCTGCGGATCAGCAAAGTGTTCCGCGTCAACAGGGTGGGCACGTTCGAGGTCATCGGGGACGTCTTCAACACCTTCAACGCCTACACGACCCTCGCCCAGGACAACGAATCCTACAGTGGATTTGGCATTCCCACGACCGTTCTCGCCCCGAGGATCTTCCGGCTCGGTCTGAAGTGGTCATTCTAGGCGACGGCTGACGCGGTTTTCGATCGTTCGAAGGGGAACTCGCAAGAGTTCCCCTTCTTTTTTGCTATACTAGAGCCGTGCGCCATTTCTTGAGCCGGGCCGGCGGGGCCGAACTTCCGACGACAGGAGGGGCAGCCTCTCTCCGACGGGGAGGCGCGCTCGCGTTCGCGGGCGCCGTCACACTGCTTCTCGGGGTCTTGCCGGCCGCCGCCGCGCCGGGGAAGCTCAACCTGCTCGTCATCACTCTCGATACCCTCCGGGCCGACCGGGTCGGGGCCTATGGATACTCCGGAGCCCGGACCCCGTCTATGGACAGGTTGGCGCGCCAGGGAGTCCTCTTCTCGCAGGCCTTCAGCCACGTCCCCCTCACGCTCCCCTCCCACTGCACGCTCTTCACCGGGGTCCTGCCGCTTACCCACGGCGTCCGCGATAACGGCGAGCGCCTCGGCGCGGACCCCGTGACCCTGGCCGAGATCGCCCGCGGGCAAGGTTATGTGACAGCCGCGGTCGTCGGGGCCTTCCCCCTGGATTCCCGGTTCGGCTTGAACAGGGGCTTCGATACTTATGACGATCTCTATGGCAGCCGGAACCGGGTCCGGGATATGGCCTTCGTCGAGCGGCGGGCCGACGAGGTCAACGCCAAGGCCGAACGATGGATCCGGGAGCGCGGCCCGGAGCCGTTCTTCCTCTGGGTCCACTATTTCGACCCTCACGCCCCCTACGACCCCCCGCCTCCCTTCGATAAGGATTTCGCCGGCCGGGAATACGACGGGGAGATCGCCTACGCGGACGCCTGCCTCGGCCGGCTCATGGAAACCCTTGAGAAATCCGGGCGCGCCGCCGACACGTTGATCGTCCTGACCTCCGATCACGGCGAGGGATTGGGCGCCCACCTCGAGAAGACCCACGGGATCTTCATCTACGACCCGACCCTCCATGTCCCTCTGATCATCGCCGGACCCCGCCGCCTGTCCAGGGGCGGTACGGTTGACGCGCAGGTCGGCCTGTCTGATATCTTGCCGACAGTCCTGGAGCTCATGGGCTGGCCGGCGCCGAAAGGCCTGTCCGGCCGATCCCTGGTCCCGCTGATGGCGCGTCCTCAGGCCGCCCGGAAGGAGTCGGAGCCGACGCTCTACATCGAGTCCATGAACCCTCTGCTCAGCCGCAACTGGGCCCCGCTCCGGGGCATCCGCACGCCTGAATGGAAATATATCGATGCCCCGACGGGCGAACTCTATGACCTCAAGTCCGACCCCCGAGAGATCACCAACGTCCATGACGCGAACCCCGAGGTCGTCCGCCGGCTCCGCGGCGAGATGGAAGCCCTGATCAAGCGGCAACCTGCGCCGGCGGCGGACGGCCAGGGCCTGGCCCTCGACCGCGAGTCGAGACAGCTGTTGCAGTCTCTCGGATATATCGGCAGCGGGGTCGGCCCGGCCAAGGCGCCCCGGCCGGACCCCAAGTCCATGATCGCCATGGACAACGTGTTGAGCGACGCCGTGAACGCCTCGGAGACGGGCCGGCTCGAAGAAGCCGCGAAGATCTATGAGGACATTCTTCGCCGTCAGCCGGATTACATCATCGCCTACGATTATGCCGCCTATAATCTCACCAAGCTCAGCCGCGGCTCCGATGCGATCCGCCTCCTGGAGGAAGCCGTCAGCCGCGGCTTGGGGACCGACCAGGTCCTGGCCCACCTCGGTCTCTATTACCAGGAGGCCGGCCGGCTTGACGATTCGGTCCGCTCCCTGGAACAGTCCTTGGCCATCAATCCTCGCGCCACGGAGGCCCACAACGACCTCGGCGTCAGCCTGTTCAAGAGCGGCCGGATCGAGGATGCGGTCGCCGCGTTCAAGGCGTCTCTGGCCCTCGACCCGCACTACGCCATGGCCCTCAATAATCTCGGCAACTGCTATCTGACCCTGAAAAGATACGAGGAGGCGGCGACACAGTACAAGTCGGCGATCGGGATGGACGAGGGCCTGGCGTCCGCTCATAACGGCCTGGCCGCGGTCTATTACCGCCAGGGCCAGGTCGAAGAGGCGGTGAAGGCCTGGGAAAGATCCCTGGGGATCGACCCGCGGCAGCCCGAGGCGCTCTACAATCTCGGGCGCGTCACCCTCAGACAGGGCCGGAAGGAGGACGCCCTCCGGTTCTTCGAGCTCTACGTTCGTTATGCGTCGCCCCAGCGGGACGCCAAGGACATCGAGGAGGTCAAGGGGGTCATCGAGCGGCTCAAGAAGGAGCTTCGAGGATCCTAGCCCCATGAAGAAAAGACTCGTCCTTTCGGTCCTCTTCCTCGCTCTTCTCGGAGGAGGCCTGCAGGCCCAGAGCCCCACGACGGGCAAGCCGGACGTGCGGGCCCTCTCGCAACGGCACCGGGATTGGCTGGAGAAGGACGTGGTCTATATCATCAGCGCCAGGGAACGGGCCGTCTTTCTCCGGCTCGCCAACGACCGCGAGCGGGACGTCTTCATCGAGGCCTTCTGGCGACAGCGCGACCCCACGCCCGACACGCCGGTCAACGAGTTCAAGGAGGAGCATGCCAAGCGGCTCGCCTATGTCGAGGAGTACTTCTCGCGCGATACGACCAGGCCCGGCTGGATGACGGACCGGGGACGGATCTATATCCTCCTCGGGCCACCCCAGGACATCAGCAAGGAAGAAGGGCAATCTTATGTCTACCCGACCCAGGTCTGGTCCTACGCCGGACGGCAAGAATACGGCCTGCCGGCCTATTTCGACCTGATCTTTTTCAAGCGTCAGGGGGCCGGAGAATTCGTTCTCTACAGCCCGGCCCAGGACGGTCCCACCAGTCTTCTCGTCAACTACCGCGGCGATCCGACCAGTACCTCGGCCGCTTACCAGCAGTTACGCAAGTTCAACCCCCGCCTGGCCGACGTCTCGCTGTCCCTCATTCCCAACGAAGGCCTCTACCAGGGCCAGCTCTCCCTCGCGTCCGACTTGCTGATCACTCGGATCTACAGCATCCCGGAAAAGGCGGTGGACTCGAGGTACGCCGAGGCCCTGCTCCGGTACAAGGACGTCATCGATGTCGATTACACGGCCAACTACATCGGGAGCGACAGTCTGACCTCTGTTATCCGCGACCCGTCCGGGCTCTTTTTCGTCCATTACGCCATCCGGCCGGAAAAGCTCTCGGTGCTGCCCCACGACGGAAAGTTCGGGGTCAACTTCGAGATCAACGGGATCTTGAAGGATCCGGAAGGACGCGTCATTTTCCAATACGACAAGGCCTTCCCGCTCGATTTCGACCGCGCCTCGATCGAGAACGTCCAGAAGACGGGGATCCTCCTCGAAGACGCCGTCCCTCTCGCGCCCGGCACGTACACCTTCAGCCTCCTTTTGAAAAATACCATCTCCCGGGAATTCGCTTCATTCGAGAAAAGTCTGGTCATCCCCGGAAGCTTCCCCGAGGGCTGCGCCATCAGCCCGCTGCTCTTGGGTTATCGGGTCAAGCGGCTCCCGGAAGGCCCTCGCCAGGTCAAGCCGTTCCGGTCCGGTGAAATCCAGATCTCCTGCAGGCCGGGCTGGACATTCGGCACCGGCGAGACGCTGGCGGTCTTCTTCCAAGCGTACACCATGGCCACGGACCTTCGGCGGATGGGGCGTCTCGATTACGTCATCGAGCGGCAGGGCCAGGAGGTCCTCCGGAGCGAGACCCTGCTAGCGGACCTCCCTTCTATGGATATCGTCCGGGAGTTCCCCCTGAGGGACTTGACGCCCGATTCCTACAAGCTGCGGGTCACCGTCCGCGACGGGCAGGGCCGGGACGTCGTCACCGCCCAAACCGACTTCGAGGTGTCCTCTCTCGCGGAGATCCCGGAGCCCTGGGCCGTCGCCAAAGTCATGCCTCCGGCCGACCATCCGATGTATGCCTATCTCGTGGGGGGACAGCTCGATAAGGCAGGCGACCTCGACGGCGCCGCAGGCCTCTTCGCCGCAGCGTACAAGGCCAACCCGAACATGCTCGATTACGCCCTAGCCTACGCGGGGGTCCTCATCCGGGCCAAGGACTACGAGAAGGCCCTGGGCATCCTCGTCCCCTTCTCTAATGACACGGGGAAGAACCAGGAGGCGCTGGCTCTCCTGGGGGCATGCCATCAGGCACTCGGCCAGTACCGCGAGGCCGTTCTCAACTACAGGAGCTATCTCGACAAGGTCGGAATGAAGCTCGAGGTCCTGAACTCCCTCGGGCAATGCCTTTACGAACTCGGGGATCACGAGGGAGCCCGGACCGCTTGGGAGAAATCCCTGGCCATCGATCCCCGGCAGGATCGTATCCGGGAGAGCGTCGAGCGGCTGAAAAAGTAGCGGATAGGATCGAGCTGTTTCCCGCCCCGGTCGGAGGCGCAAGCGGCGAGTGACACGGCCGCGACCAAGGGGATCGCCAGGATCCGGAGATGGCATCTCATGATGTTTTCTTGATCTTCCCCCGGACCTCGGTCAGCTTCTTCTTGATCTCCGGCTGGGACGCGTTGAGCTCCAACGACTTGGCCCAGACGGAGGCGGCTTCGACGAAGTTGCCCAGCTGGGCGTAGCAATCCCCGATCGCGTTGAGGACGTTGAGGTTCGTCCCAAAATTGGTCAGATAGTCCTTGTAGAACTGCACGGCTTCGCTGGTGCGTCCGATGGCCTGCGCGCTCTCACCGAGGTATTGGGCGAACTCGTAGTTCTTCTTGTCCCGATAGAAGGGGGTGGCCACCTTGCCGATCCCTTCGTAGTCCTTGGCCTCCAGCAGGAACCGGCAAAGGTCGAGGGCGAAGGGGGCGAAATCCGGCGCCCGGCGCTGGGCCTCCTCGAGGAGAGGCCGGGCCTTGGCGAGATCGCCCGCCTGGAAGTATTGCATGCCGCGGATATTGGCGTATGACGGGTCGCCCGCCGCGGGCAGGGGGCTGTAGACGATCCAGGAGCGCGGCAGGGACGTGTTGAGGCTGATATAGAACGAGGCGCGGGACGAGAGGACCTCGGTCTTGGCGGCATCGAGGAGGACGACGCGGGCCGAGTAGTAGTCGGGAGGGAAATTCGCCAGCGGGAAGTCCTCGAGGACGCGCATCGGGTCCGGCGCACCCGCCAGGCTCTTGGTCGTCGCGGCCACGACCTGGTCGTTCCGGATGAGCGAGATGGACAGGCTGCCTTTCGTCTTCAGCTCCTCGGTGAGGCCGCCGAGCTCGCAGAACACCGTTAGCGTATCCTGGACGCTGAAATCGTTCCGCGGCGAGGCGACGATCTGCGTCTCCCCGACCGTGAAGGGCTTGATCTGGCCGGCGAAAGCCGGGTTGCGGACGACCTTATAGGCCAGGATCGGCGTGCTCAGTGTCAGGCTCCGGGCAGGCGGGATCTTCAGGTCCGCTTCGACGGAGGAGAACTCTTTGGAGACGGTGTTCTTCCAGAGGAGGCTGACCTTGTAGTCGCCCTCGATAATGGGGAAGGCGTCTTGGTAGGAGACCTTACGGTCCGTGATCTTGGAGAACTGATCGCTGTCGAGCTCGATCGGGATCCGGCGGTCGAACTGATAGATGGTCTTGCCGGAGGCGTCCGAGACGATGCCGTTGATCTCGAAGGCCATGCGGTAGACCCCCTCCGTGCGCTCGATGCTCAGGCGGGCCGGCTCGATGAGGAAATGGACGAAGGCCCGGCCGGCGGCGTCCCGGGTGATCTGGACGAGGGCGTCGCTCTCGACGTAATTGGCCGTGTACTCGACCTCGACGATGTCCCTGTACTTCAGAAGCTTCTCCGCGTAGCCGTCCTTGACGCTGTCGTAGCCCATTTTGGGGATCTTGGAAAAGAGGAGGACGTCGGACGCCGCGGTGGGGTTCATGCCCAGCACGTATTCGCCGGGGATGAGGGACATCGACAGTTCGGCCAGGGCCGGGGAGATCTGCCTCAGTTCCCCCCAGGCTTGGAGGTAGTCCGTCATATCGCCGTTGTAGAACGGCATGAGCTTCTGGGGGCCGTCCCGGACGGGAGAATACAGGATGTAATCGCCGGCGGCGTCTTTCTTGAAGAAGACGACGTTGAACGTGGTCGGCATCCCGGGGCTCATTTGCCCGGAATAGAACCAGACGATCATCGGGTAGACGTTGCTCTCGCTCTCGTACCTTTCGATCGTCTTGGGCTCGCCCAAGGTGATATAGATCCGGCCCATGTCGGACCGCCAGCCGCCGGCCTTCCGGCCCCGGCCGAAATTCTTGTTGGCATATTCGATGCGGCGATAGTGCTCGTCCTTGAACGGGTTCTCGGGCGTGTTCGGGTCGTCATCGCGGGCCTTCCAGAAGGCCGTGATGAACATCTCGCGCTCCCGGTCATTGCCGAGCTGGAGAAAGACCGCTTTCTCCTTTGGCGAGATGATGGTGACGACCTCTTCTTCGAGCCAGGTGCGGAAGCGCGGCGGCAGGTCCTTGACCGATACGTTCTGGGAGGCCGCTGGCAGCGCGGAGAGCACCAGGGCGCCGAGGAGGATGGCGATCGATTTCGGTCTCATGCGGGGGTCCTTTGAGGTACAAGGAATAATAGTTTAGTTTACCCCCTCCGGGCCCCTTTTTCAAGGCGGCGACCGCGCCGTCCACGGGGCGCTCGAACGGCGTCGAAAGCGCTTGCAATCGTCCTCCTCTTCTCCTAAACTGAGTTCTCCGTCATGAAGTTCCTCGCAGACCTTCACATACATTCGAAATACTCGCGGGCCACGTCGCGGGACATGGTCCTCGACACCCTCGCGCCCTGGGCCAAGGTCAAGGGCATCTCGCTTCTCGCGACCGGCGACTTCACTCACCCCGAATGGCTGTTCCTGATGAAGGAGAAGCTCGAGCCGATGGGCAACGGCTTCCTCCGGCTCAAGAACGGGACGACCGCGCTCGACGCCCCGCCCTTCAAGGGCCTGCCGGCCCTCGGCCGTCCGGTCGCCTTCATCCTTTCCTCGGAGCTGAGCTTCATCTATTCGAAGGGGGGCAAGGTCCGCAAGGTCCACGTCATGCTCCTGGCGCCCGATTTCGAATCCGTCGAGCGGGTCAACAGCCGCCTTCAGGCGGTCGGCAACCTCGTCTCGGACGGGCGGCCTATCCTCGGCCTCGACGTGCGGCTCTTCTGCCGGATGGTCGCCGACGCCGCGCCGCGCGCCGTCGTCATCCCCTCGCATATCTGGACGCCGTGGTTCTCGCTCTTCGGGGCCAACTCCGGCTTCGACGCGATCGAGGAGTGCTTCGAGGAAATGACGCCGTCGATCTTCGCCCTGGAGACGGGCCTGTCCTCCGACCCGCCGATGAACTGGCGGCTGTCGGCCTTGGACCGCTTCGCGCTCGTCTCCAATTCGGACGCCCACTCCCCCTCCAAGATCGGGCGGGAAGCCAACGCGTTCGACACCGATTTCAGCTTCCGCGGCCTCATCGACGCCCTGCGGACGAACGACCCGGCCAAGTTCCTCTACACCGTCGAGTTCTTCCCCGAGGAAGGCAAGTACCATTACGACGGGCACCGCAAGTGCGGCGTCGTGAGCTCGCCGCGCGAGAGCCTCAAGACGGGCGACCTCTGTCCCAAGTGCGGCAAGAAGCTGACGATCGGCGTCCTCCACCGGGTCGAGGAGCTGGCCGACCGGGAGGCCGACAGCCGACGGCCGGGACGCATCCCCTACAAGAGCCTCATCCCGCTCAACGAGGTCATCGCCGAGGCCGTGGGCAGGACGCCCGACTGCCAGGGCGTCTGGGACCTCTATTTCCGGTTCATCCGCGAGTTCGGGGACGAGCACGCCATTCTGACCGAAGTCCCCGTGGCCGAGCTGGCGCGCATCGCGCCGGAGAAGGTCGCCGAAGCGGTCGACCGGATGCGCCAGGGTCTCGTCTCGATCATCCCCGGCCACGACGGCGAATATGGCCAGATCCACATTTTCGGCGAGGGCTCTCCGGCCGAATCCTGCTCCCCTCAGCTGTCGCTCTTCTGACCCTCGGCGACCAAAGACAATCCCCGAGGCCGCATTTGACAAGGCCCGGTCCCGCCCCTATATTAGAGTCGGTTGAACCGGCCATGGAAATCGAGATGAAGGTCAAGGGTCTCGTCGTAGACCCGATCTCCAAGATGCCGATCGTCGTTCTGGAAAACCCCCGCAACGAGCAGATCCTCCCCATATGGATCGGCGTATTCGAGGCCAACGCCATCGCCCTGACCATCGAGAACGTCCCCACGCCCCGGCCCATGACCCACGACCTCCTCAAGAGCTTCCTCGAGAAGCTCGGGATCGCCATCGAGAAGATCGTCGTCAACGACGTCCGCAATAACACGTTCTTCGCCCTCATCCACTGCCGCCGGGCCGAGGAGGCGATCATCATCGACTCCCGCCCCTCGGACGCTATCGCCCTGGCCCTGCGGATGAGCTCCCCGATCTACGTCGAGGACGAGGTCGTCAAGAAGGCCAACGGCCTCAAGTTCAACGAGAAGGTCGAATCCTCCGAAAAGCTGCGGAAGTGGCTCGAAACGCTGCGGCCGGAGGATTTCGGCAAGTACAAGATGTAGCCCGCCGGGGCTTCTTTAGGTCCTCAATCTCAACAGCCCGACGAATCCCGCCAGCCCAAAAAGAAGATTAGCGCCCCACGCCCCGAGGAAAGGGCTCAGCGCGCCGGCCGCGCCGAGGCTGCGGAAGACGGCGAACGTCCCCCAATAGGCCATGGCGGTGACCACGCTGATGCCGACGCCGACGAGGGTCCCCTTGCGGCCCATCAGAAAGCCGAAGGGGACGGCCAACAGGGCCATGATCACGCTGACGAAGGGCAGAGCGACCTTCTGAGCCAGCGCGGCCCGGAGCCGGACGGCCGGAAAGCCCATGCCCCTGACCTCGGCCGTGTAGCGGCGCAGCTCACCGAGGGTCATCTGCGGGGGCTCTTTCCAGGGCGCAAGGAACGCGGCCTCGTCCCCGGCCGCGCCGATCCGGCCGCTCGCCCTGCGGGCGAAAGGCGGGCCGTGGAGCCCGGTGTAGTCCCTGGTCCAGCCGGCGAGGGTGGTCAAGTCGTTCCCTTCGAACGTGGCTTTTTCGGCGAAGACCCGGCGGGCCAGGGCCCATCGGCCGGCGTCGATGTCGAAAACCGTGAGCCCGCTGAATGTCGACGAAGCGGGGTCGAAATAGGCGTAATGATAGATCCTGTCGCCGTCCCGGCCAAGGACCCAGTTGCGGTTGACGTAGCTATAGCTGCGGGAGGGCATGTCGTGGAGGAGGCCCCAAACAGCATCGGCCCTGGCGTTCGAGGCCGGAACGACCCGCTCCTGGACGAGGAAAGCGACGCCGGCCACCGCGGCGGCGAGCACGAGGACCGGCAGGACCGTCCGGTACGCGCTGATGCCGCTGGCCTTCATGGCCGCGGCCTCGTTCGTCCGGGACAGGAGGCCGAGCGCGAGGAGCGCCGCCGCTAGCACGGCCGCGGGGAAGAGAAAGGCCAGGAGCCCGGGGAGCTTGAGCCCGACATATTTGACGAGAAGCCCGACCGGCTTGCCGCGCTGGAGGACGTCGTCGAGGCCTTCGAAGAAAGTGACGAGGAGGGCCGCGACGGCGAGGGCCGCAAAAGCGAGGGCCAAAAGGGCCAGGAACTTCCGCGAGACATATCTGTCGAGGAGTCCGGGAAAACGAAACGCGAAGCCGCGCGCGCGCCACGAGGTCGAGGGCGCGGAGGCGGCGCGGGTCGTGACGGACGTCGGGGCCGCATCCGGGGGCCGGGGTGTCTCCGGCCGGAGGCGCCGCCGGAGCAGGAAAGGGGCCCTGCGGCGGGGCCTCAAGAAGAGCAGGGCGCCCATGACGGCCAGGACGATGTTGGGGGCCCACATGCCAAGGAAGGCCGAGAGACGTCCGTCCATAGCCGCATTTTCGCCGGCCGTGAGGAGGGCGTAATACAGGAAGATGATGCCCAGGCCCAGCGAAAATCCGCCCGTCCGCCCGGCGTGGCCGGACAAGACCCCGAGAGGCAGGCCGATGAGGGCGAAGACGAGACACGCGGCGGGCAGGGCGAACTTCTTGTAGATCTCGATCCGGTGAGCGCGGATCTGCCGCGAATCCGGCCGTCCGGCGGGGCGGGCCGCCTGGAGAGCCCTGAGGTCGCGGACGAGTTCGCCGATGTCCTTCTCTCTGACCCTCTTTTCGCTGGAGACGGCCGCGAACAGGCCCTCGACGTCGATCTCCTCTTCCAGGCGTTCGAACGCGGTCAGCGTGTCCTCGCCCGGAGAGGCGGCGGGTCCGGAGTAGACGAAGCCGTCGGCCAGCTCCAGGACCGCCCGGCGCTGATCGGGGAAGAGACGGACCGTTCCCGAGCGGGCCATAACGAGCCGGGGATTCGCGGGATCCTTGCCCATGTAGGCGAAGATCTCGCGCCATACATTGTCCCGGCCGACGTCCCTCACGAGGAACACCATACCGGGCAGGGTTTCGTTGAATTCGAGCGGTTCGACCTTGAGCCGGACGCGGGCAAGGACCGAGTCCGTCATGGTTCGGACCCAATCATGGTTGGCTCGAGGGGCGAAATAGAGGGCCAGGGGCAGGGTCAACAGGAAGCCGCCGAGACCGAAGAGAACGAGGGGGCGAGCCAGGCGACCCGGCCCGACCCCGAGGGAGCGGAAGGCGACGATCTCGGAGTCGGCGACGAGGCGGGCCAGACCGCCGAGAATGCCCATCAGGACGGCCATCGGCAGGGCGAAGACAAGGAGGGACGGGATGAGTAGGGCGAGAAGGCGGATCGCCTGGAGGGGCGGAACGCCCTTGTCGATGAAGAGCTCGGCGAGCAGGAGGACCTGGTTCATCAAGAGGACGAACGTGACGAGGAGGAGCCCGACGAGGAAGGGCGGCACGATCTCGCGCAGGACGTACCGGTCGATGAGCTTGGGCATCGCCCGCAGAATATAGCAAAAAAAAGAGGGGGTCAAACCTACGCGATGCCACTTTTCGACCAGCCCTCAACTCTCACTTTAGCAGAGTGAGGCCCGGAAAGTGGCATCGCGTAGGTTTGACCCCTTCTAAAAAAAGCCCCGGGCGGCGGCCGCCCGGGGCTGGCGATTCACTTCTGGCGGGGTGTCTTCCAGAGTCCCTTAATACATGTCGCCGGGAGGGGTCGGGTACCCGGGCTTCTTGTCATCTTCGGGGAGCTCGGCGATCAGGCCTTCGGTGGTGAGCAGGAGGCCAGCGATCGAGGCCGCGTTCTGGAGCGCGATCCGGACGACCTTGGTCGGGTCGAGGATGCCGCCCTTGATCATGTCCTCGTACTTTTCGGTCAGGGCGTTGAAGCCCATGTCCTGTTTCATCTCTTTGACCTTCTCGACGACCACGGAGCCTTCGAAACCGGCATTGATCGCGATCTGGCGCATGGGCTCTTCGATGGCCCTCTTGACGATGTTCGCGCCGATCTGCTCGTCGCCTACGAGTTCGATCTTCTCGAGCGATTTCTGGGCGCGGATCAGGGCCACGCCGCCGCCGGGCACGATGCCTTCCTCGACGGCCGCCTTGGTGGCGTGCATGGCGTCCTCGACCCGGGCCTTCTTCTCCTTGAGCTCGGTCTCGGTGGCCGCGCCGACCTTGATCAGGGCGACGCCGCCGACCATCTTGGCCAGGCGCTCCTGGAGCTTCTCCCGGTCGTAGTCTGAGGTCGTATCCTCGATCTGGGCGCGGATCTGCTTGATCCGGGCCTGGACGTCGCCCGGCTTGCCCATGCCCTCGACGATGGTCGTGTTGTCCTTGTCGATGACGACCTTTTTGGCCTCGCCCAGCCAGTCGGAGCCAACCTTCTCGAGCTTGACGCCGATCTCTTCGGTGATGACCTGGCCGCCGGTGAGCGTGGCAATATCTTCCAGCATGGCCTTGCGGCGGTCGCCGAAGCCGGGGGCCTTGACGGCGCAGCACTGGAAGGTGCCCTTGAGCTTGTTGACGACGAGGGTCGCCAGGGCTTCGCCTTCGACTTCCTCGGCGATGACGAGCAGGGGCCGGCCCATGCGGGCGACGTTCTCGAGGAGGGGCAGGAAATCCTTGAGATTGCTGATCTTCTTTTCGTGGAGGAGGATGAGGGGCTTCTCGAGGACGCACTCCATCCGCTCCGGGTCGGTCACGAAATAGGGCGACAGGTAGCCGCGGTCGAACTGCATGCCCTCGACCGTCTCCATCGTCGTCTCGAGGCCCTTGGCCTCCTCGACCGTGATGACGCCGTCCTTGCCGACCTTGTCCATGGCTTCGGCGATGATCTTGCCGATGGACAGGTCATTGTTGGCCGAGATGGCGCCGACCTGGGCGATCATCTCGCCGCTGACCTCGCGGCTCATCTTCTTGAGCTCGCCGATGACGGTCTCGACGGTCTTGTCGATGCCCTTCTTGATCAGTGTGGGATTGGCGCCGGCCGTGACGTACCGCAGGCCCTCGCCGTAAATGGCCTGGGCCAGGACCGTGGCGGTTGTCGTGCCGTCGCCCGCGACGTCGGACGTCTTGGACGCGACTTCCTTGACCAGCTGGGCGCCCATGTTCTCCCAGGGGTCCTTGAGCTCGACTTCCTTGGCGACGGTGACGCCGTCCTTGGTGCTGGTGGGCGAGCCGAACTTCTTGTCGAGGACGATGTTCTTGCCGCGGGGGCCGAGCGTCGCCTTGACGACGTTGCTGAGGATGTTCACACCCTTGAGCAGGGAGTGACGCGCCTCGTCTCCGGATAGAATCTGTTTGGCCATTGACTGTCTCCTTACTTCTCGATGACGGCGAGGATCTCTTCCTCGCGGACGATGACGAGCTCGACGCCGTCGATCGTCACTTCGGTGCCGCTGTACTTGCCGATGAGAACATGGTCGCCTTTCTTGACGGCGAGAGCGATGGTCTTTCCCTCATCGGTGACCCGCCCCTTGCCGGCCTCGATGATCTCGGCCTCTTGGGGCTTTTCCTTGGCCGTGTCCGGGATGATAATCCCGCCTCTTTTGACCTCTCCCTCCTCGAGCCTCTTGAGGAGCACTCTGTCATACAGAGGATGAACTTTCATTAAAACCTCCTATGGGATACCTGAAATTTAGCAGTCACATAATGTGAGCGCTAATAATACATAAAACGGGTCGATTTGTCAAGAGGCGGGACATACAATTATTAGCAGTCTTTAATGTTGACTGCTATTATTTCTTCTTGATCTTGAGGACCTTGGCCCGGTTATGGAGGGTGTTACGGTGGATGCCCAGGGTCTGGGCCATCTTGGTCCGGTTGCCCTCGTGCCTCTTCGCCGCCTGCTCATAGAAGATCTTCTCGAATTCGCGGAGGGCGTCCTTGAGATTGATCTCCTTGTCGATCATGTCCTTGACGATCAGCTCCATGCGCTGATGGAAATTGAGGTCAGATCTTTTGTCCATGTTTCCCTCCGCTCTCGCGGATGCGCTTGTACGACTCGTTGAACCGGGCCCGGAGGTCTCTGGGGATCATGTTGACGACGGCCCGGGTGACGCCGAGACAAGCCGGAGCGAGGACAGACGTCTCGAGGGCCGGCGTGCCGATCTCGAACGAGACCAGGGCGAAGAGGAGGATGCCGCAGATGAGAACGGCTTTGAGGAAGCCGAAGACGGCGCCGAAGAGCCTGTTGACGAAGGCCAGCGGGCCGATCATGGCCTTGGTCAGGAGATGCCCGAGGATGCCCCCGGCGACGAGGACGACGACGAAGATGAGAAGGAAGCCCAGGAAATTGCTGACCAGCTGGTTCTTGACGAACGTCTGGAAGACCGCCGCCGTCTGCTCGTAGTAGAGGCAGGCCAGGATGAGTCCGGCCACGACCGCGACGAGGCCGATGACTTGCCGGACGAAGCCCTTGAAGATGCCGACGATCGCGGTCACGACCATGATGGACAGCAGGATGTAGTCGAGCCAATTCATGCCGCGCCTCCCCTTCTGGCCCGCAGTTGCTCGACCATGCCGTAGTCCCCTTCGGCCAGGGCCCCGAAGTGGACGTGGGGCTTGATCCGGCCATGGAAATCCGAACCGGCCGTGGCCACGAGGTCGAGCTCGACGGCCAGGTCCCGATAAAACGCCGTCTGCTCGGGCTTATGGTAGAACGTGTAGACCTCCATCCCGAGAAGGCCGTGCTCCTTGAGCTCGCGGGCGTCGGCCGCCGTCGTCCGCTGGAAATACGCGCCGGGGTGGGAGAGCACGGGGGCCCCCCCGGTCGCCGGGGACGCCTCCAGGACGTCGGTCAGGGCGATGAACTTTTTGGGGACCCAGGCCGGCTTTCCTTCGGCGAAAAAATCCCCGTAGAACATGTACGGCGCGTAGGGCCGGTTCTCGGGCCGGTAATAGGGCTCCAGGGCGGGATGCCGCTCGTTCTCGGGGTTCTCGAGCAGGACCTGGGCGAGCTTGACGCCGAGCGGAGGCGCGTCCTGGGACTTGGCCCGGACCTCGTCCATCGTCAGCGAGAAGCCGAGGGCCCGGACCCTGTCGATCCGCTCGCTCGTCTCGTTCGCCCGGCAGACGGTCTGGCCGGCGATGATCTCCGCCAGGGCCGGGCTCGTCCAGTCGACGAGGGGCAGGAGGAGGTGGAATTCACGGCCGCCGAAGAGCGTCGTCAGCTCGATGCCGGGAATGACCTCGACGCCGGCCTGGCGCCCGAGCTCAACGGCGTCCGGATAGGCGGCCACGGTGTCGTGGTCGGCGATCGAGATCGCGCGCATGCCATGTTCCTTGGCGAAACCTACGAGTTCGGCCGGCGAATAGTCCCCATCGCTGCTCTTGTTCGAGTGGACATGGAAATCGACCCGTTCCCTCATGCGAGATCATCGAGGCCGGTCAGGACCTTATAGATTTCCAGGTATTTCTGGGAGGTCTTGGCGACGATCTCCGCGGGGAGCTCCGGCGGAGGCGTGTTCTTGTCCCAGCTCGTCGTCTCGAGATAATCGCGGACGAACTGCTTGTCAAGGCTCGGCTGGGACCGGCCGGGCTCGTAAAGCGACAGGGGCCAAAAACGCGACGAGTCGGGGGTGAAGATCTCGTCGATGAGCACGAGATCATCGCCGTCGCAGCCGAACTCGAACTTCGTATCGGCGATGATGATGCCCTTGGAGACGGCGTAGAGCGCGGCCTTCTGGTAGAGCTCGAGGCTGGCCTTGCGGATCTTGGCGGCCAGCTCCGCGCCGATCTCCTTTTCGACGTCCTTGAATGAGATGTTGACGTCATGGCCCTTCTCGGCCTTGGTCGAGGGGGTGAAGAGGGGCTCGGCGAGCTGGTCGGATTCCTTGAGGCCCTTGGGGATCTTGATGCCGCAGATCTTCCCCGTCGTCTTGTATTCCTTCCAGCCCGAGCCGGCGAGGTAGCCGCGGACGACGCACTCGACGGGGATGACCTTGGTCCTCCTGACGAGCATGGAGCGCTTGGCCAGGAGGCCGGCGAACGGGGCCAGGACGGGCGGGAAGTCCTTGATCTCGGTCGAAATGAGATGGTTTGGGAGGACCAGGGCGACGAAATCGAACCAGAATTTCGAGAGCTGGGTCAGGACCTGGCCCTTGGCGGGGATGAGCGAAGGCAGGATCCAGTCGAAAGCGGAGATGCGGTCCGTGGCGACGATGAGGAGGTCGTCACCGACTTCGAAAACGTCGCGGACCTTGCCTTTCCGAAAGAGAGGCAGACCGGGAAGCTCGATGTCGCCGATGGGATGTTCCATAACCGGCTCTCCTTTTAGAACCCGACAAGGATAGCCAAATCGTTTTTAAAAAGCAAATGTCAACAGCCCTTCGCTCGGGCCGCGGAGGGGTCGAGGGGATCGCCTCCGTTCGCTGCGGTGGTTCTTCACGCCTTCCCGGTCCGGAGCCGAGTCAAAGACTCCGCGTCTCCGTCCCGGAAAGGCTAAACCACCGCTTGATGCTCCCTCCGGCGATGCCCCTCGGCCCCTTCTTCCGCGGCCCTGATCCATTACGTTCACGGGCGCTTCGCATACGACCGTAGGAGATGCGAGATCGCCTCGTAACATGCTTTTTAAAATGATTATGAGGCAGGAAGGAGGCCCACAAAATTGACCATCCGACGGGGGTCGGCGGCGTGGCGGCGGTAGGACAGGAGGCGGGGCTCGCAGTGCGTGCAGACCGGGCCAGGGTTAAAGATATGGGCTTTCTTGAAGCCCCGTTCACCAAGGAGCCAGACGTTCGCGGCGCGCAGGTCGAGAAGGTACTTTCCCTTGAGGTTGGGCACCTGGATGGCGGGCAGGCGTCCCCGCTCGACAAAGACGCTCGCCGGGAATCCGGCCTTGAGGAAGGCGTCCCGGACCTTGGGCCCGACTTCGTAACAAGCGGGACCGATGCAGGGGCCCAGAGCGGCCAGCATGCCGGCCGGCTTCGAGCCGTAGGCTTCGCCCATCGCCTTGACGGCCTTCTCCAGGATCCGTTTCTCGGTCCCGCGCCAGCCGCAATGGACCGAGGCGACGGCCCGATTCACCTCGTCGACGAGAAGGACGGGCAGGCAATCGGCGGTGCGGATGACGAGGAGAAGCCCGGGGACATTCGTCATCAGGGCGTCGCCCTCGAGCTTGGCCGGTGGCGCGCCGTCAAGCCTGTGGACGACGTCCGTATGCAGCTGATGCATGATGATCGGCGAGAGACCCTTCGACAAAGCAAAAGTCAGGAAATCCGCCTCGCTCCAGCGAGCGTCGCCAAAACCGTGGATAAGTCCGGGGACCGCGGAAAAGCGCGGCACGGTGAGGTAAGGGCACTTGTTTTCGGTCACGGCCCACCAGTATTACCAAAAAGCCCCGCGCGGCTCAAGGTGTCTCCCCGGCTTGTCATTTGCGGCCCGACTCCGTATGATGAGGGGACTGTGTCTGTCAAAGAAAAACCCATGCCAGTTCTTGCCGCGCTCGGTCTCGCCCTGGTCGCGTTCGGCGCCATCATCCTGGCCTCTGAGGACCGGCCCCGAGCCCGGGAGTTCGGCCTCGTCGTCGGCGTCCTCCCCACCGGCCCTCTGAACGCCATTACCGACGTGGCCGGGGTCAGGGTCGGCCAGGTCACGATCATCGAAGGGAAGGACGTCCGGACAGGGGTCACCGCGGTCCTCCCCCATGGCGGCAACATCTTCCTGGACAAGATTCCGGCCGGGATCTCTGTCGCCAACGGCTACGGCAAGATGGCTGGCGTGACCCAGGTCCAGGAGCTCGGCACGCTCGAAACCCCGATCGTTCTGACCAACACCCTGGGCGTTCCCACAGCGGCCGACGCCGTCATCGATTGGACGCTCGGCCTTCCCGGGAATGAGAGGGTCGCGTCGGTCAATCCGGTCGTGGGCGAGACCAACGACGGCTGGCTCAACGATATCCGCGGCCGGCACATCACCAAGGCCCATGTCCTCGAGGCCATCCGGGCCGCTTCCAGCGGACCGGTCGCCGAGGGAGTCGTGGGAGCGGGCACCGGCACGACCTGCTTCGACTACAAGGGCGGCATTGGCACATCCTCGCGCCTCCTTCCCGCGGATCGTGGCGGCTTCACGGTCGGCGTCCTCGTTCAGACGAACTTCGGCGGCGTCCTGACCATCCGCGGCGTTCCCTTCGACAAGAAGGATGCCGGCGTCGGCGCGGCGGCGGGGCCAAACCCCTCGGGGGACGGCTCCTGCATGATCGTCGTGGCCACCGACGCTCCGCTCGACGCCCGCAACCTCGAGCGCCTGGCCAAGCGGGCCCTCCTCGGCATCGCCCGCACCGGAGGGTACTTCTCGAACGGAAGCGGCGATTACGCCATCGCCTTCTCGACGGCCGAAAGCGTCCGCGTCCCCTACCGATCGACCGAGCGGACCCGGACGGTCACGCTGCTCCGGGACGAGGCCATCTCGCCGCTCTTCCAGGCCGCGGCGGAAGCGGCCGAGGAAGCCATCCTCAACTCCCTGCTCAAGGCCGTCCGGACCGAAGGCAAAGACGGCCACGTCGCCGAGGCCCTCCCGCTCGACAGGGTCAGGGCCCTGATCAAATGAGCAAGAAGAAGCTCAAGACGATCGGGGTCCTCGGCGGCATGGGCCCCGAAGCCGGATCCTATTTCTTCGAAAAGATCGTCCGCGAGACCGCGGCCGAACGGGACCAGGACCATCCCCCTGTCATCCTCTACAGCCTGCCCCAGGTCCCCGACAGGACCATGGCCATTCTTCACGGCGGCCCGAGCCCTGTCCCGGCCATCCTGCGCGGACTTCGTGCTCTCTCCCGGGCCGGGGCGGATTTCGCGGTCCTGTCGTGCATCTCGGCTCACTATTTCACCCCGCGGATCGCCCCGCGTTCGCCCATCCCCCTTCTCAATCTCATCGACGAGACCGTGGCGGTCATCGGAAAGATGCGTCCCGTTCCCAAGACGGTCGGCCTCATCGCCACGACAGGGACCGTCCGGTCGGGCATTGTCGCCGGGGCCTTCGAAGCCGCCGGAATCGAGGTCATCGTGCCCTCCGCCCGGGACCAGAAGAGGGTCATGACCTCGGTCTACGGGAAAAGGGGCATCAAGGCGGGCTTCACCAAAGGCCCGCCCCGGACGGTCCTCCTCGAGATCGCCTCGGGGCTCATCCGCCGGGGCGCCCAGGCGGTCCTGGCGGGCTGTACCGAGGTCCCTCTGGTCCTCAAGGCGACGGACCTCCCCGTTCCCCTGATCGAACCCATGACCATCGGGGCCCGAGCGGCGATCCGGCGGGCCGGTGCCTGCCTACGGGGAGCGGATTCTCCCACTTCCGAGAAAGTCCCTTCTCGATAGTTGACTTTAGGGGGCTTATCCGGTATAACTCGACGGTACTTTTCCCCAGTGAGGAGGTGAAAGTTCTTGGCTTTTGTACAGCTTGACGAAGGTGAAAATCTCGAATCCGCGCTGCGCCGGTTCAAGAGGAAAGTCCAGCAGGAAGCGATCATCAAGGAGATCAAGAAGCACTCCGTCTACTTCAAGCCCGGTGAGAAGAAGCGCATGAAGCAGGCCCAGGCGCGGAAGCGGATGAGACGGCGCATCAAGAGAGAGCGCGACGTCGAGTATTAAGAACTTTCTCATCTCCTCGCCCATTTCCGTCCCGACCCGAGACGAAACCTGAACCGAAAGGCCGGGCCTATCGCGTGAGAGGGGGAGCCACGGCGACTCAGAAACCCGCTTGGCTGAAGGTCCGACTCCCGTCCCACGGAGAGTTCTTCCGTGTCGCGGAGATCGTCAAGGCCGGACGCCTGAATACGATCTGCTCGAGCGCCCGCTGTCCGAACATCGGCGAGTGCTGGGAGCGTAAAACGGCGACCTTCCTCGTGCTCGGGGATACCTGCACCCGGAACTGCGGCTTCTGCGCCGTGACCAAGGGGACGCCCCTCGCCCTCGACCCCGACGAACCCGCCCGGGTCGCCGCGGCCGTGGCCTTGCTGGGCCTGGCTCACGCCGTCATCACGTCGGTCACGCGCGACGATCTTCCGGACGGCGGGTCCGCCCATTTCGCTTCGGTCATCCGGGCCATCCGGGAAAAGAGCCCCGGGACGCGGGTCGAGGCGCTCATTCCGGATTTCGGCGGGGACGCCGCGGCCCTGGACACGGTCCTCGCCGCGCGGCCCGACGTCCTCAATCACAATTTGGAGACGACGGAGTCGCTCTATCCGTCAATCCGCCGGCCCCGGGAAAACTACCGGCGCTCGCTCAGCGTCCTGGCCGCCGCGAAGAAGCGCGGCGCCCTGACCAAGTCCGGCCTGATGATCGGTCTCGGCGAGAGCGAAGCGGACATTCTCAGGACGCTCGCCGACCTGCGTCAGGCCGGTTGCGACCTGCTGACCATCGGCCAGTACCTCCAACCGACGGTGACCCATGCCCCCGTGTCCAAGTACTACCCGCCGGAGGAATTCGAGGCCTTCGCGGCGGCCGGCCGCCGCTTGGGTTTCCTGGAGGTCGTCTCCGGGCCGCTCGTCCGGAGCTCCTACCAGGCCGGTCGGCTGTACGAGACGGTCCGGAACAAGGACGAAGTCACATGCGCTACCTGATCTTCACGGACATCCACGGCAACCTGGAGGCCTTCCAGGCGGTCCTCAAGGCCATCCAGAAGAAGAGGATCGACCACTACATCTTTCTCGGCGATCTCGTCGGCTACGGGGCCTCCCCGAACGAGGTCATCCAGAGGATCCTGACCCTCAAGCCCCTGTCCATCATCCGCGGCAATCACGACAAGGCCGTCTCCGGGCTCGATTCCGTCCAGACCTTCAACCCCATCGCCGCCTCGGCCATCTTCTGGACGAAGAAAACGATCGTCCGGAAGTACCTCGATTTTCTGGTCCGGCTGAAGCAGAGCCCGGAGGTCGTCCAGGAATCGATCACCATCTGCCACGGCGCGCCCTTCGACGAGGACTACTACATCTTCGGCGAGTTCGACGCGGCCGAGGCGTTTTCCTACATCCAGACGCCGGTCTGCTTTTTCGGCCACACCCACTTTCCTTTCGTCTACACGGACAAGGACGGCAACGTCGAGGGCACCTTCCTCGAGGGGAATTCGAACGAGATCCGGCTCGAGAAAGGCGTGCGCTATCTCATCAACCCCGGCTCGGTCGGCCAGCCGCGCGACCGCAATCCCCGGGCCGCCTTCGCCATCTACGACTCCGAGGCCCGGACGATCAAGTTCAGCCGCATCGATTACGATATCGAGGAAGCCAAGCGGAAGATCATCGACGAGAAGCTGCCGCCGGCCCTGGCCGAGCGGTTGAGCCTCGGGATCTAGCCCCCTCAGACCTTCGGATTCGCGTAGCAGTACACGCATCCGTGCGGACAGGCTTGTGTGTAGCTGCCGATGTCATTCGATTCCGTGCAGAGGCAGGCCGCCCGCTGGCCGTGGTCCTTGCGGCGCGAGGCGGGTTCGTGCTTCGGGTGGAGCGCTTCGAGGAGCGCCCCGTCAATGCAGGCAGACGGCCGAAGGCCAGGAATGCCGGCGAGAAGCGGCTGCGAGCAGGCGTGGAGGACGAGGCCCCGGGCCGCGGCGATGGCCGCGAGCTCGAGCGCGCGCGACCGCTGTTCGTTCTCCGAGGGAACCGCAAACGGGAAGCGGCGGGTCGCGGCCCTCCGGACGGCCTTGCCGTACCACTGGGCGAAGCTCACCCGCAGGTCCCTGATCCCGTGGGCGGCCGCGGCATCCGCCACCTCGGAGAAGAGCGAGAGGTTCGAGCGGACCTCGCCGTCTTCCCCCCAGAACAGGACGGGGTCGAACCGGACCGAAAGGCGCAATGGACCCCCCGCGAAAGCCGCCAGCCCGGGGAGCTGGGCCAGGGCCTCGTAGTAAGGGGGGACGCCCGGCTCGGCGCTCGTCCCTCCCAGACCCGTCACCGTAAAGTGCAAATATCGCTGATCATAGGTGGCAAGGAGGTCCCTCAGCCCGTGACTGTTCCGCAGGAGGTTCGAGAAATCCTTCGACCAGAGAACGATGGTGTGGACGGTGCCGGGCGAAAGGTCGATGTCGCGGACACCGCCCTTCGGGCCGATGACCGAGGCCCGGCGCGCGCGCAGAGCGTTGGCGAACCACTCCGGAAAAGAAGCGACGAGGTCCGTGCGCCGCGAGGCGCTGATGACGGTTTTCAGGGGCCTATTCCCGCGGGCGGAAGAGTCGGTCGCCGAGCGTCTCGCCGAGGAAGAACTTGAACAGGAAGAAATAGAGGAAGACGAGCACGGCGTAGAGCAGGAGCATGGGTCCGGACATTGAGCCCAGGATGTCGAACAAGGTCATGCCCATGGAGTACGCGGCCAGCCAAAGGGCGACGACCCAGAAGATCCCGACGAAGAGGAGGTCGAAGGCCTTGGACTTGAAGAAAACGGAAAAGTTGAACGGCAGCCGCGGACCAGGCTCCACGCCTTCCTCGGCGGCCTCGATCTCGCGGCGGGCGATCCTGGCCTGATCGGGTTCCCGGACGGGAAGGATGAGTTCCCGGGACGGCCGGACCTGGCCGGCGGGCAGGATGACCTCCCGGGGCGTTACGTCTTCCGCCTGACCCGACCCGGCCTCTTTCTCCTCCCCTTCTTCTTCCGCGTCTTTTCCTTCGCCTTCGCCCGCTTCATCGGCGGGCCGCTCGAAGGGCAGCGGGGACTGGCTCACTTTTTCGGGAAGACCGATGGTCGAGTCCGGGGCCCGCCGACGCGGGAAGATCTCGACCTCTTCCTCCGTATCCGGGGTCGACGGCTCGCCGCCGCGGAGCTTCCGCGTCTCGACGGGTCCGGTGTCCTCAGGGAAAACGGGCGCGCCCTTCATCGTGCTGGCCCAGGGCGGAAGGGTTCCTGTCGGCGGCTCGGGTGTCTTTGTCGGAGGTGGTTCGGGTGCTGCGGGCGGCGCGGGGGCCGTCTTCTCGGCCATGACGTCGAGGAGCTTGTCGACTCTATCTTTGCTCAGGTCGACGGTCTTGCCGAGGTCCTCGAGCTCCCGGGTGTCGAAGGTGACCGGCCGTAGCCCCGCCTCGCCGGCAGTCGCAGCCTCGTCGGGAGCCGCCGTCGCCGAGACATATTCGACTTCCGGTTCTTCTTTGATCTCCTCTTCGAGCTCGGCGGCCAGCTCTTCTTCCTCGTCTTCCTCTTTGTTTTTCTCTTCGTCCGCCTTGTCGTCCTCGTCCTTCGGGGATTCCGGCTCCGGCTTCTTCATTTCGGCCAAGCCCTTATCGTCGAGCGACTCCGATCCGCCCTCGCTTTTGACTTCCGCGCTTTTGACTTCCGCGGCTTTGATCTCGTCAACGAGGATGACCTCTTCGGTGGCGGCGCTCCCGGATTCCTCTTCCGAGACCTCCTCATCGACGAGCTCTTCGAGGTTCATCTCCTCGATTTCCTCGGGGATCTCCTCCTCGAGCTCCTCGTCGATCTCCGTGTCGAGGTCCTTGGCCGCCGCGGGCCGCTTCTCGCCTTCGGGCTCCTCGACCGTGTAGTCCTTTTCCTCGACCTCCGCGTCAATGATCTTCTCGCCCGGGATCTCTTCTTCGATCTCTTCGTCGCCGGAGAAAAGCAGCTGAGTGCCGCAGTTGTTGCAGTACTTGTCGTTTTCGTCGGTGATGGCGTGGCAATAGGGGCAGCGGGTGATGGCCATTGGCTTTATTATCATAGGGAAAAGGGGCGATGTCAATTGAAATGCGGGTCCCGTTCCCGTAGACTAGCGGCCGGAGGAAGCCGATGCCGCAGATGTCCTTCAGGACCGCCTTGATCACCGGCGCTTCGTCCGGTTTGGGGGCGGAATACGCCCGTCAGCTCGCCGCGGCCGGGACGGACCTCGTCCTCGTCGCCCGGCGCTTGGACCGTCTCGAGGCGCTCGCCCGGGACCTCCGGTCCAAGCACGGCGTCGCGGCCGAGGCCATCCAGGCCGACCTGTCGACCTCCGAAGGCCTGGCGGCCGTTGAGAGCCGCATCGCCTCGATCCCGGCTCTCGACCTCCTCGTCAATAACGCCGGTTTCGGCGGCCGGACGGGCTTCGTCAAAGGCGAAACGGCCGATCATCTCAAGATGGTCCGGGTCCAGGTCGAGGCGACGGTGCGGCTGACCAAGGCGGCCCTTTTCGGCATGATTGGCCGGGGTCACGGGGGCGTCATCAACGTGGCTTCGATCGCCGCCTTCTCGCCCTTCTCCGGGGCGATGTACAGCGGCGCGAAATCGTTCCTGGTCATGTTCTCAGAGAACCTCCAGGCCGAGGTCAGGGACAAGGGGATCTCCGTCCAAGCCCTCTGCCCGGGAATGACCCATACGGAATTCCACGAGGTCGCGGCGATCGACAAGGCGATCGTCCCCAAGCCCTTCTGGATGACGGCCGAGGAGGTCGTCCGCATCTCCCTCCGCCGGCTCGGGCACGGCGTCGTCTGCGTCCCCGGCTGGAAGAACAAGTTCATCGCCTTCCTGATGCGCTGTCCGGCCACCGCGGCCGGCCTCCGCGCTGTCGGCCGAAGCCGCACCGTTCGCAAGAGGACCGGGGAAGATTGACATCCCGGCCGAATTCGCTAAAATGTTGAGCCGTGGGCGATTAACTCAGTAAGCGCTTTTTTCGGCTTCCTCGAGAAATCCTTGATAAACGCGGATCGCCTTCAGGATCTCGCGGAGAGCCGTCCATAAGTGACGCGGCTCTCCATGATCACGAACTCCCTATTGGGTGCGACTGCCGAGAAGAGCTTCACGAACTTTTCGACGCTCGGTACGGACCGGCCCTGCTCGTACCGGGCATAACTGTTCGGGGACTTCGAGCCCAAGCGCGCGGCGACCTCTTCCAGGCTCAACCCGGCTTTCTGCCTCATCCGCCGGAGCAACAGGGCCGTGAGGGCGCCTTGATCGGAGGCCCCGATCTCGAATACCCTCCCCTTCGTCCCAAACACGCGGACCTCAAAATCGTTCTTGTTGACGAGAGATGCTACGGCATCGGCGATCATCTCGTACGCCTCCTTTTTAGTCCTGCCCTGTGTGGCGATGTCCAGGATGGGTATTTCGATCGCCCAATACTTCCCGGCTTTGAAGACCTGGCCTACGAATCTCATGACTTGCCTCCTTTGGCCGTTCGCAAGATCGCCCTTGCCGTATATTCGTTGATCTCGACGTGCCTCGGGACCGCGACCTCATGTTCGCCGCAGGCCCAAACGTCATGACGGCGGCCGCGGCGGACGAGACTCCAGCCGAGGGCCCGAAGGCGGTCCTCGAGCTCACGGCGCTTCATAGGTCCAATATACACATATATGTGTAAATGTCAAGCGGGCTCTGGCGAACTTCCTCTGAGCATCTTCCCCCAGGGGCAGAAGTCGCGGTTTCGATGCCCTCGATACTGAAGTTGACAACCTCTTCGGATTCTGTAAAATATTGACCCTGGGGCGATTAACTCAGCGGTAGAGTGCTACCTTCACACGGTAGAAGTCAGAGGTTCAAGTCCTCTATCGCCCACCATCTTCTTTGGCTCTCCTCTCACGCCGGATGAGTTTTCTTCCAGTCGGCGAAGGCCTTATGCGCATATTCAAGGAACTGGTCGCGCCGGCTCGGAGAGACCCTAATATTGAGTCTATATTTCCTGATGATTTCGATCTGGCTTCGGTAAGATGTAATCCAGCTACGGGCCCACCAGACAATTATTCCCGAGGCGGGTTCTATCGATCTGATGGTGGCAAAAGGATGTCGGAATCGCGGGCACCCACATAAAAGAGAATTCCCAGGACGACAAGTAGCACGAGCGATAAAAGCAGAACAACCTTGATCCATAAATCATACTTGATGCCGTCCTCGAAGATGACCAGATCCATCGTCTTAATCACATGATATTATTTGTCATTGATGTTCTTTTAGTTTTTCCAATGAGATGAGAGTAGATCGGAATGGTTTTGTCATTTATCTCTTATCGAAAGCAGCCAGTCTGAAATGGCGGCCAAGGCCTGCGGAGAAATGGTCTCCTCGATCGAGGCGTATTCCGACATCGCCCCGGACGTTGAAGTCTGCAACAGATGGTTCAATCCGGCCATCTCGATGACCCGAAAATTCCGGTTTTCTCCCGCCCGCAAGGCTTTCTCCAAAGCGGGGATATTTTCTTTGGGAGGGCATTGTAGGTCTTTTTCGCCGATGATCGCCAGCACCGGACACGAAACCTTGCTGAGGGCGACCGACGGGTCACACTTGATGATGTCCCGGAAATAGGGTGTTAGGAGCGTCGCGATCCTTTCATCGATGGATTTTTTCTGGCTGTCGGTCAGGCGTTCGTACATGTTCGAGGAATAGATCTCCCGCAGCTTGGCCCGAGCCTCTTCGTCATCCGTTACCTCCTTGACCAGCGAGAAGATCCTTCTCTGCAGAATATTGGCCTGGGCGATCGCCGCATCGCTGGCGCCCTCGGCCTTTCGGAGCAACGTGTTTTGCAGATAGAGGTTTTCTTCGATGCTCAACCCCGGGGCACCGAGCAGAATGATCCCGGCCGCGAGAGGGTTCAGGGAGGCGACCAGTGAGGCGATCACGCTCCCTTCGCTATGTCCGAGCAAAAAGATCCTCTTCCGATCGATCTCTTTTCTGGTCAAAAGGTATCTGATCATCCAGCCCACATCTGCGGCGCGAACGGCTGTCGTCGCCGCGAGATGTTCTCCACCGCTATCTCCAGCCCCTCGGTCATCGCAACGCAGAGCTGCGGCGCCCCGCCGGGCGAGAAAATCCGCCAGGACGAGAAATGGCTTATGGCCGGAGATTGTCTCATCCCGGTCCTGCGCGCCGGAACCGGAGATCAAAACGACCGCGGGAAAAGGCCCAGTTCCGTCGGGAATCATCAACGCCCCGGCCAGCTTCGTTTGATCGTCTGCGTTCAGGATAACAACCGTCTCCTCCTTGTAGGGGTAGGGAGGCTGCGGCATCTGCGGCCTTTTCATCGAAAAAGCCGAATCGGTCCTCTCGAGCGTCAGGGGAAGCCGCGTTCCATTGCTTCGGACATAGAAGCCCACGATCTTCTTTTTATCCGGACTGATCTCGCCTTCGAATTTTCTCTGGATCTTCTTCATATCGAGATAGATTTTGTTCCCCGTAATCGAGATTTCGTCGACGGGGATATTCTGCTCGTCTTGTTCCGGGAGATCCAGGGATCCTTGAATCCCCTTTTGGGCATCCGTGGAGAACGTAAACACAAAGGTGAACGTGCGTCCACCGGCTTGGATGACTCCTTTCCAATATCCAACCAGGGAGCTTTCCTGAGCCGCGGCGGCCAGAAAAGAGCACAAGACTGTCAGCCCTAATATGATCCGTTTTTTCATCAGCGACGCTCTCCCCCACTATGATGATCGGATACTAGCATTAGCCTATCGGCCGGTCAACCATGGTCCCCGATCCTTTCCTTGTGCCCAAATTGTGCCCAAAACGAGTCAGGAATATCGAAACATATCTAAAGATATCGAACTCTATCGAAATCCAAGCTATCCTAATAACGGCCTCATTCTAATGGATTTCAATTATTTTCTATACTTTATCATTTTCCGCCGCTTCCTACACACGGTAGAAGTCAGAGGTTCAAGTCCTCTATCGCCCACCAACTCTATCTTTTCCCCCCTGTTACCTCGCGTCAAATAAATTCTCTATAGATATCCTGAGCCAACCCCGCGGGGACCAAAATACCTCGTTTCCCCGCTGGCAGCGACCAAAGAGCGACGAACATGATATGGCAGCTGTTACAGAGGAAAGAGGATTAATATAATTTTCTGCTTACAAACTCATTAACTGTGTATATTGTATATCCCAGTAGATAAGAATTTTTCGAAATCCAGAATGCCCGAAAAACAGCCTCTTTTCAGTGGATTTCATTTATTTTCTATGCGTTATGTTTTTCCACCGCTTCCTACACACGGTAGAAGTCAGAGGTTCAAGTCCTCTATCGCCCACCAACTCTATCTTTTCCCCCCTGTTACCTCGCGTCAAATAAATTCCCTATAGATATCCTGAGCCAACCCCGCGGGGACCAAAATACCTCGTTTCCCCGCTGGCAGCGACCAAAGAGCGACGAACATGATATGGCAGCTGTTACAGAGGAAAGAGGATTAATATAATTTTCTGCTTGACAAACCCGGATTAACTGTGTATATTGTATATGCCCAGTAGATAAGGAGAACAACTTGTTCATCGCCCTTTCGCCCAGCAACCCGGACCCGATGTACAAGCAAGTCACAGACCAGATCAAGAACGCCATCGCCGCCGGGGACCTGCGACCGAACGATAAGCTGCCTTCCATACGAGAACTCGCCGAAGCGCTCAAAATAAGCATCATCACGATCAAGCGGGCCTACTTAGATTTGGAGAGCGAAGGGTACATCCTGACGCGCGCGGGGCTGGGTTCCTTTGTCGCCGACGTCGATCGGGAGAGGCTGCGCAAAGAGAAACTGGCCGAGTTCAAGACTGCGTTGAAGGGAATGCTCGCGACGGGGGCCAAATTCGGCGTTAAAGCCGACGATATCGCCCGACTGATTCGCGAGATCCGGGAGGACTAAATGAATCCGATTCTGGAAGTCAAGAACCTGACCAAAAAATATCATGACTTCACTCTGCGAGATATTTCTTTGGAGATCCCCCCTGGCTGCGTCTTCGGCATCTTCGGGCCGACCGGGGCGGGGAAGACAACCTTGATGAAGCTCCTGGCCCGTCAGATCACGGCGAATTCCGGATCGGTGCGCGTTTTCGGCCTCCCCTATGACGACCGAGAGAAGGAGATCAAGAACCGGATCGGATACGTCCCGCAGGAGCCGCTTTTCTATCAGGATCGGTCGGTCGAGTTTAACGCCCGGTTCGCCGCCTCCTTCTACGAACGCTGGGACGGCAGCTCGTTCTACCGGATGCTCGAGGAATTCAAGGTCGGACGGGAGAAGACGTTCAAGCGCCTGTCCCGGGGGCAGAAGACGCTTTTTGCGATCGCTCTCGCCCTTTCGCACGAAGCGGACCTTCTCGTCTTGGACGAGCCCACGGCCGGACTGGACATCATCCTCCGCCGGACGATCCTCGAGCGCCTACGAGGGTTCGCCGCCGAAGAAGAGAAGACGGTCGTCGTGGCCTCTCACGTTACCGACGGGCTCGAGGACATCGCCGAGTACATCAATTTCCTGGACAACGGGAAGCTCCTAGTCCAGTCCGACAGGGACGAGTTGCTAGCCCGGTGGAAGCGGATCCATTTCAAGGAGGGAGCCCTCCCCCCAGAACTCATCGGACAACTGGCCGATGTTCGCCGACAGCCCTTCGGGAGCTCGGGGCTCACCCAGGACTTTCCCGCCATTCGGGGTTCGTTAGAAGCGGGGGTCGCCCGCGGCGACGTTAGAATCGAAAATGCCAGGCTCGACGACATCCTGATCGCGATGCACCAAGGAGACTGACATGTCCGCCATCCTGCGAAAAAGCTCTTTTTTCTTCATCACCCATCTCTGCACGTTCAGCATCCCCCCGCTGGCGATGCTCCTGGGGCAGAGAAATCGAGGCGTGCTATCCGTGATGGCCATCTGGGTTCCCGTCTGGCTCAGCAGCTCGATCTTATGGAGCGAGAGGCAGGAGTCATATGGCTTCCTTCGGACCCTTCCGGTGACCGACCGCCAGATCGTCCGGGCGAAATTCGGCTTGGCGCTCGGATTCGCTGTCATCTACTGGCTCGTCTTATCCCTGTTCATCCGAGTGGCTTGGGGCTCGACCCCGGAATATTCCGGCTATGTGGCCCTAGCGAGTCTGACCTGCGCCGTTTCGCTTGTCCTCGCGGGCGGCTGGTACATCTTCTGCTGGCGATTCGGCCCATCCGCCCTGACAGCGGGTGTGATGACTTTTATGGTGCTCGGCATCCTCGCGACGTGGATCGTCGACGTCAGACGCGTGGTCCGTATTGGCGGCATCGGAACCCTCGCCCCCCGTTGGCTGGCCGAGGGTCCATGGGTTTATCAAGCCGTCCTGTTTTCCGTCGCCCTGGCGGCCTATTACGGGCTCATGAGGCTGGCCGTCCGAGTGAAGGAAGAGAGCGAAACCTTTTAGGGAGGGATATGTCCGTGAAAACCATAAGATTGTGTGTCTTCTTAACGGTGTTTTGGTCGTCGGCCTTGGCCGTCCCAGTCGCGCCTCCGTCATCGGCGGAAGAATATTATTACGCCTATGAGATCAACGGCACCCTCTGCGGCTACGCTAAATTCACGACCGCGCCGCTCGTTCAGGAAGGCCGGAAGCTCATTCTCCTCGAGCATACGGTCCTGATGCGTGTTCGGGCCATGGGAAAACAGGTCGAGAGCCGGCTCAAGCTGACCTACCACCTCGACCCCGAGACGAACGGCTTCCGCTATCACGACAGCACCATCGAACAGGGCGAGCAGAGGATGTTCGTCAAAATGCGCATCGACGGCGGGCGGGCCTATATCTCGGGCACCGGGATGGACAAGGAAGAAGCCGTAGAGCTGCCGCCGGATGTCGTCCTCGAGAACACCCTTTATTATCCGCACCTCGTCGCGGATTTCGCCAAACGCAAGCTGGAAACGCAGAGCTACAAGATTTTCAACGGCCGCGACGGCAAAATCCAGGACGTCGTGTACACGAAGGTCGGCGCCGAAACGGTCCGGAGGGCAGGCAAGGCTTTCGAGGCGATCGTCCTCGACTGCCTGAACCGGTCGAACGGGCTGAAAGTCAGGCTCTGGCTGGATCCGGCAACGGGTATCAACGTCCAGACGCAGATGCCGAACCGGCTCACCTACCTGGCCGACGCCTCAGTCGCACAGGCGATCCAAACGGCCCATTTGGATCCGATCCTCGCGGTCAAGGCCAATAGGACGATCCCGAATCCCAATGACATCTCCTTTATGAAGGTCAGGGCGGTCATCGACCCCACCGGCCTGTGGGTCTCGCCGGAAACGCTCAACGTCCCGGGACAGCGGTTCATTGGCACCGTCAAGGATAATCACATCGAAGGCGAGTTCGAGATCGAGCACCGGCGCTACGACGGCTCGAAGGCGCCGCCGTTTCCGCCCGATTTCGGCCGCGACGCCGCCCTGAAAGAATTTCTGGAGCCGTCCGATTTCATCCAATCGGCCGATCCCGTCCTGATCGAAAAAGCCCGCGAGATCACAAAGGGATCCAAAGACTCCTGGGAAGCCGCCCGGCGCTTGGCCCAATGGGTCGCCGACAACATCAAGGGCGCTATCCCCGGCGGCGTGACGGCTAAGGGCGTTTACGATACGCGGAGCGGCGAGTGTGGCGGATATGGATTCCTCACGGCCGCGTTCTGCCGAGCCGTCGGGATCCCCGCCCGGATCGTTTGGGGATGCTTGTATGCGACTTCGGGCGAGGGCGTGTTCGGCCAGCACGGCTGGAATGAGATCTACATGGGCGAGGCCGGATGGATTCCACTCGACACGACCCGGCACGAAATCGACTATGTCGACTCGGGGCACATCCGGATCGGCATCCACCAATCCACGGCCACGGCCCTGAATGCCCGCACGATAGAGATCCTCGATCACAGGGTCAGGCGGTAGACAACACCCCGAGACTCATCTTCCTGACCCTGCCTTGACGGGCATGGGTGTAGAGGATTTCATATCATAAAGCGACTTGGCCTCTATCTGGAATAGGCGATGCGGGATTGTGCCCAAATTGTGCCCAAAATATGTCAGGAATATCAAAACGTATCTAAAGATATCGAACTCCATCGAAATCCTGGAGCGTTTTAAAAATGAGCCTATTAAAGAGTAATTCCATTATTTTCTATACCATAGGTTCTTCCGCCGCTTCCTACACACGGTAGAAGTCAGAGGTTCAAATCATCTATCGCCCACCATACAAACTCTTTATTATCTCAGAGTTGCTAAACACCCTTGCTTGCCCAGATGATGCTGTGTCCATAATTGTGCCCGAGCCATAACTGAGGCAAGCTGAGAACCCATATTATATTTGACAGCCCTAAAGATAGGGTTTATTCTCCTTGCATTCCCTCTCCTCAATGATCCAGGGGGTGTCGCCATGCGAAACACCATCGTCATCATCATTCTTCTGTTCATCTCGCAGGTCGCTCTCATGGGCCAAACGGCCACTCTTTTCAACGGCCAGCCCGCCCTGGAATTCAGGTCCGAAGAAGGGACCGGGAGGATCGTGCGAGTGGTCAATCCGAGCGGCTATCCGGTGCTCGTTTTTTCGGTGGCCCATTTCCATGTCATCGGCCAGTGCTATGGATCGCTCTATGTCTCGGCAGGGTCCGTGGAATTCGCGGGATCCGGAGACCATAGAGCTGGAGTGTTCCTTCATGGACAGCCCTCCGACACCCTGTCGTGGAGCAAGGATAAGAAAGGCCGCGATTGCCTCATCCTGAGGCGGGGAGGGCAAGTCGACCGGCTGGCGTTCGCGGTGACCGACGCAAAGGGCAAGCTGAGCGCTCCTATCGTCCTGACCGGCGAGCTGGCCAAGCTCAAAACTTGGTTCGATGACGCTGTCGCCGACTTCGAGGAAACCGCCTATCGGTTCCGGAAGCTGACGGAACGGGCGCCGTGAAGGAGAAGGATGCTTTCACATGAAAAGCGTGAAGAAGGGCGTGATCTGGCTCGGCGTATTTGCGGTGTTCTTCGCGGCGTGCAGTCCCAGCGACGATGATAACGAACCACCCCCCTCAGGCACAAAATACTACGCCTACGTTTGCAATCCCTCAAGTGACAAAGTCTCCGGGTTTTCCATCAACACGACGACGGGGGCGTGGACGGCCGTGTCTGGCTCGCCCTTTGCCGCTGGGGATACTCCCAATTACGTGGTCGTCGACCCTAGGGGTAAGTTCGTGTTCGTGGCCAACTACAGTTCCTCCAACATATCGGTTTATGCCATCAAAGCGACCACGGGGGCGTTGTCGGAGATCTCCGGCTCGCCTTTTAACACGAGAACGATAAATCGACCATACAATATAGCCGTTGATAGCACGGGGCGGTTTTTATATGTGAGGCATGTGGAGGATGAGGTTACCGCCTTTTCTATCAATTCGACAACGGGGGCATTGACGGAGATCGCCGGTTCCCCTTATTCCATAGGACCAGATGGCGGAAACTCGGATATGATGGTCGATCCCCACGGTTATTACCTCTTGTATGTCGCAAATTTCGAACGCGGAGTTTACGGCTATACCATCGACTTTGATACGGGAGCATTGAGCCCGGTTCCGGGCTCGCCGTTCCACGCACTGAATTCAACAAGAGCCCTGAGCTTGACCCTAGACCCGCAAAGCAAGTTCTTATATCTCGGAGACGATTTTTCGGGTATCACCGTCTTTGGGATCGATTGGGCATCAGGTCATCTGGCATTATACGGCTCATGGTTGCCCGCCCCGGACTACCCTTATTCCATGGCCGTCGATCCCACGGGAAAATTCCTTTATGCGACCGATGTGTACGGGGACGAGATTTTCGGTTACATCATTGATGCCGCGACGGGTGCCTTGACCGGAGTATTCAACTCACCCTTTGCCACAGGGAGTACCGCTAATGATATAGCTTTCGAACCTGAAGGCAAGTTCGCGTACGTGGCCACAGCTTCTTCGAATATCTCCGCTTATGCCGTCGATCCGGCAACAGGTGTCTTGACGCCGCTCAGCGGCTCCCCTTTTCCCGTCGCCGGAGGCGCAGTTTCTATCGCCACCGTCAAGATCACCTATTAGGGGAGCCATGCATTGCCGCTGTCGCCGACTTCGAAGGAGCCTATTATCAATTCCGGAAGCCAACGGAGCAGATCCGCTGATGCGGCGGGTTCATCGTATACGATGGTAAAATTTCTGAGCAGGATAGAATCTTGATAACTCCTCCGCCGACGCCGCTTATCTTTGCTGCCATCGGCGGGGAGGATAACAAAAAAGGAGGGACAGATATGAAGCTCAAGGCGTGTGCGGTCTTCCTTATCGTTTTCACGGTGTTTTCCTCGCAACTCCTGGCCTTCGACGGCCTGAGGAAGGGCTTCATCCTCGGGGGAGGCGTCGGGCCCGGCTATCTGACCTATGAGGGGGTTGACAAGTTCTGCTTGGCCACCAACTTCAAGATCGGATTCGCCCCGTCAAACAGCTTCGAGATCTATTACCTCAACACCGTTTCCTGGTTCGGGCTAGATTCCGAGACCTTCATCAACGGCGTCACCGGACTCGGCTTGACGAAATATCTCAAATCGGAGGGACGAGGATTTTTCGTGCTTGGCGGCGTCGGCCTGGCGTTTCTTCGGGAGCTTGGTGGCAATGAACACGGCAGTGGATTTGGCCTAACCGGCGGGGTCGGCTATGACGTCACCAAGCATTGGAGCGTCCAGGCGGATGTTACCTACACAAGCATCTCCGATGCGCCGAATATGGTGGGCGTGAGAGTATCGGTCAACTTTTTGGCCTTCTGACGGCGGCTTTTCCCAGGCCCTTGCCCTTCCGGGGGATCCAGCGAGTGATGAGCTCTTGTCTCTTATCGGATCAGGGAATTTATTCTAGGTCATCGGGCCAATGATTACAGAGTCTCTTTTATTCAGCGTATAGGACTTCTTGCCTCTCATCCTCAAACTTCAGTTCTTCCCGCAAGAGGATAACCCGCTCGCCTATATTCATCTTGCCACATCCTTTCGATTTGTGCCCAAATTGTGCCCAAAATATGTCAGGAATATCGAAACTTATCTAAAGATATCGAACTCTATCGAAACGCCGCAGCCCTGAAAAACGGGTTTATAGTCCACTATCTTCATTGTTTTCTTGGCGTTATGATTTTCCGCCGCTTCCTACACACGGTAGAAGTCAGAGGTTCAAGTCCTCTATCGCCCACACTTCCTCTGCCCGAAGCGCGGTCCGCAAGCCCCCCTTGATTGAACAAGGGGGCAGGGGGATTAATATCTACAGATAAAATCTTGAGACGCGCTTCGGAATTAATAAAGCTCCACTGACGCGGTCCACATGTCTCCCCCTTGATTACAGAAGGGGGTAGGGGGATTAATCTCAAAAGGCAGAGTCCTGCGACGCGTTTCGGCGAGCTCCCCGCGCCTGGCGAGATGCATTTATTTCACGCCCGCCGGCGGTAGGTTCATCCGGCGCACGAGGTCCTGGAAGCGGGGGTCTTCGTGCATGGAATCCCACCCATAGCCGCGCGCTCGAATCCAGGGCACCGTGGGTTGGTGGGCTTTGTAGGCGTCCTCCAGGACCTGTAGAGCCGTATCCTTGTCCCCGAGCGCCAGATAGGCCAGGCCCACCGCATTGAAGCCGCGGCTGTCCCTCTCAAGCTTGGGCACGATCGCCAGCGCCTTCTCCCGCTGGCCGGCCGCCACATAGGCCAGGATCATGGTCGCGTAGCCTCTCACGGGGTCGAGCTCGATGAGACGCATGGCCGCGGCGATGGCCTCTTGGTGCATTCCCTTCGTGGAATAGGCGCGACTCAACACCTTGAAACTCGGCCAGAAATTCGGGTTCAATTCGATCGCTTTCTTGGCTTCGACGATCGCTTCGTCGGATCGGCCCGCATAGTTGTACAGTTCCCCCAGCCAGCCGGTGTTGAGCGCTCGAAGCGGGTCGAGATCGCGGGCGAGCTCGTGCTCGGAAATAGCTTCATCGAGGCGGTCGAAGATGACTAGATACCAGGCGTAGTGGTAGTGCGTCATGGCTACGCTGGCATTGAGATCTAGGGCGCGCTTGAAGAGCTCCTCCGCCTTCGTCCAGTCCCACTCGTAGTAAAGGGCGACATCCGCGAGCGCGCCGACGGCCTCGGCCATGTTCGGATCGAGCTTTAGCGCCTGCTCGGCGGCCGCTCGGGCTCGCGGGAAGGAATCGAGCTGCTCCACGCCTCCGTGACCCAGGGTGATGTATCCCTGCGCGAGACCGGCGTATGAGAGCGGCTCCCCGGGGTCGATCTCCACGGCTTGGTGAAGATACCTCATGCCCCTCTCGAAGCTCTCCGGGATGTTCTGCGACACGTAGAACATCCCCTTGAGATAGGAGTCGTAGACTTCGGGATTGACCGTCCGGGCGGAGGCCAGGCGGGTCTGCTCGGCTGGGAGTAGCTTGAGCGCCAGCGCCTCAGCAACGCCCCGGGCTACTTCATTCTGCACCGCCAGAAAACTCGAGAGGTCCCGCTCGTAGGTCTTGGCCCAGAGCTGCGTCTGGTCCCTCACGCGGATCAGCTCGGCGGCGATGCGGACCCGGTTCGCCTGGCGCTGCGTGCTGCCCTCCAGGACATATTCCACCCCCAGGTCGCGCCCGATCTTGTCGATCGGCGTATCGCCCTTCTTGTAACGCATGACCGACGTGCGAGCGATGACGCTCAGACGCTCCGGATGGAGGCCTCCGAGCTGGGTGATCATCTCCTGGGTGACGCCGTCGTTGAGGTACTCCTGCTCAGGATCACCGGTGAGGTTGGCGAATGGAAGCACGGCCATCTTGATAGCACGAGCAGGGGAGGCACTTCGCCCGAGAAGCCGATCCCGGATTCCTCCGACGTTGAGGCCGAAAAGGACAAGGAGGATGGCTAGGGCGGAGGCGAGAAGAGAGGCCACATTCAATCCGAATATCTTTCTTCTAACCCTTCGCCTGGCCTTGAGCGGCCTGAATCCTTCGGCCATGGCCTCGAGATCTTCCCGAAATTCCTCCATGGTTTGGTAGCGTTCGGCCGTTTTCTTGGCCAGGGCCTGGCCGACGATCTGTTCCAACTCGGCTGCGGTGTCGGTCCGGACTTTCTTCAGGGATTCCGGCTCCTCATGGAGGATGGAGTAGATCACGGACTGATCGTGTTCTCCCCGGAATGGTAATTTGCCGGCAAGCATCTCGTAGAGGACGACGCCCAGCGACCAGATGTCCGTCCGCTGGTCCAGGTCGCGGCCCCGGGCCTGCTCCGGAGACATGTAGGCCACGGTACCGAGAGTTGTCTGGCTCTTGGTGAGCGAGCTCCCGCCCCGGAGCTTGGCCAGGCCGAAATCCATGACCTTGGCCTGGCCCTTCCCCGTGACCATGATATTGGCGCTCTTGACGTCACGATGAATAATGCCTTTGCCGTGGGCTTCGCCCAGCCCCGCGGCTATTTGGACGGCATAATCCAGCGCCTCCTCCGACTTAAGGGGCCCTCTCCTAAGCCGGTCCCGGAGCGTCTCCCCCTCAACGAACTCCATGGCGATGTAAGGGCGCTCTTCGCTTTCCCCGACTTCGTAGATGACACAAATGTTCGGATGGGACAAGGCCGCGGCCGCCTGGGCCTCAACGAGGAACCGTTCCCGGAGCTCCGAAGAATCCAGGAGATGGGGCGGCAGGAACTTGAGGGCCACGAACCGTTTGAGCTTGATATCCTCGGCTTTGTAGACGACGCCCATACCGCCCTGGCCGATCTCTCCGATGATAAGATACTTGCCGGCGAGGAGGGTCCCCGCTTTCAGGCTCTGGACCGGCGTCTCCAGGGTCTTGGTCAGGGATGGCTGATCAGGCCGTGCCTTTCCCAAGGGCGAAGCGCAGTTGCTGCAGAAGTGGGAGTCTTCCCTATTCTCGACGTGGCATTTCGGGCATTCCATGGCAACTTCCCCCGTCCCGATGCCAGGATATTATCATCACCCGCACAGCCGGTCAACGGGAACAGGCGACCTCTCGTTTGTGCCCAAATTGTGCCCAAAAGATGTCAGGAATATCGAAACATATCTAAAGATATCGAGCTCCATCGAAATCCAAAATGCCCCAGGAACAACCGGTTTTCCGCAGATTGCTACTATAATCTGCGCTTTACGTTTTTCCGCTGCTTCCTACACACGGTAGAAGTCAGAGGTTCAAGTCCTCTATCGCCCACCACTTCCCATCACTAAGCTCGGCTTGCCGAGAGCGGCGTGGGCGTCAATTATGAACCGTCTCTTGATGTCCTCGGCCTTATAGACGACCCCCATCCCGCCGTGACCGAGCTCCTCCACGACCTTGTACTTGCCGGCGACCATGGTCCCCGCCCTGATGACCTGGACGGGGGTTTCCAGAGTCCGGGTCAGGGTCGCGCCCGCTTGGCCCAGCGGCGTCGCGCAGTTGCCGCAAAAGCGGGAGGCGTCGTTATTTTCAGCGTGGCAGCGCGGGCACTCCATCTTCACCGTCCTTGGCGCTTCACATTATCCGCCGGGATGCCGACCTTGCGGCAGAGGTCCCGGAACCGGGGATCGGAACGAATGGCGTCGAATACGGGGTCCCGGAGGTAGGGCAAGTACGAATCACGCATATCCAAACCCTTCTCGAGCCAATCAAGGACTTTGCCATTCTCTCCGGCCTGAGCATAAAAGGTCGCGATCAGACTCGGCAGACCAGGTGTTTCGTGAAAGTGGGAGGCGAGGAACTCGCCCGCGCGCTTCATGGCCTTCGCGTACCCTCCCTGCGCATAACCCTCTTCGAGCGCCGCTTCGATCCCCGGTAAAGGAAGGAATGCGCAGGAGGATCGAGCCGTCTCGTAGGCCTCTTTCGTCATGCCCTTCCTATCGTAGGCGAACCAGAGTCCGTTAAGCAGGAGAGGATTGTCTTTTTGGATCCGCAGTCCTTCTCGGTAGACCTCGATGGATTCATCGTAGAGTCGCTCGAAGTACAGGATGGCCGCGTGCAAACCGAGCACGGTCGGATTGAACAGGTCGAGCGTGGCGGCCCGTCGGCTGTGGACCAGCGCCTCTTCTCCGCTCCCCATGATGAGCAGGTAGTGGGCATAGTCGACTTGCGCTAACGCGTCGTTGGGATTGAGCTCGAGGGCTCGCCGCCAGGATCCCCGGGCGCCCTCCCAGTCCCAATCGATGAACGTCCTGAAACTGGCCAGGGCCGTTTGGGCGATGGCGGAGTTCTCGTCCAGTTCGACGCCCTTCAAGGCGGCCGCCTTGGCCTTGGGAGCCGCCTCCCGATAAGGGGCGAAACCCATCTGGTTCCGAAAATTCCAGACCCAGGAGCGGCCGGCATAGGCCGGCGCGTAGGTGGGGTCCTTGGCGATGGCCGTGTCGAAGTATTTCTCGGCCGTGTCCAGATCCCCTGGCGTCACCTTCATCATAGAGTAGGACCCGCGGAGATAGGCTTCGTGGGCCTCGGGGTTGACGGTCGGCGCGACGGCCAAGCTCGCCTGTTCGGCCGGCAGGAGCTTCAAGGCTAAGGCGGAGGCGATCCTCTTGGAGACCTCGTTCTGCAGGGCCAGAACGCCGGACATCTCGCGCTCCAGGCTGTCGGCCCACACCTGGGACTGGCCCTTGACCCTGATCAACTCCGCTTGGACCCGGACGCGTGTCCCCTCCCGCTGGGCGCTCCCTTCGAGCACGTAGCCGACATCGAGCTCGCGGCCGATCTGGTCGATGGGCGTGTTCGTCTTCTTGTAGCGCATCACCGAGGAACGGGCGATGACGCTGAGCGTCTCGGGGTGCAGGCGCCCGAGCTGGGCGATCATCTCCTGCGTCATTCCGTCGCTGAAGTATTCTTGTTCGGGGTCGCCGGAAAGGTTCTCGAAGGGAAGAACGGCGAGTCGAATGGCCGCGGGCGCCGCGGCCGCTTTGCCGAGGACCCGATTGCGCATCCCGCCGACGTTGAGGCCGAAGAGCATCGCCAAAATGACCAGCGGCGCCGCAAAGACGTAAGCGGCTCTGATCCCGAGGATCTTGCGAGAGATCCGGCGCGGCCTGGCCTTGAGCGGACGGAGGCCTTCGCCGATGGCTTCGAGGTCCGTCCCCAGGTCCTCCATGGTCTGATAGCGCGCGGCCGGCTTCTTGGCCAAAGCCTGGCCGAGGATCTCCTCCAGCCCGGACGGAAGGTTCGGCGTTAGCTTCTTGAGCGGCTCCGGTTCGACATGGACAATTTGGTGGATGACGGCCTGGTCATGGTCGCCGCGGAACGGCAGCTTCCCGCCGAGCATCTCGTAGAGGACGACGCCGAGCGACCAGATGTCGGTCCTCTGGTCCAGCTCCCCGCCCCGGGCCTGCTCCGGCGACATATAGGCCACGGTCCCGATCGTCGTCTGGCTCTTTGTGAGCGACGACCCGCCGCGGAGTTTGGCCAGCCCGAAGTCCATCACTTTGGACTGGCCCTTGGCCGTGATCATGATGTTGGCGCTCTTGACGTCTCGGTGGATGATGCCGTTACGATGGGCCTCGCCCAGGCCCGCCGCCACTTGGCCCGCGATGGCCAAGGCGTCGGAGGCCTTCAGGGATCCCTGACGGAGCCTGTCTCTGAGCGTCTCCCCGTCCACGAACTCCATGGCGATAAAGGGCCGGGCTTCATCTTCGCCGACCTCATAGATCGTGCAGATGTTCGGGTGGTTCAGCGCCGCGGCGGCCTGGGCCTCGACCAGGAACCGCTCCTTGAGGTCAGGGGAATCCATGAGGTGCGGCGGAAGGAACTTCAAGGCGACGAACCGCTTGAGCTTGAGGTCCTCGGCCTTGTAAACGACGCCCATCCCGCCGTGACCGAGCTCCTCCACGAGCTTGTACTTGCCGGCGATCATGGTCCCCGCCCTGATGACCTGGACGGGCGTTTCGAGGGTCCGGGTCAGGGTCGCGCCCGCCTGGCCCAGCGGCGCCGCGCAGTTGCCGCAGAACTTCGAGTCGTCCCTGTTCTCGGCGTGGCACTTCTGGCACTCGGCCATCAGGCTCTTCTCCTGAACGCGGGCTTCATTCCCTATTTTGGAAGCGAAAGCTTCATTTTCTCACAAATGGCCATGAACCGGGGATCCCCGAACAGTCGATCGAAATATCGCGCCGGTGCGGTGATGTAGGTCATGAGCGGGTCGTGCATCTCGAATCCCTTCTCGACCCAATCCATGGATTTATCGGGTTCGTCCGCCACAAGATACCTGAAGGCCATATCCCAAAAACCGACGGGCTGGCTTTCAGCGTATTTCTCCAGACGCTCCATGATCTTTTCATACGCCGCGACGATCCCCGATTCGCTGTAGATCCTCTCGATGTCCTTATACGCATCTTCCTCGAGGGGGAAAGGAAGAACATGCCGGACCGCTCGGAGGACTTTGTCGTACTGCTTTAACCTGTAAGCGGCGATCTCGATCATCTGATTGAGGTTGAAATTGTTCGGATCTTCGGCCACGGCTTCTTCCGCGAGAGACAAGCTGGTTTGATATTCGCCGGCCTGCAACAGCGTTCCGATATTGAGGAGCTTCATCATGGGATTCAGCGGGTCAAGGCTCAGCGCCAGCTCATTCTGGGCCAAACCCTCATCTTTCCTGTGCAGGATCAACAAGATCTGCGCATAGAATCCCCTGGAAAGGGCATCATTGGGGTTGATGGCCAGGGCCTTCAAGAACTCCTTTTCGCTCTTCTCCCAATCCCAATCCACGAGATGTGCGATCAGGGCGCTGAGATAATGAGCTTCAGCAAGATCCGGGTCCAAGGCCAGCGCCTTGCTCAGGTTCTCGATGATCTGGGGAGCGGCGACGGACGGCTGTTCGAACCCGTTTTGTTGCATCCACAGCCAGGCTTCCGCCAGACCAGCATAGAGAGGCGCCCAGCCGGGGTTTTTCGCGGCGGCGCTGGTCAGGAATTCCAGGGCTTTGTTCAAAGCTTCCCTTCGACCATCATAAATGTGAGAGCGGGCCTTCAGATATTCGTCATAAACGGCGAGGTCCGCGACCGGTATCTTCTCGATGAGCTTATTCTCTTCAGGGGATATGACCGCTTTGAGCTCTTCAGCGATGGATTTGGCGATCCTGATCTGGATATTGAAGATATCCTCCACATCGGTGATCTTTTGCTGGAAAGACTCCCCCCAGAGATGGGACTCATGCTCGGCCATGATCAGCTGGGCCCTCAAGCGAAAGGCGTTGCCGTATTTCTGGGCGCTGCCCTCCACGATGTAGTTTACGCCCAGCTCCTTGGCGATCTCGCGGACGGACTTCTTCCTGTCCCGATATTGTTCGACCGACGTGCGGGAGATGACCCGGAGCGCCTTGATCTTCTGGAGGCTGCCCAGGATCTCCTCCATCACCCCGTTGATGAAGTAGGTGTTCTCCTGGTCGGGGCTGTCGTTGATGAAGGGAAGCACGGCGATGGACTTCTCGGGCTCGGAGAACCGCGCCTTGGCCTTGAGCGGTTTGAGGCCTTCGGCCAGGGCGGCGAGGTCCTCCCGGAGCTCCTCCATCGTCCGGTAACGGTCAACCGCCTTCTTGGTCAGGGCCTGGAGGACGACGTGGTCCAGCTCGGGCGCCAGGCCTGGGCGGAGCTTGGTCAGCGGCTCAGGCTCCCGTTGGAGGATCGAGTAGATAACCGTCTGGTCGTGGTCGCCCCGGAAGGGGAGCTTACCCGCCAGCAATTCGTATAGCACCACCCCCAGCGACCAGATATCCGTCCGCTGGTCGAGGCTGTCGCCCCGGGCCTGCTCCGGCGACATGTAGGCCACGGTCCCCAGCGTCGTCTGGCTTTTCGTCAGCGACGAGCCGCCCCGGAGCTTGGCCAGACCGAAGTCCATGACCTTGGCTCGGCCCTTGGCCGTGACCATGATGTTGGCGCTCTTGATGTCCCGGTGGATGATGCCTTTGCCGTGCGCCTCACCGAGACCAGCGGCAACCTGAGTGATGATATCCAGGGCTTCGGCTGTCTCCAACGGGCCTTTTTTGAGCCTGTCCCTCAGGGTTTCCCCCTCCACATACTCCATGGCGATGTAAGGGTGCTCCTCGCTCTCGCCGACCTCGTAAATCGTGCAGATGTTCGGATGCGAAAGCGCCGCGGCCGCCTGGGCCTCGATGAGGAAACGCTCCTTGAGCTCGGGCGAATCCACGAGGTGCGGGGGCAGGAACTTCAGGGCGACACATCGCTTGAGCTTGAGGTCCTCGGCCTTGTAGACCACCCCCATACCCCCGGCCCCGACCTCCTCGATGATCCGGTACTTGCCGGCGATGAGCGTTCCCGGCCTAAGGACGCGAACGGGGGTCTCCAGGGTCTTGGTCAGGGACATACCCCCCGTGCCCGACTGGCCCAAGGGAGTGGCGCAATTGCTGCAGAAGCGCGAGCTGTCGTTATTTTCGGAATGGCACTTTGGGCATTCGACGGGCATGGCTATCTCCCCGACTTATTTCTTTTCGTTCCCCTGGAGGCCCATTCGCCTCAACAGCGCCTGAAAACGAGGCTCGGATCGTATCGAGTCATAAATCGGAAACCTGAGATATGGCGTGCTCGGGTCATGCATCTCATAAGCCCGCTCGATCCACTCCAGGCCGTTCTTCTTGTCTCCGGCGATAAGAAAATACTGGGACACATCTAAGGGGAGCACCAGACCCTGGTTTGCCGGTGTTACGAGTTTTTCGGCCAACGTTTTCATCGCACCTTGGAAGCCCCCCTGCTTGAATCCCCGATCCAGAGCGGTATCGAGATCGGCGATGCCATAGATCTTGATGTATTCTCTGACCACAGCCAGGGTCTCTTTTTCCATTCCCTTGGCCGCATAGGAAAAGAAAAGTGCCATCATGGGAATGGGGCTGCCCGGCTGGAGCTCCTGCGCCTTGAGGGCCTGGACGACGGCCTCGTCATAGCGGCGTGCCATATAAAGGTCCACGGCGTAGAAGGTCAAGACCATGACGTTGTACGGGTCGAGCTTCACGGCGCGCTCGATCTGCCTCATGGCCTCTTCCGGACGGCCCATGATCATCAGATAATGGGAATAGGCCGCCAAACTGTCGGCATAGTTGGGGTTGAGCTCAACCGATCGCTTCCATTCTCCGTCCGCATCCTTCAAGTTCCAAGTGGTCCAAGTCATAATATCGGCTAAGGCATAATGGGCTTCCGCGGAGCTGCCGTCCAAAGCCACGGCTTTTTGGGCAGCTTCCATGGCTTTGGGGCCGGCTTCGGCCGGCGGCACGTATCCGATCTGCTGACGGCAGGCCCAGACCAGGGAGAGCCCCGCATAGGCCAGCGCATAATTCGGGTCCTTCGCGAGCGCCAGCTGGAAGTATTTCTCCGCGGTATCGAGGTCCGCTTTGGTCATGGAAAGATAATAATGATAGCCCCTCAGGCAGGCGTCGTAGGCCTCGGGGTTGACGATGGGGGCATTGGCCAGACGCGCCTGCTCGGCCGGGAGGAGCTTGAGGGCGAGGGCCCCGGCCACCTTTTGAGAGACCTCGTTCTGCAAGGCCAATATTCCCGACATCTCGCGTTCATAGCTGTCGGTCCACAACTGGGTTTGGTCCTGGACCTTGATCAGTTCGGCCGTGATCCGGACCCGGGCCCCCTCGCGCTGGGCGCTTCCCGCCAGGACATAGCCCACATTGAGTTCTCGGCCGACCTGGTCGATGGGCGTGTCGGTCTTCTTGTAGCGCATGACCGAGGTGCGTGCGATGACGCTTAGGGATCCGGGGTGCAGGCGGCCGAGTTGGGCGATCATCTCCCCCGTCATCCCGTCGCTGAAGTATTCCTGCTCCGGGTCCCCCGACAGGTTTTCGAACGGAAGAACGGCCAGCCTGATGGCGGGCGCCGGAGCGGCCCGGCCGAGAAGCCGGTTCCTTAGCCCACCGACGTTGAGGCCGAGGAGAAGGGCCAAGACGATCGTCAGGGTGGTATAAACATAGGCCGTCCTGATTCCCAATATCTTTCGCACGGCCGGCTTCGGCCTAGCCTTGAGCGGTTTGAGCCCTTCGGCGACAGCCTCGAGGTCTCCCAGAAGCTCTTCCATGGTCTGATAGCGGTCGGCAGGTTTCTTGGCCAGGGCCTGGCCGACGACGTGTTCCAGTTCGGGGGCCAGGCCGGGGCGGGCCTTGATCAGGGATTCCGGCTCGTCATGGAGGATGGAATAGATCACGGCCTGGTCGTGGTCTCCCCGGAAGGGCAGCTTGCCGGCTAGCATTTCGTACAGGACAACGCCTAGCGACCAGATGTCCGTTCGGTTGTCCAGGTCACCACCGCGCGCCTGTTCCGGCGACATGTACGCGACCGTGCCCAGCGTCGTCTGGCTGCGGGTGAGCGACGACCCGCCCTGGAGCTTGGCCAGGCCGAAGTCCATGACCTTGGCCTGACCCTTGTCCGTGACCATGATGTTCGCGCTTTTAATGTCCCGGTGGAGGATGCCCTTGCGATGGGCTTCGCCCAGACCGGCTGCGACCTGAACGACGATCGCCAGCGTTTCTTCGGACGTCAACGGGCCCTGGTGGATCTTATCCCGGAGCGTCTCCCCTTCCACATATTCCATCGCCATGTAGGGATGTTCGCTGCTCTCGCCGACCTCGTGGATGACGCAAATGTTCGGGTGGGAGAGGGCCGCAGCCGCCTGGGCCTCGATGAGGAAGCGCTCCTTGAGCTCGGGGGAGTCCATCAGATGAGGCGGCAGGAACTTCAGGGCGACCGAGCGCTTGAGCTTGAGGTCCTCGGCCTTATAGACGACCCCCATGCCGCCGTGGCCGATCTCCTCAAGTATCGAGTATTTTCCGGCGATGAGGCTCCCCGCCTTCAGGACATGGACGGGCGTCTCCAGGGTTTTCGTCAGGGAATCGGCCATCCGGGCATCTGCCGTGAGCGGCACCCCGCACTTCCCGCAGAAGTTCGTCGCGTCGGGGTTGTCAAACTGGCATTTCGCGCATTTCATGACCAGCTCACCCTTGCCGATGCCCTGATAGTATCATCGCTGGAATGGCCGGTCAACCGCACAACACGACCCATCATTTGTGCCTAAATTGTGTCCAGAAATTATCAGGAATATCAAAACATATCTAAAGATATCGAACTCCATCGAGATCCTGGAGCCCCTGAAAGCAGACCAATTTCTTTGTAACTATATTATTTGCTGCTAATTATATATTTTCGCCGCTTCCTACACACGGGTGAAGTCAGAGGTTCAAGTCCTCTATCGCCCACCATTCCTTAATCCGAAACGCCGTCCACAAGTCTCCCCCTTGATTGAACAAGGGGGTGGGGGGATTAATAGATACAAGCAAAGTCTTGAGAGGCGTTTCGGTTCGGCGCGGTCCTTCAGTTCCCCTTTCAAGAGCATCAGGGCCCCCGCCGGATTCCTGGCCATATCCTCCTCCCTCGATCCAGCGAAATCCTAGCACACGAACTGGATCCCTGTGAGGGGGTCAGCTCAA
>CAWEJF010000012.1:0-11954 GCA_963809345.1 Candidatus Aminicenantota bacterium | reverse complement strand
CGCATCTTTCGGGACTGTGGATCATCATGGCCAATTCCTGGATGCAGACGCCGGCCGGCTTTCGTATGGAAGGCGGCCGGGCCGTCCTCGCCGACTTCTGGCAGGCGGCCATCAACCCCTCGACCGTCGTCCGCTTCGTCCATACCGTCCTCGCCGGCTGGACGACGGGCGCGCTCGTGGCCATGGCCGTCGCGGCCTGGCTCATTCTCAAGGGCCGGGCGACAGACACGGCCGCGCGCTTGATGAAGCCGGCGTTAGCCGTCTTTGTCGTGTCGGCCGTCCTCCAGCTCGGCTCGGGACACGCCCACTCCGTGCAGGTCACACACACCCAGCCCGAGAAGATGGCCGCCTTCGAGGCCCAATGGAAGACCATGCAGGGGGCGCCTTTCACCATCTTCGGCATCCCCGACGAGAAGAACGAACGCACGCGGCTCGCGGTCCGGATCCCGAAGATGCTGAGCATGCTCGTCCACCTCGATCCCGAGGGCACGGTCCTCGGCCTCGACGAGTTCCCGAAGGACGAGCGGCCGCCCGTCTTCCTGCCGTTCGCAGGCTATCATCTGATGATCCTCCTCGGGCTGCTGTTCATCCTGATGGGCGTATGGGGTGTCTGGCTCCAGGCAAGAAGAAGGCTCGCATCGAGCCGCGTCTATCTCAAGCTCGTTCTCTTCGCCGTCCCCCTCCCCTACCTGGCCAACGAGGCCGGCTGGATCGCGGCGGAAGTCGGCCGGCAGCCCTGGGCGGTTTACAGGGTCCTCCGGACATCGGAGGCCGTCTCGGCGGTCGTGCCCGCCGGCAACATCCTCTTCTCGATCGTCCTCTTCTCGCTCATCTACGCCCTCATCGGCGTCGCCGGATTAGCGGTCATTCTCCGGACGATCCGCGGCGGGCCCGGTGAGCCCGCGGCCGAGGCGACGCGAGGAGATGTTTGATGGCGGCCTGGGACCTGCTCCGCAGCATCTGGTTCCTGCTCATCGGCGTTCTCCTCGCCGGCTATGCCATTCTCGACGGCTTCGACCTCGGCGTCGGGGCGCTTCTCCCTTTCCTGGCGAAAAACGAGGACGAGAAGCGGGCGCTCATCGGGGCCGTCGGCCCGGTCTGGGACGGAAACGAGGTCTGGCTCCTCGCCGGAGGGGGCGCCCTTTTCGCCGCCTTCCCCATGGCCTACGCGACGGTCTTCAGCGGTTTCTATCTGGCCCTGATGCTCGCCCTTTTCGGCCTCATCCTGAGGGCCGTCTCGCTCGAGTTCCGGGCCCATGACCCGGTCCGGAAGAAGCTTTGGGAAGCGGCCTTCGTCGGCGGGAGCATCCTTCCGGCCGTCCTCTTCGGCGTCGCGCTCGGGAACGTGGTCGTCGGCGTGCCGCTCGACGCCCGGACGGAATTCGCGGGCAGCTTCTTTACCCTGCTGCGTCCGCTGCCCCTCGTCTTCGGCCTCCTCGGCCTCTCCGCGATCCTCCTGCACGGCGCCGTGTACGCGGCCCTCAAGAGCGAAGGAGCCTTGCGTCAGAGGGCGCAAAAGACGGGACGCGTCCTGGCCCTCGCGTTCGGGACCGCGTTCGCGCTGTCCTTCGTCGCGGTCTGGATCTATCTTCCGGCGGCCCTCAGGAGCGTCCCGGCCTGGGTCTTCGCGACGATCGTTGTCCTCTCGCTCGTCCTTGTGGCCGCCGGGCTGAAAAAGGGCCGGGATGGCCGGGCTTTCCTTTTCTCGTCGACCGCTTTCCTCGGCCTGTGGGGGATCGTCGGGGCGATCCAGTACCCCGTCCTTGTCCGGGCCACCGACCCCGCCCTGAGCCTGACGATCAGGAACGCCTCGTCCAGCGCGCTGACGCTCAGGGTCATGCTCATCGTCGCCCTTGTCGGGATGCCCCTCGTCGTGGGCTACACGATCTTCGCCTTCCGCGTCTTCAAGGGCAGGGTCCGGCCGGGCGGCGCGGGCTATTGACGGAGGATTGCGTTCCTCCGCCGGATGCACTATCCTGACCGGGAAGACGACTCTTCCCAAGGAGAACCGCATGAAAAAGATCACCGCCCTCGCCGGTCTCCTCCTCGTCGCTTCCTTCGCCGCCGCACAGACGGCCACGGTCCTCTCCGGACCATTCGACGAGGCGCTGGCCAAGGCCAAGAAAGAGAACAAGCTCATCCTGCTCGACTTCTTCTCGAGTGGCTGAGGAAGCTGCAAGCTGCTGGTCCAGCAGTTTTACAACAATCCCAAATACGCCGATTTCCTCAACACGAACGTCATCCTCTACCGGGCCACCGCCGGCGACAAGATCGGGGACTCGATCTACGAGCGATTCCATATCAATGCGACGCCGACGGAGCTCTTCGTCGACAAGGACGGCCGAGAGGTCGACTGGATCGTGGGCTACGGCCCGCCGGCCGACAAGTTCCTGGAGAAGGTCAAGAATTCGATCGCGGGCATCGACACCTACGGCGCGCTCGTCGAGCGCTACGCCAAGGAGCCGACCAACATCGAGGTCATCTTCAAGCTGGCCCGGAAGTGCGCCAGCCGCTATAAGGACGATCTGACGGCCAAGGCCCAGGAGCTCTACAAGAAGGTCATCGCACTCGATCCCGAAGGGAAGACGGGCAGCTACACATACGAATCCCTGAAGGTGACCGTCCCCTACACCCAGGCCGCCGAATTCCAGCTGGCTCAGGAAGCCGCGTTCGGCCGCAAGCCCGATCCGGCGCCGCTCCGGGCTTTCATCGCCAAGTACTCCGGTAGCGGGCTCGTCAAGCCGTCCTATTCCTACCTGACAAATTATTATGGCCGGTCGGGGACCGCCGAAGAGGCGGCCAAGTTCTTCGAGGAGTACACGACCAAGTTCCCCGACGACAAGGACGCCCTGAATGCCTACGTCGAGCGCATCATCAGGGACAAGGGACCGGTCGACAAGGGGCTGGCCATGGCGGAAAAGCTCAAGGAGATGGCCGGTTATCCACAAAATCCCGATTATCAGGGAAACTTGGCCCTGCTCTATGTCGCTCAAGAACGAACCGGCCAAGGCCGACGAAGAATACGGCAAGGACTTCGCCGACAGCTACGTCTCGAATACGGTCTACGCCCTGACCGGCTACGCCAATTTCTGGATCGACCAAGGCCGGAACCTCGAGAGCGCCGAGGAGATGACCGATCTCGTCGCCGGCGCCGTCCAGGTCAGAAAAGATACCCCGTCCTACATGTACGGCCAGGTAGCCGGCATCTACGCCAAGCTCAAGAGGACGGACAAGGCCCTGGCCCTCTACGGCCCCGAGTTCGCCAAGAAGAGCTGGGACGACTCGTCCGCGCTTTCGAGCTACGCCGGCTTCTGGAACCGTCAGGGGACGAACCTCGAGAGCGCCGTTGGCGCGGCCAAAAGGTCGGTCGAGCTCTCGTCCGACTATTACAGCAATTTCGTTCTCGGTCAGGTCCTGTTCAAGATGAAGGACTACGCCGGGGCCCTCAAGGCCGCGGAGAAGGCCGTCGAGCTGGTCAAGCCCATGGCCGTCAAGTACGAGGGCTTTCCAACCCAGCAGTACGAAGCCCTGGTCAAGCAGATCAAGGAGGCCATGGCCAAGGACAAGGGGGTCGAAGCCAGAAAATAGCCTCGCTTTCTTTGAACGTTCGGGCCGGCTCCTCCGGGGCCGGCCCTTTTTTTGGTTCATCTCTTACCGACGGGAAATCCGGAATGAACCTTTTTTTGCATTCCGGCGCCGGATGCTGTATCCTGATTTTCAGAGTTAGCCCGTCCCGAAGGAGGACCGCATGAAGAAGCTCACCGCACTCGCCGGTCTCCTCCTCGTCGCTTCCTTCGCCGCCGCCCAGACGGCCACGGTCCTCACGGGACCATTCGACGAGGCGCTGGCCAAAGCCAAAAAAGAAAACAAGCTCGTTCTCGTCGACTTCTTCTCGAGTGGCTGAGGGGGCTGCAGACTGCTGGTTCAGCAGTTTTACAACAATCCCAAATACGCTGATTTCCTCAACAAGAACGTCATCCTCTATCGGGCCTCCCGCGGCGACAAGATCGGCGACTCTGTTTTCGAGAGATTCGCCATCAGCGGCACGCCGACCGAGCTCTTCGTCGACAAGGACGGGAAGCAGGTCGACTGGATCGTGGGCTATGGCCCGCCGGCCGACAAGTTCCTGGAGAAGGTCAAGAAGTCCCTCGCGGGCATCGACACCTACGGCAGCCTGAATGACCGCTACGCCAAGGACCCGACGAACGTCGAGGTCGCCTTCAAGCTGGCCGAGAAATGCGCCAGCCGCTACTCGCCGGAAATGGTGGCCAGGTCCAAGGACCTCTACCAGAAGATCCTGACTCTCAACCTCGACGGTCAGACGGGCTCCTATTACGACGAAGACTATAAGGCGACCATTCCCTACAGGGAGGCGGCCGAGTTCGCCCTGGCTCAGTCTTCCGCGTTCAGCGCCAAGGCCGATCCGGCGCCCCTCAGGGCCTTCATCGAGAAGCACCCGACGAGCCGGTTCGTCGAGAACGCGTATTCCTATCTCGGCTATTATTACGGCCAGATGGCCTCCAAAGAGGACGCGGGCAAGTTCTTCGAGGAGTACACGTCCAAGTTCCCCGAAGACAAGAACGCCCTTCGCTCCTATATCGAGCGCATCATCAAGGACAAGGATCCGCTCGACAAGGGCATCGCCCTGGCCGAAAAGCTCGAAGACCTCGCAGGTTATCCGCTGAATCCGGGGGACCGTCAGAATCTGGCCGAGCTTTATAAGCTCAAGGACAACCCGGCCAAGGTCGAAGAGGTGTACGGCAAGGATTTCATCGACGACTACGAGGCCAACTCGTATTACGCTCTAATGGGCTACGCGAACTTCTGGGTCGATCAAGAGAAGAACCTGGAGAGCGCCGAGGCCGCGGCCGACCTGGCCCTGAAGCTCCGGCCGGGCGATTGGTACTCCTACGCCCAGGTCGCCAACGTCTATACCAAGGTCGACAAGACGGACAAGGCCCTGGCCGTCTTCGGTCCCGAGTTCGCCAAGAAGTTCAACGACGATCAGGGGGCCCTCTCGAACTACGCGATGTTCTGGAACAACGCGGGAACGAACGTCGACAGCGCCCTGGCGGCCGCCCGACGCTCCGTGGAGCTCACCTCCGATTACTACAACAATTTCGTTCTCGGCCAGGTCCTCTTCAAGCTGAAAAGGTATGATGAGGCCCTTAAGGCCGCGGAGAAGGCCGTCGAGCTTCTCAAGCCGATCGCCGCCAAGAACCCGAGCTATCCGACACAGCGGTACGAAAACCTGGTCAAGCAGATCAAGGAGGCTATGGCCAAGAAGTGACTGAAGAGGGGGACACGGACAGAGGGTCCGTGTCCCCCTCTTCGTTTGACAACCCCCCGGGGCTCACCTATGATGCACTCAGGCGGCCCGGGATGAACAAAGCGGCTTCTCTTCTCCTTCTCGGCCCGCTCCTCCTGTCCCTGGCCTTCGGTCAGGCCCGGCCTTCTCCCCAGACCGTCGACGAGCGCGTGCGGCAGTTCCTCGACTCCCAAAAGGACCAGTGGCGGGAGGAGAACGTCACCGAGAGCGACGGCAAGTTCCTCTACGACCTCATCCTCAAGAAGCGCTACTCCCGGGCTCTCGAGATCGGCACCTCCACCGGCCACTCGGGGATCTGGGAGGCCTGGGCCCTGAGCAAGACCGGGGGCTCGCTCATCACCGTCGAGATCGAGGAGTTCCGCCACCTCGCCGCGGCCCGGAACTTCAAGGCGGCGGGGCTCGACAGCCTCATCGACGCCCGTTTGGGCGACGCGCGCAAGATCGTCGCGGAACTCGCCGGGCCATTCGACTTCATCTTCATCGACGCCGACAAGAATTGGACCCTGGATTACTTCAATATCCTCCTGCCCAAGCTGGCGGTCGGCGGCTGCTTCGCCGTCCACAACGTCACCAGCCTCGGCTATATGAAAGGCATCCGCGATTTCCTGGAGGCCGTCCGCGGCCTCGACTATATGGACACGACGATCGAGACGGCCGCAAGCGGCGGCATCTCGCTGAGCTTCAAGAAAAAGAACCCGGCTTGACCCCGGGTCGCGTCCCCCTTAAGATTCCCTGAAAGCCTCCGTGGAAAGGAGTCGTCCATGACGAACACGAAAGTCCTCAGTCTGGCGCTGGCCGCCGCCGTTTCTTTCGGCCTGGCCTTCATGCCTCCGCCGGTCTTCTCCGGCGATGCCGCCTCCGGCAAGGTTCTCGAAGGGCTTAAGCTCCCGAGCAAGATCCTCGGCCGGGGCGTTTCATACGCCGTCTACCTCCCGCCCGACTATGCCACCTCGTCCCGGCGCTACCCTGTCGTTTACCTTCTCCACGGCTACACGGACGACGAATCGGGCTGGATCCAGTTCGGCGAGGTCAACCTGGCCGCCGACCGGGCCATCGCCGAACGCGAGATCCCCCCGATGATCATCGTCATGCCCGACGGCGGCGTCACCTGGTATGTCAACGACATCTCGGGCCGGGTGCGCTACGAGGACATGTTCGTCAAGGAGCTCATCCCGCACATCGACGCCACCTTTCGTACCCGTCCGTCCCGCGAATTCAGGGGGATCGCCGGGCTGTCCATGGGCGGCTGGGGGACGCTCGTCCATGCGTTCCGTCATCCCGAGCTCTTCGCGGCCGGCGCCGCCTTCAGTGCGGCGGTCTGGGAGGACGAGGACGTTATCGGCATGGAGCAGGACGACTGGGACAAGATCGTGGGACCGGTCCTCGGAGCCGGTCTCGCCGGCAAGGACCGCCTGACACCCCACTTCCGCAAGGTCAGCCCTATCGATCTGGCCAAGTCCCTGCCCGAGGACTCGTTGAAGAAGGTGCGCTACTACATCGATTGCGGCGACGACGACTTCCTCATCAAGGGGAACTGCGCCCTGCACCTGCTCCTGACCAGCCGCAAGATCCCCCACGAATTCCGGGTCCGCGACGGCGGCCACGCGTGGAGCTATTGGCGGACGGGGATCGTCGACGGCCTGAAGTTCATCGGCCAGAGCTTCCATCGATGAGCGCCCCATTCCGCGACAGGCTCCTTCGGGGAGACCGGCTGGTCGGGACGCTCCTCAGCTTGCCCTCGCCGGAGCTGGTCGAGATCGCATCATCCGCCGGATTCGACTGGCTGTTTCTTGACATGGAGCACGGGGCCCTCGGCCCAGGAGACGTCCTGAGCCTGGTCCAGGCGGCGCGCGGACCGTGCGCCTGCCTGGTCCGCATTCCCGAGAACCGCGAGATGTGGGTCAAGAAGGCGCTGGACACCGGCGCTGCGGGCATCATCGTTCCCCATGTCAACGTCGCCACAGAAGCCGCCTTGGCCGTCCGCTGGTCCAAGTACCCGCCCGAGGGCGAGCGCAGCGTAGGTTTCAGCCGGGCCAATCTCTACGGGGCCCGGTTCCAAGAGAACGTCGAGACGGCCAACAGGGAGACCGTCGTCGTCGCCCAAGTCGAGCACATCGACGGCGTCCGGGCCATCGACGCCATCCTCGGGGTAACCGGCGTGGACGCCATTTTCATCGGTCCCTATGATCTGTCGGCCAGCATGGGCAAGCCTGGACGGCTCCAGGACCCCGACGTCCGCGACGCCATCCGGTCCGTTGCCTCCGCATGCGCCGCGAAGAAAGTCCCGGTCGGGATCTTCGCCGCGGGCCTCGCCGCCTCCACCCAAGCCCTCGAGGAGGGCTATACGCTGGTTTGCTCAGGCATCGACGTCGGCCTTTACTCCGAGTCGGCCGCCGAGATCCTCAGGGGGCTCAAGCCAAGAAATTCTTGACAGGCCTAGGGTTATATACTAGATTTTGTGTGGATTAGCATGGGTTGCCACAACTCTTGGGGCCAGAGACTCGTCTCCCGCGACCCGATTTGTTCCCGGGCGACGCCGCCCCTCGAACGACTAAATACGTTTATCCGATTCAAGAAGGCCGGACCCTAGATGGCCCGTGAGAAGATGGAAAAGAGCAAGGCGGGGGCCCCGCCCGTCGTCCTCGTCGTCGACGACGACCTTGCCTATCTCGAGAAACTGCAGCGGGCCCTGCGGGATATTTACACGGTCTACACGACGACCAGCGGCGTCGAAGCCATTCATTTGATCAAGTCCCTCCCGGAGGTCAACGTCCTCGTCGTCAACGAGGACCTGCCCCGGATGAAGGGCACGGAGCTGTTGCGGTTCCTCAACGAGATCTTCAAAAACTCCGACGCCATCATCAAGATCCTGCTGACCGAGTGCGCGTCGAACGGGACGACGATCGATCTCGCGAGCTACGGCCGCATCGATTGCTGCCTGGCCAAGCCGAGCGATCCGGCGGCCATCCGCCGGAAGATCAGCTTCCTCATCGCCCAGCGTTCGCGCGAGAAACGGTCGTCCATGCGCGTGACCCTCGACAGCTCCAAGGACATCCGCATCGAGACCGGCCTGCTCGGCGAGGCCAAGCTGGTCAACCTCAGCGAGAACGGCATGTTCCTCAAGACGCTCTCGTCCTCCCCCGAGGGCTCGGCCGTGCCGTTGAATATCGCCCTCCCGGACGGGCGGCGGTACACGGTGAACGGCCGCATCGTCCGGCAGGACGCCGACCAGGGGGGGGTCGCAGTCGAGTTCCTGTCGCTCGACGACGCGAGCCGCCTGTCGCTGCTCCAGTTCATGTCGGATTACGTCGCCATCCGCGATCTCGATGAGCTCAAGCTCCGCTACCCCTTCCTCCGGACCGACGAGATGGTCCTGTTCACCGATTCGGTCAAGATCGAGTCCCTCATGCGCGAAGCCCTGGCCCGCAAGGTCGAGGTCGCGGCGGTCCCGGCCAGGTCCGGCAATCCCGAGATCCTGTCGTTCGCGGAGGTCCGGCCGCCATCCGTCTGCCTGCTCAGCGGAGAAAAGCTCGACGTCAAGTTCAAGACCTCGGACCTTCTCTTCGTCTCCTTCCAGATCGGCTACGCCACGTACAATTTCGAAACGATGATCTCGCGGATCGCCCCCGACGGACGGACCCTCATCTGCCTCTACCCACGGGTCATGTTCTACTCGGAGAAGCGGGCCGAGCGGCGGATCGCGCCGGCCGGCGACCTGAGGGTCGAGATCCCCCTGCCGTCCCCGTTCGACCGCAAGGTCCGGGGCCGCATCACCGATATCAGCCCGAACGGCATGAGCTTCGTGGCCAACGGGGAGATGCCGGCCCTGCTCAAGGGCACGCCGCTCGAATCCATGGCCATCCTCGACGGCGACCAGGTCCTCTGGCAGGAGACGGGAGAGGTCCGCCATGTGGTGCGCGCGGAACGGGACGAAGGCGTCGGCTTGAAGTACGGGGTCCAGTTCGGCATCAGCCGCATGAGCATCCAGTCTGTCCACGCTCCCGACCCGGACTTCGCCCGGCGCGGCGAAGAGGTCAGAGACGTCTCCGCGATCCGGAACGCGTCAGGGCCTTCGGCAAGCCTGGCCCAAGCCGATCTGGCGACTCCCCGCGTCATCCGGCTGGAAAATTCGTACGGCGAAGAGATCGTCGGCCTGGTCAATTCTTCCTTTCCATTGGATGAAAATCCGATTCCCGTCGTCATTATCCCGCCGGCGTTCGGGAAAACTAAAGAAGTCCTTTTCGGGCTAGCACTGACGCTGATCCAGAATTTTAGGGCTGTGGGGAGGCCTCTGGCAGTCCTCCGCTATGATGGGATCAGAAGGAAGGGAGAGAGCCACAGAGATCCGGAAGCGTCAGAACCCCCATGGGAAACTCTCAATTCCAGCACGAGCCAGGGAGCAGATGACCTGAGAACTGTCATCGACTGGCTCCGCGTCAATCCGAAGCTCAGAGCGAGTTCCGTCGTCCTGGTCACGTTCTCTCTCGCGGCCCTTGAAGCGCGAGTCGTCCTGAGAGACCCGGCTTATCAGAGGCAAGTCCACTATTGGGTTTCCTGCATGGGCGCCCTCGAATTCAGGGACATGATGAACCGTATCAACTGCGGCCTGGACCTTCTCGAACAATTCCAACTGGGCATCAATCTTGACGTTTATCCCATCCTGGGGAATTACATTAGGCATTTGCCTTATGCGTCGGATATCATTGCCAGTGGAGTGGGGACTCTAGAACAGGCTCGCGAGGACATGGGCCATATCGCCCTGCCCATTACCTGGATCTATGGGCAGCACGACAAATGGATTAAGTCGGAATTCATTCGCGACGTCATGAGCGTCCAGGCGGAAGCCCCGCGAGAGATCATCTCCGTCCCGATAGGTCACAACGCCCGGACCTCCAGGGAAGCTCTCAGGATGTTCGGGACGATCACCTCACTCATTCACAGGTTCATCGACGGCTCGATGATCCAGCCCCTCCTGCCGAGCCGGAAAGACATGGAGGTCATGCGCCGGTCCGAAAAGGACCGGCTTCCGCCCCGTGATCTCAAGAACAGGAAGAACTACTGGCGTCACTACCTCATCGGGGAGGGCAACCTCCTGGGCTTCGATATCATGGCCATGGCCGACGAATATAAGCAGTTGATGGGTGACCAATTGCATGCCCTTGATATCCATCCCGGCGATCGCTTGCTGGATCTCGGCGGCGGCACGGGGAACTTCGTCGAACACGCTCTCAAGAGCCTCGGAGAGATCCCTATCCACGTCACCGTCGCCGACCTCGTGCCGGAGGCCATGAAGCAGGCCCGCCAGAAGTTCCTGTCTGAATCCGGGCCAGGCAAGAAGCGCGGCCATTTCGATCTTCTGGCCCTTGACCTCGAATTGAGCCGATACCTGGCCATCTGCCGCTTCCAGGACGGCGAGATCGGAACGTTCGAAGGGATGGCCGACAAGGTAGAGAACCTGACCCTGGAAAGCGCCAGGAAAATCCAGGAGGACTATTCGCCGCGGCTCCATCGGATCCTGCGGGGAGAGAAGATCACCCCGGACCATGATGATTGGCTGAAGACCCAGTTCGATCTCCAAGAGTATCGGATCATCACCGACTTCAATGCGGCCGCTCGGTATGTCCGCCGTCTCGTCGCGGCCCCGCCGTCATTCCGAAGGCTCATCATTCCGGGAACGCTCGAGGGGACTTTCCACCTTCCCATCAAATCAGGATGCTATAATAAGGTCCTCATGAGCCTGGTCCTGTCCTATATCTTCAATCCGGTCGAGACGCTCCGCGAGGTCCGGCGCATCATCGACCCGGGAGGACTTCTGGTGCTCTCGAGCATGCGTCCCGATACCGACGCGTCCGGACCTTTCACACGTCTGCTCGAAAAGATCGAGGCCATGCCCGAAGAAACCCTACCGTCGAAGATGCCGAAGTCCCTCCTGCTGGACTCCCTCCGGTCGTTCCTGAACGATGCTCAGGCATTGACGGAGCTGGAAGAAGCGGGGACGTTCGATTTCTTCGACTCGGAAAAGCTGGAGACCTTGCTGGACGAGGCCGGTTGGGTCTGCCTCCGGAGAATCGCGACTTACGGCGACCCGCCGCAAGGCTACATCGTGGTCGCCAAACCGAGGGTGGCCCATGACTAAAAAGCCAGGCCGGGATCTCGAATTCGAAGAACTTGTCTACCAAGAATATTCGCTGAGAAGCCGGGCCCGCCTTGTCATCATCCTCAGCGCCATCCTCTATACATCATTCATCTTCCTCGACTGGGTCCACGCCCCGAGGAGGCTTTTCCCCGTATTTCTGGCGATCAGGGTCGGCGTCCTGATCGCCCATCTCATCCTCTTCCTCGTTCTCGGCAGGATGAAGACAAATCGCGGCTACGCCCAGATCGTCATGACCGTAGGTTTCTTCGACGTCCTGGGCATCGCGGTCATGATCTACCTTCTCGGGGGATTCGTCTCGGCCTATGTCCAAGGTCTTTATATCATCATCATGGGTTCGTTCATTGCCTTGCCGCTGTCTTTTCGGGATTCGGCGTACGTGCTCATCCTCATCTGGGCAAGCTATGTCATCCCCAGTCTACTCAACCTTCCCAGCGGAAAGACCGGGTGGCGTGATATCGTCACCAACCT
>CAWEJF010000011.1:0-42544 GCA_963809345.1 Candidatus Aminicenantota bacterium | reverse complement strand
CTCCGAGATCGAGATTCCCGGCCCGGTGATAATAGAGCACTCCGGGAATGCCGAAGGGGAAGAGGATGGCGCCGAGCGACGTGGCGATGGCCCTTTTCGCCGGGTAGTGGAGGGCCAGGGTCAGCAGGGGCACGATGATATTGCCGCCGCCGATCCCGAACATGCCGGCCATCACCCCGGCCAAAAGCCCGATCCCGACGAGCGGCCATGGCGAAGGATGGGGATCCTCTTCGAAATCGGGCTTGGGCTCGACGGCCTGCCCTCGCCCCTTCCTGATGCGGCGGACCGGGTCGATGAAGTTCCAGCCGACGTAGAGGCAGAACACGGCGAAGAACTTGCGCATCAGGTCGGCCGGGAGCGTGTTGGCCAGCCAGGCCCCGACGATGACCGAGGTGAGGAGCCCCGCGGCGATGAACGCCGAGGCCCTGAGGTCGATGATCTTGGCCCTGGTATACGCGATGACGCCCAGGACACCGACCGGCAGGAGGATGGCCGCGAGCGAGGTCCCTGTCGCCTTGACCAGGGGGAATCCCGCGAGAAGAATGAGGGCCGGAACGATGATGATGCCGCCGCCGATGCCGAACAGCCCGGCGAAAACGCCCGCCGCGATCCCGACGAGGATCAGCCACGGTCCGGTCATGCCCGTGATTATAATCGAATCCGCCGCGCTGTGGTATATTTGATATTCGGAGGCGCCATGAGAACGAACATCGGTACCACGCTCCGGGCCGCTCCCGCCCTCTCGATCGCCCTCGCTGCCCTTCTGGCCCTCTCCGGCTGCCGGGGCAAAGGCGGCGCGCCGGACGCCTCGGCCCCTCCGGCCGCACCCGCCGCCGCTTCTCTCGACTACCCCATCCACCCCGTTCCTTTCACGCACGTCAAGCTTACGGACGGGTTCTGGGCGCCCCGCCTCGAGACCAATCGGACGGTCTCCGTCCCCTACGCCTTGCGCATGAACGAGGAAACGGGCCGGGTCGATAATTTCCGCAAGGCCGCCCGTCTCATGACCGGCCCTCACAAGGGCCGCCGCTTCAACGATTCGGACGTCTACAAGGCCATGGAGGCCGCCGCCTACACCCTTCGCCTTCATCCCGACCCCACCCTCGGGAAGTCCCTTGACGATCTCATCGCCCTCATCGCCCAAGCCCAAGAGCCTGACGGCTATCTCTTCACGACACGGACGAACGACCCGGCCCATCCCGCTCCCGGCTCCGGGCCCGAGCGCTGGTCGAACCTGCGCGTCAGCCACGAGCTCTACAACGTCGGCCACATGTACGAAGCGGCCGTGGCCCACTTCCAGGCCACCGGCAAGCGCACGTTCCTCGCGATCGCCGAGAAGAACGCCGCGCTCCTTCTCCGTACCTTCGGCACCGGCCCCGGCCAGCGCCGCGGCTTCCCGGGCCATCAGGAGATCGAGATCGGTCTGGCCAAGCTCTACCGCGCGACCGGCAACCGCCCCTACCTCGACCTGGCCAAGTTCTTCCTCGACGAGCGCGGCCACTACTTCGGCGGCGAGAAACACGCCCCGGGCGATCCCTTTGTTGTCTACGATTCCGACGAGTACATGCAGAACCACAAGCCCGTCCTCGAGCAGGACGAGGCCGTCGGCCACGCTGTCCGGGCCATGTACATGTACTCGGGGATGGCCGATGTCGCCGCCCTCGGCGGCTTCCCGGAATACGTCTCGGCCATCGACCGGCTCTGGCTCGACGTGGCCGGGAAGAAGCAGTACCTGACGGGGGGCGTCGGGGCCCGCAGCGGGTCCGAAGCGTTCGGCAACGCCTATGAGCTGCCCAACGCCGAGGCCTACACGGAAACCTGCGCGGCTATCGGCAACGCCCTCTGGAATTATCGCCTCTTCCTCCTCCACGGCGAATCGAAATACATGGACGTCTTCGAGCGCGTTCTCTACAACGGCCTGCTCTCCGGCGTTGCCCTTTCCGGCGACCGCTTCTTCTACCAGAATCCTCTCGAATCGGCCGGCGGCTACGGACGCAGCCCCTGGTTCGAAGTCGCCTGCTGTCCGCCCAATATGACCCGCTTTCTGCCTTCGCTGCCGGGCTATGTCTACGCGACGAAGGATGATGTCATCTTCGTCAATCTCTTCATCGCCGGGGCGGGCAAGGTCCCGATCCCCGGCCGTCCTGTCATCCTGACCCAGGAGACGCGCTACCCTTGGGACGGCGCGGTCAGGCTGACGCTCGCCCTGGAAGCCCCCAGATCGTTCGAGCTCGCCCTGCGCGTGCCCGGCTGGGCCCGGGGAGAGGCCATGCCGACGGACCTCACCAGGTTCCTCGACGGCTCCGCCGATGAGCCCGTTCTCAAGGTCAACGGGCGGACTATCGCCCTCGATGTCCGCGACGGCTACGCGCGCGTCCGCCGCGATTGGAGGGACGGGGACGCTGTCGAGCTCACACTGCCGATGCCCGTCCGCCGGGTGCTTGCGCACGAGGCGGTCGTCGAGGACAGCGGCCGGGTCGCGCTCCAGCGCGGCCCGATCGTCTACGCTGCCGAGGGCGTCGACAATGGCGAGCGCGTCTTCGACCTTATCCTGCCCGACGCCGCCGCGCTCGGCGTCGAATTCCGGCCCGACCTGCTGAACGGCGTCGCGGTCGTCTCAGGGACGGCCGTCGCGGTTTCGAAGAACGCCGCCGGGAAGACCGTCGAAACCGCGCGCCCCTTCCTGGCCGTCCCCTATTACGCTTGGGCCAATCGCGGCCCCGGGCAGATGCTGGTCTGGCTGCCCCGCACCGCGGCCGCCGTCAGGCCGGCCAAGAAGCTCGATATGAGGGTCGATTAAAGGAGATTGAGCCATGATCCCGAAGCGCGCCCTATTCCCGGGCCCGATCCCGATCCTCCTTGGCCTGGCCGCCCTGGCCATTCTGTCCGCGCCGCCAGCTGCCGCTGAGGAGATGGCCCTCGACAACGGCCGCATCCGGGCCGAGTTCAACGACCACGGGCTGGTCTCGATCGGCACCCCCAAGACGGGCCGGACGCTCGGCTTCTCCGCCGACCCGTCCTCGGTGAGGATCGACGGAACGCCCGTCGTCATCGGCCGTCTCGGACCGGCCGAGATCGAGATGACCCCGGCCAAGATCGCCTATCGCTACGCCCGTGACCCCTACACCTTCGACGTCATCTACGAGCTCAAGCCGGCCTGGGACTTCCTGACCAAGCAGATCGTCGTGACTTCGGCCCGGAGCCGCGTCTTCCGGATCAACGAGGTCAGACCGCTCGAGTCCTCGCTCGACCGGCCCGTCGTCGAGGAGCTGAAGCTCAAGGACGGCTCCTTCGGCGCCGTCTGCCGCTTCGCCGGCGCCGACGGCGGAGCCGTCCCCGCGTGGAGCGTTTTCTTCATGCTCCAGAACCCGTTCATGTCCTGGACGCGCGACGATGCGGCGGTCTCCGTCTCCTACGCTCCGGACATGGATTGGAGCCGGGACTCCGGCGCCTTCGCCTCCGACCGCCTTTGCATCGGGCTCGCCGGCCTCTCGGGCACGCGCCTTCCGGCCCAGGCCGTGCCCGAGTGGAGGTTCGTTCCCGACTACGACAAGCTCCTCCGGGAATCACCGTCGATCGACATCGCCGAGGCCAACGCCCTCGTCGACTGCGTCCGTTCTTTCCTTCTCTACTATCCGGGCCGGAGCGTCCGCGTCCACATCCCCTGGTGCGAGAACGACTATCAGATCGACGTGGGAACGGCTGAAGGCGTCGAGGAATACAAGCGGATCATGGACCGGGCTTCCGAGCTCGGCGTCACCCATCTCCTCTACACTCCGGCGAACAGCACGCTGTCGAAACTCGAGGACAACGCTGATTCCTGGGGCTGGGAGAACGTCCTCTGGTTCGGCCTCGGCCAGAAGCTCCGGAAAGGGGAGTGGGACCCCCGCCGCGACGAGGTCCCGGCCGGGCTCAAGGAGATGCTCGATTACGCCGCTTCGAAGAACCTGAAGCTCATGGCCTACGCCTATCCCTCGCTGCCGTTCCTCCAGAACCCGGAGTGGACCGCCTGGGCCGGCGCGGACGCCGCCCCCAAGGCGAGCGCCGACACGGGCCTACGCTCGTTCCAGGACTGGTGGCTGGACAAGCTCCTGGCCTTCATGAAGACCGCCGGGGCGGCCGGCTTCTCCTTCGACCACTGGTGGATCGCCATGGACAAGGCCTCGAGCAAGTATGCCCAGTGGTACGGCTGCCGCCGCGTCCTCGAGGGATTGAGGCGCGAGGCCTTCGACGCCGTCGTCGACGGCCGCCAGCAGTACCAGAACTTCGGACCGTGGACCTGGCTGGCCGGCTCCTACCCGCACCCGTCGCTGACCGACGAGCAGCCGGAGAGCTTCAAGGCCTTCCCCGACCTCCACACCGACCGGGTCTCGGCCAACCGCCAGCGCTTCGCCGCCTGGGTCTACCGGATCGAGCGCTTCACTCCGCCCGAGATCATGCCCGGCTTCATCACCCACCAGTCGGAGCGCAACGACGAGAAGGAGGTCATGCGCCGCGACCGCTTCCGCCCCCGAGACTGGGACGTCCTCGGCTGGAGATACTCCCTGCTTTCTTCGATCGGGACGGCCCCCTTCCATCACGTCATCAACTTCATCCCCGCCCGCGACACCGGGGAGTTCGCCGCCCTCTCGGAAGACGACAAGGCCTGGTTCCGGAAATGGCTGGACTGGACCGACGAGAACGCCCGCTTTCTCCACGCGCTGCGGCCGATCATCGGGCCGCCCGCGGCCGGCCGTGTCGACGGCACGGCGGCCATCGTCGAGGACCGCGGCATCGTCTTTCTCTTCAACCCCAACCCCGGGAGCAGGGAAGCCCGGTTCAAGCTCGACGCCTCGATCGGCCTTGTCAAGGGCGGGAAGCTCATGATCAAGGAGCTCTATCCGCAGGAGGGCCGCTTGGTCGGCTCGGCCGAAGGCCTCTGGGCCTCTGGCGGCGAAGTCGTCCTGACCCTGCCCGGGCGCGAAGCCGCCGTCTACGAGGTCTTCCCGGCCCCGGCGGAGATCGAGGGCCCCGTCCTCTTCAACGTCCGGGGCGCCGCGGAGCTCAGGTCCACGCGGCTCGTGCTGACCGACGTCGTGGCCGAAACGGGGACGTCGTGCCCCATCCTGGTCCTTCTCCCCGCGAACGCCCGCGTGCGCGCCCTGTCGGTCAACGGCGTGGTCCATCCCTTCAAGGCGGGCCAGGGGCTCATCACCGCGAACGTGCGCTTCGCCGGCCGGGCCTTCGGGAAGTCCCAGAGCGCCGGGAACGTCCTGCCCGGCTTCACCGGCGGGATCTACAAGGCCCGGACGACCGTCCCGGCCCGTGTCTTTGCCCAGCTTGCCGAGCGCAAGAAGGCCTGGCCCGTCGTCTACACGGAAGACGACCTCCGGGCCCCCTGGCTCGGCCCGTGGCGGCTCCTGCTCCACATCCCCATCATCGAGGGCACGGACACGATGGACGTGAGCCTGAGGATCAACGGCGCCCCCGTCGACGTCCTCAAGGCCTACAACAGCGTCTACCCGCACTCGCCGGCCCGGACCTTCATCGGCCACTATGCCGACCTCAGCCGGATCCGGCCCGACTCGCCCTTGGATATCGAGGTCAGCCTGCCGTCGGTTCAGCCGGGGCGGTTCGAAGGCGTCTTCTTCGAGAACGTCGAGACCGAGTATACGGGGCGCGTCATGGCCCCGCCGGCCCCCGCGGCGAAAAAGCCGGCTCCCAAGAAGTGAATATGAGGACTTCGCTTAGGATTTAAGAGCCAGCGCTGATGGAGTGATTGCCAGCCCGCCTTTGGCGGTGCAACGAAGCTCGGCCGGGAGCATCCGGCCGGACGCGAAGGACGCGTCGATCGTTTCGTCGAGCGGGATCGGGTTCCTGTATCCGCCAAGGACGAGATCGGCGCAGACGAAGGCGCTCGAAGCGGCCACGGCGTTCCGGGTATGGCAGGGGATCTCGCATAGGCCCTGGACCAGGTCGCAGACGGAGCCCATGGTGTTCTGAAGGGCCACGGCCGCGGCATCGGCCGCTTGGGCCGCGCTCCCGCCGGCCGCCTCGACCACCGCCGCGGCGGCCATGGCCCCCGCGGCCCCGATCTCGACCTGGCAGCCGGCGACTTCGGCGGCGAACGTCGCCCGCCGGGCCACGATCGTCCCGACCGCGGCCGCGGCCAGAAGGGTCAAGGCTGTCCTCCTGCCGCCGAGGCTTCCCTCCTCGACGAGCGTGACGACGACCCCCGGCAGGACACCCGCCGAGCCGCCGGTCGGAGCGGCGCAGACAATACCTCCGCTGTTGGAGACATGGAGAGCGGCCATGGCCCTGGCCGCGGCCCTTGTGGGAACGCCCCCGGTCGGGAGCGCGCGCCGCGCCTCCGCATGGAAGATCCGCCCGGCGGTCGGCGTCAAGAGCTTCATGCCGAGCCCGCGGCCGGCCAGGCCCCGGCGCACGGACGCCCTCATGATGTCGAACCTCCGTCCCATTTCATCGACGACCTTGGCTTCCGTGAGCCCCAGGAGCCGGGCCTCGTAGGCCAGTGCTATCTGGCCCAGCGAAACACCGCTTCGCCGGGCCAGCGCAACCATCTCCTTCCCGGACCGGAAAAGGGGCGTCCCTTTTTGAATGAAGAACAAGGGCGGCGCCGTCCAGGTCCGGCGGACCCCTTCGATTCTGCCCAAAGCGGTCAGGGCCTCCGGCCCGAGAGGCGCGGTCCTCTTGAACGACAGGAACGCTTCGCCGTGTTTGGCCGAGCGAACAGGCCGGCCCACCGTCCGGCCGTCGGCGGCGACGATCGTCTCGACCGCACGGGCCTTCCGGTCTCCGGCGAGGACCAAGACCTCGTAGCTTTTACCGTCGAGGCGCACAGGCCGGCCGTCGAGCCGGGTCACGAGGACCATCCCGCCGCCGATCGATTGGGCGGTCGCACGAAGCTCCCTGCCGCTCCTGCCGACGAGCTCGATGGCCACGGTGTTGGGATGGTCGGCCCCTTCGAGCGGAGCGACCCGGAACCGCGGCCGGAGGCCCTGCCTCGGGGCGAGGACCAGGGCCCGGGCGAAGCGCTTGTCGGTGATCGGCCAGCCGAGGAGGCCCGCGGTCAGGGCCAGATCGACGCCCTGCTGACGGTAGGTTGCGGCATAGGAGCCCTTCGGATCGAAGGTGAACGCGGCCCCCGCCGGTTCCTCCCCGAGCAGGGAGCGGACGAGCCGGCCGATGTGATAGGACCCGGCCGTATGGGAGCTCGAGGGCCCGCGCATGACCGGCCCGAGGACGTCGTTGAGGATGCTGATGAACTCCATCGTCGCCCTTCAGCCGAGGACCAGGGCGGCCACGGCCAGGTCCTCGACGGCGTTGCCCACGGCTTTGAAGACGGTGATCTCAGCGTCCGAGCGGCGGCCCGGCTTGAGCCCGGCCAGGACCTCGCCGATCTCGGCCCGAATATGGCTCTCTTCGATGAGACCCTCGCGGAGGGGCATGATGATGTCGCCGGCCTCATCAAGGCAGGCCCGCCTCTCGTCGACGAAAAGGCCGGCCCGGCGGATTGTCTCGCCCGGGATCTCGCGGACGCGGGGCTTGTAGGACCCGACGGCGTTGATGTGGACCCCGGGCATGAGGTCGCCGTCCCGGAAGACGGGGACGGCCGACGTCGTCGCGGTCGATACTATGTCGGCATCGCGCAGCGCCGTCGGGGCGTCCGCCGGCTCGATCTCGAGGCCGAGCGCCCGTCCCATCTCCGCGGCAAAGGCGGCCGCCGCCCTGGCGTCGGTGTCGACGACGAAGGCCTTGCGGAGCGGCCGGACGGCCGCGATCGCTTCGATCTGGGTCCGGCCCTGGACGCCGGCGCCGAAGACCGCGGCCACCCGGGCGTCTTTGCGAGCCAGGGCGTCCGTGGCCACCCCCGACGCGGCGCCCGTCCGGATCGCGGTGAGGTAGCCGGCCTCGAGGACGGCCAGCGGCGTTCCGAGCTCGGCGTCCATGACGATCGTGATGGCCTGGGCCACAGGCAGGCCCTTGGCCGGGTTGTCCTCGCAGAGCGAAATGAGCTTGAGGCCGATCCGGTTCGGACCGGAGAGGTAGGCCGGCATGACCAGGGCCGTCGTCCGCGTGCCCGGGATCTCGAGGCTCGTGCGGGCCGGCACGAGGGCCCGGCCGGTCGACAGCGCGACCAGCGCCTCCCCGACCGCGCGGATGGCAGCGGGCATGGCCAGTATGCCCCGGATCTCTTCCGTCGTGACGTAGCGGATCGGCGTCGTCGGGTTCATCGGCGTCTCCCTGTGGTCATTCTATCAGACATTTCCGGGAATGATAATGGCCCGTCGGGCCGTCGTCCGGCCGGCATTTGACTTGAGACGCTTTGTCGAATATCTTTGTCGCGCGGCGCCCTCGGCATGAAAGGACATCGGACCATGGACCGCAAGCCGATCCTCAACGTCAAGTCCCTCAAAGAGCAGGTCTACGAGTACCTCCGCGAGCAGATGAGGCGCGGCGCGATCCTGCCCGGATCGGCCATCGACATGGAGGAGACGTCGAAGAGGCTCGGCGTCAGCAAGACCCCCCTCCGCGACGCCCTGCTCCAGCTCGAGATGGAGGATTTCGTCACCATCCTGCCCCGGCGCATGGTCGTGGTCAACGCCCTGACGGAACAGGACATCCGGAACTATTATGAGATCATCGGCTCGCTCGAGAGCATAGCCCTGCTCAAGGCCTTCGACCGGATGAAGCCGGTCGACATCGACGCCATGCAGAGGCTGAACGACGGCATGCGAGAGGCCCTGGCCGCGGCCGACTTCGATCTTTACTACGAGAAGAACCTGGCGTTCCACAACACGTTCCTCAACCTCTGCAGTAACGCCAGCCTGGTCAAGCTGGTCAACAACCTGAAAAAGCGGCTGTATGACTTCCCCCGGGTCAAGGGCTTCGTCAAGGAATGGGAGGAGACCTCCGTCGGCGAGCACCAGGCCCTGATCGATCTCCTGCGAGCGGGCCGGAGCCAGGACGCGGCCAACCATGTCCGGGACGTCCACTGGTCGTTCGAGGTCCAGGAAGGCTTCGTCCGCAGGTACTATCCGGCGATCACCAAGCCCGTCGAATGAACCGGAGGCTCCTTCGCTTCGTCTTCCTGGGAATGGTTCTCGGCTGCGCGCCCCTCGCCGGGGCCGCTCCCGGGGCCGATGCGACGAAGGACCCCGCGACCATCGTCTGGGCCGCCCGCCCCGCTGACAAATGGGAGAACGCTCACCCCGTCGGGAACGGCCGCCTAGGGGCCATGGTCTTCGGCCGGACGGACGAAGAAAAGATCCAGCTCAACGAAGAGACCTATTGGACGGGCGGGCCGTATTCGACGACCGTCAAAGGCGGGGCGGAGGCCCTGCCCGAGATTCAGCGCCTGGTCTTCGAAGGCCGGCTCAAACAGGCCCACATCCTCTTCGGCCGCCGGCTCATGGGCTATCCCGTCGAGCAGCAGAAGTACCAGTCCCTCGGCAGCCTGGCCCTCGCTTTCCCCTCGAAAGCTGCGGCCGCGGATTACCGCCACGAGCTCGATCTTGATACGGCCGTCGACACGACGTCGTACACGCTCGACGGCGTCCGCTTCACGCGGCGGGTCTTCTCGAGCCCGGTCGACCAGGTCCTCGTCGTCAGGCTCACGGCGGACGCGCCCGGCCGGATCTCCTTCCGGGCCCAGCTCCGGGGCGAACGGAACGAGGCCCACTCGAACTACGCCACCGATTATTTCCGTATGGACGGCCTGCCGCCCGACGGGCTGGTCATCAAGGGGAAGTCGGCCGACTATATGGGCATCGGGGGCCGGTTGCGCTATGAGGCCCGGCTCAAGGCCTGTCCGGAAGGCGGTGCGATGGCGGTCGACGGGGACAGCCTCGTCGTCACCGGCGCCGACGCCGTGACTATTCTCATCGCCGCCGCCACGAACTTCGTCAGCTACAAGGATGTCTCCGGCGACCCCGTCACCCGCGTCGCCGTGGCCCTCGGCGGCGCGGCCGGCAAGTCCTTCGATATGCTTCTCGAGGCCCACGTTCGCGAGCACCGGCGGCTCTCCCGGCGCGTCGAGATCAAGCTGCCATCCGGTCCGACGTCGGACCTGCCGACGGCCGAGCGCATCAAGGCTTTCGACGGAACGAACGACCCCGCGCTGGCCGGTCTCGTCCTCCAATTCGGCCGCTACCTCCTCATCTCCTCGTCCCGGCCCGGCACGCAGCCGGCCAACCTCCAGGGCATCTGGAACGACAAGATGAACCCGCCCTGGGATTCCAAGTACACCACGAACATCAACACCGAGATGAACTATTGGCCGGCCGAGGTCGGGAACCTGGCCGAGTGCGCCGAGCCGCTCTTCCGGATGGTCCGGGAGCTCTCGGACCAGGGGACCGAGGTGGCCCGCGAGCACTACGGCGCCAGCGGCTGGGTCTTCCATCAGAACACGGATCTCTGGCGCGTGGCCGCGCCGATGGACGGGCCGAGCTGGGGCGCCTTCACGACCGGCGGAGCCTGGCTGGCGACGCATCTCTGGGAGCACTATCTGTTTACCGGCGACAAAGCCTTCTTAAAGGACTGCTATCCCGTCCTGAAGGGAAGCGCCGAGTTCTTCCTCGATTTTCTTGTCCCCCACCCGACTTACGGCTGGCTCGTGACCAATCCCTCAACGTCGCCTGAGAACTTCCCGGCCGTGCCGGGGCAGACGCCGTTCTTCGACGAGATCACGACGTTCATGACGACAACTTCCCTCTGCGCCGGCTCGACCATCGACATGCGCATCCTCGACGCCCTGTTCGGCCAGGTGGCCGAAGCGGCCAGGATCCTGGGTGTCGATGCGGACTTCCGGACCGAGGTCCTCGAGGCGAAGGCGAAGCTCCCCCCGATGCGGATCGGGCGCAAGGGCAATCTCCAGGAATGGCTCGAGGATTGGGACGAGACGGAAAAGAGCCATCGCCACATCTCGGGCCTCTGGGGCCTTTTCCCGGGCCACGAGATCTCGAAGCGCCAGATCGGCGGGGCGGGCCAGGCGGCCCGGGTCGTCCTGGAGCAACGCGGACTTCCGGGCAACGGCTGGTCGTCGGCCTGGAAGGCGGCCTGCTGGAGCCGTCTCGGCGACGGGGCCAAAGCCCTGGAGAACCTCCGTTTCGCCATGAACAATTACACCACCGCGAGCCTGTTTTCCATTTGCAGCAACGCCCTCCAGGTGGACGGCGCCCTCGGCTTGTCCGCGGCCATATCGGAGATGCTGCTCCAATCGCAAGGGGGCGAGATCGACTTTCTGCCGTCCCTGCCCGCCTCATGGCGTAGTGGGGAGGTCCGCGGGTTGCGGGCCCGGGGCGGGTTCGAGGTCGGCCTGAAATGGTCGAACGGCAAACTCCGGCGCGCGACCATCCTGTCCACCATCGGCGGGCCTTGCCGTGTGCGGATCGAGTCCCCCATGACCATCATGTCGTTGCATGAGATGATCAGGCCGTCTTCTCCTGACGCCGGGCTCATCGAATTCGAGACCGAGCCTGGCCGCACCTATATCCTGGCGCCCCGATAAACCGAACCCAAGGAGGCCGTCTGCCATGATGACACGCCTGAGAACCCTCGCCCTGGTCGTCCTGGCCATCAACCTCGCGTTCGTTCCCCTCGCGGCGGCCCAGGACAAGCCCGCTCCGGATAAGCCCTTCGATCCCATCCTGACCGTCGAGCGCATCTTCGCCGGGCGCGATTTCGCGGCCGAGCGCTTCGGCCCGGCCCGCTGGATGAGCGACGGCGCCTCGTATACGACGCTCGAGCCCAGCGTGGAGGCGAAAGGCGGCCGCGACCTCGTCCTCTACCGCGCCGAGTCCGGCCGGCGCGAGGTCCTCGTCTCCGCGGCCCGGCTCGCCCCGCCCGGTGCCGCGGGCCCCCTGGCCATCGAGGACTATGCCTGGTCACCCGACGGACGGGTCCTGATCGTTTTTACCAACTCCCAGCGCGTCTGGCGCCAGAACACGCGAGGAGATTTCTGGACCTACGAACTGGCCACCGGCCGCCTTCGCCAGCTTGGCCGGGATTTCGAGGCTTCGAACCTGATGTTCGCCAAGCTCTCGCCCGACGGCCGGAAGGCCGCCTATGTCGTCAAGAACAACATCTACGCGGAGGACCTGGCCTCGGGCCGGGTCACGCGGCTGACCTTCGACGGGGGCCCGGACGTCATCAACGGCACGTCCGACTGGGTCAACGAGGAGGAGTTCGGCATCCGTGACGGGTTCCGTTGGAGCCCGGACAGCGCCGCCATCGCCTTCTGGCAGTTCGACACCAGCCGCGTGCCGGTCTTCACCATGATCAACAACACCGACACCCTCTATCCGGTGACGACGAGCTTCAAACACCCCAAGCCCGGACAGCCGAACTCCGCCGTCCGGGTCGGCGTCGTCCCGGCCGCGGGCGGGCCCGCCGTCTGGATGAGGACGCCGGGCCATCCCTCGAACACCTACATCGCCCGGCTCGAGTGGGCCGGGAACTCCCGCGAGGTCGTCCTGCAGCATCTCAACCGCCTTCAGAACACGCTCAGCGTCCTCATCGGAGACGCCGCGACGGGCGGAGTCCGGACGATCTTCACGGACACGGATAAGGCTTGGGTCGAGATCATGGACGACTTCGTCTGGCTCGACGGCGGCAAGAACCTGCTCTGGCTGAGCGAACGCGATGGCTGGCAGCACGCCTACGCGGTCGGCCGCAACGGGGGCGAGGCCAAACTCCTGACGCCGGGCGACTACGACGTCGTTAGCGTCAACGCCGTCGACGAGAAGGGCGCCTGGCTCTACGTCACGGCTTCGCCCGCCGATGCGACGAAGCGGTTCCTTTATCGAGTCCGGATGGACGGGAAGGGCCAGCCGGAGCTCGTCGGCCGCTCCGGGCCGGGCGGCGTCCACCGGTACGACATTTCGCCGTCGGCCCGCTGGGCTTTCCACTCGTATTCGACGCTCGATGAGCCCCCCGTGACCGAGCTGGTGCGGCTGCCGAAGGGCGAGCCGGTCCGGCCGCTCGCGGCCAACAACGAGCTTCGGGCCAGGGTCGGGGCGCTCGCCCGGAAGCGGGTCGAATTCTACAAAGTAACGATCGGCGACGGCCTTCAGGTCGACGGCTGGCGCATCCTGCCCCCCGACTTCGACCCGGCCCGGAAATACCCCCTCCTCGTCTATGTCTACGGCGAACCGGCCGGCCAGACCGTCCAGGACGGCTGGGGCGGCAGCCGCTATCTCTGGCACCTGATGCTGGCCCAGCAGGGCTATATCGTCGCCAGCTTCGACAACCGGGGCACGCCGGCGCCTCGCGGCCGGGCCTGGCGGAAGTCGATCTATCGGCAGATCGGCATCCTGGCCTCGGCCGATCAGGCCGCAGCCGTCCGGGAGGCCGTCTCCGCCTGGCCTTTCGTCGACGCCGAGCGCATCGGCGTCTGGGGCTGGAGCGGTGGCGGGTCGATGACCCTCAACGCCATGTTCCGCTATCCCGGCCTCTACAAGGCCGGCATATCCGTCGCCTCGGTGCCCGACCAGCGGCTCTACGACACGATCTATCAGGAGCGCTATATGGGCTTGCCGAGCGAAAACACAGCCGGCTATAGGGATGGCTCGCCCATCACGTTTGCCAAGGACCTGAAGGGCCCGCTCCTCATCGTCCACGGAACCGGGGACGACAACGTCCATTACCAGGGCTTCGAGCTCCTCGTCAATGAGCTCGTCGCCGCCAATCGACAATTCGAAATGATGGCCTATCCGAACAGGTCACACGGGATCTATGAAGGCCAGGGAACGACGCTCCACCTCTATACGATGTTCACGAAGTTCCTCAACGAGCATCTGCCGCCGGGCGGCCTGGCGCGGTAGGCAGGACGGCTGGCGGCCGGCCCTCTTAGACGCGCAGAAAGACCTTTTTCTTGTAGAGGAAATAGAGGACCAACCACTCGACGGCGATGGCCCCCGCCTCGAGGACGAGGACACCGGCCGTCCCCGAAAGTCTCGCCAGCCCGCCGAACCAGAACTTGCTCGTTGTGTCGAAATCGATCATCCGCGTCCCCATGTAGATCGTGATCGAGTTCATGCCGATGACGCGGAAGAAGAACGACCATTTCCGGATACCCCAGACATCGACGATCAGGTAGAAGAGGGCCAGCAGGATGAACGAAAGCCCCGCCGCGTAGATGTCAAAGGTCGCCGTCCAGGCCTTCTTGATGATCGGGTAGAAGCCCCCGAGGACGTAGCCGGCGGTCGCCAGACCCACGCCGCTCGCGGCAAGGACGAGTGTCTTGCGGTAGACGTTGAGCCGCTCCGAGCGCAGGACGAGGCCGGCCAGCCCGCCCATAAGGGTGACGGAGACGGCCGAGAGGATGCAGAGGATGCCTTCGGGATCGAAGATCTTGTCGTAAAGTCGCCCGGGCAGGAGCAGACGGTCGACCCAGCCATTGATCGTCCCTTCCGGGGTCAGAACGCCGGCGCCGATCCCCGGCACCGGCACGAGCAGCTGGACCGCGGCGTAGCCGGCCAGGATGCCGGCCAGGGCGGCCAGGCGCCCCTTGAGGCTCCGGACGTTGAGCATGATCAGGGCGGCGAAGAGATACGCCAGGCCGATCTGGCCGAGGACGCTGGCGTAGCGCTGGGTCGCGAACTGAAGGTCCGCCAGATGGTTGTAGACGAACCCCAGCAGGACGAGAAGCAGGGCGCGCTTGATGAGCTTGATGTAGATCGGGCGCTTGTCCGCGACCGTCTCGGCCTTGGCCAGTAGCGAAAGCGGGATGGCGACACCGGAGATGAACATGAACAAGGGGAAGATGAGGTCGTAGAAGTGGAACCCGGCCCACTCGACGTGCTCGAGCTGGACCGCCCAAGACCTGGCCCAACCCCAGTTCGTCACTTCGGCCAGCGACCGGAAGAAGGCGTCGCCGCCGATGATCCAGAACATGTCGAAGCCGCGCAGGGCATCGAGCGAGAGGAGGCGGGTCTTGCCCGGAGCGTTGGATTCCATTCATCCCTCCTTATGTCGGATGTCGGGACTGCCCTCGCGGCTCGGGACTGCCCCCTTCGGGGGTCGGCCCCTCCTGAAGGTTAAAACGAAGACGGGCGGCCACCGCGCCGCCGCGCGCTTCGCGGGCGTAGAACGACGCGTCGATGGAGCCGAGCGGGGTCAGGGCGATGCCGAAGGTCTTGCCGTCGATGAGCCGCTGAAGGACCGGGACGGGGATGGTCAGATAGGTCTTGCCGCCGTCCCCTGCCGTCACGGGCCAGTCGATGATCATCTGCGGGTTGAGGACGAGGTCGCGGGGCTCCCCGCGCGAGATCCCGGTCCAGGTCGCCGTCCGCTCATCCCAAGCCGGCGCCCCGCCGAGGATCTCGACGACCCGGAGAAGCCCGAAGTCGGGGTGTTCGCTGGCAGGGCGCACGAGGGCCCGCGTCGTCAGCTCAAGCAGGCCCGGCCCGGTGACCTTCCAGCCGGCGAGTTTGCCGAAATCCCAGCGGAGCAAGGCCGCGCGCGTTCCTCCGGCCGACAGGACAGGGGCTTTCCCGCCGGGGTCCGTGATCGTCCAATCGTTGAGATTGATCCCGGGCTCGGCGAGATCGACCGTCACGTCCGCGGCGACGACGGCTTCCCGATCGAAGGACGCCGGATCGGCGATCGGGGGATGGTAGGGGATCGGCGGACCCAGGTCGGGCCCGGCCTTGGCCGCCTCGACGATATCCACCCGAAAATAATCGACGTCGACGCGATAGCGGCCGAGGCCCCAATCCATGAGGGCCATCTGGGCGTTGACGGTGTCGCCGGGCCCGGCCTCGAAGCCGCGGGTGGTCATGCTGATCGTGTACCACGTGCCGGGCTCGGCCAGGTCGTACTCCATGAGATGGCTATGAAACTCGTTTGTTTTCTGTGTGTTGAGATGAAGGTTGACGCGCCGCGGGGCGTGATCGGTCCGGATGCGGGCTTCGATCCGAAGCTCGAAGCCGGGCTTGGCCAGGCGGGCCAGGTCGAGCGCGCCGGAAACGCGACGGATGATGAAGGCCCACCAAACATTCCGTCTGTCCTTCGTCGCGTCAACCGCGATCGTGGCGAACCCCCGACCCGGAATGAAGTCCATGACGGCGCTGCCCTCGCCCGTCCGGAAGCCCCAACCGGCGGCGCCTGTCGGGTCCTTTGCGAGGACCGGTCCGTCGAAGTCGTCGCGGAATTGGGCCCGGGCGGGAACGCTGAGGATGACCACGGCGACGAGGACGAGACCCGCTCGGGCCAGCAACCGGTGTGTCTTCACGTGGCGCGGCTCAGAGCTTGTAGCCGATCTTGCGCAGGAAGCCCTTGCGCCACTCGATGCCCTCGGGCCCTTCGACGCCCTTCGTTCGGACGCCGTCGATGACGCCGAGGATGCCCCGGCCATTTTCCGTCTCGGCCACGACGACCTCGGCCGGGTTGGCCGTGGCGCAATAGATGCCGCAGACCTCGGGAACGGCCTTGACGGCGTTGAGGATGTTCACCGGGAAACCGCCGGTCATGAAGATCAGGAACGCGTGCCCGGCCCCCACGGCCATGGCGTTCTTCTTGGCGATCTCGATGAGCGCCTCGTCGTTCCCGGTGTGCCGGACGAGCGCCAGTCCCGACGATTCGCAAAAGGCGATGCCGAACTTCATGTGCGGCGCGGTCGTGACGATGGCTTCGTGGAGGTCCTCGACCGTCTTGATGAAGTGAGCCTGACCGAGGATGAAGTTCATGTCCTCGGGCTTGTCGATGGGCACGACCTTGATGTCCATGAGACCCTCCTCGCGGTGGCTGGCCCCATTATAAGGCCCGCCGGCCCTGGCTTCAACCTCGGCGGAACGGCCGGGAAAGGGCGATGTTGACATCCGCCTTGCTCCGGGCGTAGTTTATCGGGCAGAGATTGGGGGAAAGCGCCGGAAACGCCATGCCGATCCGGATTGACGAGGTCCGTACACACAAGGACCTCCAGCGATTCGTCGCCCTGCCGCCGAAGTTCCACCGCGGTCACGCGAATTGGCTGCCCCCGATCTACGCCGAGGACAGGTGGTTCTTCGATCCCGCGAAGAATCCGAGCTTCAAGCACGCCGAGACCCTGCGCCTCCTGGCCCACCGGGGCGGGGACCCGGTCGGCCGGATCATGGGCATCATCCATCGGCGCTCCAACGAGATCCACCGGGAGAAGAACGCCCGGTTCGGCTTTCTCGAATGCGAGGACAGTCCGGAGGCCGCGCACGCCCTCCTTGAGGCCGTCGAACAATGGGCCCGCGGCCTGGGGATGACCCGGATCGTCGGCCCCATGGGCTTCTCGGACCAGGACCCGGAGGGTTTCATGGTCGAGGGTTTCGACGAAACGCCGACCATCGCCTGCACCTACAACTTGGATTCGATGAACCCGCTCGTCATCGGGGAAGGGTACCGCAAGGAGATCGATTACGTCGTCTACAGGATCCCCGTGCCCGACGAGATGCCCGGGGAGCAGCTCCGGGTGATCGACCGCATCGCCCGCAGGGGGAACTTCCGGCTCGTGGAGTTTACGAAGAGAAGCGAGCTCAAGCCGCTCGTCCGGCCCGTCCTCGGCCTCATGAACGAATGCTTCAAGGACATCTATGGCTACGCCCCCCTTGACGAGGCCGAGATGCTGGCCTTGGCCAAGAGATACCTCAATGTGCTCGACCCGCGCTTCACCAAGCTCGTCCTGGACAAGAGCGGCGTCATCAGTGGCTTCATCATCGGCCTGCCCAATTTCTCGGAGGGGATCAAGCGGTCGAAGGGCCGGCTCTTTCCTTTCGGATTGATCTGGATCCTCCGCGCCGCGAAACGGACCCGGCAGCTCGACCTCGTGCTCGGCGGGGTCAAGGAAAAATACCGGGGGTTCGGACTGGAAGTCATGCTCGGCCTGAAGACGGTCGAATCCGCTCATAAGGCCGGCTATCTCTGCATCGACAGCCACCGCGAGATCGAGAACAACCTCAGGGTCCGGGCGGCCATGGAACACTGGGGAGGCGTCGTCTACAAGCGCTTCCGGGTCTACTGTAAAGAGCTTTGAGCCGCTACTTCTTCGGAAGGACGCGGTCCCCCTTGGCCGGGTCGGGAGGGAAGATGTCCTGGACCGTGAAATCCACCCAGATCAGCGCCTCGGTATTCGGCGTTGCGGCCAGGACACGGTCGCCGATCTCCTTGACGGGGTCCTTCATCTGACCCCACCAGTGTTTGTCGGTCCTGTAGCCGTACTGGAACCCGACGGGAGCCGGGGCGAACGTTCGGCCCCACTTAGCGAACTCCGCGATCATGTCGTCGGATGACTCGAAGATCTGACTGTCGTCGACGAACATGATCCCTTCGCGGACGGTCGGGGGCATGACGTCCTCGCGGAAGTGCTTCAAGAACATGCGATACGAGGGGTTATGGGACCGGGCGGCCGCCAGCCACGCCGTGGCCATCTCGTCGGTCACCGGGTCGCCGAGGTCGGGGTTGTTGGAGCGGTGCCATTCAATATCGACGCCGACCCCGATGACGCACTTGTGGTGGCCGTAGTGATCAAGCATCACATGGAAGGCCTTGTCGACAGGCGCCCAGCCCGGTTCCGTTTGGAGCCAGACGCGGTAGCCGAGCTTGTCGAAGAGCTGCAGCACGGGCTCGCTGATGTCTTCCGGCATTCCCGTGATGAGCGGGTCGCCGCCCGGAGGGACGGGAAACGACATCTCGGTGCCGCGGCCCTTGAGCCGGCTCACGATCCAGATGGCTTCCGGTTTCGTGCCGGGGAACTTGGCCGCGATCTCGACGCCGGTCCGGGCCCAGTACCCCGGTCCGGGATCGTTCGGGCGGCCGTAGGTCGAGCTGCGGATTCCCGCGCCCTGGAGCTTATCGGCCCGCGCCGCCAGGAGGGATATGCAGAGCACCGCGGTCAGAAGGACCGTTAGCCCTGCCACTGCCGTTGTCGATAGCCCGTGATCGGTCTTCCGTATTCTGGTCATGTCCGTTCTCCTCCGGCTGACTATATCACCCGGTCTGGGTATGTTCAAGGTTCTAAAGATAGATCAGGGCCAGGACATCGGCGACCATGGCCGGCTTCGCCGCGCCTTCGACTTCCAGGGTGTTCTCGACCGTCACCACGATCTTCCGGAATCCCCGCTTCTCGATCTTCTTCAGGACGGCCCTGTTGCGGACCCGCGAGCCGGCCCGGACGGACTGGGGGAAGCGGACGCGGTCGAGGCCATAATTGACGGCCATCCGGAAACGCCCCTTGAAGACCTCGTTCGAGGAGTTGAAGAAGGGGACGAGGGAGAGCAGCAGGAAGCCGTGGGCGACCGTCCCGCCCAGGGGGCTCCGCGCCGCCCGCTCCGGGTCGACGTGGATCCACTGGCGGTCCTCGGTCGCCGCGGCGAAGGCGTCGATGCGCTCCTGGGTGATGAGGAACCAGTCGGAGAGCCCCACCTCGCGGCCGACCATGGCCTTGAGCTTGCGCAGGCTCAACCTGTTCCCGAATATCGTCATTTCTTCAGTTTCTCGACCGCCGCGATTGTCCCCTGCTCCGTCCGAACGCTATTTGCGTTTTTTCAGCTCATCGATCCTGGCCCGGATCGGTGGCTGGTCCGGGCTGAGCTCGAGGGACTTCTCGTAGGCCGCCAGGGCCTCCTTGGTCTTGCCCAGGCCCGAGTAGCACTCGCCCAAAAGGTTCATCAGGGCGGCGTTGACGCCGAAATGCGACATCGCCCGCTCGACCAGCCCGACCGACCGGTCGAGCTCGCCCGTTCGTCTCAAGGATTCGGCGGCCAAGACATACGTCTCATATTTTGCCGTCTTCGCCGGCTCGACAAAGGGGGTGAGCGTCCGGACCGCAGCCGGTGCGCTATCGAGCGCCAGGTAAGCCCGGGCCAGGGCGAAGGCCGCCTCCTCAGAATCTTTCAGCCGCGCGAAGGCCCGTTCGAGAAACTCGCGGGCCTCGCCGTAGCGGCCGAGGTTGAAGAGTTGTGCGCCGATGATCTCCCCATAGGAAGGATCCCCGGTTTCCGGCAAGATGCGCGAGGAGAACCAGGGCCGAGGCACGTTGTCTGAGAAACTCAGATCGAACTCCTCGACGGCCGAGACGACTTCGGCCCCGCCGCCGGCGACGGCTACCCGGACAGTGTAGTGGGCCGGAGGGAAATCGGCCAGGGGGACTTCCTCCAGGACGGTGGGCAGGTCGGGATATTCGGTCGGCTTCCGGTGGATCTCCCGGAAGGGCTGGCCGTCCTTGAGCAAGGCGATCCTGACCTCCCCGCCGGAAGCCAACTCCTCGGCCAGGTTGTTGAGCTGGAAAGCGATGGCCAGCGTCTCCTTGCGGCCGAAGGTCCGCCCGGGCTGGGCGTAGATCTGGAAGGGCCCAACGCGGAAAGCCTTCATGCGTCGCTCCGCTGGCTCCAGCCGGACAACCCGATACCCGAGGATCGGCTGGGTCAGCTCAACAGCGGGGCCCGCATCGGGAATACGTAGGGCCTGTTCGACCGACGTGAACTCCTTAGAGGCCTCGTTCTTGACGAGCAGCGACAGGTTGTAGTCGCCCCCGACCAGGGGAAAGAGGTCCTGGAAGTCGAAGGGCACCCGGCTGGCCTCATTCATCTGTTCTTGCGTCAGGTTCAGGGTGACGGTCTTGTCGAACTGGTGGACGAGACGGCCGTCGGTCGTCGTGACCCGCCCGTTGACCTTGAGCGTCGTGAGGAACTTGTCGTCGTATTGGTTCACAGACAAGCGGCGGGGCTCGACGGCGTAGTGGACGAAATAGAAGCCCGAGGGATCGCGGAAGACCTTGATCAAACTGTCGCTCTCGAGGTAGTTGGCCGTGTACTCGACCTCGACGATATCCTTGTATTGAAGGAACTTCTGAGCGTACCTGGACTTGACGGAGCGGGTGGGAGACGATGCGATGCTCAGGAGGAGGAGGTCGGAGGACATCGACGGCCGGCCGTAGACGGTCCCGGCCTCGCCGGGGACAAGGGACAGCGAGACGGCGGCCAGGTCCGGCTCGACCTGCAGGAGTTTCTTGTAGGCGCTTTCGTAATCCTGCCCGCCTAACCATCCGGTCAGAAGGGCCTGGGGTCCGTCGGCGACCGGGCTGTAAAGACGGTACTCGCCGCTGCCGCTATCCCGAAAAAAGACAAGATTGAACCCCGCCGGAAGCCCGAGGTCCGTCTTGCCCTGATAGAACCAGATCTCGGTGTCGTAGGTTGAGGACTTGCCCTCGAACCTTTGGATGTCGTTCGGCTCACCCAGGATGATATAGATGCGGCCCCGGTCGGTCCGCCAGCCCGGGCGCGGCGCGTCCCGGCCGAGGTAACGGTTGGCGTAGGTGACGCGGCGGTCGTGCTCGGTCTTGAATTCGTTCTCCGGCGTTTCCGGGATGGGGTCACGCTGCTTCCAGAAGGCCGCGATGAACAGGTCGCGTTCCCGGTCGCTCTGGAGCTTGAGGAACACCGCGCGCTCCACCGGGCTGATGATGTAGACGACGTCCTCGTCGAGCCACTTTTTCGCGCCCTCGGGAAGGGCCGGCTTCTGGTCCTTCCCCATGGCGGCCGCGGCGAAAAACAGGGAAAAGAGGAGGGCGGCAAGAACGGGGATCGCGGCGCACGGAGTTCTCATGGCTGGTATCGTCGGGCCTTGCCATTTCCGGCCGGCCCAGGAATATTATAGCCGAATTCGCCCGCTCCCGTGATCGCAGCGAAAAAAGTGGGGGAGGGAACGATCCCTCCCCCACGACTCAAACTCGATCAGAACGCGACGCGGGCCGAGAGCTTGAAGATCCTGAGGCCGGAGACGCTCGTGACCCTCTTGTAGTAATAGTCGAGCTCGCGGGTGCCGGAGGACGTGTTCTCGTCATCCGGATACCAGACGCCGCCCGGGTTCAGGCCGGAGTAGACATACTTGTTGCCGAGCAGGTTGAAGACGTCCGCGAAGACGGAGACCGTCCCGAAGCGGAACTTGAACGCCTTCTCCAGCCGGAAATCGATGTTGTCCCAGGAGGCCTGCCGGTGCGTGCCGTTGGGCGCCAGCTGGACGCCGATCCAGTTCCACCAGGTGACGCAATTGTTCGCCGCCAGCCACGCGTCCGGCACGTAGACGCTGACGTCCATGGACTTGTCCCAGAAATTCCCGCCGTAATTGAGCGGCCCGCCCTCGATGTGGCGGTAGATGAAGGAGCCGATGAAATCGAGCGGCATCTGGAACGAGCCGAAGAGCTTGATGGCCATCGGAATGTCGTTGATGTCGGCGCCCCAGCCGTTGACGACGTAGTTCGGGTCATAGGGCGTGATGCTCTTCGATTTCGCCAGGGTGATCGAGCCGCCCAGGGCCCAGCCGTCGGCGTAGCGCTTGTCGAAGGTCAGCTCGACGCCGTTGTAGAGCCGCTTGGAGTAGGGATTGCTGGCCTGCCGCCAGACGACGTTGTCCCAGTCGTAATCGTTGGTCGGGACATAGATCGTGACGGTCGACTGCTCCCAATCGCCGACCGCGGGCACGGTGGTGGTGAACGGGACCCAGAAGCCGGCCGGCGCGTCCTGGATCGAGTTCAGGTAGGTCTGGGTCGCGAAGTTGTACATCGTGTCCCAGTGGTCCCGGCGGCCGAGCTTGTTGACGTACTGCAGCTTGACCGAGAGGTTCCTGGCCAGCTCGTGGGAAAGGGAGACGACGAGTTCGTTGTTCCACGGGGCCTTCAGCTGGTACTGCTCGCCGTTGCCGGCGACGAGCCGGCGGAGGGCCGAGAGGTCCTGTTCGACGAAGGACCAGTAATCGTCCGTCGGGAAATAGGTGTCGATCCCGGGATCATCGGCCATGTGATTGCCGTTGTCGTCCCACCAATTGAAGGCGTAGTTCTGCTGGATGGAGGCCTGCGCGTTGGAGAACCACATGACCGGCATGGCCTCATAGTACCGGCCCCAAGCGATCTTGAAGGCCGACTTGCCGTTGCCAAAGATGTCATAGCTGAGGCCTATGCGGGGCGAGAGGGTCGTGTTTTGCATGGTCTTCCAGATGGGGTCCCAGGTCATCGCCGCGTAGGGGTTCCAGCCGATGGTCTCGGCCACGAACTCTCCCATCTTGAAGGCCAGGCCGCTGGGGTCGGTGCCGGTCGAGGTGGCCCCGCCGAAGCCGCCCCAGTAGTAGTCGAAGCGGACGCCGAGATTGACGGTCAGACGGTTCTTGACCGTGAACGAGTCCTGCAGATAAGCGCCGATGCGGTTGCCGGGCAGGTCCTTCGTGGAGTCGCCCTCTTTGGGGCCCATATTGGACAGCTGGATGTAGCCGTCCCCGTACGTGGCCCGGTCCCGGCCCTGGGCGGCGTACGCGTAGGGGTTGCCGTTGTAATAGTGCATCGTCAGCGGATTCCCGCGGGCCACGGTGAGGCGGTCGAACGAATAGAGGTATTCAACGCCGGCCCCAACCTCGTGGTTGCCGCCGAGCACGTTGTCCATGAAATGGGTCAGTCGGGCGCTGACGGTCTCGCCGCGCCGGATGGTGTACTGCTCTTCGTTCTGCTTGTTGCCCCACGTGTAGCCGGTATAATCGTCGACCTTGGTGACGTTGTCCCGCGCCTCCGGCTGGGAGGTCAGCGACCAGTCGAGGTTGTTGTAGCCGCCGCGGAAGTCGACGTAGGTGTTGGTGCCGAGCATCCAGTTCAGATTGGCTGTCAGGGCCATGCTGTTCGACAGGGAGCGGGTGGTGGATTCGAAGACCTGGAAATAGCTCGGGGCATAGAGGTTCTTCGTGAAGGCGCCGTTGAACATGACGTAGACGCGCATGTCCTTGCCGACCTGGGTGGTCAGCTTGAGGAAGGGTGCGATCGTCTTCGTCGGGTTGGTGAAGACGTCGTACGCCGTGCCTTCCAGCGTGACCGGGACATTCGTCAGCGTGTACTCGTTCCGGCGATAGTCCATCGTGCCGTAGAACCAGGCCCGGTCCTTGATGATCGGGCCGCCGAGGGAGAACGAGCCGTCCACGTCGTACTTGGCGAAAGCCGGCTTGGACCGGCCGAGGGAAACGAGCTCCTCGTCGGTGAAGAGCATCTGATTAAGGCCTTTGGCCGTGTAATAGGTCTGGGCCTGTCCGTGGAACGTGTTACCTCCCGACTTGGTGACGACCGAGATGAACGAGCCGCCGGAGGCGCCGATCTGGGCCGGCAGGCCGCCGGTGGCGATTTCGATCTCCTCGATGCTCTCATACTGCGGGGAGATCTGCATGCCGCCCGTGGTGGGGCTCTCGCCGTTGACGCCGTCGATCTCGTAGGCCGTCGAGCCGGAGTTGGCCCCGTGGATGCTGCCGGAGTACGCGGCGATCGTGCCCGCGCTCCCGGCCGTGATGTTGAAGAGGCCGTTGATGGTGCGGTTCAGGGGCAGGTTCTGCAGCAGCTGCGTGGTGATGACGGTGGTGATCTTGCTCGATTGGACATCGACCACCGGGGCCGCCCCCGTGACCGTGACCTCCTCGTTCAGGGCGCTGACCTCGGTCTGCAGGTTGACCATATAGGTCTGCCCGACTTGGACGATGACGCCCGGCTTTTTGACCGTCTTGAAGCCCGACAGGCTCGCCGCGAGCGTGTAAGTGCCCGGCGGCAGGTTGATCAGGCGGTAGGCGCCGACCTCGTCGGTGAGGGACGAAGCCACGCCCATCAGGGCCGGGCTCTCCGCCGTCACGCTGACACCGGGCAGGGGTACCCCCTGCTCGTCTGTCACGACGCCCTTGATCACGCCGCTCTGGCGTGCGACCTGGGCATTCGCCGCGACGACGAAAAGAAGGCCCAGGAGCGTGACGATGATCGTTCTTCCTTTTCTCATTTCGCCTCCTTTCTTCAATAGAGAGACCTCGGGTTGCTGTTAGCGCACGTCTCCGCACGGACGTCCTTGTTGATCCGAGCCACCCCCTCGCGCCCCACCGTGGGGATCGCTGCTGGCCGCTCCTTGCTCATCGGCGGATACCCATGCGTTATCGTACACACCAAATATAGGTCTCACGGCGGCTTTGTCAAGAAATATTTTTACGGCCGGCCTTGACATTTCGCATGACAAGGCCGATATATCCATACTGACATCGGAGCGGGCGAGGAGAACGGCCATCGCGACGATCAAGAAAATTGCCATAGCGGCCGGCGTGTCGATCGGCACGGTCGACCGCGTCCTGCATAAGCGCGGCCGCGTCTCTCCCGCGACAGAAAAGCAGATCCTTCGCATTGTCAAGGACCTCGCGTACAAGCCCAATATCTTCGCCCGGAACCTCAAGCTGGCTAAGACCTTCGTTTTCGGCATCCTCATGCCCCGGCCGACCCAAGACAGCGCCTACTGGACCCTGCCACTCAAGGGTGTCGCCCGGGCCGAGGCCGATCTCCATTCCCAGAAGATACGGGTCCGCCGCTTCTTTTACGACAAGCATTCCGAGGCCTCTCTCTCTCGGGCCCGGCGGAAGGTCCTGACGGCCTCTCTTGACGGGCTGCTCATCGCCCCGGTCGCCTCGCGGCAGTTCGAGAAACTCCTCCATGACATTCCATCCCGCCTGCCCTACGTCTTTTTCGACTCGTTCATTCCCGGGACACCCCATCTTTCTTCCATCGGCCAGGATTCCTTCCAGAGCGGTGTCCTCTCGGCCCGGCTCATGAAGATGCTGGTCAGGGACCCGGGACACATCGCCATCATCCGGGTCCTGCCGAAGGACTATCACATCGATGCCCGGGTCAAGGGATTCCGGACCTACTGCGAGAGCTGTCCCCACGTCACGAGCGAGGTCTACGACGTCAATGGGGACGGGGCACACGGCGCCAACGGCAGGGTTTTCGAACGGATCTTCAAACGGCACCCCGACCTCCGGGGGATCTTCGTGACCAACGCGAACACCCACCCGGCGGCCGCCTACGTCAAGTCCCGGTCCGCCGCCGGGCAGATCCATGTCATCGGCTACGACCTCATCGACGAAAATGTCCGCTACCTCCGCGAAGGGGTTATCGATTTTCTGATCAGCCAGCAGCCCGAGCGTCAGGGCTACGAAGGCATTTATGCCCTCTACCGCCACGTTGTCCTCAAGGAGCCGGTCCCGAAGCAGGTGACGATGCAGATCGACATCGTCACGTCGGAGAATGTGGACTTTTTCAGAAGCTGAATCAAGGGCGGCCGTGAGATGGCGAGGCCGGGAACCTCCCCGAGGCCGGACACGAGATTTTAAGAAGATCTCGTCAGGCCCGCCCGGGGTCCCGTCAAGAGCCGGTCAGATAACCCGACCGACATGTGACCCGATAATCCTTGCCCTTGACCTTCACCTTGAGGTTGATGAACGTGCCGGGGGCGGCCGCCGTCGACGGCGAATACAGGAGCAGATAGGACTGTTCCGCGGCCCTCAGCGCCGTGGCCAGAGACGCGGCCGGATTCTGCGAGGTGTCCGTACCTCCGCCCGTGGCTTCGGCCGCGCCGGAAAGCATCTTGAAAACGTCTTCGGACTGCTCCCGCATGGTGATGCCGGAGACCCGTTCAGGCTGGCGGTTCATGAATAAGAAGTGGAAGTCCATGCCCGAGTCGGCGAAGGCCTGAATGACCGGCCCGCGATCCACGTTGACGGGACGCTGGTACATGGAAAAAAGCGTCTGGATGGCGGCGATAATATCGGGCCGCTCCTGGTTGCCCATGACGATCGTGTCCAGGGTCTGGGGGCTGATCTCCGGCCTGAATTCGCGCTGATAGAGGATGAATACCAGCTTCTGGCCCTTCAAGCTCTTCATCCTCCGGGCAAAGGCGATGAGCTTGTTCTCATCGACGGCCCTGAGGGTCTCCATGCGCTGCAGATGTTCGCTATACTGCATGAGCTGCTGTTCCAGGCTGAGGCCGTCCTCGATCTCGCCCTCGGCGTCGCCGAGCCCCGCCTGGCCGACTGACCCGATCTGGCGAACCATGCGCTTCAGATCGCGCAGGGCGCTGTTGTAGGCCATCCCTCCCTCGATGATGTCCTTCCTGACGATCTCGCTCAACTCACGGGCCAGTGTCGCCCTTGGCTTGGCCGCCAGGGCCGCTCTCGAGAGCCCATAGCTTCGCATCGGTGTCTCGATCTCCAGAGTGTCGGTGGGAAGAAGCTCGGTTCCGAAGAGGTAACCAAGGGCTTCCGGGATCTTGTTGTGATATTCCGTCATCTGGAAGAGAAGGACGAGTCTGCGGGAAACGTCAGGAGGAGGAACCGCTATGCCTTCCTGCCGTTCGATCGCGCCTTTCCGCATGAGGAACAGGGCTTGGGGGGAGACCGCCATCCCGGCCTCCTCGATCTCAAAATCCTTGAGGGTGAGGTCGGGAACAAAACGGTCGCCATCGAGCACGCGGACCAGGATCGGGATGGATCCGGCCCCCGCGGGAGCGACCTTATCCTGTGTGGCGGGGGAGAAAGCGGCCAGGACGACGAGAGCCGCCGTGACCTGAAAGAGCAGCCATCGGATGCGCATCTTCATTTGAGACTTCTCCTGCCTCCTCCCCGCACAAATCCCTTCTCATTGTATCACAACTCCTGACCAAAGGGTCTATCCGGAGCTCCTTCCCAGGCGGGAAGGCCGGTAGCTTGTCCTTGGTGGCCGAAGATCCGGCGACCCGGGCCTTCGCCAAGGAAGGATCACCGGCCGATATGGGCCCCAGCTGGGGCGGGAGGAGATCCGAGCGCACCGGAGATATCCCTGAGGTTCGCGAAGAGACCCGTTTGAGTGAACGACGAAATGGACAGGGTCTCGTGCCCCTTCCCTATGCAGGACAGGACGCTCTCGAACGGCTCGGAGGGTCCTGATCGGGGGATGTCCACGAGCGTGTAGTGACTCTTCTTCGTGAACCGGGGTTCCTTCACCGACGGCTCAAGAAAGTTTCTCTGGCCCCCGCCTCCCGTGATGACCATGAGGACGCCGTTATAGACCCGGGACGCGTGGACATGCCGGTGGCCGAAGGCGGCCATGACGACGTGATAACGGGCCAGGAGGTCGAGGAATTCCTTCTCGTTCTCGAGCTCCGGGGTGAAGAGGGAAAGGGACGCCAAGCCCGGGCTGATATTCCTGAACGGGGCCCTCGGCGGGACATGGGCGAAAAAGAACTTCCGCGACGGGGCGGGGGCCTTCAGCTTGTTCTCGAGCCAGTCCAACTGATCCCGGGTGAAACCGGAAGTCTCTCTTCGCCGCCCGGCCTTGGGGATATCGCTCATGAACACGAAGCGCATGTCGCCCCTGTCGAAATAGAAATCCTTATCCCCGAAGAAGGCCCGCGAGATCCGCTCGCCTTCTTCCCTGATATCGTGATTTCCGTCGACATGGAGGATGGGGCAGGGGGGATCGCTGATGGCTTTCAAATACGTGCCGTAGTGATCCACGACGGGCGAGGCGACCCGGTCTCCCAAGTGGACGATGAACGAAGGACGCGGATCGAGGGCGGCGATCTCGTCCAGGAAGGTCCGGAAGGTCTTGTTCTTGTCGGAGATCGTGTCTCCGATGATGACGAACCTCAGGTCCCCGCCGTCGTGGACGGCCGAGATGGCTCGCACAGCTTCGCTGTTGGTCGGAACGACGCCCCGGAGGTCGTCGGGGACAGAGACGAGCTCCGTGTCTTCCCGGAACCGGGACAGGTCATATCCCCCGTCTTCGATGGAGTACGAGCATCGGCCCGTGATGAGGGCAAGGATCAAAGGCAGATAGGTCATGATCTTTTTGAACACGGATCTGGATCATCTTTCAGCTTCCATTATAGCGGACGCCAAAAATCCGCCTCCGGCCCGCGCTTTTCCTGGAATTCTAGCCGATGCACCGCTTGACGACATCGGCCAGCATGCGGGTCAAACGATTCGTCAATGGCTCCGTCGGACCTTCCACCATGACTCGGCACATGGACTGCGTGCCCGAGTAGCGGATCAGCACCCTGCCGCGGTCCCCCAATTCGTCTTCCGCGTCCTTGATGGCCTTCTGCAGTTCGGGCATCTTGTCCAGCGGAGGCTTGTCTTTGACATTCACATTGATGATCTTCTGCGGGGACAGGGTCAGGACCTTGGCCAGCTCGGACAGGGGCTGGCCGGCGCGTTTCATGGCCCGCAGCAGCTGCAAGGCCGTGATGATCCCGTCTCCCGTCGTGTGGTGGTCCAGGAAGATGACGTGGCCGGAATCCTCGCCGCCTAGGACCGCTCCCTTGTCCCGCATCATCTCCAGCACATATCGGTCGCCGACCTTGCTGACGCCCTCCCGGATGCCCAGGCTCTTCATGGCAGTAAAGAAACCGAAATTGCTCATGACGGTCGTGATGAGCAGGTCCTTCTTAAGCAGGCCGAGCTCCTTGTACATCTTGCCGCAAACGGCCATGACGTGGTCGCCCGTGAGCGGCCCGCCCCGCTCGTCCACGGCGATGAGCCGATCGCCGTCGCCGTCGAACGCGAGACCCGCATCGGCGCCGACCTCGCGCACCTTGGCCGCCAGGTCCTCGATGTGCTGCGACCCGCAATGATCGTTGATATTGGTCCCGTTGGGCTCGCAGTGGATGGCGGTGACGTCCGCGCCGAGCTCGGCGAAGATCGTGGGAGCGACCTTGTAGGTGGCGCCGTTGGCGCAGTCGAGCACGATCTTCATCCCATCCAGGTTCAGATCCTCCGGAAACGTGTTCTTGCAGAAGACGATGTACCGGCCGTTGGCGTCGCTGATGCGGCGGGCCTTGCCGATGTCGTCGGCGGTCGGCCGGATGTCCTTGATCCGTCCGGACGTGATCAGGTCCTCGATCTCGTCCTCATCGGCATCGGGAAGCTTGAAGCCGTTTCCCGAAAAGATCTTGATGCCGTTATCCTGATAGGGATTGTGGGAGGCCGACAGGACCACGCCGGCATCGGCCTTCATGCTGCGCGTGATGAAGGCGATGCCGGGCGTGCTCATCGGCCCCACCAACAGGACATCCACTCCCATCGAACAAATGCCCGCGGTCATGGCGGACTCCAGCATGTACCCGCTGAGCCGGGTGTCCTTTCCGATGGCAATGGTGTGCCGCTGTTTCGGCCGCTTCTTGCAGATATAGGCGGCGGCGCGGCCGATCTCGAGCGCCATCTCCGCGGTCATCGGGTGAACGTTGGCGACGCCTCTGACGCCATCCGTGCCGAACATGCGTCCCATGGTCTTTCTCCCCGCTAGATCTTCGTCCAAAGCGCCGACGCGGAATCCACGATCTCCTGCAGCCACGCGGTGCCGGCCTGCCGCGCCGACGGACCGAGAGAGCTCACCGCCTGGCAGTGGCCCTCGGCCGCATCCGTCCGCTCCCATTCCTTCATGAAAGCGTCGCGGCTCGCCGCGCCGATCCCCGCCGGAGGGCCCGCCTTGAGGCGCGCTTCCATCTCCGGCCACCGATCCGCCAGGGCGCGCTGTTGGGCCAGGACCGCAGGAGGGAGATCCTCGCCGGTCTCGGCCCGGGCGCGCTCGATGGAACCTGGCATCCTATCCGCCAACTCCTTTAGTCGTTTCACACGCTCCCCAAGTCCGTCCTCGATTTGCGCCAGGGCCCCGGCATGACAGGCCCGAGCGTAGATATCCGCCGACATCGTCCGCAGCCGGGCCTTCTGATACCAGGCCATCAAGGCCCACAGGTTCCCGATATAGATGAGATTGTTCGTCACGATCCTGTTGATGCCGCGGTACACGCCCATCGCAAAGGTGCGCGCCACTCGAGCCGCCTCCGGAGCGGCGAAAAGCCCCGCCTCCTCCAGGATGTCCTGGCGGCAGATCGTGCCGGCGGGAATGACCGTGCCGTAGGCGATCCGGACGGGCCCCACCAATCCTCCCTGTCCGCCCAGGAAGACCGGCGGCCGGTCCAGGAAGACGCCCCTTGGCACGTCTCCGATGAGGGAGGGCGTCGCCTTGTCCTGGTGCGGAGTGAAATTGAAGTGGATGTAGGAGGACCCGACCTCGCTGTGATTCTTCCGGCTCGTCCCCCCCGCCATCAGGACATCGCAGAAGTTGATCAGGCTGCCCGCGGTGACGAAGGAAAGAAAGACGGTCTGCTTGAGCCCGACCGCATGGGCTCCCCCGGCCTCTTCCTCCAGGAGCGTGCCCGGACGGATGTGCGCGGCGCTCCCCATGTTGGCGCCGTCGAGGAAAGTGGCCCCCGAAAAATATCCCCCCTTCAGATCGACGTTGCGGCCAAGCTGGCAATCCTCGACCACGACCGGCGCCTCCCGGCCGAGTTCCGAGCCGGGACCGATCGACGTCCTGGCTCCCGCGATCCGGCATCCCGCGTGGATGATGACGCCAGGCGCGATGTGCTCGGGATCGACGGATTCCTCCACCTCCACGGACACTGGGCAGGGGAGCCGGACCCCTCGATCGATAAGGCGCTGAACGCCCGGCGACGGTTTGGCTGGCTCACTCATTCTCGCTGTCCCTCTCGTTGTCGGCGTGATGGCCATCGCCACCAACCCTCTTTGGTGATGCCGAAGAGAGTACCAAAGACGCAGCAAAGAATCAATGAGTCACATGGAGGGCCGGGGATGAGACGTGTCATGCCGGGAGGGCCGTGCCGGAGCGCGGCCGGTCCGATTTCGGACGTTAGATACATTCTGATATCTCTGACAAATATTGGGCTCAATTTGGGCACAAAAGAGAGGTCGTGTTTTGCGATTGACCAGCCGCTCTCCGCGGTGTTAATATCCGGGCATCGGGACGGGGGAAGTTGCCATGGAATGCCCGAAATGTCACGCCGAGAATAAGGAAGACTCGCACTTCTGCGGCAACTGCGCGATGCCCCTAGGGAAACTGGGGCCTGAGAAGGCTTCGCTGACGAAGACGCTCGAGACACCCGTCCACGTCCTGGAGGCGGGAAGCCTCATCGCCGGCAAATACAGGATCCTCGAGGAGATCGGCCGGGGCGGGATGGGGATCGTCTATAAAGCCGAAGACATCCAGCTCAAACGGACTGCCGCCCTGAAGTTTCTGTCTCCCGATTCGACCGCCATTCCGTCGCGAGCGAAACGGTTCGCCCAGGAGGCTCAGACCGCATCGGCCCTAAACCATCCCAACATCTGCACGATCTATGAAGTCGGAGAAGCGGACGGGAATTCCTACATCGCCATGGAATATGTGGACGGGCGTCCGCTCGACCGGATGATCCCCCCCGGCGGATTGCCGCCGGAAGATGTCCTACGCTTCGGCAGCCAGATCGTCGAGGCCTTCGAGCACGCTCATGAGAGGGGCGTCATCCACAGGGATCTCAAGAGCGCCAACGTGGTGATAACCCCGGCCGGGCGGGTCAAGGTCCTCGACTTCGGATTGGCCAAACGCCTGATCACCGAGGAGCTCGGGGAAGCGACGCGTTCCCAATTATCGCTGACCGAGGAGGGCGTGATCGCTGGCACACTGCCCTATCTGGCGCCCGAAACGCTCCAAGGGAATCCCGCCGACGCCCGGAGCGACATCTGGGCCCTCGGAGTCGTCCTCTACGAGATGGCCGCCGGAACGCGGCCTTTCCAGGGACGGACGGGGTTCGAGCTGACGTCGTCGATCCTCAGAGATACGCCGACCCCGGTCCCCGCGCGAACCCCGGCGGGCCTGCACGCCGTTATCCGGAAATGCCTCGAGAAGGACTTGGAGAAGAGGTTCCAAACCGTGAGCGAAGTGCGCTCGGCGCTGGAGGCGGACGTCTTCGTGAAGGATCCGAGAGCTTCCGGGCCGTCATCGATAATCTGGAGCCGGCGGGGCCGCTGGATTCTGGCCGGAGTCGCCCTGGCTGTCGCGGGAGCGCTGATCTTCAAGCTAGCCCCTCGGGGCAGCGAAAAGCTCGAAGCAGCGAAGAGCCAGCCCGTCCTCAGCACCGGGGCGCGCCCCTCCACGATCGCAGAGGCCAACGAATATTTTGAAAGAGGGATGCATTTCCTCATGGCGCAGTTCAACCTGACAAGCGCCCAGAAAATGCTCGAGCGGGCCCTGGAGATCGATCCCCGGTTCGCGGAAGCCCGGGCCTGGCATGGATTCACCTTCATCCTCGAGATCGACGGCGGCTACTCCAACGATTCAAGCTGGCTTTATAAGGCGGAGCAAGAGCTGCGCCGCGCTTTGCTGGACGACCCCGATTCGGCCCGCAGCCATTCGAGCCTCGCGGCCCTTCATTTTTACCAAGGCCGGAAAGACCTGATACCCGAGGAGGCCAAAAAGGCGCTCTCGCTTAATCCCAACGAGATAGACGCTAAAATCTGGTTATCCAATTACTATGCAGCGAACGGCGAGTATGCGCCGGCCAAAGAGCTCCTCAATGAGGTCCTTGTGGGCGACCCACTTTTTTTCCCGGCCCGCATGATGTTGGGCGAGATCCTGCGCATGGAAGGCGATATCGATGGCGCGATCCGCGAGCTAGGAAAAATCTTGGAACAGGACCCCCGGAATATCTACGCCGCCTCGAAATTGGCCCGGGCGTATATCGATAGGAACGACATTCCCGGAGCACGCCGGACGCTAGAGAATCTTTCGCCCGATGAACAACAAGGTTTCGAGATCAGACTGACGTGGGCCCTGGTTCTGGCTTTGGAAGGGAAAACGAAAGAGGCCCTGGAAAGAATGGACGAGGAAAGCCTGAAATTCGGCGCGCTGGCGCCTTGGTCGACGTCCGTGGTCGCGGAGTTCTATGCCATCAAGGGAGATTCCCAGAAATCCTTGGACTGGCTTGAGCGGGCCGTCCGAAACGGTGACGAGCGGGACGCGTGGTTTCGCCGCGACCCATTGCTGGCCAAGATTCGGGATCTTCCCCGCTTCCAGCAAATCATCGACTCCATCGACTTTCGCCGCAAATCGCGAATATGAAGCGCGGATCGGGGGGAATGCTCGGGTAATGGGACTGACTCATGTTTGATGTTAGCCGTTGAGAGTGACCAACTAAGCACTCCAAGACGCTCTTCCCCGGCCTGCAACTCCTTCTCCGTCGGTAGCGAGAAGAACGGCTGTACGCCTGCCATCGAGGATCGGGTGGTGGGATATGGTGGGCGATAAAGGACTTGAACCTCTGACTTCTACCGTGTGTAGGAAGCAGCGGATTGACCGGCACCTGCCTCGGTGATAACATCCGGGCATCGGCAAGGGTGAGCTGGTCATGAAATGCTCGAAATGCCAGTTTGACAATCCCGACGCGACGAATTTCTGCGGGAAATGCGGGGGGCCGCTCACGGCAGATGGCCGGGTGGCCGATTCCCTGACGAAAACCCTGGCGACACCTCTCCCGGTCATCTCGAAGGATGCCCTCATCGCCGGCAAATACCGCATTATCGAGGAGATCGGCCGCGGCGGGATGGGGGTCGTCTATAAGGCCGAGGACCTCAAGCTCAAGCGGTGTGTCGCCCTAAAATTCCTCCCTCCTCACCTGATGGATTCCCCCGAGCTCAAGGAGCGGTTCCTCATCGAAGCCCAGGCGGCCGCGGCGCTGAATCACCCGAACATCTGCACGATCTATGAGGTCGGCGAAGATGAAGCCCGGCCCTTTATCGCCATGGAGTTCGTGGACGGGGAGACGCTGCAGAGACAGGCTCCGTCAGGGATCCCTGAAGGCCTCCGACGCCTTGGCCATCGCGGGCCAAGTAGCGGCGGGCCTGGGCGAGGCCCATCGTAACGGCATCATCCACCGAGACGTCAAGAGCGCCAACATCATGATCACGGCCAAGGGCCAGTCCAAAGTGATGGACTTCGGGCTGGCCAAACTCCGCGGCGGGTCGTCGCTCACAAAGAGCCAGACGACGATCGGGACCGTGGCCTATATGTCGCCGGAGCAGGCCCGGGGCGGGGAGCTGGACCAGAGGACCGACATCTGGTCGCTGGGTGTGGTTCTCTACGAAATGCTCTCCGGCAAGCTGCCTTTCCAGGGAGAGCACGATCAGTCGGTGATCTACGCTATCCTTCACGAAGAACCCGAATCTTTGAAAAAAGCCCGGCCCGACGTGGCGCCTGAAATGGAGCTAATCATCGGTCAGGCCCTGGCGAAGAAGCCGGCCGATCGTTACCAGACCATGGAGGAGTTACGGGAAGACGTGGAGGCCCTGGCCGAAGGCCTCAAACCTCTCAAGGCCAAGCGCCGGCGGGTCGGAAGGATCTTGGGGATCAGAGCGGCTTATGTTTACGCGGCCCCGGTCATATTGCTGGCCCTTATCCTCGGTCTCAATGTCGGCGGATTAAGGAACCGGCTTCTCAACCGAGCCGCTCCGGCCCCGGCCATCCGGATGGCCGTTCTCCCGTTTGCCAACCTCACCGGTGACGCGGAACAGGAGTACCTCAACGACGGCCTCACCCAGGAGATGATCACCCAGCTCGGGCGGCTCCATCCGTCGGGCTTGAACGTCATCGCGCGCACGTCGGTCCTGCGGTACAAGAAAGGGGATACGCCGATCGACCGGATCGGCCGCGAGCTGGGCGTCACATATGTCCTGGAGGGCAGCGCCGAGCGCCAGTCCGACCGTGTCCGTATCAGGGCCGAATTGATCAAGGTGAAGGATCAGACACAGGTCTGGGCCGACACGTACGACCAGGACCTCTCGGGCTTCCGGGCGGTGCAGAGCGAGGTGGCCCAGAGCGTGGCCAGGGCGCTGGCGCTCAAGCTGCTCCCGGCCGAGCAGACGCGTTTGGCCTCAGTCAAGACCGTCAATCCTGCGGTCTACGACGCCTATCTCAAAGGGATGTTCTACGTGTCGCAGAACACCCCGGAGGGCTTCGAGAAGGGCATGCGATTCCTCCATCAGGCCGTGGAGATCGACCCTGCGGAACCCTTGGCCTATGCCGGCCTGGCCCAGGGGTATATCACTCTCGGCCACGGCGGCTCCGAGGAAGCCGACGTCTACCCGCGCGCCAAGGCCGCGGCCGAACAAGCCCTCAAGCTCAACCCCGACATGGCCGAGGCCGAGGGCGTGCTCGCGGAAGTCGCCCTTTACTTTGAATGGGACTGGGCTCGAGCGGAGGAGCTTTTCAAGCGCGCCCTGAAGCTCAATCCCAGCCTGGCCATGACCCACTACCACTACGCGTGGTACCTGGCTCTCTTCGATCGCCTGGATGAGGCCATCGCCGAGCACAAGCTGGCCCGCGACTTCGATCCGCTTCGGGCGCTCGGCACCGGCTGGCTTGGCGATCTTTATAACTATGCCGGCCGGTACGATGAGGCGATCGTCGAAGCCAAGAAAGCGCTCGAGCTGGAACCGGATTTCTGGCCGAGCTTTTACATCCTGCGGCGCGCGTATTCCGAGAAGGGAATGCACCAGGAAGCCATCGACGCGGCCCGGCGTCTAACCGAGCTGGATCCCACAGCAGGCAAAACAACGATGATCATGGCCTATGTCGCCGCCGGCCAACGGGATCAGGCGTTGGCCATCGCGCCTGGGCTAGACAAGAACTATCCCTTCGCCACGTTGGTGGGCCTGGCTTATCTGGCGCTCGGGGACAAGGATACGGCTTTGCAGATCCTGGAGACCGCCTACAAGGTCCATCAGCCGACGTTACCCTGGGTTCGCGTGCGCGGGTTCGGCTGGGACGCCATGTTCGGCGACCCCCGCCTCCAGGACCTCGTGCGCCGGATGAACCTTCCGGCGGCAGGCGTGAAATAGGGGCGTCGGGACAGCGCGGATGGCCCGCCCTTCCGCCTAAATGTCAGAATTCCGAGATCAGGGAAAACCATCTTCCCGCGGATGATCCCCACACTTCCTTATAAGTGGCGGTATTGAACTGAGGCCAATAGGGCGTATCCTCATTGCCTCGTGACTCCATGCCGACAGGAATCGCTCCAACCATTTCTCCCGGCAGGGCATTGTAGAGCTGCGGATAATTACTGCCTTCTCCCCATATCAATGACTGCCCAAAGGGATTTCGGCCGACGATCCAGAAGAGTTGCTGTTCGGCGATATTGAGCAGTTCTTTGTCATGGAGGAACTTCCCGCACAGAGCGGCCGCCTTGCCGGTTGCGAGCTCGACGGCCGCATTTCCCTTGAACGAGAACCAGACCGGGAAATGACGAAGATAATGCTCTTCATCCAGCCTGACACCGTTTTCAAGCTGTTCCTTGAAATCGGCGGCAAGATCCGTGCCCTCGCTGATCGCCGGCTGGACCGCGAGGAAATTTTCCTTGTCCTTGACCTCATCTTTCTGATACACACCGCTGGGTATCAAGCCATAAGGCTGGACGTACCGGTAGATATTCTTCAGATATCCGCCATACAACCTGATCGCTTTCTCCCACGTCGCATAATCGGGGTGATGGGGTTGGGCCTCACAAAGGGCCGTCAACGCCTGCATATAGACCTGATCTCTTGACTGGTGGTTGAAGTGCACGATCGATCTCCGGTCAAGGTCCCGGTAGAAGAATCCGGCGGTCTTGTTGGCATCGTTGAGCGGCTCCGTTCGCTGACATTGAAGCGCATACGTGATGCTCTGGGCCGCCTTATCGGCGTAATATTTCTCATTCGTCAGTTTGTAGAGCATGCTCGCCGCCCAGGATATTGTCGCCATGTACTGGCTGTGGGACGTCATGCCGGTGTGTCCACCACTTTTCGAACCCATCTCCTTGAATCCAAGCTCATCGAAACGCTTTGTCGCAAATCCAAAGTCTTCCTTCGCGATCTTGCCGAGATTCTCCCTGAGCATCGGATCGTTCGCGATCGACATCGAGGCATAGGCCTCAATGCCCGACAACAGGAAATTCGCAAAGGCGCTGTTCGCCGCGCTCACCTCGTGCCGGACCTCATCATCGGTGGACCCGATGTAACCATCCGTCCACAGATTTGTCCCCCATCCCTGGAAGCGGTCCCCGTTCTGGAGCCTCGTCTTCATGACCAGATCCAGTCCCCAGAGGGCCTCTTCCATCAAACGCAGGGAGAGATCTGTGTCGCCCTTTTCCTTGGCCCTGTTCGCCATTTCAAGCATGGAAAAAGCGATTTCGCCTGTTTGCACGAATCCCTGAGACATATCGGCCGCATCATGCCAGCCGCCGCTCACGGGATAGATGCGCCCTTTGTATTCACCGTGCACGTCGGTATGGCAAACCCCGTGTTTGCCGGGCACCGGATAGCCGCAGCGCTCGCAGAACATGAAATTGAGCACGCGCCAGGCTGAGTCGTCCCATAAATTCGCGTCAATATAGAACGGCGCCGTTGTTATGTCCCCGACTCTGATCTGATATTGTCCCTGGCGTCGATAGGAGGTGAAATCAACTGTCTCGAAGCTTCCGAGACTCGTCTTGGCCGGTTGGATCTCCCCTTCATAGACGACCTGGGAGGTCGCATGATCCACGATCTGGAACTTCCCATTGTGCTTGGCGACATTGACGATCGCCGATTTCACGCTCTCGGGGCGGTACCCCGAGGTCGAGAAAATTATCCTGTTTTCAGCCGGCTTCCACCCGCTTACGGCCTCCGGCTTGTCGACGACCTGCAATGTCACATGGGAAACGTCGAATTGCAGGAGATCCCCCATCGTGCGTTCCTTTCCAAATACTTCGATGGCAAAGGATATCTTGGTGACCTTATCGCGCGGCAGTTCCGACATCTCGACAAAGCATTCATTCCATTGGCCGTTGATCAGGTTCATTTCATGATATCCTTCCCGGCCGTATCTGTCCGGCACCTTGATCTTTCCGTCATTCTCCACATAGAGGTTCAGATAAACGGTGCGGGCGCCTTCGCAGTCCGGATAAACGTAGAGATGAATACGGTTGTATTTCTCCCAGTTCTTGCCGCCCACGTCGAAGCTGGCCATGGACGTCCCCCGGCCAAGGCCCCATTTGGGTATTTCATCGACATAACTGGGCGCAACTAATCTCAGGCTGTGCTTCCCGGAGATACTTCTTTCGGCGGTCCGAGACATACTCCCGATGCCGCTATGCGACCATGGACTCATGTCTTCCATGTCACAAAGCACATCGGAGATCAGCACTGTTTTCGTGAGCCCAAAAGTCTCAAATGACTTGCTGTAGTCAAGCGGCAAAGGACTGTGAATGTATCCCGTGCTGCGGATATCGTTTTTCAGCTTCTCATCCACCTGGGGAAATAGAAAAGACGAGCTGCAGAGAATGATCAGAGCAACCACCTTCAATTCTCTCATGCCATGTCTCCTTCAAAGCGAAAGCGCCGAACTCAGTTGAATAAATAGCATGGGCTAATCTAAAGGGTTGCGACTAATCTCAGACTGTGCTTCCCGGAGATACTTCTTTCGGCGGTCTGAGACATGCTCCCGATGCCGCTATGCGACCAGGGACTCATGTCTTCCATGTCACAAAGCACAGCGGAGGTCAGCACTGTTTTCGTGAGCCCAAAAGTCTCAAATGACTTGCCATAGTCAAGCGGCAACGGACTGTGAATGTATCCCGTGCTGCGGATATCGTCTTTCAGCTTCCGATCCACCTGGGGAAACAGAAAAGACGAGCTGCAGAGAATGATCAGAGCCATCACCTTCAATTCTCTCATGCCATGCCTCCTTCAAAGCGAAAGCGCCGAATTGGAAGCCGCTAAAGCCCCCGATCCCTATCTTCATAAAGGCGGATCCATTTCTCGATGGTTTGTGTGAGCGTACGGCTGAGTCCCACGCCGCTACCGTGGATAGGGCGCAGCTCCTCGGCCAGCTCCGGATAGCCCCGGCGATCCAGCCAGCCTGAGAGTATGTCGTTGTCGGCATAGGGCTGAATCGTTTCCGGGTCCAAGTCCAAGACGGCGGCATGCAGATGATCCAAGGTGAAGATCTTCCTGTCTCCGAGGACGAGCGGCGTCCGCCCCATTCGGGCGATCTCGGCCTGCAGATTTCTTTTCAGGTGGGTAATGAGTCGCCGGCCGTGGCGCCTCTCGGGACGCAGCCGGTTTGCCAGTTCAGGGTAGCTGTGCATATAGAGCCAAGTCGAGAATCTGTCATGGTCCCCATAGATCTCCAGGATCTCACGGAGCTCCCGGCCCTGGTCCGTGTCTTGCTCAGCGTCCAGCAGGACCTGGCAGATACCGTGAATGGTCTTGGCCCGGCGCAGTTCCCTGCCTGCGCTGTCGTAGATCAGGAAATCGCCCAGCCCCGTCCGGTTGAGAATGTGATCCCTCAGTCGCTCGAGGCTGTCTGGATCCCCCTTGGGCAGAATAAAACCCAGGTCCTTCAACTCGCGGGCCTCCGGCGCCTTGGACGCAATGACGAGGGGGATGCGGGGATAAAATCTGTTGATCACGTGGATCAGGTCGCGGCCCGATGCGCTCTGGAGGTCGCCGCCACGGGGCAAAAAGATGTCCGCGATGAGGCAGACAATGTCATCGCCCTGGCCGCGCGACTGGAAGTCGTCGGGCGATATCCGCGACTCATCGTCGACCCCGAAGATGAAATGAAGGGTCTCCTCGTAGGTCCGGGTGATCATGATGTCGGCCCGCTGGCCGATGATGCCGTACAGCACGGGAAGGAACTGGGAAAACCAGCGCGGCTCGTCGTCCACGATGTGGAAAATGAAGCGCCGCGCCCGCGAGGACTTCCGGATGTTGAGAAGATCTTCGGCAGCCCTCACGACGGAAGGGATGATCCTCTGCGGAGGGAAATCGCTCTGGTTGACGGCGAAGACAAGATCGGCCTTGGCCGCGTAGGGAAATCGCTGGCGGGCCACCTGCGGGGGAGAGCACTGGACGAACGGCTGATAGGAGAGAAGAGCGAGGACCGCCTCCGGATTCCGTCGGCGTATCATGTCGCCGTCAAGGACGGCCAGTCCCGCGTCGTCGCAGAGGAACACCGCGGCCTCCTCGGAGGCCGTCTGCGCCGCCGACAGTGGATCGGACAGGATCTCAACCCTGAGCCAAGGCATATTCTCTTCAAGGACCCGCCTGGATTGCCGGAGATCGGCCTCGCCTCTGAGGAAGAGCGCCCGTCTTATCTTGACTGGGTTGATGATCCGGGGGACGAATTCGTATTCGCGAGGTCCGCCGCGGCTAACCATTTTCGAGTACGACCTGGCAACGCTGGTCGAGGGAATCGGCATAGACGGCCACCGGTCCGGGGAAGGCCAGGACGGCGGGGATGGCGTCGGCGTCGGACTGGGAAAACAACCATGGATCAAAGGCGTCCTGCATCGGCGCAATGTAGGCATAGACAATGTTGTTGCCCATCAAGTTGGTGAGAAAATGGGTGCCCTGGGTTCCGTACATCCTTGTCTGCAGCCTCTTCTGGTCCTCGTCGTAGCCCCCCTGGATCATGTAGAGAAAGTGGCTACCGTAAATGCCTCCGGTCATGCTGTCGTCTTCCGGCAGCGGTTCCGGCCGCCCGGCCACGTCCACGCCGTACTCAAATATCGCGGCAGCATGATCCACGTCCTTGTACTCGGCAAAGGACCCCCAATCGGCGTTGCGGCTCCCCAGCCGTCCCGGGACGATCAGGATGTACTTCTCGTTGCGGGTCCCCATGTCTTGATTGACCTGGGAGATCCTCTTTCTCACGGACTCGCGCAGGGCCTTGGCATAAACGAACGGAGAGACGACGACGGCGAACCGGATGTCCCTGATGACGCCGTGGCCCTGGGTATTTCCCGTGCTCAGATAAGTGTGCCGGATGTCGCGGGGAACCTGGATGGCGTCGAGACTTATGCTGGGCAGCGGGATGAGCTGGACAATGTGAAAAGTCCCTCCCTCGTTCAGTCCCCTCGAAAAATCGAGGTTGAAGACGAACTCGATCTGGAATTGGGACGTGAGGTGGATCCGATGGTCTCCATGATTTCGATCAGACCGGTCCTGAAATCGAAGTGATCGTTCTGGATGAGCTCTTCGATGGTGATCAGGTCGTTCTTGAGTCCGAGCAGCCGGATCTTGTGATAATTGGCGAACCGGACGTGCAGCTTCTTCATCGTCTCGAGTTCTTGACCCTGGAGCGTCGCATTTTTCGTCATGTCGAGGGCGTAGAAGTATTTCTGGCCTTTGCCGATCCTCAGGAGCTGCGGAGGGATGGGATTGCGGATGGTCGCCATGGAAATCACCGGGAAGTCGTCGAGCACCGTGGCGTAGCCGTGCCCGAAGGCGATGCGGGAGAAGCCTTCTTTCGGGTCCTGGTTCTTGAGGGCGTAGGGGAAGAACGAATTCGCGACCCCGGAAATGTAGGGGTAGTAAAGCGGACCTGCCGACGTATCGTCGAAAAGACCCGGGATGGGATTGATGACGATGGCCATTTGTTCCCGGCTCGACGCCCCTTGTTTCTGGAGGAAATCGAGATAGATGCATTTGATGGCCCGGGCCGCCTGGGCCTGCCGCACGGCGGGGTCGGGGTGATTATTGGGCAACATGAAGGAAATATTCTCGCCGGCCTGGATGGCGCCGGCGCCGGCGGTCTCCCTGCCGGCCTCGTTCGTACCGGAAGAACGGACGCCCAGAGGCACGGTCCCGAATTCTTCCAGGATCGAGGCCACGACGGAAAGGGCCTCATTTTCCAAGGCCCGGCCGTTTCGCAGGAAGCCGTCGTAGAACGATGTCGCCATGACCCGGGTTTTCAGCTTAGCGACTCTGCGGATGGAGATCTTATTGACTTGGATAAGTCCGGCCCCCTTCCCTCCAGGAGACCCCGAGCCGAAGATCTTGACATCCCCGGGTTCTTCAATAACAGATATACTCATTCGCCCTCATTTATCTTAATAGAGACCCTTCGGGAAGTAAATGA
>CAWEJF010000010.1:0-17403 GCA_963809345.1 Candidatus Aminicenantota bacterium | reverse complement strand
GTCAAGACGGTGCCCTATCTCCCCCTGGTTTATGAAGTCCGCTTCCCTCCCACCCCGGTAAAAGGGGAAGGGGGATTCCACTTGATCTATGAGCTTCACCTGGCCAATTTCTCCAGGCGCGAGGTCACGCTTCACAGGATCGAGGTCCTCGGGAAGGCGAAGGACCCCATCAAGGCTTACGAAGGAGATCGGCTCTCGGAGAGCATAACCCGGCCCGGGAAACCTCTCGACGTCAAAAACAAGTTGGTCCTGGAGGGCGGCGCTCAAGCCGTCCTGTTCATCATGGTTTCTTTCAAGAGCAGGGCCGAGATCCCGGAATCTCTTACCCACCGGGTGACCGCGGAATATCTCAGGGGCAAAGAGGAAAAAGTCATCTTGCAGGGGGAGGGCGCTCAGGTCACGGTCAGCCAAAAGGACCCTCCGGTCATCGGCCCTCCGGTGCGGCCGGGAGTCTGGCTGGCCGGGAATGGCCCCGGCGACGGTCCCGTGGGGCACCGGCTGTCCCTGCAGCCCTGGAACGGAAAGCTCGTGGTCAACGAGCGATATGCCGTCGATTTCATGAAATTCGATCAGGAGTACCGCTTGGTCAAGGGCGACCCCTCGAGGAATGCCAACTGGGGTTCTTATGGTCAGGAGGTCATCGCGGTCGCCGACGGCGTCGTGACCGGGGCCAAGGACGGCATCATCGAGAATACGCCCCTGAAGGAATATGCCGTGCCCAATACGCTGGAGTTGGCGGCCGGCAATACCATCGTCCTGGATATCGGGCCAGGGTCATACGCGGTCTACGCCCACCTCAAACCGGAGAGTCTCAAGGTCAAAGTCGGTGACCATGTGCGCAAGGGCCAGGCGCTGGCACTGATCGGAAACTCGGGCATTTCCGATGCCCCTCATCTGCACTTCCATCTGATCGATTCGAATTCGGCCCTTGGCGGCGAAAGCCTGCCTTTTGTCTTCGAGCGGTTTGAGCTGCTGGGGCCGTTCAAAGACCTGGATGATCGTCTGGCCCAGGCCTGGAGCCCGAGCGGTAAGAGCACGGTGAGAGATCTGGAGATGCCGCTCGGGGATGTGGTGATCCGGTTCCCCTCCGCGCCTATTGAAATGTCACGCTGGCTGCCGCGTGGGCGTCCGTGGCCACGGTGACGGGCATCTCCTGCGACGGCCTGTCGGGTGTCGAGAAAACGACCGTATAATCACCGACCGGCAAAACGACGGGATAGGGACCGCCGTCGAGGACGTTGATCGAGGCGACCTCGATCATAACGGCCACACTGTTCAAAATCACTTGCTGACGGAACGAGACCGTCGCGTAGATATCCTGACCGGCGCCCGAGACATTGACGTCCACGGTGCCTGAGTCCGGAGCGGCGACGAGCGGAAAATCTTGCGTATAGGTCTGACCGGCTTCGGCCGTGAGATTGAACACCAAAGGCGCAAAGCCCTCCAGGCTCGCGACGAGGTTATACGTTTCATTTTGGGCGTTGGCCGCGACGAAGAGCTTGTAGTGGCCATTCTCGTCGGTCACGGTCGACGCCTGCACGACGACCTGATCGATCGTGGGCGCCGTTTCGTCGATGGTGACCTGGGCCGTGATGAGGGCTCCCGCCACAGGGGTTTGATCGGTGGCCTGGGTCACGGTCCCGCTGATGATCGAGGCGAGGCTCGTGTCGATCACCTGGATCGTCGGCTTGAGCAGATATTTCCCGCTGTTGCCCGCGACGACCACGGATCGCGAGGCGTCGAAATCGAGGGTCAGCTCGGTCGTGCTGTTCGCGTTGATCTCGAATCCCTGGACCAGCTTGATCCCCGTCCGCAACCCGGAGGGCACTTTGAGCTCGTGAGTCGCGTCGGACAGATCGATGACATAATTCGCGTAGGGATGGGCTTGGTTCAAGATATTGAGGCCGCCGTCCGGGTTGCTGCCGATGATGAGCCTCATCTGCGTATAGAGGCCGGCGGTGAGGTCCACCAGCGCCAGATCCTCCCTGACGCCATTCGCCAGCTCCAGGAGGTTGTAGGTCTTGTTCGGCGTGGCGACGGTCGTCCAGGTGTCGGCCACATCGGTGTCGGCATGGACATCGATCTCGGCAATGGTGACATAGACGGCCTTGTACTGGTCTGTCGAAATGTCGGTGAGGGACAGGGACAGCCGCCCCGAGTCGCCGCTGGACCAGCACCCGACAAGGCCGATCATCAGGACGGCCAGCAGCGGGAAGCCCTTTGTCTTCGGGAAAAATAATCTCATGGCCTACCCTCCTTTACCAAAGAATCCGTCTCGCCCCGATGTTAATTTAAATGCTAGTCTCCCGACAGCCCCCTGTCAAGGATCCGAGGCCGGCTTCGCAGGCTGGCATCCTGGATCAGGCCCTCCGCTCCACTCTTTCGGGCCTAAACTATTGATTTTTAATGATGATATCGCCCATACCCCAAATAGAGGAAAATCGCGGGAGCCCGGCCGAATCCTAAATGCTCGGACAGCCGGATGCATAAGGCCGGGAAAAATATGTCCAATAACCGAACACTTCAGCGGGTATCAAAACATGAACCAAACGAGCGCATAGAGCGTGTTGTTATCGGAAGCATTCCTGCCGGATCCGTCATAGTCTGAACGGGCTCCGTTGAACTTGTCATAGACGATGTACTGAAGAGAGATCTTGGTCCTATTCCACGGTCGATAACCCAACTCAAGGATAAAACCGTTGCTGTCGGGACTGCCTGTCCGGCTTCCGTCAGCCGGAATTGAAGGATAGAGCAGCCTGTCGATCCTGCCGGCTGTGGAAAAATAGCCTATCGACCCACCAATATCGCCCCTGTGGATCCTGTAGTAATAATTCAGGTTCATTCTGAACGTATTCAGGAAGTCCGAAGGATTGGCCGTATTCCCGAGGGGGAAGCCTGCCGTCCAATCCTGGTTCTCATGAATCCATACGGCGTGCGCCGTGATGATATGCTTGCCCGCTTTGGGCATCTGCCCGCCGTCCATTTGCATCTGCCCTTGCATATGTTTCGCACCCAAAGTCCCCATGTACTGGTATTGGGCGTCAAAGGCGATGTCAGTAAATCTGTCCGCCGGCCCGCTCCTAAGGCCAGAGGGGAAGATATCGGCCCGCATGCCGAAAGTGCCTAGGGTCAAGAAGTGGTTTTTCCACCGTCGTTCCATTGCCAGGCGCCAATAAGGGGCGGCGCCGTCCACGACCAGCTCCGTCGCGGTGCCCGCGCCCAACGGTTTGGTGATGCCGCTCCCGGCTGTGCGGTAGACGGTCCCTTCCAGATAGATCAGATTATTCCAGAAAACATACGCGCCGAGGCCGCCGACTTGCTGGCCCAAAGCCCCGTCGATGATCGTGCCGGCGGCGGGAGTCGAAGCAACGCTTGAAGAGGCGAAGGGGAACCCCCACGCCGGAGTGGTATTCCAGACATCCTGGGCCGTCGGGCTATTATTGAGAGTCAGCCCGTAGATCAGGTTTTTGCCCCAGACAACGGTGTTGTTGGAATAACGGATGTCCAATATGTCCAGGAAGACCTTGTTGCTGACACCATCGTAGGTCCCCTGCACGAAAGCGCCGACCTTATCGTAAATTCGGCCTCCGAAAAACAAGCTCAACTGCTGCGGCAGGTTTATCTTATCGGTGCCCCGGTTGGCGGAGTCAAAAGGAGCGATCCGGGAAGTCAGCCCCTTGGATTCCGTGAATGAGATCTGCGCCATGCCCGCCAGCGGAGGAGGAAGCTCATAGGGTTTGCCGCTCTTGCTCAGCACATAGCCGCCGAGCTTGAAGATCCGTCCGAATGGCGTCAACTCGGGGAAGACCGTATGACATTCCGTGCACGGCATACGGGTCTGGCGCGCAAAACTCGGCACGGCCTGGGCCGTGCGGGACAACAAAAGGGGCAAGAACATGAGCCCTGTCAGAAATAAAAACTCTGTTCTTTGTTTTTTCCCGATCATATTTTATCCCCCCGTCAGTTCTTGTTCTGGGCGGCTTTTTTGAAGGTCTGAGAGATATACAAAATGATGTCCTTGATCTCGTCGGGCGCCAAGTCAAATGGCGGCATCATTTCCTTGCCATTCTTGATGGTCTCTTCGATCTTCATCTCAACATCGCCCTGCCAAAACTTGGAATCGGTAAAATCAACGGGGTGCCCCAGGAGAGGTTCGGCCGCCGGCCCTTTCCCGTTCCCTCTGAGGCCATGACAAAACTGGCATTTGTTCCGATAAAGTGATTTCCCCTTGCCGTATTCGTTCCCTTCGACCCTTTGGGCCAACAAAGGGGCTGCCCCCAGTAACATCGCGATCACGGCACATCCAAGAATTCTTTTCACGAGACGGCCCCCCTTCTCCATCGGAGTTTCAGCCGGTTTCTCTCAATCGCTTCTGTAAAAGTTATCCTATCATGGTCAACAGGTCATTTCGCAGGCGGGTCGTGAAGGCACAGCTATTTCTTGGACAGCCTTTTAATCAAGACGACCAGCAGGACCACCACCAGTACGCCGATTACCGTCCAAAGCCACATCCCTCCGCCCAGCCAGCCATTCATCCATCCGTTGGCATGATTCATCATAAGGCTCCTTTTTCTGCGCCGAGACCAGCCCACTTCGTGGGTTGAGTCGATAACGCCTGTGGTTGGGACATAAATTTCGCCCCCAAAAATCCTTTGCCAGATTTGTGCCTTATTGTGCCATTTTGAAGGCAACCTGGGGAAAAGACAGGGCAAGCACAGGACGCAGGTCCCGCCCCAGGACACCCCTCGAAGTTTACAGGCCATGCGGCGTTAAGATAGAATTGGGAACTTGGGGGCTTTAAATGAGAATCAACTGGTATTTGCTCAGATCGGGGAAGCTGCAAAAGCAACCGGACCCGCAAGGTTTGCTGGCGGGAGAACCGGGCCAACTCGGCGAGAGTTGGTTTGACCTGGAAGACGCCGGGCCTGAGGAACTGCGGCAGTTTTTGGCGCCCCTGAACATGCATCCCCTCATGCTCGCTCGTTGCTTGGACCAGGCGGTCGTTCCGGGCGTGATCTCTTATGGCCCGGCCGTTCTGCTGGAGTATCCGGCGGCGCTTGGCCTCGAGGCCGAGGGTCAGGCCTACCTGACGTTCGTTCTGCAGTCTCCCGTGCTGGTGACGATCCGCCATGGGATGATTCCCGGTCTTAACGATCTTATCCAGAGCCTGCTGGCGGAGAAAGCGCCCAACTTGAGTCACCTGGTCCAGATCCTCTATCTGATCCTCGATGATCTGACGGATCTGGGTGTCCAGGCGGAAACCGAGGCCCGTGACCAGATCCTGCGCATGGCCAAGATCCTGGACGAGGACCCTGGCGCCGTGCACGCCGGCGATCTGACCAAGCTGCGCTGGCAGGTCGACAAACTCGTGTCCCTGGTCGAGAATCAGTTCTACTGCATCGCCGGCCTCAACGCGTCCGACAACGAGGCGCTGCAGGAATCCCACCGCAAGGCCTACATTCAAGACCTCGCATCAGAAGTCGAAATCGCGCAAAGGGGGATCTATCGATTGGAGGGCCGGGTCAACGATCTGCACGCCTACTACCAGATGGCGGCCAGCGATCGGGTGGAAAAGCGCCTGCGCATCCTGACGATCGTCTCGACGATCACTCTGCCCCTCGGTCTGATCGCAGGACTGCTGGGGATGAACGTCGGCGGGCTGCCCGGCGCAAAGTTCCCCTACGGGTTCTCCATCGTCATCGTCTTGATGGTCGCCATCGCCGCGGTCGAGTTGTGGTTCTTCAAGCGGAAAGGATGGTTTGACTAATAAGCTCCGGGCGGGGCCCGTGGCGTTATGAGCCGGATCAGGACGCCCCGCGACTTCCACGGAACAAAAAGGTCAATACAAACCCCGCCAGAAATCCGCCGATGTGCGCCATGTAAGCGACGCCGCCCGTCGGCGCGGCGTTGGCAATGGAACCGATGCCGCTAAAAAACTGCAGAACGATCCACATCCCAATGACGATCAGCGCGGGCACCTGGATCACTTGTTGACCCTGCAATACTCGGACCTTTCCCTTCGGGAACAGCAAAATGTAGGCGCCGAGCACCCCCGCAATCGCCCCCGATGCTCCCAAATTCGGCACGTTTGAGCCGCGGCTAAACGCCAACTGGGCAAAGGTTGCCGCAAGCCCACAGAGCAGGTAGAAGATGATGAACTTGATGTGTCCGAAACGGTCCTCCACATTGTCACCGAAGATCCATAGGTAAAGCATGTTGCCGCCCAGGTGAACCCACCCGGCATGCATGAACATGGAACTCAAGAGCGTCAGAAGATCGCCGAAGGGATCGGCCAGGAAGCGGCTGGGAACGAAAGCCCACTTCGCGATAAAAGCGTCACCGCCACTCAGCTCGACAAAAAAGAACAGGACGTTCAGAGCGATGAAGACATACGTGACCAGCGGAAAAGTCCTGCGAGCGCTGTCGTCGTCGCCGATGGGTAACATGAGATCTATCTCCTTGAAATCCGTCCCCGGCTAGGTCCGCTTGATAGAACACGGCTCTTCCCACGGCGTGTTGAATTCCCCCTCTCGGCGGTGATTCTCCCCGCCTGGCATGCCGATACTGTATCGCCGCCCGCGCCGCACTGTCAACGGCCTGCAAGACACTGACGTCTCGGATCTCCTGGAAGCCCAGACCCTCCGGCAACAGGCCCATGACCGGCTGACGGACGCGATGGCCCAATATCGAATCAAAACGGTTTATTACCTGCAGGTTACGGGCAGGTGACGAAGGGTTGATCGAAAAGCCGGCGCAAGCCGGATTTCTTTTTGATGTACAGGGCCACAGCGCCCGCGATGAGCCCGGCCGCCATCAGGGCGAAAAGCCAATGCGGCAGACCTGATTCGATGATCACCTTCGTGGCGTCCTCGCCCGAGGGCGCCTTTCCGCTGCTGACCAGGAACGGGATCACCAGCCAGGGCAGGAGCGTGCCGATGACGATCGCGGGCGAGAAGAACTTGACCAATTCCACGATCGGCGGGGCGTTTTTCCGCACCAGCACGACCGTTGCTCTATCCGTGCCATTGAGCTAGAATCATCCTAAGGTCTGCAGACTCTATCTGCCGGAGGAGGCTCTTTATGAACGACATTTTCGAGAAGCGCGTGAGGGCTGCGGCAGTCGCGGGCTGGTGGACCCTGCTGATCGCGGTCGGGTTTCTTATGATTCAGTGGATCGGATACCTGCTGGTCACGTCCGCTCATCCTAAATGGATGCTGTCCTTTTGGGGGCCGGACATGACCTGGTCTTTCGTCCAGACTGTCTGGTTCTGGGCCATAGCGATCATGAAGGTATGCCTTTGGCCCCTGGCATTGGCGGCTCTTTGGCTGACGCTATGGGCGAGGCAGCTGAGAAAACGAACGGATGGTTGATGGCGGGTGGGGATTTCCGCCTCAGTTGCCGGAGGCGTCAGATTTACCGTCGCTTGGCCCGGCCGTCAAAGCGGGCGAGAGTCCAGGGCCGGGGGACTATAGGACGGCGCTTTTGATAGAGGATTGGCGGGGCCGACGAGACTCGAACTCGCGACCTCCGGCGTGACAGGCCGGCGTTCTAACCAACTGAACTACGACCCCGCGAGGGCCCGCCTATTATAGAGAAACACCCGGCCACTTTCAAGGAGCCGTCCGCCTCTCGCGGGAGCGGGCGTTTTCTGCTAGATTGTAGCCGGGAGGGGAAACCATGGCAAAGCTGACCAAAACCGACGAATTCCTGGAGCGGCTCGGCATCGAAATGGACCACATCAAGGCCGGGCTGATCGAGCTCAAGGCCAGGGGCCGGAAGCTCGGTCTCGAGACGCGCCTCGATTTCGAAAAGGGCCTCGAATCGATCGAGAAGACGCAGAAGGACCTCAAGGTCCGGATGGAGGAATGGGCCAAGGCCGGCGGAAAGGCCGGGGCGGACGTGAAGACGGGGTTGGAGCGCGCCGCCAAGGAGCTCAAAAAGGCCATCGGCGACGCCGCCTCCCGCCTCAAATGACCGCTTGAACCGCGGCCGCGCCGCCCTATGCCCATCCACAACAACGACGTCGCCGAGATCTTCGACGAGCTGGCCGATCTGCTGGAGATCAAGGGCGAGAACCAGTTCCGCGTCCGAGCCTACCGGAACGCCGCACGAACGGTCGCCGGCCTCACCCGGAGCGTGGCCGATCTCGCCGCCGAGGAGAAGGGCCTGGACGGCATCCCCGGAATCGGCAAGGACCTCGCGGACAAGATCCGGACCATCGTCGCCACGAAAAAGCTGCCGGTCCTCGAGGACATGAAGAAGGAGCTGCCCGCCGGTTTGAGCACGCTGATGAGGGTCCGGGGGCTCGGGCCCAAGAAGATCGCGCTCCTTTACAAGGAGCTCAAGGTCGCCTCGCTCGAGGATCTGAGGAAGGCCGCCACCGAAGGCAAGATCCGCGAGCTCCCCGGCTTCAGCGAAAAAACGGAACAAGCGATCCTCGAGGGCATCGGCCGGACCAAGGTCAGCGAGCGCGGGCCGGAGAGGTTCAAGCGGGCGATCGCGGAGCAGATCGTGACGCCGCTCTTCGAGGACTTGAAGAAGGCCAAGGGCGTCGAGGAGATCTCGATCGCCGGGAGCTACCGCCGCTGGGCCGAGACCGTCGGCGACGTCGATATCCTGGTCGCGGCCGAGAAGAGCGCCGGCGTCATGGATCGATTCATCCATTACGACGACGTGTCCAAGGTCCTGGCCGAGGGCGACACGAAAGCCTCGGTCCTCCTCCGCGGCGGGCTTCAGGTCGACCTGAGGGTCGTGCCGCTCGAGTCGTGGGGCGCCGCCCTCCACTATTTCACGGGATCCAAGCCGCACAACATCGCCGTCCGGCTCATGGGCGTCAAGCGCAAGCTCAAGGTCAACGAATACGGCGTCTTCCGGGGAAAGAAGATGATCGCCGGGCGGACGGAAGAGGAGATCTATAAGCTGTTCGGCCTCCCCTATATCGAGCCCGAGCTCCGGGAGGACCGGGGCGAGCTCCAGGCCGCGGCCAAGGGCAAGCTGCCGCGCCTCGTCCGGCTCGAGGACATCAAGGGCGATCTCCACGCCCACACGAAGACGACCGACGGCCGCTACACCGCCGCCGAGATGGCCGAGGCCGCGAAGAAGCTGGGCTACGACTACCTGGCCATCACCGATCATTCGAAGCGCGTGACCATGGCCCACGGCTTGGACGCCAAGGGACTGGCCAAGTCCATCAAGGAGATCGACAAGCTCAACGCCAAGCTCAAGGGCATCACGCTGCTGAAGTCGATCGAGTGCGACATCCTCGCCGACGGCTCGCTCGACCTTCCCGACTCGATCCTGCGCGAGCTCGATCTCGTCCTCTGTTCGATCCACTACAACTTCAACCTGACGAAGGAGAAACAGACCGGGCGCGTCATCCGGGCCCTGGACAACCGCTTGGTCAACATCTTCTGCCACCCCTCGGGCCGGCTCATCAACGAGCGTCAGGCCTACGAGATCGACCTCGAGAAAGTCATGAAGGCGGCCGTCGAGCGCGGCTGCTACTTCGAGCTCAACGGCCATCCGGACCGCCTCGACCTCGACGACGTCCATTGCCAGATGGCCAAAGAGATGGGTCTGAAGATCGCCATTTCGACCGACGCCCACAGCCTGGACGACCTGGCCCTGATGAGGTTCGGGATCGGTCAGGCGCGGCGTGGCTGGCTCGAGCCGGCCGATGTCATCAACACGCGGAGCCTGGCCGAGCTGCGCAAGCTCCTCAAGAGGACTTAGGCGGCTCGGGGTCGCACGAGCCGGTGGCGCATGTCCTGCCCTCCTCGGTCTCGATCTGGAAGGTCGAATGGAGGACGTTGAAGCGCGAGGAAATGGCCTCGTGGGCCCGCCGCAGCACGTCTTCCGTCTCCACCCCGGCCCGCACCTTCAGGTGGGCGCTCAGCGAAACGAAATCCGAGGTGATGGTCCAGACGTGGAGGTCATGGACGTCGGCGACACCGTTGAGCCCGGCCAGGGTCGCGCGGACGGCGCCGGTATCGAGATGGGAGGGCGCTCCTTCCATGAAGATGCGGAAGGAATCGCGGATGAGCCGGGCCGAGCTCCAGAGGATGAGCAGGCAGACCGCGGCGCTGACGATGGGGTCCCAGATGAAGGAGCCGGTCGTGGCGATGAGCAGGGCCGCGACGAGGACGCCGACGCTCCCGATCGCGTCGGCCGCGACATGGAGGAAGGCCCCGCGGATGTTGAGGTTGCGCTCGCGGCTCCGATAGAGGACGGCCCCGGCGACGATATTGGCGGCCAGCCCGAAGACCGCGACGGCGAGCATCAGGCCGCCCTTGACCGGCCGGGGCGACTGGAGCCTCAGGAAGGCTTCATAGCCGATCACGGCGGCGATGATCCAGAGCGCGACCCCGTTCAGAAAGGCGGCGAAGATCTCGAAGCGCCGCCAGCCGAAGGTGCGCCCGGACGACGCGGGACGCGCGGACAGCCAGAAGGCGAAGAGGCCGAGGCCGAGCGCCGCGACGTCGGTCAGCATGTGGCCCGCGTCGGCCAGGAGCGCCAGGCTGCGGCTGAGAAAGCCCCCGATAACCTCGACGACGAGCACGGCCGCGGTGATGACAAGGGCGATCTTCAGCGGCCGTTGATGCTGATGAGTGTCGTGATTCCGCCCGGCCTGGTTCATCGACCTTCCCTTGAAGGATCGTTCGGCGACTTCAACCATCATGCTCTTTCTCCCGGGGCCGCCATGGCCCGCCAGCCGGCCAAAATGCGTCGAATTCCTTTTGCTCTTTCAGGCTTGCGAGCACTGGCTGGAGGAACGTCCTGATCTTCTCCACAGCTTGCGTAAGCGGCATACCTTGAGGACTTTTTCCAATCCTGTGCAGGAATGCCGCCCATTGGATATTCTTGTCCCGGTCATTCGCGAATTCATCTGTAAATGCGACGGGGTGCTCCGTGAGGGATCCCAACGCTTTCCCCGCAAGCGTGGTCTGGATGGCTTTTTGAAGTTCCGGGCCTCTGAAGGAAAAAAGGTCCCCGAGGACGGCGATATCATAAAAGTCTTTCATCCGGCTGTTCGTGATTCCGAGTTCGAGCATGGCGGCAGATTTTTCTGCTATGGTCGTTTCCTTGCGGCAAGCTTGGACATGGGGCGCCTGCATATCCAGGAGCGTGGGATAAAGGATGTATTCCGGCTCCGGCCATATCTTGTCACCGATCCCAATATCAACTTGCATGGGAATTCGAATATTTCCCAATCGGGCCGAGAACTTGGCACGAAGCCCGTGGAATTCCGCCTCGTCGCGGATCGGCTCGACGACCATACCGTCCATAATGAAAGTCAGGCCGTCGGGCTCCACATTCGTCCGACCGACCATCGAGAATGCTTCGCGGAGCTCGGCCTCCGTCAGGTCGCCGGCTCCCCAAAGATCAAGGTCCATGGTCTTGCGGGACACATCGCCAGTCCATAGCACGAACAGCATGGCGCCTTTGACGACAAATTGTTCGGCATATTCGGATTTCCCCAACCGATAGAGCCAACGTTCGAATGCATACCTTCTTAGGACTGGGGTAAAATCATAAATTCTCTTCGGATCAAGGTCGAGCAACCGTTGGTGGATGGAGGCCGGGAGATTCGTTACGGGATCCTTCGTCATGACAGGGCTTCCATATAAGGCTTCATGACCTTTTGGACTCGACAAATCCCGGCATAGCGCCATAGCTCATCGCGGGTCGCCTTACGCGAACGAAGACAATCCCTGAGCGCTTCGATAGCCACATCGAGGCCGACTTTGTTACGGAATTTGAACGTATCGACAACGGTCTTGGCCGGATTATAGATTCTGATCTTCCCTCCCGGGAACGCAAGGATTTCAATCCCCTCTGTAAACGCTTTACCCGATGGATAAACGAAACGCATGCGCAGGGTCCTTATCCTCGGCCGCCAGGCGCTATTGGGGAGGGCCATCCAGACATCATATGGTTCCTGCGTGCCGATTTCGTGAAAACGAAGAGCCGAAAGCAGACATACGACCCCCTTCGGCACAAGCTTCGACGCCTCGATGAGCGAGCGATGCTCCTCCATCTGGCCTGCCAGCCGATAGAGACCCCGGCCTGCCCGTTCGACAAGCTGCCTCTTATGAAGATAACGCAGCATCTCCCGAGAAATTCCCATTTCGGCAAGATCTCGAGGGCGCAGGCCTCCCCGGCTTCTTAGAAGGCCCAGAACCTTCTTCGTTGTCTCCCCTGGAATGGAATCCTTCCTCATGTTTGCATATCCTAGGTAATTATAAACATTTACATAGGATATACAAGTATTATTTTAAAGAAGCTTTAGCGGGGTCACATCTTCTCGAGGGCGGCGATGCGCTCCTCGATGGGCGGGTGGGTGCTGAAGAGCCGGTTGACGCCGGCGCCGCCCTTGATGTTCTTGAGGGGATTGACGATGTACAGGTGGGCCGTGGCCTTGTTGGCCGCCTCGAGGGGCTCAGTGTCGGCCGAGATCTTGCGCAGGGCCGAGGCCAGGCCGGCTGGGTATCGTGTCAGCATGGCTCCGTTCGCGTCGGCCAGGAACTCGCGCTTGCGCGAGACGGCCAGCTGGATGATCGTGGCGATGAGCGGCGAGAGGACGGCCAGGGCGAGGCCGACAAGGACGAGGACGCCGCCGGCGGCGCCTTCGCCGCTCCGGCCGCGGCCGCGGCGCCGGCCCCCGCCCCACAGGAAGGACCTCAGCATCCAGTCGCTGAGCAGGGCCACGATGCCGGCCATGACGACGACGAGCGTCTGGAGGCGGACGTCATAGTTCTTGATGTGGGACATCTCGTGGGCGATGACGCCCTCGAGCTCAACGCGGTTGAGCTTCTCCAGGATGCCGGTCGTGACGCAGATCACGGCCGTCTCGGGCTTGCGGCCCGCGGCGAAGGCGTTCGGGGCGGTGTCGTCGATGACGTAGCACTTGGGCGTCGGGATGCCGGCGGCGATGGCCAGGCCTTCGACGACGTTATAGAGGTAGGGGAATTCGTCTTTGGTCGCCGGCCGGGCCCGGCTGATGGTCAGGACGATCTTGTCGCTCGCATAGTAGCCGGCCGCGGCCATGCCCATGGCCACGATGACGGCCAGGACGAGGCCGCCCTTGCCCCAGCCCGTCACATACTCGAAGAACCAGGTCAGGACGAAGATGAAGGCCATGAAGAAGACGATGAGGGCTACGGATTTCCACTTGTTGCGCGAGATCTGTTCGTACATCTTAGGATCGGCCGTTCCCGGTCAGCGCCAGAGCCGCGGGCCGCGAAATTGGGGAAATGGTATTGTGTCCCCGATTTAGAACTGGACTTTGACCGGGCCCTTGGCGACCTCTTCCTCGATCTGGAAGTATTCCCGCGGCTTGAAGCCGAACATGTTGGCGATGATGCTCGAGGGGAAGACCTGCTGGCGCATGTTGTACTTCATGACCGTGTCGTTGTAGAACTGCCGGGCATACGCGACCTTGCTCTCGGTGCCGGCTAGCTCCTCCTGGAGCATGAGAAAGTTCTGGTTGGCCTTGAGCTCGGGGTAGTTCTCGGCGACGGCGAACAGGGATTTCAGGGCGCCGGTCAGGACGTTGTCGGCCTGGCCCTGCTCCTTGACGGTCTGGGCGCCCACGGCGGCGGCCCGGGCCTGGGTCACCCTCTCGAAAACGCCGCTCTCGTGCTTAGCGTAGCCCTTGACGGTCTCCACCAGGTTCGGGATGAGGTCGTAGCGGCGGCGGAGCTGGACGTCGATCTGGGACCAGCCGTTGTCGCAGCGGTTGCGAAGCGTGATCAGGCTGTTGTACATGCCGATCGCGATCAGCGCGACGGCCCCGATGATGACGAGCAAGAGAATCAGAGCACCCATTCTTTCCTCCTTCGGACCCGGGGTCCGTTCCTAACAATACGGGGCCGGGACCGAAAAATCAAGGCCCGGCGCCCGGCGCGAGCGGGCGGATGTCGATAAGGGGAAATACGCAGCCCCGCCGCAATGGTTTCCGGCATCAAATCGGGGACTCAATACCATTTTCCGATTTGTTAATTCGGAAATTGGTATTGTGTCCCCGAATTTTCTATAATCGCTAACCGCACATGACCGCAATCGCAAGCCGTCACGAGCCGGCTCTCTCCAAGCCGGACCAAGGAGGCCTCCATGAAGAAAGCAACCGTCGCCGCCGTCGTATTTTGTGTCGTACTGCCAGCCGTCCTGGCCGCTTCCGCCCAAGCCCCAACGAGCCCGAAGCCGGAAGCTAAGCCCGCGGCCAAAGCGGCGCCCGCGCCTCGGCTCACGACGGAGCTCCTCGCGGGGCTCGCCTTCCGCAGCATCGGACCGGCCATCATGTCCGGCCGCATCAGCGACATCGCCATCCATCCCCTGAGGCGGCACACCTGGTACGTCGCCGTCGGCTCGGGCGGCGTATGGAAGACCGAGAACGCCGGCACGACCTGGACGCCGATCTTCGATGGCCAAGGGTCGTATTCCATCGGCTGCGTCACCATCGATCCGTCCAATCCGGAAACGGTCTGGGTCGGGACGGGCGAGAACGTCAGCGGCCGTCACGTCGGCTTCGGCGACGGCATCTATAAGAGCCTCAACGGCGGCAAGACCTGGACGAACATGGGGCTCCCGAAGTCCGAGCACATCGGCCGGATCCTCGTCGACCCGCGCAACTCCGACGTCGTTTATGCCGCCGCCGAGGGACCGCTTTGGTCCGAGGGCGGGGAGCGCGGCCTCTACAAATCATCCGACGGCGGCAAGACCTGGACGCTCGCCCTCGGGATCTCCAAGGATACGGGCGTCACCTCGACCGAGCTCGACCCGGCCAACCCCGATACCGTTTACGCCGCGGCCTACCAGCGCCGCCGCAGCGTCGCCGCGTTCATGGGCGGCGGCCCCGAGTCCGGCATCCACAAGAGCGTCGACGCCGGCAAGACCTGGCGCAAGCTCACGGTCGGCCTGCCCGCGGGCGACATCGGCAAGATCGGCCTGGCCGTATCGCCCCAGGATCCGAGCGTCGTCTACGCCACGGTCGAGGCGGGACCGGAGGAAAAGGGCTTCTACCGGTCCACCGACCGCGGCGAGAGCTGGGAGAAACGGAATTCGTACATCAGCGGCGGCACCGGGCCTCACTACTACCAGGAGATCTTCGCCGACCCCAACGTCTTCGACCGCGTCTACCAGATGGACCCGGGCCTCATGGCCACGGACGACGGCGGCAAGACCTGGCGCCGCGTCGACGAGGCGAACAAGCACGGCGATAACCACGCCATGGGGTTCGTCAAGGGCGATCCGGGTTTCATCCTCAACGGCAGCGACGGCGGTCTCTACGTGACGTACGACGCGGCCAAGACCTGGCGCTTCTTCGAGAATCTGCCCGTGACCCAATTCTACAAGCTCGCGATCGACAACGCCCTGCCCTTCTACAACGTCCACGGCGGCGCCCAGGACAACGGCAGCCAGATGGGCCCGTCGCGGACCCTCAACGCGAACGGCATCTCCAACTTCGATTGGACGATCACCTACGGCGCGGACGGCTATGCCTGCGCCATCGATCCGACCGACCCGAACACGGTCTACGTCGAGTGGCAGATGGGCAACATGGTGCGCTACGACAAGAAGAGCCACGAGACCGTCTATATCAGCCCGCGGGCGGAGCCGGGCGATCCGCCGCTGCGGTTCAACTGGGACTCGCCGATCCTCATCAGCCCGTTCTCGCACATGCGCATCTACTACGCCGGCCAGTTCGTCTGGCGCAGCGACGACCGGGGAGACTCGTGGACGCGGATCAGCCCCGACCTCACGCGCGGCCTCTTCCGGCTCGAGCAGAAGATCATGGGGCGGCAGTGGAGCGTCGACGGGCTCTGGGACCACGGGGCCATGTCGTTCTTCGGGACGATCACATCGCTCAGCGAATCGCGGCTCCAGGAAGGGCTCATCTACGCCGGCACGGACGACGGTCTCATCCAGGTGACGGAAGACGGCGGCAAGACCTGGCGGAAGGTCGACAAGATAGCCGGTGTCCCCGATTATTTCTTCGTCAACAAGATCTTGGCCTCCAAGCACGACAAAGACACGGTCTATGCGGCCGTCGATAGCCATAAGACGGGCGACTACAAGCCCTATCTTCTGATGAGCGCCGACCGCGGCCGGACCTGGGCCAATATCGCCGGCGGGCTCCCCCAGCGGACGATCGTCTGGGCGGTCGCCCAGGACCACGTCAAGAAGGACCTGCTCTTCGCCGCCACGGAGTTCGGCATCTACGCGACGCTCGATGGCGGCAAGGGCTGGCTGAAGCTCGGCGGCGGCGTCCCGACCATCCCGTTCCGCGACATCGAAGTGCAGGAACGGGAGAGCGACCTCGTCGGCGCGTCCTTCGGAAGGAGCTTCTTCGTCCTCGACGATTACTCGCCTCTCCGGGAAATGAGCGAGGAGGGTCTGGCCAAGGAGGCCGCGCTCTTCCCGGTCAAGAAGGCCCTTCAGTACGTGCCGCTGCGGCCGATCGACTCGGACGGCAAGGGCTGCCTCGGCGAGACGTTCTATCTCGCGCCCAATCCACCCTTCGGCGCCGTCTTCACCTATTACCTGAAGGACGGGATCAAGACGGCCGCGGCGGCGCGTCGCGAAGAAGAGGCCAAGCTCGTCAAGGCCGGCCAGCCCGTCCCCTTCCCCGGCTGGGACAAGCTGCGCAAGGAGGAGAACGAGGAGAAGCCGGCGCTCGTCCTGATCGTCACGGACGAGGCGGGCCAGGTCGTGCGCCGGATCACGGCGCCGCCGGCGAAAGGCCTCCATCGCGTCGCCTGGAACCTCCGCTACCCGGGCGTCGAACCGACGCAGCTTGAATCCGCCCGGCGCGAAGCTTGGGAGCGGGACCCGGTCGGCCCGATGGTCGTTCCAGGCCGTTTCGCCGTCACCCTGGCCAAAGTCGCGGACGGCGTCACGACGACGATCGCCGGGCCTCAGGCCTTCGTCGTCGAATCGCTCAACCTGGCCAGCCTGCCGGAGAAGGACAAGGCCGCCCTCCTGGAGTTCCAGAAGACGGCGGGGGAGCTGCAGCGGGCGATGATGGGCGCGGGCGCGGCGGCCGAGGATGCCTTGAAGAACCTGACCTACATCAAGAAGGCCGTCCTCGATACCCCTGCGGCCGATCCGAAGCTGGCGGAGGCGGCCCGGGCCGTCGAAAAGCGCATCCAGGACGAGCTCACGGTCCTTTTCGGCGACCGGACAAAAGGCATGCGCTCCGAGCCGACGGAGCCGTCGCTCATGGAGCGGGTTTCGGCCCAGCTCGACGCCACCGGCCCGATCACGGCGACCACGCGGCGGGGCTACGAGATCGCGGCCGACGGATTCGAGAAGCTACTTGTGGAGATGCGTCAGACGATCGATGTCGACCTCAGGAAGCTCCAGTCGGACCTCGAGGCCGCCGGCGCCCCCTGGACGCCGGG